>NZ_JAMOHM010000001.1 GCF_024448335.1 Stutzerimonas frequens
CCTTTCAACCGCTTTCGATCGACTCGACCGAAGCCACCAACAAAGCTCAACCACCGCCCTGCCAGCGCGGCGCATTCTACTCGAATCCGCCACCGATGCAACCCTTTTTTAGCTAACCTTTTGATTTACAAGAGGTTTTGCTTGAGGACTGCGCCGGAAGTGGTGCGCATTATAGGCACCTGAAAACAGCCGTCAACCGTTTATTTCGTTTTATTCGGACTTCAGCGAAACACGAGCAAAGGACTTCTTTCCAGCCTGGCAGACATGTGCCACACCACGCCTGAACATGAAATCACGATCCACGACCTGCCCGTCGACGCGCACCCCACCAGAGCCGAGCAGATCGCGCGCCATGGCGGCGTTCTTAACAAGCCCAGCCTTATTAAGAACAGCGGCAATCGGCATGTCTATCTCCGAAACCAACTCAATCTCGGGCAAGTCCTCTGGCAGCTCGCCATCCTTCATTCTATTACCTGCCGAGCGATGAGCCGTCGCAGCCGCTTCGTCGCCATGAAAACGCGCCACAATCTCTTCCGCCAGCTTGATCTTGATGTCACGCGGATTGGCTCCACGCTCAACGTCAGAGCGGAACTCGGCGATCTCTTCCTCCGAGCGGAAGCTGAGCAATTCGAAATACCGCCACATGAGCGAATCAGGAATCGACACCAGCTTGCTATACATCACACCGGGAGCCTCCTGAATCCCAACGTAATTCCCGAGCGACTTGGACATCTTCTTGACGCCATCCAAACCCTCCAACAGCGGCATAGTCACTACACACTGGGATGGCTGCCCGTACGCCCGCTGCAACTCACGCCCCATGAGCAGGTTGAATTTCTGGTCTGTCCCGCCGAGCTCGATATCAGCTTTGAGCGCGACTGAGTCATAGCCCTGAACCAGCGGATAGAGAAACTCATGGATGGCAATCGGCTGATTGGTCGAGTACCGCTTGCTGAAGTCGTCGCGCTCGAGCATGCGCGCGACGGTGTACTGCGAAGCCAGGCGTATGAAGTCCGCAGGCGACAGCTTATCCATCCATGCAGAGTTGAAAGCCACTTCCGTTCTTGCCGGATCCAGAATCTTGAAGACTTGAGCCTTATAGGTCTCGGCATTCTCCAGCACCTGATCGCGCGTCAGCGGCGGCCTCGTGGCACTTTTGCCACTTGGGTCACCAATCATCCCGGTGAAATCACCTATAAGGAAGACCACCTGATGCCCCAAATCCTGGAGCTGACGCATCTTGTTGATCAGTACTGTGTGACCGAGGTGAAGATCGGGAGCCGTCGGATCGAATCCAGCCTTGACGCGCAGCGGCTCGCCTCGCTCGAGCTTAGCGATTAGCTCAGACTCGACGAGCACCTCATCAGCGCCTCTCTTGATCACCGATAGCTGCTCTTGAACCGACTTCATGGCAATGCCCCGTACCATTTATTAAAGGGCGACAACCTTACAATATCGCAGGCCGTTTACAAACCACGGGCCCGAACCGACCGACAGCTCACCCGCCGCAAGGGTTGCTTCATCAGGGCTTTGCTTATATTTTAGACAGTTATTTCCCGTTCAAAATGCCAGACGCCGAATGATGCCTTCCAAATCGAAAGCTCCTAACTACCCCAAGAGCCATCTTCTGGCTGCCAGTGGTGTAGCTGCGTTGTTGAGCCTGGCTCTGCTCGTGTTCCCTTCACGCGAGGTAGAAGCGAAGAAGACCTTCATCGACCTGAAACTGGAATCTTCTTTAGATCATTCCATCGGGGAGCAAGAAACGAATCTCCCGAACACGGACCATTCCCCTTTCGCACAACCACCGGCGCAAGGGCCGTCACACGAATCCAAGCAAGGCGGCGAGCCAGGCGAACTGAACGCTCAAGTCGTTGAACCCCTAGTGGATCCTCTCGAAAAAACCGTCGTGGTAGCCAACGGGGATACGCTAT
Source organism: Stutzerimonas frequens (assembly GCF_024448335.1). Classification (GTDB taxonomy): domain Bacteria; phylum Pseudomonadota; class Gammaproteobacteria; order Pseudomonadales; family Pseudomonadaceae; genus Stutzerimonas; species Stutzerimonas frequens. The sequence goes on from NZ_JAMOHM010000001.1 coordinate 1,932, forward strand.
CGACGGTATTCGCAAAAGTTGGCCTATCGCCAGCAACTATGCATGCCGTGCTCTCAAGCAGCCAGGAAGCCAAGCAGTTTTCCCGACTGAGAATCGGCCAGACGCTTGAGTTCAAGCTGACAGAGCAAGGCGACCTTGCGAGCCTGCGAAGCAAGCTCAACAGCCTGGAGACCCTTGCCCTAGAGAAACGTGCCGACGGGTATGCCTTCAAGAAGGAGCAGATAAAGCCTGAAGTCGGTACGGTCTATGCTCGCGGCGAGATTGATAGCAGCCTGTTCCTAGCGGCGAGGCGTGCCGGTCTGAGCCACAATCTGACCATGGATCTGGCCAACGTGTTCGGCTACGACATCGACTTCGCACTCGACATTCGCAAGGGTGACAGTTTCGAAGTGCTTTACGAAGAGAAAACCGTGGGCGGTGAACGCGTCGGAACGGGCAATATTCTTGCCGCGCGCTTCACCAACCGAGGCAAAACCTACTCGGCGGTCCGTTATACCAACAAGGACGGCGCGACCAGTTATTACAATGCTGACGGGACCAGCATGCGAAAGGCGTTCATTCGAACTCCGGTCGACTTCGCCAGGATCAGCTCCCGATTCTCCAATGGCCGCAAGCATCCGATTCTGAACAAAATCCGCGCCCACAAAGGCGTCGATTACGCCGCACCACGCGGAACCCCGATCAAGAGCGCCGGCGATGGCAAGGTACTGCTTGCTGGACGCAAAGGGGGATACGGAAACACGGTGATCATTCAGCACGGCCAACGCTATCGTACGCTCTACGCTCACATGCAAGGATTCGCCAAGGGCGTGCGCAATGGATCAAGCGTCAAGCAGGGGCAGATCATCGGCTACATCGGCACTACCGGTCTTTCTACCGGTCCGCACCTGCATTACGAGTTTCAGGTGGACGGCGTCCATGTAGATCCGCTGGGCCTGAAGCTGCCCATGGCTGACCCAATCGCCAAGAATGAAAAGCAGCGTTTCATGCAGCTGAGCCAGCCACTCATGGCTCGCATGGACGAAGAGAAGGCAACCATGCTGGCCCTTAACCAGGAGTAAACATGCCCCTGTATCTGGGCGTGATGTCTGGTACCAGCCTGGATGGGCTGGATGTCGCACTTGTCGAGCAAAGCAGCTGCACGCGACTGCTCGCCACACACTTCGTGCCCATGCCAGCATCGCTTCGCCAGGATCTTCTTGCTCTGTGCTCGCCTGGGCAAGACGAATTGGCGCGCTGCGCCATCGCCGAGCAGCATTGGGTGCAGCTGGCAGCAGAAGCAATTCTCTATTTGCTGGGCGAACAGCGGTTATCACCGCAAGCGATACGCGCCATCGGGAGCCACGGACAGACCGTTAGGCACGAGCCGCATCGAGGTTTCACGATACAGATTGGCAATCCTGCGCTACTGGCTGAGCTGACCGGCATCAATGTCGTTGCCGACTTTCGCCGGCGTGATGTTGCTGCTGGCGGCCAGGGCGCACCTCTGGTGCCAGCCTTTCATGAGGCCGTCTTCGGAGACAGCAGCAAGGCTCGCGCAGTGCTGAACATAGGTGGCTTTTGCAACCTAAGCCTTTTGTCCCCGGGCCAACCCTCTTACGGTTTCGATTGCGGCCCCGGAAATGTCTTGATGGACGCCTGGGTATGGCGCCACATGGCGCAACCGTTCGATCGTAATGGCGACTGGGCGGCGCAGGGTACGGTGGTGCAACCATTGCTCGACGCCATGCTCGCTGAAGAGTTCTTCACGACGAAGGGCCCCAAGAGCACCGGACGCGAACTATTCAATCCTGCCTGGCTTGATGAACACCTCGCCCGTTATGAAGCCATGCGCCCTGAAGACGTCCAGGCAACCTTGCTGGAGCTCACGGCCAGTAGCATCTGCGATTCACTTATGGCAGCACAACCCGACACGGAAGAACTACTGGTTTGCGGCGGGGGCGCGCACAACCAAGCATTGATGCATCGCTTGGAAGCGCTGCTCCCGCGCAGCCAAGTGCTCAGCACACAAAGCCACGGCGTTCCGCCGGACTGGGTGGAAGCGATGGCTTTCGCCTGGCTGGCCCATTGTTGTTTGGAAGGAATACCTGCAAATCGCCCGCGAGTTACCGGTGCACGCGGAAACCGGATCCTCGGCGCGATCTACCCGGCTTGAGCCCAAACGAAAACGCCGTGCATAGCACGGCGTTTTCCTTGCGGCACCAGCACTCAGATCGAGAAGGACTGGCCACATCCGCAGGTAGTAGTCGCGTTCGGATTCTTTATAACGAAACGAGAACCTTCCAACCCCTCCTGGTAATCGACTTCCGCACCAGCCAGGTATTGGTAGCTCATGGGATCTACCACCAAACTCACGCCCTCTCGCTCGATCACGGTGTCGTCATCGGCGATGTCCTCGTCAAACGTGAAGCCGTACTGGAAACCCGAGCAGCCCCCTCCGGTAACGAAGACACGCAGCTTCAAGCGCGGATTGCCTTCCTCGTCGACGAGGCTCTTCACCTTGCTCGCAGCCCCCTGACTGAACTGGATGGCGGTGGGCGTGAAGGATTCGACACTCATTGGGTTCTCCTGGCGTAAAACGCCCTACTGCGTTGACGGTGCATTATCGGCTTTCCCGACAAAACCGGTCAACTATTCGACATGCCCAGTCGGTCGGGCACGACACGTCATCAGGGTAACAAGGCTACATTGCCAAGGCCTGTACGCTCGTCCAGGCCAAACAGGATATTCATGTTCTGCACGGCCTGACCCGAAGCGCCCTTCACCAGATTGTCGATCACCGACAGCACAACCGCCAAGTCGCCGTCCTGAGGGCGATGAACAGCAATCCTGCAAACATTCGCCCCACGCACACTGCGCGTCTCGGGGTGGCTCCCGGCAGGCATTACGTCGACAAACGGTTCATTGGCATAACGCTGCTCATACAGCTTCTGCAGATCGACCGATGCGTCAGTCACCGTTGCGTATAGCGTGGCGTGAATACCGCGAATCATCGGTGTCAGATGCGGGACAAAGGTGAGTCCGACATCAGCATTGGCGGCCCGGCGCAGGCCTTGGCTGATCTCGGGAAGGTGCCGGTGACCTTTCACCCCATAGGCCATCATGCTTTCGCCTGCCTCGGCGAACAAGGAGCCGATCTTCGCCGCACGGCCGGCACCGCTGACACCCGACTTACAGTCTGCAATCAAACGCGACGCGTCGGCCAGCCCTTGCTCGAGCAGAGGAATGAAACCAAGTTGCGTAGCCGTGGGATAACAACCAGGAACGGCAATGAGCCGTGCGGTCTTTATCTGCTCCCGGTTGACCTCCGGCAAACCGTACACCGCCTCAGGTAGCAGCTCGGGCGCCCCGTGAGGCTGGCCGTACCATTTGGCCCATTCGTCTGCATCCTGCAATCGGAAATCAGCAGAGAGGTCAATGACACGGGTACCGGCTGCTAGAAGCTCACCGGCAAGCGCGTGCGCCACACCATGCGGCGTAGCGAAAAACACCACATCACAGTCGCCCAGCGTGGTCGTGTCGGGAACGCTGAAAGCAAGGCCATCATAGTGGCCTCGCAGGTTCGGATACATGTCAGTCACCTTGACGCCATTCTCTGAGCGAGAAGTGATGACTGCCACTTCGGCCTGCGGATGCTGGGCGAGCAGGCGAAGCAACTCCACGCCCGTATAGCCTGTGCCGCCAACGATACCGACCTTGATCATGCCCTGCCCTCAACTGGATCCAGAAAGAACGCGATGATAAAGCTGCTTTGGTTTCGGGCCAACCGCCGGGATGACGGGCCTTTCCCCAGCCTCTAATATCGACGCACCTGTCCTTGAAGGATTCAATCGATGCTTTACCTCTGGCTCAAAGCGCTGCACATCGTTGCGGTGGTCTGTTGGTTCGCCGGCTTATTCTACCTGCCCCGGCTATTCGTCTATCACGCAATGAGCGAAGACCAGCCTAGTCGGGAGCGTTTCAAGGTGATGGAACGCAAGCTGTATCGCGGCATCATGCTGCCATCGATGATCGCGACCCTTGGTTTAGGGATATGGATGATCGTGCTCAACCCTAGTCTGTTCAGTACCGGCGGCTGGCTGCATGCAAAACTAGCATTGGTGGCGCTCCTGATCGGCTATCACCACATCTGCGGCGCCCAACTCAAGCGCTTCGCCCGTGACGAGAACATGCGCGGCCATGTGTTCTATCGCTGGTTCAACGAAGTGCCAGTCCTGTTCCTTGTCGCCATCGTCATTCTGGTCGTAGTCAGGCCGTTCTGATCTCCCGAAGAGAATCTGTTATCCGGCGCAGAGTCCTGATTGAGCCACCTTGCCCAGGCGAGAACAGCGCTCTACTGTTCTCGCCCAACAACGTCGTGACATGGATGCCGCATGCAAGAAGCTCAGTACAGAATCGTCTTCAAAGGCGAGCTTGAATCCGGGATGAATCAGCAGACCGTCAAGGAAAACCTGGCGGCGTTGTTCAAAACCGACACCGGCAAGATCGACAAGCTTTTCGGCGGGGAGGCCACGGTCCTCAAGCGCCGACTCACCAGGACGGAGGCGGATAAGTACCTTGCCGCACTGCAGCGTGCCGGGGCAAAGGCCCACAAGGCTCAGGAGCAGCCCGCCCGAGAGCTCAGCCTGGTGCAGATGCACGAGGATACCGCTAACCCGACTGACCAGGCCGTAGTCGGGACCATGGAATGCCCGAAGTGCGGCCATGTGCAGGAGCGAGCCTCCATCTGCCAGGCGTGCGGCATTGTTTTCGATAAGTATCTGGCTCGCCAGTCGTTACTACAGCAGAACATGCCCTCTACTGCCGCGCCCCCGAACTCGCCCTATGCGCCGCCAGCTGCCGACGTTGATGAAACCCTGCCGCTGCACGGCGAACTCAAACCCCTTTCGGTGTCAGGGCGGATCGGACGCCTGCGCTATCTCGCGTGGTCGATGGCCATCATGTTCGCCGGAGCTGGGCTGTTCGGGCTCGCGGCCATCATCATGGCCATGTCACCTACCGCCGGCCTGGTTTGCATGGCTCTGGCAGGCGTTGCGATCGCGGTCGTCAGCGTGCTGATCGGCGTACAGCGTCTGCATGATTTTGGCTGGTCCGGCTGGTTGATTCTGCTGAACCTGGTGCCTGTCATAGGCAGCCTCTTTCCCTTCGCCATGCTACTGGTGCCAGGCACCAAGGAAGCCAATCGATATGGGTCGCCGCCTCCCCCTAACAGTCGCGCCGTGAAGTTACTCGCCGCGCTGTGGCTGGTACTGATCCTTGTCGGTGTGGCAGCGGTACCGACGCTGCTGAGCCTGTCCCGCGAAATAGGCTGATGAAGGCCCACGTAGCTTAGTCGGCGCACACTGTCCGCCCGCTCGCCCACTGGCGTAGCGCCGCGAGCTCTTCGGCCATGACAACCGATAGCGGCGAGGTGGTGCGGATGCAATCGAGCAACATGGCCTGATCGACCTGTCGCTGTTGTGCCTGCGCCGCGTAGACCGCACTCACGACCACCTGCTCGATCTCGGCACCAGAGAAACCATCGCTGGCTTCGGCCAGCGATGCAAGCGCCAATGTGTCGGGTGCCAGCTCTCGCCGTTCGAGATGGATGCGAAATATGTCGATGCGTGTGGCCGCATCCGGCAAGTCGACGAAGAATAGTTCGTCGAAACGCCCCTTTCGCAGCAGTTCGGGGGGCAGCCGCTTGATCGCATTGGCAGTGGCGACCAGAAAGACCGGCGCAGCGCGCTCAGCCATCCAGGTCAACAGCGTGCCCAGCACTCGCTGGCTAACCCCGCCATCCATATCTCCGACTGCCAACCCTTTTTCGATCTCATCCATCCATAGCACGCACGGCGCCATCTGTTCGGCCAGCGCAAGTGCTTCCCGCAAATTGCGCTCGGTTTCCCCGAAATACTTGTTGTACAGGCAGGCAAAATCCAGGCGCAGCAGTGGCAGCCCCCACAGCCCCGCTACGGCCTTGGCGGCCAGACTCTTGCCGCCACCCTGGACGCCGACGAGCATGACGCCGCGCGGCCGGTCGTCGGTCTCGGACAAGAACGCCGCCTGGCGCGCCGCCAGCCAGCGCTTGAAGTTCCCCAGACCGCCGACTTCCGCGAAGCGGGCCGTCTCGTGTTCGAAGCCCAGCACACCGTCCAGATCCAGCAACTGGAACTTGCTGCGATTGAGCTCCGGAAGATCTTCCTGAGTAATGGCGCCGTCATCGCAGATCAGGTTCCGCGCCAGTGCGCGCGCCTCGGCATGGCTCAGACCTCGTAGGTTCTTCACGACCTGCTGCAACGTACGGTTATCCGTACGCACCCGCGCGCCACGGTTGCGTTCGCTCCAGCGGGTCGCTTCCTCGCGGACGATGGCCAGCAGCTCCTCCTCGACAGGCAGGGACAGGCTGAAGCGAGACGAGTAACGCTGTACCTCCGGCGGAAGCTTGAGCGCATGGGATACCAGCACGACCGTAGGCGCCGAGGACGACTCCTTCATCGCGATGTCCTTGAGCAGGCGGACCAGGACAGGATCATCGAGATAGGGGTGCAGATCGCAGAACACGTAAAGATTGGCGAGTGGATCATGCTTCACCAGTTCCAGTGCGCTTGCGGGCTTGCGGCTGTCTTCTCCGCCGTGCAGCTCCCCACCAAACGCCAGGTGCCGCAGTCCTTCGGTGGCAGCCCAGACATACAGGCCCACACCGCGCCGAACGGCAAGCCCGGTCAACGTCTCGAGCACTCTCCGCTCATCCCACGACTCGACCAGCACCAGCTTGACCCGCGACTCCAGGACCAGGCCCAGATCATGAATATCGTTTCTCACGCCATCTCCCTGTGCAGGCTCACTCCGGCCTGGATGCCCTGATACACTGTGCGACCGATCTCCCACGGAGAACCGTCATGGATTGTCTTTTTTGCAAGATCGTGGTCGGGGAAATTCCCGCGCGCAAGCTCTATGAAGACGATCAGATTATCGCCTTCCACGATATCGCCGCTCAGGCACCAGTACACTTTCTGCTGATTCCGAAGAAGCACATCGCCACGCTGCACGACCTAGACGCGGAGACGGACAACGCGCTGGCAGGGCATATGCTTTTCACCGCCCAACGACTGGCCAGTGAGCAAGGGTGTCAGGACGGCTTTCGGGTGGTCGTCAATTGCAACGACTTGGGTGGCCAGACGGTCCATCACATCCATATGCACGTGTTGGGAAAACGTCAGATGCATTGGCCGCCCGGCTGACGGCCGCACTGATAAAGTTATCCATAACCTCGTTATCGGCCTCACCTCTCCAGGAGGAACCATGTCCAGCCAACGTCACTACTCCCCAGCCGACCGTCTCTTGATGCAGGCCGACGCCGCGCTCCGTACCTTGCTACCGTTTAGCGGGCAGCCATCGAGGCCTTCTCCGGCCGTGCTGAAGAACGATAGCGAACTCACCGAGAGCGAAACACGGCACGTCGCCGGACTGATGCGCATCAACCATACCGGCGAAGTCTGCGCCCAGGCGCTGTATCAGGGACAGGCGCTGACGGCGCGGTTGCCGCAGGTACGTCAGGCAATGGAACAGGCCGCGGACGAAGAAATCGATCACCTGGCCTGGTGTGAACAACGGATACGACAACTGGGCAGTCATACCAGCGTGCTCAACCCGCTGTTCTACGGGCTGTCCTTCGGGATCGGCGCATCCGCCGGGCTGATCAGCGATCGCATCAGCCTCGGCTTCGTCGCCGCCACCGAAGATCAGGTCTGCAAGCATCTGGACGAGCACCTTGGCCAGCTGCCGGCGGGGGACGACAAGTCGCGGGCCATTCTCGAACAGATGCGCGAGGACGAAGCGCAGCACTCGACGGCAGCCATCGAGGCTGGCGGCCTGCGGTTTCCAGCCCCGATCAAGTTCGGCATGAGCCTGATGTCCAAGGTCATGACCAAAGCCACTTATCGAATCTAACCGGACCAGCCAGGTTCATGGAACTCACGAGACCTGGCTCGGCAATACAGCCAACCGAACGGGCCGGTGCAAACGGCTCATCCCAGCTCGACGATTTCGTATGAGTGGCTGATCTCCACACCTGCGCGACCGAGCATGATGGATGCCGAGCAGTATTTCTCGGCCGATAGCTCAACCGCCCGCTTGACGTGCGCCTCCTTCAAGCCGCGTCCCTTGACGACGAAGCGCAAATGGATGCGCGTGAATACCTTCGGATCCTCCGACGCCCGCTCGGCTTCCACGAAGGCTTCACAACTTTCCACCGCCTGGCGGGACTTCTTGAGGATGCTGACCACATCGAAGTTGCTGCAACCGCCAAGGCCCAGCAGCAACATCTCCATCGGTCGCACCCCGAGATTGCGACCACCGCTCTCGGGCGGTCCGTCCATCACGACGACATGGCCGCTGCCAGACTCACCGAGAAACATGGCGCCATCGACCCATTGAATGCGCGCTTTCATCGTCAGCTCCATAAAAAACAGGGCAAATAGCTTACCATGGCCCTCAGGATCGGCCGCGACGGGGCACGCGACTAAAGGTGCGTTGACCCTCTCGTTTCGATTGTCGCAACTTGTTGCCGGCGCACCTGCGTCTGTTAAGCTGGCGATAGCTGAATGACAGCGACATATAACAATAATCAGCCTTTATTAAGTACTTATCCGGGACCCACAGCATGGTAGCTATCACTCTTACGCCCAAGATAAAGAATATCGACAAGTTGCTCGCGCACTGCCATAGACGGCGGTACACGGCAAAAAGCACCATCATCTATGCTGGCGACCGTTGCGAGTCGCTATTTTTCATCGTCAAAGGCTCGGTCACCATTCTCATCGAGGACGATGACGGCCGCGAGATGATCATCGCGTACCTGAACGCTGGCGATTTCTTCGGAGAGATGGGGCTTTTCGAGAAAGAAGGTGCAGAAAAAGAACGCAGCGCCTGGGTTCGCGCGAAGACCGAATGCGAAGTGGCTGAACTGAGCTATGCAAAGTTCCGCGAGCTGACCCAGCAAGACCCGGATATCCTCTACGCACTCGGCAGCCAGATGGCCGAGCGTCTACGCAATACCACGCGCAAGGTGGGCGATTTGGCGTTTCTCGATGTCACCGGCCGTGTCGCGCGCACGCTACTCGATCTGTGCAAACAGCCGGATGCGATGACTCATCCCGACGGCATGCAGATCAAGATTACCCGCCAGGAAATCGGCCGAATCGTTGGTTGTTCCCGGGAAATGGTCGGGCGAGTGCTCAAGAGTCTGGAGTCGCAAGGTCTTGTCTATGTGAAAGGCAAGACCATGGTGGTGTTCGGCACCCGCTGACCGAGGCCACAGCGCCTGCCTGCGCAACGCAGGCAGGCGTCATTCCGGATCGGCAGGTGCGGCACGCGCCCGCACGCGATCAGGGAAGAACAGGCGCTGCAGTTCGCTCCCAGGTTGTTCGGCACGCATGAAGGCCTCACCGACCAGAAACGCGTAGACCTGATTGATTTCCATCAGCTCGACATCCGCACGATTGAGAATGCCGCTCTCGGTAATCACCAGGCGGTCCTTCGGTACCCGCGGCAGCAGGTCCAGCGTGGTTTCAAGGCTGACCTCGAAGGTATGCAGGTTTCGGTTGTTGATGCCCACCAGCGGAGTATCCAGGTGCAACGCTCGCTCCAGCTCATCGCCGTCGTGCACCTCCACCAGCACATCCAGCCCCTGCTCCTTGGCGACCGCCGCCAGCTCATGCATGCGTGCGTCGTCCAATGCCGCAACGATCAACAGGATGCAGTCGGCCCCGAGTGCGCGCGCCTCGACCACCTGATAGGGGTCGACCATGAAGTCCTTGCGGATCACCGGCAGCGAACAGGCCGCGCGAGCCTGCTGCAGATAACTGTCTGCGCCCTGAAAGAAATCGACGTCGGTCAGCACGGAAAGGCAGGTGGCACCGCCTGCCTCATAGCTAGTGGCGATGTCGGCCGGCAGGAATGGCTCTCGAATCACGCCCTTGCTCGGTGACGCCTTTTTCACTTCGGCGATCACCGCCGCCTCCTTGCTGCGAACACGCTGCTCCAACGCTGCGGCAAACCCGCGCACCGGATCGGCCAACCTCGCACGCTGCTCGAGATCGCTCAGTCCAACCTGTCGACTGCGTTCAGCAACCTCCTCGAACTTCCGCGCAATGATCTTTTCCAGCACGGTCGGCACGCTCATTTCTTGTTCTCCTGCTTGAACACTGCGGTGAAGGACACCAGCTCCTCCAGCTTGTCGCGCGCCAGCCCGGTACTAAGCGCATCGTGCGCCATCTCCACGCCTTGCTTGAGGCTGGTTGCCAGATCTGCGGCATAGAGTGCGGCGCCAGCGTTCAGCACGATCATGTCGGCGGCCTTCTGCCCGTTCTCGCTCTGCCGGCGTCCCAGCGCATCGCGGATCAAGGTCAGCGAGCCCTGGGCGTCTTCGACGTTGAGGCCGATGAGGCTCTGGCTCTTGATGCCGAAATCCTCCGGCTGAACGTCGTACTCGTGAATCTGACCATCCTTCAGTTCGGCCACATGAGTGGGCGCAGCCAGGCTGATCTCGTCCAGGCCGTCCTGCGCATGGACGACCAGGACATGCTTGCTGCCCAAGCGCAGCAGCACCTCGGCCATCGGTCGGCACAGCGCCTTGCTGAACACCCCGAGTACCTGATGGCGCACACCGGCTGGATTGGCCATTGGCCCGAGGATATTGAACAGGGTACGCAAACCCAGCTCGCGCCGCGGCCCAGCGGCGTGCTTCATGGCGCCATGGTGGGCCGGCGCAAACATGAAGCCGACACCGACTGTATCGACGCTGCGTGCCACTTGCTCCGGGGTGAGGTCGAGATATACCCCAGCCGCCTCGAGCAGATCGGCGCTGCCACTCTTGCCGGATACGGCGCGGTTGCCGTGCTTGGCCACCTTGCCGCCCGCTGCAGCGACAACGAAGGAAGCCGCCGTCGAGACGTTGAAGATATTCATCCCATCCCCGCCGGTGCCGCAGGTGTCGACCAGCTTTTCCGTCGCGAAACGCACCGGCTCGGCCAGCTCGCGCATCACCTGCACCGCACCGACAATCTCGTCGATAGTCTCGCTCTTCATGCGCATGCCCATGAGGAAGGCGCCGATCTGTGCGTCAGTGCACTGCCCCGTCATGATCTGGCGCATCACTGCCTGCATTTCCTCAGTGGTCAGGTCCAGCTGACCGACGATGCGGTTGAGGGCTTCCTTGATATCCATCAGCGCATGCCTCCGGTCTGCTTCAGAAAGTTGGCGAACAGTTCATGCCCCTGTTCAGTGAGGATCGACTCCGGATGGAACTGCACACCTTCGACGTTCATCGTCCGATGCCGCAGCCCCATGATCTCGTCCACCGCCCCATCGTCCAGCTGTGTCCATGCGGTGACTTCCAGGCAGTCCGGAAGGGTTTCACGCTTGACCACCAGCGAGTGATAGCGGGTGACGTTGAGTGGGTTGTTCAGGCCGGCGAAGACGCCCTGGTCATGATGGAACACCGGGCTGGTCTTGCCATGCATGGCCTGGCGAGCGCGAATCACATCGCCACCGAACGCCTGACCGATGCTCTGGTGTCCAAGACAGACCCCGAGAATCGGCAACTTACCGGCAAAGTGGCGGATCAGTTCCAGCGATACGCCGGCCTCATTCGGTGTACAGGGGCCCGGCGATACGACGATGCGCTCGGGCTTCAAGGCTTCGATCTCGGCCACGCTAAGTTCGTCGTTGCGTACCACCTTCACCTCGGCGCCTAGCTCGCCCAGGTATTGCACGACGTTGTAGGTAAAGGAATCGTAGTTATCCAGCATTAGCAGCATTTGCGTCACCCTAAAGGCTTGAGGCTGATCCAGCGCCCGCCGCGAGCTTCGGACGTCGCGGTAGCGACGCGGGAAGCGCTCGAAGGGCAGGCGTGAATGGCTATTTCGGCACGGAGCCAACGATGGGGATCAGGCGCGCCAACGCCACCGGGCATTGGCCTTGAACAGGCGCATCAGGAGAATACTGCTGAATATCACGGAAAGGCCTCGCAGGGCGGTCAGCGCAAAGTAGCCCATGCCAGGCCACGATTTCAACGGACTATACCAGAGCGATACCCGACAGCCATCGACAAGCGATGGCGAACCTAGCTACTCAGGGAGGCAATCGCGTCAGGCAGCTGCGCTGCGCGAACCGGCCGCGCATACAGGAATCCCTGGGCCTGGCGGCAGCCGAGCCGGCGCAACTCGGCCGCAGTTTCCGCATTTTCCACCCCTTCGGCCAGCGTATTGAGCCCCAGCGACTCGGACATCTGGATAATCGCGGCGACAATGGCATGGCCATCCTCGTTCGCCAGGTCATTGACGAAGGAGCGATCGATTTTCAGCGTGTCCACCGACAGGCGGCGAAGGTACGCCAGGCAGGAATAGCCGGTGCCGAAGTCATCGATTGCTAGCTTCACACCCAGGCCCTTGAGCCCTGCCAAGGTAACCATCACCTGCTCGGTATTTTCGACCAGGCTGGATTCGGTCAGCTCCAGCTCGAGGGCCGCCGCAGGCAGGCCGCTCTGCTCCAGCGCAGCGGCTACGGTGTCCACCAGCGATCCCTGGTGCAGCTGGACCGCCGCGACATTCACTGCGACCTGCGGAACATCGAGCCCTTCGGCACGCCAGCGGGCAGCCTGCAGACAGACTTCCAGAATGATCCACTTGCCGAGATCGACGATCAGGCCGCTCTGCTCCGCCGCCGGGATGAACCGCCCCGGCGACAGTAGCCCCCACTGCGGGTGCTGCCAGCGAACCAGCGCCTCCGCACCGACCACCTTGCCGCTGCCGAGATCGAGCTGCAGCTGATACTCAAGTAGCAACTCCTGCCGCTCGATCGCCAAGCGCAGCCCGTTGATCAGCAAGAGCCGGCCGCGCACCTCCGTATCGAGTTCAGGATTGTAGTAACACCAGGTGCGACGGCCGGCTTCCTTGGCCTTGTACATGGCCATTTCCGCATTGCGCAGCAGGCAGGTGAAATCCATTCCGTCGTCAGGCCCGACCGCGACCCCGACCGAGATCGAGACCACCATCTGCTGCTTCTGGATCATGAAGGGTTCGCCCAACCTCTCCAGCACATGCTGAACCACTGCGGAAGCGCCATCGGCATCTCTCGGGTCCGCCAGCAGCACGACGAACTCATCGCCACCTGCACGAGCTAACACGGCACTGTCGGGCAGTACCGCCCGCAGTCGGGAGCCGGTGACACACAGCAACTCATCGCCAAACGCGCGTCCAAAGGAGTCGTTCACCATCTTGAAGTGGTCGATGTCGATGTAGAGCACCGCCACGGCCCCCTTCAGGCTATGGGCCGCTGCGATCGCCTGGCGTGTACGCTCTTCCAGCAGACTGAGGTTGGGCAGTCCCGTCAGGCTGTCGAAATAGGTGACGTAATCGGCACGCTGCTGTGCCGCCACCCGCTCGTTCATTTCAATGGCCAGACGCTGGTACGGGGCGCGCACGCTGGAAACGAACACCACCTGGTAGATGAAGCAGTAGGACACGATCTTGTAAGCATGTCCGAGCAGACTGTAGAAGCTGTTCACGCTGGTGTAGGCGGTGAAACACAGCTCGGCGAGGATCGAGATCAGCGTCGCGGCCAGCAAACCGTCGAAATAGGCTGCGTCGCTTTCTGCACGGTTACGCCAGAACAGCCAGGCGGCCAGCGCGAACAACGCGATCAACAGCCATTCCATGCTGACCTTGAAAGCGGTCAACCCCTGACCTTCGATGAAGGTACGCGGCCACAGCTGCGGCTGGAAAAGCTGCAGATAGCCCACTAGGGCCACCAGGCCCAGTGCCGATACGAGCAGCACATAGCGTGGCAGGGTCACGCACAGGCGGCAGGCTATGATCAAGAGCGTCAGCGCGAGCACGAAGCGGGACACCAGCCAGAACGCGATCGCCTTCTCCGGTGACGCAGGCGTCACCCAGAGAGGCATGCCTTGGTAGGAAAGCGTGTGCGCCATATCGAGCAGCGCGATGGCGAGAAACGAACAGGCCAGCAGTGGGTTGGACAGATGCACCGGTTGCTGACTGTGCCAAGCCACGGCAAACACCAGAATCGCCACGGTGATGGCGAAGGTTTCCATGACGATGTGCAGGGGCAACGGAAACCAAACCGGACTACCTCTGAAATCCAGCAGGCTCGAGAGCAGGTAGACCAGCACCAGCAGTCCGGTGAGCGCGACGGTCAGCACTGAAGCCCATAACTGACGCGGTGAATTGGCAGAACCGGAGCTGGGAGTCAGGGGCATCGGCAGGTCGAAGATGGTGGAAGTTGGCAGCCAGGCGCTCTAGCCCGGCGTTCACCGACTATAGGCATAGCCAACTGCCATTACCATACGAAGCACGCGGACTTTAGTCGCATTTCACCGGATAAGTGAATCGCGCCGCGTCCGGGTCAGTCGCTGCCCTTCTCTGCCAACGCCACTGCGCGGAACATGGCGCGTCGCTTGTTCAGCGTCTCTTCCCACTCCAGCGCCGGCTGCGAGTCGGCGACGATGCCGGCACCGGCCTGTACATGCAGCTCGCCGTCCTTGATCACAGCGGTGCGGATGGCGATGGCGGTGTCCATGTTGCCGTTCCACGCCAGGTAGCCCACCGCGCCGCCATAGACGCCACGTTTGACCGGCTCCAGCTCGTCGATGATCTCCATGGCACGGATCTTCGGTGCGCCGGAGAGCGTGCCCGCCGGCAGGATCGCGCGCAGCGCATCCATCGCCGACAGCGGCGCCTTGAGCTGGCCGGTAACGTTGGAAACGATGTGCATGACGTTGGAGTAGCGCTCGATGACCATCTTCTCGGTGACTTTCACCGAGCCGGTTTCGGCGACCCGCCCGACATCGTTGCGACCCAGGTCGATCAGCATCAGGTGCTCGGCCAGTTCCTTGGTGTCGGACAGCAGGTCCTGCTCCAGCGCCAGGTCGGCCTCCTCGCTGGCGCCGCGCGGACGGGTGCCGGCGATCGGCCGCACGGTAACCAGGCCGTCCTCGACGCGCACCAGCACTTCCGGCGACGAGCCGACCACATGGAAGTCGCCGAAGTTGAAGAAGTACATATAGGGCGTCGGGTTGAAGCAGCGCAACGCGCGGTAGAGATCGATCGGCGCCGCCCTGAACGGGATCGACATGCGCTGGGAAATCACCACCTGCATGCAATCACCGGCCAGGATGTAATCCTTGATGCGGCAAACCGCCTGCTCGAAATCCTCGCGGCTGAAGCTTGAGCGGAATGCCGGCTCCGCGCCGGGCCCGGCCTCGAAGTCCAGCCCCAGGCGCGGCACGACCGGCTGGCGCAAGCGCTGGCGCAGCTGTGCCAAGTAGGCCTGGCCCTGCGCGTAGGCGTCCTCGGCGGCCGGGTCGGCGAGCACGATGCAGTGCAGCTTGCCGGCGAGGTTGTCGAATACCACCACCGCGTCGGAGACCATCAGCAGGATATCCGGCGTACCCAACGGGTCAGGGTTGGGACAGTTGCCGAGCTTACGCTCGACGTAGCGCACGCTGTCGTAGCCGAAATAGCCCACCAGTCCGCCATTGAAGCGCGGCAGCCCTTCGACCGGCGCAACCCGGTAGCGCTGCTTGAAGGCCTCGACGAAGGCCAGCGGGTCCTCGACCTCCAGGCTTTCCGTCTCGATCCCATCGACGGTCACCCGTACCTGATAGCCGTGAACGCGCAGCACGGTGCGGCAAGGCAGTCCGATGATCGAGTATCGCCCCCACTTCTCACCGCCCTGGACGGATTCGAGCAGATAGGAGTTCGGCGCATCGGCCAGTTTCAGGTAGAGCGACAGCGGGGTGTCGAAGTCGGCGAGCGTCTCGAACGACAGGGGGATGCGGTTGTGGCCTTCGTCGGCCAAACGCAGGAATTCTTCGCGGGTCATGTCAGCCTCGTGGTCTGAGGAGGATTCGATCGAACAACGGCAAACGCACCGGCCGGGCCGGCAGGAAGAGTCAGGCGCGCCAGCGCCAACGGGCCAGGGCCTTGATGACGTTCGTCCATTGTTTGCGGCTAATCACCACGAGTTTTTCTCTTGAGGCGGGGCAAAAAAGAGTCGGGCCACACTAGCGCAGCCCCGAATTCGAAGCAACCAGCAGGCGCAGGTCGTCGAGCACCAGATCCGGGCGCTCCTCCTCGATAGGCCGGCCGTGGTTGTAGCCGTAGCTCAGCCCGACGCAGGGCACACCGGCGGCTTGCGCGGCCCGCACGTCATTGCGTGAATCACCGATGAACAGCGACTCGGCGGGCGTCGCGCCGACCTTGTCCATCACCCAGAAGAGCGCTGCCGGATCTGGCTTCTGCTGCGGCAGCGTATCGCCTCCAACCAGCCAGCCGAAGTAACCACCCAGACCCTTCTCCTCCAGCAGCGGCGCGACGAACTGCGCCGGCTTGTTGGTGATGACCGCCAGTGCCACCTCGTGCGCGGCCAGCCAATCCAGGCACTCACGCACGCCAGGGTAGACGGTGGTCAAGGCATGGCTGCCGGCATAAGCCTGCATGAACAGCGCCAACGCGGCATCGGCCTCGTCTTCATCGACACCGGCATGCTCGTAGCTACCGGCCAAGGCGCGACGCACCAGCACCCGCGAACCGTTGCCGACCCAGTCGCGCACGCGGGCCACACCGGCCGGTGGGCGGCCGAGCAGCATCAGCATCTTGTCCACTGCGGCGGCCAGATCCGGTACCGAGTCCATCAGGGTACCGTCCAGATCGAACATCACCAGCCGCGGCAGCGTGCCGTCGAACAGTTGCTCCAGGCGAGTCATGGGCGGGCCAGCGCCAGCTCGGCGCGCATCTGGTCGATCACCGCCTTGTAGTCCGGCTGGTTGAAGATGGCCGAGCCGGCGACGAAGGTGTCGGCGCCTGCTGCGGCGATCTCGCGGATGTTCTTCGGATTGACGCCGCCATCGATCTCCAGGCGAATCTCACGGCCGCTGGCGTCGATCAGGGCGCGCGCCTCGCGCAGCTTGTCCAGCGTGCCGGGAATGAACTTCTGCCCGCCGAAGCCGGGGTTGACGCTCATCAGCAGGACCATGTCGACCTTGTCCATGACGTACTTGAGCACGTCCAACGGCGTCGCCGGGTTGAACACCAGACCGGCCTTGGCACCGCCGTCCTTGATCAGCTGCAGCGAACGGTCGATGTGCTCCGAGGCTTCCGGATGGAAGGTGATGTAAGTCGCGCCGGCCTCGAGGAAGTCGCCGATCATGCGATCCACCGGCTTGACCATCAGGTGCACGTCGATGGGCGCGGTGACGCCATGCTTGCGCAGCGCCGAGCAGACCATCGGGCCGATGGTCAGGTTGGGCACGTAGTGGTTGTCCATCACGTCGAAATGGACGATGTCGGCGCCGGCGGCCAGCACGTTGTCCACTTCCTCGCCCAGGCGGGCGAAATTGGCGGAAAGAATCGAAGGGGCGATGGCGAACGGCTGCATGACGACCTCGGGTTGCACGGCAAGATGCCGCGCATTGTACCCGAGGGGTCAGGGTTGCGGCGCGCCTGACATCCGCTCACGAATGCCGGCGCGCCAGGTCGGATCAGGTCAGCTCGTCGAAACACTCGCCGAGGATGGCCAGGCCGCGCTCGAGCAGCTCGTCCTCGACGGTCAGCGGCACCAGCACGCGCAGCACGTTGTAGTAGGTACCGCAGGACAGCAGGATCAAGCCCTTCTCCCGCGCCCGGGCGACGATCTGCGACGTCAGCGCCGCGGCCGGTCGCGCCAGGTCGCCATCCTCGAACAGCTCGATGGCGATCATCGCGCCGAGGCCGCGCACCTCGCCGATCTCCTTGTGCTTGGCCTGGATCGCCTTGAGGCCGGCGGTGAGCTTCTCCGCCACCGCCTTGCAGCGGTCGAGCAAATGCTCCTCCTCGAAGATTTCCATGACCGCCAGCGCCGCCGCGCAGGACAGCGGGTTGCCGGCATAGGTGCCGCCCAGCCCGCCGGGCGCGATGGCATCCATGATCTCGGCCTTGCCGCACACGCCGGCGATCGGGAAGCCGCCGCCGACCGACTTGGCGAAGGTGGTCAGGTCGGCGACCACGCCCATCTGCTCCATGGCGAAGAAGGTGCCGGTGCGCCCGGCGCCGGTCTGCACCTCGTCGGCGATCAGCAGGATGCCGTGCTCGTCGCAGAGCGCGCGCAGGCGGGCCATGAAATCCTTCGGCGCGACATTGAAGCCGCCCTCGCCCTGCACCGGTTCGACGATGATCGCGGCGATGTCGCGCGGCTCGGCATCGTTCTTGAAGATGCGCTCGATGCTCGCGATCGAGTCATCGACGCTGACACCATGGATCGCGCAGGGATACTGCGCACGGAAGATCCCGCCGGGCATCAGGCCCATGCCGGCGGAGTACGGGGCGACCTTGCCGGTCAGGCCGAGGGTCATCATGGTGCGGCCGTGATAGGCGCCGGTGAAGGCAATCACGCCGGCACGGCCGGTGGCGGCGCGGGCGATCTTCACCGCGTTCTCCACGGCCTCGGAGCCGGTGGTGACCAGCAGGGTCTTCTTGGCGAAATCACCCGGCACCCGCGCGTTGATCTTCTCGCACAGCTCGACGTACGGCTCGTAGGCCAGCACCTGGAAGCAGGTGTGGGTGAGTTTGTGCAGCTGGTCTTCCACCGCCTTGACGATCTTCGGATGCAGGTGGCCGGTATTCAGCACGGCGATGCCGCCGGCGAAATCGATGAACTCGCGGCCCTCCACATCCACCACGCTGCTGTTCTTCGCGTGGTCGGCAAAGATCGGATGGATCTGGCCGACGCCACGGGGAACGGCGGCGACACGGCGTTGCATCAGGGATTCGTTGGTCTTGCTCATAAGCTCCTCGGTAGCCGCTCATCGTCGGCACGGGTCGGAAAGAACGCCAGGAAGCGGGCGCGGCAGCATACGATGATCGACTGCCGCACCCTCCGGAGCGTTCGGATTACAGTAAAACTCCGTGCATTATTTTGCACGCCTGATTTGAGCCGCTTGGTCAGATGCCGCCCAGGCACAGGTATTTGATTTCCACGTATTCATCCAGGCCGTACTTCGAGCCTTCACGTCCGAGGCCCGATGCCTTCATGCCACCGAACGGCGCCACCTCGGTGGAGATCACCCCGGTGTTGATGCCCACCATGCCGTACTCCAGCGCCTCGGCGACACGGAACACCCGACTCAGGTCGCGTGCATAGAAGTAGACGGCGAGGCCGAACTCGGTGTCGTTGGCCTGGCGGATCACCTCGGCCTCATCGCGGAAGCGGAACAGCGGCGCCAGCGGGCCGAAGGTTTCCTCGCGCGCCACGGCCATCTCGGCAGTGACGCCGCCCACCAGCGTCGGCTCGAAGAAGTTGCCGCCCGAGGCATGGGGTTTGCCACCGACCAGCAGGGTGGCACCCTTGTCCAGCGCGTCCTGCAGATGGCGCTGCACCTTGGCCACGGCTGCGGCGTCGATCAGCGGACCGGTGGTCACGCCCTCCTCCGCTCCGTTGCCGACCTTCAGCCGCGCGACCGCCGCGGAGAATCTGTCGACGAAGGCGTCGTAGATGCCGTCCTGCACGTAGATGCGGTTGGCACAGACGCAGGTCTGCCCGGCGTTGCGGTACTTGGAAATCATCGCGCCTTCCACCGCCGCGTCCAGATCGGCGTCGTCGAAGACGATAAAGGGTGCGTTGCCGCCAAGCTCCAGCGAGAGCTTCTTGAGCGTCGGCGCGCACTGCTGCATCAGCTTGATGCCCACCGCCGTCGAGCCGGTGAACGAGAGCTTGCGCACCACCGGGTGTTCACAGAGCTCGGCGCCCACTTCGCGGGACATGGCGGCATCGGCGGTGATCACGCTGAACAGCCCCGCCGTGATGCCCGCGCGCTCGGCCAGTGCGGCCAGTGCCAGCGCCGAGAATGGTGTCTGCGGTGCCGGCTTGAGCACCATGGCGCAGCCCGCGGCGAGGGCCGGGCCGGCCTTGCGGGTGATCATCGCGCTGGGGAAATTCCACGGCGTGATTGCCGCGGTGACACCGACCGGCTCCTTCTGCACCAGGATGCGCTTGTCGCCCGCGTGGGCCGGGATCACGTCGCCGTACAGGCGCTTGCCTTCCTCGGCGAACCATTCGAGGAAGGATGCGGCGTAGGCCACCTCACCCCGCGCCTCGGCCAGCGGCTTGCCCTGTTCGGCGGTCATGATCCGCGCCAGGTCTTCCTGATTCTCCAGCATCAGTTCGTACCAGCGCCGCAGGCGCGCGGCACGCTCCTTCGCGGTCAGCGCGCGCCAGGCCGGCTGGGCTGCCTGCGCGGCTTCGATGGCGCGGCGGGTCTCACCACGGCCCATGTTCGGCACGGCGCCGATCAGCTCGCCGGTGGCCGGATTGAAGATCTCGGTGCGCGCGCCACTGTCGGCCTCGCGCCATTCACCGTTGAGATAGGCCGTTTGGCGCAACAGATCGGGTTGCCCAAGTTGCAGAGTCATGTGCGTATTCCGTCAGGCAGGTTGTTGGGTGCGCAGCTTCTCGGCGCGGCCTCGCAGCCACTCCAGGGTCAGCAACAGAGCGATGGAGAAGCCGATCAGCAAGGTCGCCGCGGCGGCGATGGTCGGGCTGAGGTTCTCGCGGATTCCGCTGAACATCTGCCGTGGCAGGGTGATCTGCTCGGGGCCGGCGAGGAACAGCGTTACCACCACTTCATCGAACGAGGTGGCGAAGGCGAACAGCGCGCCGGAAATAACCCCCGGTGCGATCAGCGGCAGGGTTACCCGGAAGAACGCGGTCAGCGGCGAGGCGCCAAGGCTGGCCGCGGCGCGCACCAGGTTGTAGTTGAAGCCCTGCAGCGTCGCCGACACCGTGATGATCACGAAGGGCACGCCGAGCACCGCGTGCACCAGAATCAGCGACAGGTAGCTGTTGCCCATGCCCAGCGGGGCGAAGAACAAGTAGCTGGCGACACCGATGATCACCACCGGCACCACCATCGGCGAGATCAGCACCGTCATCAGCAGCGCCTTGCCGCGGAACTCCGCGCGGGTCAGGCCGACCGCCGCCAGGGTGCCAAGGACCACGGCGAGCAAGGTCGCAGCCGGGGCGATGAGCAGACTGTTCTTCAGCGAGCGCATCCAGTCCGCCGAGGTGAACAGCGCCTCGTACCAGCGCAACGAGAACCCCTGCAGCGGATAGACCAGGAATGAGCCGGAGTTGAACGACAGCGGCACGATGACCAGCACCGGCACGATCAGAAACAGCAGCACCAGCGCGCAGAGGATGCGCAGCGCGTAGTACCAGGCCCGTTCGACGGGCGACATGTAGGGGCTCAGCATGAACGGTTCTCCTGCCCGGCATGAAGACTCTGAAAAGGCGGCCGCGCCGCGACGTGGCTCATCTCAACCCAGCCGCAGACGGCTGGCACCGACCAGCCAGCTGTAGATGACGTACAGCAGCATGGTGGCGAGCAGCAGCAGGCCGCCCAGCGCCGTGGCCATGCCCCAGTTGATGGTGGTGTTGGTGTAGAAGGCGACGAAATAGCTGACCATCTGGTCGTTCGGGCTGCCGAGCAGCGCCGGGGTGATGTAGTAGCCGATGGCGATGATGAACACCAGCAGGCTGCCGGCACCGACCCCGGCCAGCGTCTGCGGGAAGTACACCCGCCAGAAGCTGGCGAACGGATGACAGCCCAGCGAGACCGCCGCACGCATGTAGCTCGGCGAGATGTTCTTCATCACGCTGTAGATCGGCAGGATCATGAACGGCAGCAGGATGTGCACCATGGCGATGTACACACCGGTGCGGTTGAACACCAGCTGCAGCGGCTCGTCGATCAGGCCCATCTTGAGCAGCGCGCCGTTGATCAGCCCGCCCGACTGCAGCAGCACGATCCACGCGGCGACGCGCACCAGAATCGAGGTCCAGAACGGCAGCAGCACCAGGATCATCAGCAGGTTGCTCTGCCGCGCCGGCAGGTTGGCCAACAGATAGGCCAGCGGATAGGCCAGCAGCAGACAGATCACCGTGATCACCAGCCCCATCCAGAACGTGCGGGCAAAGATGTCCAGATACACCGCCTGATCCGGCGAGACCTTGGCCAGTTCACCCAGCTCGTCGATGCGATGATCCAGCGCCGCCAGCAGGTAATAACCGGTCACCGCACTGTCGTTACGCTGGATGATCTGCCAGAACGCCGGATCGCCCCAGCGCTCGTCGAGCGACTCCAGCGCCTCCTGATACGACGCGGGCGTCTCGCGGAACGGCAGCGCTCGCGCGGTCTTGGTCAGCAGGCTGCGGTAGCCGGCCAGCTCCATGTTCAGCCGCTTGGACAGATCGCCCAGGGTTT
Source organism: Stutzerimonas frequens (assembly GCF_024448335.1). Taxonomy (GTDB): domain Bacteria; phylum Pseudomonadota; class Gammaproteobacteria; order Pseudomonadales; family Pseudomonadaceae; genus Stutzerimonas; species Stutzerimonas frequens. The sequence goes on from NZ_JAMOHM010000001.1 coordinate 24,229, forward strand.
GCTCGCGACGCGCCTGATAGAGGTCCTCGGCCAACGCCTGGTAGGCGGGTTCCGCCGGCAGTCCGCGACCATCCCATGCGGCCAGCGCCTCCAGCGTGCGCGGCAACGTGTTCACCACCTCCGGATTCTCGACACTGCGCCAGAGCAGCGAGGCGATGGGAACCAGGAAGGTCAGCAACACGAACAGCAGCAGCGGCAGAATCAGCGCCTGCGACTTGAGCTTGTTCACCCGTTCGGCCCGTGCCAGTCGCTGTTTCAGATTGGGCTCGGCGATCTGCTTCGCCGGCAGGGATATTGCTGTGGCCATGAAGACTCCGCGATTCGTTCCGATGGCTGGGACCGGCCCCGCCAGTGCGGCGGGGCTCCAGGGTCAGCGTGCTGCCCAGGCGTTGAAACGCTGTTCGAGCTGTTCGCCGTAGTCGGCCCAGAAGGTCACGTCCATCGCCACCTGGTCGGCAATGTTCTCCGGCGCGGTGGGCATCTGCGCCAGGCGCTTTTCATCCAGCAGCGACACGGCCTGAGTGTTCGCCGGGCCATAGGCGATGGCCTCGGCATAGGCCTTCTGCTGCTGCGGCTCGACGGTGAAGGCGATGAACTTGCGTGCCTGCTCCTGACTCTTGGCACCCTTGGGGATGGCCCAGGAATCGAAGTCGTAGATGCCGCCGTTCCAGACGATCTGCAAGTTGCTCTCGTTCTGCACGGCAGCGATGCGGCCGTTGTAGGCGCTGCTCATCACCACGTCGCCGGAGGCGAGGAACTGCGGCGGCTGCGCGCCGGCTTCCCACCACTGGATATGCGGCTTGAGCTGATCGAGCTTCCTGAAGGCGCGGTTCTGGCCGTCTTTGGTGGCCAGCACCTGATAGACCTCCTTGGCCGGCACACCATCGGCCATCAGCGCAAATTCCAGGGTGTACTTGGCACCCTTGCGCAGGCCGCGCTTGCCGGGGAATTTCTCGATATCCCAGAAGTCCGCCCAGCCGGACGGCGCGCTCTTAAGCTTGTCGGCGTTATAGGCGAGTACCGTCGACCAGACGAAGAAGCCAACGCCGCAGGGCTGTATCGCACCCTCGACGAAATCGTCCGGATTGCCGACGACGCCCGGATCGAGCTCCTCGAACAGCCCCTCGTCACAACCGCGCGCCAGCTCAGGCGACTCCACCTCCACCAGGTTCCACGACACACTGTTGGTGTCGACCATCGCCTTGACCTTGGCCATTTCGCCGTTGTATTCGCCGGCGACGATGCGGCCGTGACCGGCGGCTTCCCACGGCTGATAGAAGGCCTTCACCTGGGCCTGCTTGTTGGCGCCGCCGAAGCTCACCGCAGTGAGGTTCTCGGCAACCGCGTGCCCGGCACAGACGAGCCCGAGCGCCAGCGCGGACAGTTTCAGGTAGTTGCTCATGACAGTTCGCTCCTTGATGCAGTTGTTTGGGGGTGCTGCGGGAGTGGCTCAGGCCGCCTGCAGCGGGTCGAGCGCGCGGACGTGCTCGACGTGCCAGCCGATCGGCACCACGTCGCCCACGCGCAGGGCTTGGTCGAACTCGGCGATCGGCTGCTTGACGAAGAAATCGCTGACGCCGCAGACCTCGAGACGGATGCGGATGTGGTCGCCCAGGTAGATGAACTCGGCAACGCGCCCGGTGAAGCGGTTCGGGCAGCTGGCACTGGCACCGTTGAGCAGCACCCGCTCCGGACGGATCGACAGGCTGACCGGCGACCCCGTCGCACCGACATTGACCGCCAGCGCCTCGACGGTTTCGCCGCGGCCGAGCTTGACCGTGCAGCTCTCGCCACGCCGCTCCAGCAGGTGCGCCGGCAGGCGGTTGTTTTCGCCGAGAAAGTTGGCGACGAAGGTGTTCAACGGCTTTTCGTACAGGGTGCGCGGGTCTTCGATCTGCTGGATCTGGCCCTGATGGAACACCGCCACCCGATCGGACATGGTCAGAGCCTCACCCTGGTCGTGGGTGACGTACACGACGGTGACGCCGAGGCGCTCGTGCAGGTGCTTGATCTCCATCTGCATCTGCTCGCGCAGCTGCTTGTCCAGTGCGCCCAGCGGTTCGTCCATCAGCACCAGCTGCGGCTCGAACACCAGCGCGCGGGCCAGCGCCACGCGCTGCTGTTGGCCACCGGAAAGCTGCGCCGGATAGCGGTTGCGAAAGCCCTCCAGCTGGACCATCGCCAGCGCGCGCTTGACCCGCTGCTTGATGTCGGGCTTGGCCATGCCGCGCACGCTGAGGGGGAACGCCAGGTTTTCCGACACGGTCATGTGGGGGAACAGCGCGTAGTTCTGAAACACCATGCCCATGTCGCGCTTGTGCGGCGGCACGTTGTTGATCGCCCGGCCATTGAGGAGAATCTCCCCCGCGGTGGGCGTCTCGAAACCGGCCAGCATCATCAGGCTGGTGGTCTTGCCCGAGCCGGACGGCCCGAGCAGGGTGAGGAATTCGCCGCGGCGGATATCCAGGTTCAGATCCCTGACGATCAGCGACTCGCCGTCATAACTCTTCTGGACGCCGCGAAAGCTCACCAGGATATCGTTCGTCGTTGACTCGACCATGCTGCTGCACCTGCCTAACCGTTGAACCGTGGCCACAGCGTAGAAGCGCAGCGGCGGCGGAAAAATCGGTGCAGCGGAGCGATTGCCCTAGGCGTGCAGGAGAGTCGCGTGTAGGGAACGCCCTACAGACGGGTCGGCGGGCGGGAGCTCAGACCAGCTTGTGTTCCATGGCATAGCGCACCAGGTCGGCCACGGAATGCGCGGCCAGCTTCTGCATCAGGCGGGCCTTGTGGGTGCTGATGGTCTTGCTGCTCAGGGCCAGCTTGCCGGCGATGTCGTTTACCGAATCGCCCTGCACCAGGCGTTCGAACACCGAGTACTCGCGCTCGGAAAGCAATGCATGGGGCGGCCGCGAATCGGTCAGACCGACCTCGAAGACCATGCGGTCAGCCAGTGCCGGATCGATGTAGCGCCCGCCACCGGCCACCTTGCGCAAGGCAGTCAGCAGCAGCGCCGGCTCGCTGTCCTTGGTCGCGTAGCCGGCGGCACCTATCTTCAGTGCCCGCGCCGCCATCTGCGCTTCGTCGTGCATCGACAGCACCAGCACCGCCGGCGGCTGGCTCAGCGCGCGAATCCGTGGGATCGCCTCGAGGCCGTTGACGCCGGGCATGGAAAGGTCCAGCAGCACCACATCGCAGCTGACCTGGCGCAGCTGGTCGAGCAACTGCTGGCCGTTGGCGGCCTCGCCGACCACCTGCATGTCGCGCGCCATACCGATCAACTGTTTGATGCCCTCACGGACGATGGTGTGATCCTCGGCGACCATGACCCTGATCATGACGGCAGTGCTCCCGTGCTTGCAGGTGAAGGAAGTGGCAGCGGGTCCAGCGGGACCCGTGCCGTGATGGTAGTGCCCTCGCCGGGCTGACTGTCGATGCAGAGCTGGCCGCCGAGCATCTGGATTCGCTCGCGCATGCCCACCAGGCCGAACGAGCTGCCCGCGCTACGCGCCGCGTCGGCGAAGCCACAGCCGTCATCGCTGACGCGCAGGCAGAGCATGTCGCCCTCGAGCTGCAGCTGCACGCTGACCGTTTGTGCGCGGGCATGGCGCATCACGTTGGTCAACGACTCCTGAAGGATGCGGAACAGGCCGATGGCCTTGGCATTGCCCAGCGCGGGCGGGCACTCGGGCACCTCGACCAGGCAGGCCACGCCGCTGCGTTCCTCGAAGCGCCGCGCCTGCCACTCCACCGCCGAAGCGATGCCGGCGTCGAGGATCGGCGGGCGTAGCGCCGTGGCCACGTCGCGCACCCGCTGGAACAGCTGGGCGATCAGCCGCTTCATGCTGTCCAGGCGCTGCGCCAGCGCCGGATCGAGCTCGGCGAAGCCCAGCTCGCACATCGAGGTCTCGAACTTCAGCACGGTCAGCACCTGGCCCAGCTCGTCGTGCACCTCGCGGGCGATATGCGCCTTCTCCTCCTCGCGCACCGTCTCCAGATGCGCGGCCAACTCGCGCAACTGCGCGCGCGACGCATCCAGCTCCAATTCGATGCGCTTGTTGTCGGTGATGTCCCAGACGATACCGTCCCACACTTGGCGACCATCCGGCTGGCCACGCACGGAGGCGCGGATATCGGCCCAGCGCACGTCGCCATCGCGATTGAGAATGCGCCCTTGCCAGCGCCAGTCCTGGCTTTTCTCAAGCGCCAGCTGCTGGCTGGCCCAGTAACCGGCCTCGTCATCGGCGTGCACCAGGCTGCGGATGCCCTGCCCCGGCTGCAACAGGCGCTCGGCGGAGTAGCCCACCAGGCGCTGGCTGGCTTCACTGATATAGGCGACCCGTACCGGCGCCTGCGGCCCGTCGCGCTCCAGGCGAAACACCAATCCCGGCACGTTACCGGCCATGGCCTTGAGCCGCGCTTCGCTCTCCTGCAGCTGGGCGCTGGCGCGGCGGCGCTCGGTGATGTCGGCGAGAAAGACCACCAGATACTCGCGGCTGCCGAAGCGCAGAAAGCTGTAAGTAACCGCCGCCGGAAAGCGCTGGCCGTCGGCGCGCTGCCACTCGCATTCATGCACCTGGCGGTCGTCTTCGCCGGTGCGTGCGGCGCGCCAGCGCGCCAGCCAGGCATCCATGCCCAGCGCCGGGTCGAAGGTTTCCAGCGGCAGGTCAAGCAATCCACCGGAGGCATGCCCGAGCAGCAGTTCGGCGGCCTGATTGGCGTAGCGCACGCGGCTGTCCCAGTTGAGCCAGAGGATGCCAACAGTGCTGTGATCGAGACAGAACTGCGTCAGCCGCTGCGCTTCCTCGGCCGCCTCGCGCAGCTCGATGTCACGGCGAGCGGTCTTCAATCGACTTTCCAGCAGGCCGTGCTGGCGGCGCTGCCAGGCCAGCATCAGCAGGCAGGCCAACAGCAGGACGCCGAGCAGCAGGCTGAGACTGCGCCAGTAGCTGACCTCGCGACCGAGGTCGATGCTGCGGGTCTTGAGCCACTGCTCCTGCAGCTGACTGAATTCTCGCGCGGGAAACTGCCGTATCGCCGCCTCAAGCACGGCAGCGAGTTCGGGGCTGTCACGCCGCGAGGCGATACGCAGCAGCTGCGGGTTGCCCAGATCACCAACCACCGCCAGCGAGTCGTACTCCACCTGCTGCGACAGGCGGCCGAACACCGGCTCGTCGATGACGGCATAACTGGCCTTGGCTTCCAGCACCTGACGCAGCGCATCGGCCTGGCTGGTCGCGGTCAGCACGGTAATATTGGGATAGTTGCTGGCGAGGAACTCGGTGATCGGGCCCGGCCCGACGGCGGCAACCAGTTCGCGAGGGTGCAGGTACTCCAGATCGATGGCACGCGGACCGCCACGGTCACCGACGAGCAAGCGCGGAATGCGCAGGAAGGGGTCGCTGTAACGCCATAGGCGCAGGCCAGCCGGCGTCTGGCGCAGGCCCGGAGCCACATCGATGAGGCCTTCGCGCGCGGCCTTTTCCAGCGCGTCTTCATCAGCGAAGCGGCGCCAGTGCAGGCGCACGCCGAGGTCGTCCGCCAGATGCTCCATCAGCTGCACATGAAAGCCTGACAGGCGCCGCTGGCGCTGGTCATACTCGGCGTAGGGCGCGCCCATCACTACCCCGACGCGCCACTCCGGATGCCGCTCCAGCCAGGCACGACTGTCGTCCTCAAGCGTCACGGCACCGGCGGTAAAAGACAGCACCAGTCCAATAAGAAGAAGGAAACGCAGGGTTAAGGCGAGCATATATTCACGCAATTGATGGGCGTGCCGACACGCTGTTGTAATGCATAACCCCTGCCGGCGCCAGCGTGGTGCCGACACCCATAGCGGAGACAAACCATGCGTCGCTTGCCTGCTCTAGTGCTTTTGTTCGGCGTCGCGCTTGGCGGCGGCGTGCCGTACATGGCCGCGGCGCAGGAACCAGAGACGCCGCAGGAAGCACCGGCGGACGAGCCAGCCGCAACGCCACGTCCATCACCACAAACACGCGGCGAGGCGCTGGCCGAAGGGCTGCAACGACAGCTCGAAGCCGCAGCCCAGCTGCAGCTGGGCGACGAGGACAAGTTCCTCGCGCTCTGGCAGCCGGCCAACACTCCAAAGGCCCGTGGCGTGCTCATCATCGTGCCAAGCGAAGGCGAAACCGCCGATTGGCCACGCGCAGTCGGACCGCTACGACGCGGCCTTCCCGAGCACGGCTGGCACACCCTGAGCCTGACGCCCACGGACTCGACGTTGAGCCCTGGCCCGCGCCCGCCAGTGACCGAAGCCCCGACTGCGGAAGAAAAGTCCGACACGGAGAAAGGCGCCGAGCCTGACGCCAGCGATGCCCAAGCCGCGGCACAAACGACTTCGGCAGGCTACTTGCCCGAGCAGACGGCAGCCACGGACAACGACGACTCGACGCCGCCACAAGCCGAGCAGGACACCCCGCCGCCAACGGATGCCGAGCGCATGCTGGCGCGCCTGCATGCTGCCATCGAGCATGCGCGCACACTGCAGGCGCCCATGATCGTTCTGCTCGGCCATGGCACCGGTGCCTACTGGGCGAGCCAGTACCTGGCGCAGCGTCAGCCAAAGGATGTCGGGCAAATCGTGGTGATCGATCCGCGCGCGCCGCTGCAGGCGGAACAGCCGCTGGAGAGCCTTGTCGCGGCGTTGCCAGTGGGCATCGGCGACTTCTATACCGGTACCCGTGCAGCGGCGAAACAGCAGGCGCTGCAACGACGTAATGCGGCGCGTCGTGCCGGGCATCCGGATTATCGACAGGTCGCCCTGCCGAACCTGGGTGGCGGTCGCGACGCCGATCAGGAGCAGCTGGTGCGCCGGGTGCGCGGCTGGCTCGAGCGCAAGCCGGTGCGCTGACCGGCTCAGCGAAAACCGCGGCGCTCGCGAATCAACGCATAGGCGCTGTGCAGCTCGCGGGTGCGCTCGGTCGCTTCGCGAACTTGCGCCGGGCTCGCTCCCGCGCCAGCCTGCTTGTCCGGGTGATGCTTGCTCAGCAGGCGGCGATAGGCCCGTTTGATCAGCTGCGGGTCGCTGTCTTGGCGCACACCCAGTAGCTGCAAGGCCTTCTCGTAGGCTCCGCCGCGCCCGGCCGGCGCCTCGTTGCGCCGCGCCGCGCCCTGATCGAGCGCCGCCACTTCGGCAGCATTCCAACCCAGCCACTTGCCCCAGAGCAGCACCAGTTCATGCTCACGTGCGCCCATGCTTCCCTGGGCTCGGGCCATGCGCCAACAGGCCTGAATCAGGCGCCGCCCCTCCTCACGCTGCCCACGTAGCCGCTGCAGGGTCACGCGCAACCCATCGCCGCTGGCCTTGCCGCGATTGAACGCGGCGATGGCCCGCTGCTGCCCCGACGCATCGAGGCCCTGGCGGCGCATCTCTTCGCGTGCCGCCTGGATATGCGCAGGACTGACGCGCCCACCGCTTTTGGCCAGGCGCCCGAGCAGAAAGAACAGCAGCTCATTGCCCTTCAGCGCCGATTTGCCAGCCAGGCGCTCACGCAAGCTGGCCCATGAATCTAGGCCCAGGCGACGATCGACTACCTGCCCCAGCAGACCACCGAGCAGCGCACCAGGGATGCTGGCGAGCAACCAGCCGATCAACAGCCCCAACAGGGTGATGGGCCAGAACATCTCAGCGCCGAGCCTCGAGTATCCGCTCGACATCCGCCAGCCGCTCGTGCGTACCCACGTCCACCCAGGATCCACCGAAACGCTCGCCGCTCACTCGCTCAGCAACCATGGCACGCCGCAGCAGGGGCGCGAGCTTGAACGCACCCGCCTGACAGCCCTCGAACAAGGCCGGATGCAGCACCGAGATGCCGCTGTAGGTCAGCGCCTCGCCCTCCCCTTCGGCTGTCGCGACACTCTCGGCGGCCAGGCGGAAATCGCCGCCGGGGTTGTGCGGCGGATTGTCGACCAGCACCAGGTGGGCCAGCCCATCGAGCGGTTTGCGAAGCCGGGCGAAATCGTAGTCGGTCCAGATATCGCCATTGACCACCAGGAATGGCTCATCGCCAAGCAGGCCCAGAGCCCGGTGGATTCCGCCACCGGTCTCCAGCGGCTCGCCTTCGGCCGAATAGCGGATCGCCACGCCGAAGCGGCTGCCATCGCCGAGATAGTCCTCGATCTGCTGGCCGAGCCAGGCATGGTTGACGACCAGCTCGGCGAAGCCGGCAGCCGCCAGCGCGCGAACGTGATACTCGATCAGCGGCACGCCGGCGGCGCGCACCAGCGGCTTGGGCGTGTGCAGGGTCAAGGGACGCAGGCGCTCGCCCTTGCCCGCGGCGAGGATCATGGCCTTCATGCCTGCGGCGCCTTTGGCAGCTCGGCGATCAGCTGCCGCAACTCGCCCAGCTCCGGCCGCCGCGCCAGCACGGCCTCGATATAAGCGAAGAAACGCGGCACGTCGGCGAGATAACGAGGCTTGCCGTCGCGATGGCAGATTCGCGCGAAGATGCCGATTACTTTGAGGTGACGTTGCACCCCCATCAGATCGCTGGCGCGCAGGAATTCCTCGAACGACTCGGGCAGCGCCACGCCCGCCGCACGGGCCCGGCCCCAATAGGCTTCCAGCCACGCCCGTACCTGCGGCTCGGGCCAGCTGAGGAAGGCGTCTTTGAACAGCGAGGTGATGTCGTAGCTGACCGGACCGAGCACCGCATCCTGAAAGTCCAGGACGCCAGGGTTGGGCTCGCTGATCATCAGGTTGCGCGGCATGTAGTCGCGATGCACCAGAACCCGTGGCTGCGCCAGGGCCGAGTCGATCAGCAGCCGGCAGATGCGCTCCCACGCGCCCTGTTGCGCTTCGCTGAGCGCATGGCCCAGGTGGCGCTGCACGTACCATTCGGGGAACAGCTGCAGCTCACGCCGCAACAAGGCCTCGTCGTAGGCCGGCATCGACTGCGCGACCGGCTGCAGCTGGAACTTGAGCAGCGCCTCGATGGCATCGTCGAACAGCTGATCGGCGTTACCCGCGTCGATCACGTCCAGATAGGTCTGGCGTCCGAGGTCGGTCAGCAGCAGAAAGCCGCGATCCAGATCGGCCGCCAGCACCTGCGGTACATGCACACCGGCTTCGTCCAGCATCTGCGCCACCTTGACGAAGGGACGGCAGTCTTCCTGGGGTGGCGGCGCGTCCATCACGATCAGGCTGCGCTCGCCGCCTTGCCATCGGAAGTAACGACGAAAACTGGCATCGCTGCTCGCCGCGGTGAGCTCCGCGGTCGGTACTTCGCCCCAGCCGCAACGGGCAAAGAGTTCCGGTAGTTGCTGGTCCAGCCAGGCGCTGAGGTCCAGCAGACGTTGATCTTGATGCGGCATCCAGGGGGTCTCCACGGCGCTAGCCGATAGGCGGGTCATGCTTTATTATCCTGCATCTTTCTCAGCCCATCGAGAGGCGTGCGGCCCAGCCGGCCGATGGCTCGCCGCAAGCACGGACCAAAAAACAAGATGGCAGTCAAATACCCCGCGTTTCGTAAAAAATTCCCTCTATTGGTTACTGGCGGTCTGCTCGCATTGCAACCGGTAGCTGTTCCTTTTGTCATCGCCGCCGAACAGTTCGCCTGCCAGCCGGACGCATCCGGTGGCTGGAACTGTGCCTCCAACGCAGCAAGCCCCGCACTGCCACCGCGCCCGAGCCATAGCGGCAGCGCCGTGAGCACGACGGGGACAGCCAAGTCAGCCACTGCCAAGACGCAAGAGCCGACCGCCACAACCAAGCTGGTCACCGAGAGCAAGGGCCGCGCGCTGGCCTCGCGCAGCGCAGACTATAGCCATCTGGACTGGGTGCCACGCGATCAGCTGACGCCTGCTCAGCTCGCCGAAACCGGTCCGTACTGCGCAGGCACCTATGTCGAGCCGGACCGCCCAGGCAAATTCGACACCACGCCGATGAGCGAAGCGCCCACCTACGTGTCGGCCAAGGCCACCCGCTACGAGCAGGAGCAGGAGATCGCCACCCTCGCTGGCGATGTGGTCCTGCGCCAGGGCAGCATTCAGGTCGAGGCGGACGAAGCCAGCCTGCACCAGTTGGAGAACCGCGGCGAGCTGACCGGCAACGTGCGCTTTCGCGACCGCGACGCACTGCTGGTCGGCGACCGCGCCGAGATCTTCCTCGACAGCGGCGAAGCCAAGGTGGAGAACGCTGAGTACGTCGTGCATTCCGGCAAGGTCCGCGGCAGCGCGCAGTACGCCAAGCGCGAGGAAACCGCAATCATCCGCCTGAAGGACGGCACCTACACCAGCTGCGAGCCGGGCGAGAACAGCTGGCACCTGAAGGGCAACAACGTCACCTTGAACCCGGCCACCGGCTTCGGTTCGGCGACCAACGTGACGCTGCGGGTCAAGGATATTCCGGTGTTCTACACCCCTTATATCCACTTCCCCATCGATGATCGTCGCCAGTCCGGCTTCCTCGCACCGAGCATCGGCTCGTCCAGCGACAACGGCTTCTCGCTGCAGACGCCCTATTACTTCAACCTGGCGCCGAATTTCGACGCCACGCTGTATCCGCACTTGATGACCGACCGCGGCCTGCTGATGGAAGGCGAGTTCCGCTACCTGACGCGCAGCAGCGAGGGACAGTTCGGCGCCGCCTACCTGGACGACAGCAACGACGATCGCAAGCTGCAGTCCGAGTACGAGGACCAGCGCTGGATGTACAGCTGGCAGAACCGTACTGGTCTGGATTCGCGCTGGCTCGCCGAGGTGGACTACACCGATATCAGCGATCCTTACTACTTCCAGGATCTGGATACCAACCTCAACATCGACCAACCTGATCATCTCGATCAGCGCGGCACACTCTCCTACCGCGGCGACACCTATACCGCGCGTTTGAACATGCACGCCTATGAGCGTGCCACGGTGGCCGACATCACGCCGTACGAGCGCCTGCCGCAGCTGACCCTGGACGGACGCCTGCCCTTCCAGCCGGGCGGCTTGAACTTCGCCTACAAGACCGAGTTCGTCAGCTTCCAACGCAGCCTGCGCAGCGGCAACTACATCAATGAGGATGGGGGCGAAGAAACTTGGTACGACGAGAACCTAAGAGGTCTCAACCGCGCGGAAGGCGAACGCCTTCACTTAGAGCCCGGAGTGAGCTTACCCCTGAACTGGTCGTGGGGCTTCATCAAGCCTTCGCTGAAATACGCATATACCAAGTACGACGTGACGCTCGACAACAAGGGTAAGTTTGGTGTTGGCGGCGTTGGAGCGAACTTTAACGACACACCCGACCGCAGCGTGCCGATCCTGAGTGTCGACAGCGGCCTGTACTTCGACCGCGACACCCAGTGGTTCGGCAAAGACTATCGCCAGACCCTCGAGCCGCGCCTGTTCTATCTTTACGTACCGGAGGAAGATCAGGACGATATCCCGATCTTCGATACCGGCGAGAGCAGCTTCAGTTACTCCTCTCTGTGGCGCGAGAATCGCTTCTCCGGCAAGGATCGCATCGGCGACGCCAATCAGGTTTCGCTCGGCGTCACCAGCCGCTGGGTAGAGCCCAATGGCTTCGAGCGCCAGCGCTTCAGCATTGGCCAGGCGTTCTACTTCGAAGACCGCAAGGTTCAACTGCGCGGCATCGATTACCGCACGCGCTCCAGTGCCACCTCCGACGTATCGCCGTACGCGCTGGAGTACATGTACCGCTACAACCGCGACTGGCGCTTCACCTCGACCTTCAACTGGGATCCGGACAGCCACAGCACCCGTTCCGGCAGTGCCATGTGGCATTACCAGCCGGCTGACAACCCTGGCAAGATCGTCAACCTAGGCTATCGCTATCGCAACGATGCAATGCGCTTTGATCAGGCCACCGGCCGCTGGACGTACAGCGGTGATTATGGGAATTGCGATACCAATCCGGACACCTGCATCAAGGACTACTACAAGATCAACCAGCACGACTTCTCGGTCATCTGGCCGGTGGTCCCGCAATGGAGCGTCATTGCCCGCTGGCAGCATGACTACAGCCGCAGCCGCACACTGGAAGCCTTCGGTGGCTTCGAGTACGACAGCTGCTGCTGGAAGCTGCGCCTGATCAATCGCTACTGGATCGACTACGACGAGACCAGCCTCAACCCCGAACGCAACGACGAGCCCGACCGCGGCATTTTCCTGCAGATCGTCCTCAAGGGACTCGGCGGCGTAGTCGGCAATGCGACCGAAACTTTCCTCGACGAAGGCATCCAAGGCTACCGTGAACGTGAAGACCAAGCTTTCTGAAGTACTGCGCCCGCTCGCGCTCGGCGCACTGCTGCTGAGCGGTGCGACCCTCGCGCCTGCGGCCCTCGCCCAGGTTCAACCACTGGATCGCGTGGTGGCGATCGTCGATAACGACGTCATCATGCAAAGCCAACTGGACCAGCGTATGCGCGAAGTCCAGCAGACCATCGAGAAGCGCGGCGCCGATGCGCCGCCGACCGACGTCCTGCAACAGCAGGTGCTTGAGCGCCTGATCACCGAGAACCTGCAGCTGCAGATCGGCGAGCGCTCCGGCATCCGCATCTCCGACGAAGAACTCAACCAGGCCATGGGCACCATCGCCCAGCGCAACAACATGTCACTGGAGCAGTTCCGCGAGGCCCTGACCCGTGATGGCCTGAGCCTGGAAACCGCCCGCGAGCAGATCCGCCGCGAGATGATCATCAGCCGCGTGCGCCAGCGCCGCGTCGCCGAACGCATCCAGGTGTCCAACCAGGAAGTGCAGAACTTCCTCGCCTCGGACCTCGGCAAGCTGCAGCTGTCCGAGGAATACCACCTCGCCAACATCTTGATTCCGGTTCCGGAATCTGCTGATGCTGCCACCATCCAGGCAGCCGAACGCACTGCAATGGATACCTATCAGCAGCTGCAGCAGGGCGCCGACTTCGCTCGCCTGGCCGTATCCCGCTCGGCCAGCGAGAACGCTCTCGAGGGCGGCGACATGGGCTGGCGCAAAGCGGCTCAGCTGCCACCGCCGTTCGATACTGCGGTTCAGGAGCTGGCGGTCGGCGAAGTGACCCAACCGGTGCGCACGCCGCCAGGCTTCATCATGGTCAAGCTGCTGGACAAGCGTGGTGGCGAAACCCAGGTACGCGACGAAGTGCATGTCCGCCACATCCTGATCAAGCCGAGCGCGATCCGTAGCGAAGAAGAAGCACGCCTGCTGGTACAGCGCCTGCGTGATCGCATCGAGGCTGGCGAGGATTTCGCCGAGCTGGCCAAGAGCTTCTCCGAAGACCCGGGCTCGGCGCTCAACGGCGGCGACCTGAACTGGATCGACCCGGCTTCTCTGGTGCCCGAGTTCCGTGAAGTCATGGCCAATACGGCGAGCGGCGAACTGTCCCCGGTGTTCAAGTCGCCCTATGGCTGGCACGTCTTGGAAGTGCTCGGCCGCCGCGCGACCGACACCAGCGAGCAGTTCCGCGAGCAACAGGCGCTGAGCTTGCTGCGCAACCGCAAGTACGATGAAGAGCTGCAGGCCTGGCTGCGCCAGATCCGCGACGAGGCCTACGTCGAGATCAAGCTCTAAGCTGCACGCTGCACCTAAGAGCAACAGGAAGGCGGGGTGATGACCGAAGGGTCGCCACCCCGTTTTCATTTCCGGCGGATCACCGTCAGATGCCTAGCGGAGAAATTCGATGTCCACGTCCCGCCCCTTCGTTCTGACGCCCGGCGAACCGGCCGGCATCGGCCCGGATCTGTGCCTGTTGCTGGCACGCCAGGCGCAACCGCAGCCACTGGCGGCCATCGCCAGCCGCGCGCTGCTGGCCGAGCGCGCTGTACAGCTGGGACTGCACATCGAACTGCGCGATGCCGGACCGCAGAACTGGCCCGGCGAGCCAGCGCCTGCCAACTGTCTGTACGTCTGGGACACACCGCTCGCCGCCACGGTGACGGCCGGCCAGCTCGACCCGCGCAATGCCCACTATGTGCTGGAGACGTTGACCCGCGCCGGACGCGGCTGCCTGGACGGCAGTTTCGCGGGCATGATTACCGCCCCGGTGCATAAGGGCGTGATCAACGAAGCCGGCATTCCCTTCTCGGGACACACCGAATTTCTCGCCGAGCTGACCCACACCGAACAGGTGGTGATGATGCTTGCCACGCGCGGCCTGCGTGTGGCGCTGGTAACCACCCACCTGCCGCTCAGGGATGTCGCCGATGCGATCACCGCCGAGCGTCTGCAGCGGGTCACGCGCATCCTGCACGCGGACCTGGTGAGCAAGTTCGGTATCGCCCGCCCACGCATTCTGGTCTGTGGCCTGAATCCCCATGCCGGGGAAGGCGGCCACCTGGGGCGCGAGGAAATCGAAGTCATCGAGCCGACGCTGGCGGGTCTGCGCGAGGAGGGCATCGAGCTGATCGGCCCACTGCCCGCCGACACGCTGTTCACCCCCAAGCACCTCGAACACTGCGATGCGGTGCTGGCGATGTATCACGATCAGGGCCTGCCGGTGCTCAAGTACAAGGGTTTCGGGGCAGCGGTCAACGTTACCCTCGGCCTGCCGATCGTACGCACTTCCGTGGACCACGGCACCGCGCTGGACCTGGCCGGAACCGGCCGTGTCGACATCGGCAGCCTGCAGGTCGCCCTGGAAACGGCCTATCAGATGTCAGGCACCGCTTAGGAAGCCGGTCCGCCCCGGCATCCGTTTCGCAATGGGTGCCGGCCCGGCGACTCAGCTGGTAAGCTTCGCACCTTTCATTTTTCGCTTTACGCTCTTGCTTGACGCTTGCGGCTTGAAGCCTGGAGCTGCCTTCATGTCCGATTACCAACACCGCGCGCGCAAACGCTTCGGCCAGAACTTCCTGCACGACGCGGGGGTGATCCACCGCATTCTGCGGGCGATCCACGCCAAGCCCGGTGAACGGTTGGTGGAGATCGGCCCCGGGCAGGGAGCGCTCACCGAAGGACTGCTCGACAGCGGTGCACATCTGGATGTAGTCGAGCTCGACCTCGACCTGATTCCCATCCTGCAAGCCAAGTTCGCCGGGCGCGAGAACTTCAACCTGAATCAGGGCGATGCCCTGAAGTTCGACTTCAGCCGTCTCAGCCAGGAGCCGGCGAGCCTGCGCATCGTCGGCAACCTGCCCTACAACATCTCGACCCCGCTGATCTTCCACCTGCTCGAGCACGCCCAGCTGATCCGTGACATGCATTTCATGCTGCAGAAGGAAGTGGTCGAGCGGCTGGCCGCGCAGCCCGGCGGCGGTGACTGGGGTCGGCTGTCAATCATGGTGCAATACCACTGCCGGGTGGAGCACCTGTTCAATGTCGGCCCGGGAGCTTTCAACCCGGCGCCGAAAGTCGACTCGGCGATCGTGCGCCTAGTACCACACGAAACCCTGCCGCATCCGGCGCGCGATCACCGCCAGCTGGAGCGCGTCGTGCGCGAGGCGTTCAATCAGCGACGCAAGACCCTGCGCAACACCTTGAAGGGCCTTCTGGATGCCGAGGCCATCGAGGCCGCGGGCGTGGACGGCAGTCTGCGACCCGAGCAACTGGACCTGGCGGCCTTTGTCCGCCTTTCCGATCAACTGACCGAGCGCAGCTAGGGGTCAGCCCCCTCTGCCGACCAGCGAGCCGTCCATGCCCGAAGAACAACGCTACCGCATCGACGTCAGCGTCACGCCCCGCTATCTGGCCGAGCAATCCGAGCCGGAACAAAACCGCTACGCCTTTGCCTACACCGTAACTATCGAGAATAAAGGCGAGGTGGCGGCGCAGCTGCTGTCGCGACACTGGATCATCACCGACGGCGACGGCCAGGTGCAGGAAGTGCGTGGCGCCGGCGTCGTCGGCGAGCAGCCACTGATTGCGCCTGGCGAGCACCACGTCTACACCAGTGGAACGCTGTTGCCGACCTGTGTCGGCAGCATGCAGGGCAGTTATCGGATGGTGGCCGAGGACGGGCACAGCTTCGATGCCGTCATTGCACCGTTCCGCCTGGCCGTACCCGGAGCATTGCATTGACGACCTATGCCGTTGGTGACCTGCAAGGTTGCCTGGAGCCCCTGAAGTGCCTGCTGGAGCGCGTCGACTTCAGCCCCTCGCGCGACTGCCTGTGGCTGGCCGGTGATCTGGTCAACCGCGGCCCGCAATCGCTGGAAGCACTGCGCTTCGTGCGCGATCTCGAGTCTTCGGCGATCACCGTGCTGGGCAACCACGACCTGCATCTGCTGGCGGTGGCGCATAACATCGAGCGCATGCGCAAGTCCGATACCTTGCAGGCGATCCTCGACGCACCGGATCGCGCAGACCTGATCGACTGGCTGCGCCAGCAGAAGCTCATTCATTATGATGCCGAGCGGCACACCGCCATGGTGCACGCCGGCATCCCGCCGCAATGGTCGCTGGAAAAGGCCCTGCGTCGCGCCGCCGAGGTTGAGCAGGCGCTGCAGGACGATGCCCTGCTGCTGCCCTTTCTCGATGGCATGTACGGTAACCAGCCGGCGAAGTGGAACAAGGAGCTGCACGGCGTCCCGCGCCTGCGCCTGATCACCAATTACTTCACCCGCATGCGCTTCTGCAAGGCGGACGGCACCCTTGAACTGGACGCCAAGGAAGGCGCCGACAGCGCACCCGCCGGCTACGCGCCCTGGTTCAGCCACAGCAACCGCAAGACCCGCAACGTCAAGCTGATCTTCGGCCACTGGGCGGCGCTGGAAGGCCAGTGCGACGAGCCGAACGTTTTCGCGCTGGATACTGGCTGCGTCTGGGGCAACGCCATGACGCTGATGAACCTCGACAGTGGCGAAATACATCGCTGCGAATGTGAACACGGTAAGCCCGCATGACAGACTTCAAACGCATCCCGCCGGAACAAGCCCAGACCATGCGCAGCAATGGCGCGGTGATCGTGGATATTCGCGACCCGCAGAGCTATGCCAATGGTCACATCAGTGGCTCACTGCATCTGGACAACCATTCGCTGCCGGACTTCATCGCCGCAGCCGATCTCGATCACCCGCTGATAGTCACCTGCTATCACGGCCATTCCAGCCAGAGCGCCGCGGCCTATCTGGTCAATCAGGGTTTTTCTGACGTCTACAGCCTCGACGGCGGTTTCGAACTCTGGCGGCATACCTACCCGGCCGATGTCGCGCGCGACGAACAAGCGTAAAAATTTATTTCCCTCCGATCGCCCGCCATCCGCGGGCTAGGCGCTATCAACAGCCGAACGGCAGCGCGGAAATCCCCTCTCCGCCCTTGATCTTGCCGAATCCGAACTATCCTTGAGTTCAGGCCATCCAAATAAACGAAGCCGGGAAACGGCTGACGGAATTCAGGGTTTCGACCATTAGGTGTTCGGGGGAACTCCACTGGCCGCCACTTCGGCCGGGCTCCAGAGTGCCTGATGACGCGCCTATTCGTGCATCGATCGAGGTGAAGTCATGAGCATTTTCAGCCACTTCCAACAACGTTTCGAAGCGACCCGCCAGGAAGAATATTCGCTCCAGGAGTACCTTGATCTCTGTAAGGCGGATCCAAGGACCTATGCCAGTGCAGCCGAGCGTCTGCTGATGGCGATCGGCGAGCCCGAGCTGGTGGACACGTCGACCGATCCCCGACTGTCGCGCATCTTCTCCAACAAGGTGATCCGCCGTTATCCGGCCTTCGAGGATTTCCATGGCATGGAGGAATGCATCGACCAGATCGTGTCCTACTTCCGCCACGCCGCACAGGGCCTGGAGGAGAAGAAGCAGATCCTCTATCTCCTCGGCCCGGTGGGCGGCGGCAAGTCGTCGCTGGCCGAGAAGCTCAAGCAGCTGATGGAGCGGGTGCCCTTCTACGCGATCAAGGGCTCGCCGGTCTTCGAGTCGCCGCTGGGGCTGTTCAACCCGGTGGAGGACGCGCAGATCCTCGAAGAGGACTACGGTATTCCGCCACGCTACCTGAACTCGATCATGTCACCCTGGGCCACCAAGCGCCTGCAGGAATTCGGCGGCGACATTTCCAAGTTCCGCGTGGTCAAGCTCTATCCGTCGATCCTCAACCAGATCGCCGTGGCCAAGACCGAGCCGGGTGACGAGAACAACCAGGACATTTCCTCGCTGGTGGGCAAGGTTGATATCCGCAAGCTCGAGGAATTCCCGCAGAACGATGCCGACGCCTACAGCTACTCGGGCGCGTTGTGCCGGGCCAACCAGGGCCTGATGGAATTCGTCGAGATGTTCAAGGCGCCGATCAAGGTTTTGCACCCGCTGCTGACTGCGACTCAGGAAGGCAACTACAACAGCACCGAGGGCCTGGGCGCGATTCCCTACAGCGGCATCCTGCTGGCGCACTCGAACGAGTCGGAGTGGCACAGCTTCCGCAACAACAAGAACAACGAGGCCTTCATCGACCGCATCTACATCGTCAAGGTGCCGTACTGCCTGCGCGTGTCGGATGAAATCAAGATCTACGACAAGCTGCTGGCCAACAGCTCGCTGTCCAGGGCTCATTGCGCGCCAGACACGCTGAAGATGCTGGCGCAGTTCTCGGTGCTGTCGCGCCTGAAGGAGCCAGAGAACTCCAACATCTATTCAAAGATGCGCGTCTATGACGGCGAGAACCTCAAGGACACCGATCCCAAGGCCAAGTCGATCCAGGAATACCGCGACACCGCCGGCGTCGATGAGGGCATGAACGGGCTTTCCACCCGCTTCGCCTTCAAGATTCTTTCCAAGGTGTTCAACTTCGACCCGCACGAAATCGCCGCCAACCCGGTGCACCTGCTCTACGTGCTGGAGCAGCAGATCGAGCAGGAACAGTTCCCCGCCGAGGTGCGCGAGCGCTACCTGCGCTTCATCAAGGAATACCTGGCGCCGCGCTACATCGAGTTCATCGGCAAGGAGATCCAGACCGCCTACCTCGAGTCCTACAGCGAGTACGGGCAGAACATCTTCGATCGCTACGTGCTCTACGCCGACTTCTGGATCCAGGATCAGGAATACCGCGACCCGGAAACCGGCGAAATCCTCAACCGCGTGGCGCTCAACGAGGAGCTGGAGAAGATTGAGAAGCCGGCCGGCATCAGCAACCCGAAGGATTTCCGCAACGAGATCGTCAACTTCGTGCTGCGCGCCCGCGCCAACAACAACGGCAAGAATCCGTCGTGGCTGTCCTACGAGAAGCTGCGCGTGGTGATCGAGAAAAAGATGTTCTCCAACACCGAGGATTTGCTGCCAGTCATCAGCTTCAACGCCAAGGCCAGCAAGGAAGACCAGAAGAAGCACAACGATTTCGTCGTGCGCATGGTCGAGCGCGGCTATACCGAGAAGCAGGTTCGCCTGCTCTCCGAGTGGTATCTGCGGGTGCGTAAATCGCAGTAAGCGGCTGGAAGCCTGAAGCCGGGAACGGAACGCTCCGCTTTCGGCTTCGGGTCTATGCTTTTCAGCCTAGCCCGGAGGGCCTATGAGCTACGTGATCGACCGTCGCCTGAATGGCAAGAACAAGAGCACGGTGAACCGCCAGCGCTTCCTGCAGCGGTACCGTGGGCATATCAAGAAAGCGGTAGAGGAAGCCGTTGGCCGCCGTTCCATCACCGACATGGAACATGGCGAACAGATCAGCATTCCCGGACGCGACATCGACGAGCCGGTGCTTCACCACGGCCGCGGCGGACGCCAGACCATCGTCCACCCCGGCAACAAGGAGTTCGTCGCCGGCGAACGCATCCCGCGCCCGCAGGGCGGCGGTGGTGGACAAGGCGCTGGCCAGGCCAGCAACAGCGGCGAAGGCATGGACGACTTCGTCTTCCAGATCACCCAGGAGGAGTTTCTCGACTTCATGTTCGAGGATCTTGAGCTGCCCAACCTGGTCAAGCGTCACCTCACCGGTACGGATACCTTCAAGACGGTGCGCGCCGGCATCGCCAACGAGGGCAACCCCTCGCGCATCAACATCGTCCGCACCCTGCGCTCGGCGCACGCCCGCCGCATCGCGCTGTCGGGCAGCAGCCGTGCCCAGCTCAGGGCCCGGAAGGCCGAGCTGGAGCGGCTGCGCCTGGAGGAGCCGCACAATTTCGGCGACATCAAGGCAGCCGAAGAAGAGATCGAGCGGCTCAAGGCGCGCATCAACCGCGTGCCGTTCCTGGACACCTTCGACCTCAAGTACAACCTGCTGGTCAAGCATCCCAACCCCAGCTCCAAGGCGGTGATGTTCTGCCTGATGGACGTTTCCGGGTCGATGACCCAGTCCACCAAGGACATCGCCAAGCGTTTCTTTATCCTGCTGTACCTGTTCCTCAAGCGGAACTACGACAAGATCGACGTGGTGTTCATCCGCCACCACACCAGCGCCAAGGAAGTGGACGAGGAAGAGTTCTTCTACTCGCGCGAAACCGGCGGCACCATCGTTTCCAGCGCGCTGAAGATGATGCAGGAGATCATGGCCGAGCGTTATCCGGCCAACGAGTGGAACATCTATGCCGCACAGGCCTCCGACGGCGACAACTGGAACGACGATTCGCCGCTGTGCCGTGACATTCTGATCAACCAGATCATGCCGTTCGTACAGTACTTCACCTACGTCGAAATCACCCCGCGCGAACACCAGGCGCTCTGGTACGAGTACAACCAGGTGGCAGAAGCCTTTTCCGACGCGTTCGCCCAACAGCAGTTGGTCAGCGCCGGAGACATCTACCCAGTGTTCCGCGAACTCTTCCAGCGGCGCATGACCAGCTGAGGTGTGCAGCATGAAGCGACAGCCCATTTCCACCGGCTCGGAATGGACCTTCGACCTGATTCGCCAATACGACCGCGAGATCGGCCGCATTGCCGAGCGCTACGCGCTGGACACCTATCCGAACCAGATCGAGGTGATCACCGCCGAGCAGATGATGGACGCCTATGCCTCGGTGGGCATGCCGCTGGGCTATCACCACTGGTCCTACGGCAAGCAGTTCCTGCATACCGAAAAGCACTACAAGCGTGGTCAGATGGGCCTTGCCTACGAGATCGTGATCAACTCCGACCCCTGCATCGCCTACCTCATGGAAGAGAACACCATGTGCATGCAGGCGCTGGTGATCGCCCATGCGAGCTACGGCCATAACAGCTTCTTCAAGGGCAACTACCTGTTCCGCACCTGGACCGACGCCAGCTCGATCATCGACTACCTGGTCTTCGCCAAGCAGTACATCATGCAATGCGAGGAACGCCACGGCATCGATGCGGTGGAAGACCTGCTCGACTCTTGCCACGCGCTGATGAACTACGGCGTCGACCGCTACAAGCGCCCCTACCCCATCTCGGCAGAGGAAGAACGGCGGCGGCAGAAGGACCGCGAGGAACATCTGCAGCGGCAGATCAACGATCTCTGGCGGACCATTCCCAAGGGCGCCGACAAGGGCGACGGGCAGGCCGGGAACCAGCGCTTCCCGGCCGAGCCGCAGGAGAACATTCTCTACTTCATCGAGAAGCACGCGCCGCTGCTGGAACCCTGGCAGCGGGAGATCGTACGCATCGTTCGCAAGATCGCACAGTACTTCTACCCGCAGCGCCAGACCCAGGTGATGAACGAAGGCTGGGCCACCTTCTGGCACTACACCCTGCTCAATGACCTCTACGATGAAGGACTGGTCACCGACGGCTTCATGATGGAGTTCCTGCAGTCGCACACCAGCGTCATCTACCAGCCCGGCTTCGACAGCCCCTACTACAGCGGCATCAACCCTTACACCCTGGGCTTCGCCATGTATCAGGACATCCGCCGGATCTGCGAGAACCCGACCGAGGAGGACAAGCGCTGGTTCCCGGACATCGCTGGCAGCGACTGGCTGACCACTGTGAAATTCGCCATGAACAACTTCAAGGACGAGAGCTTCATCCTGCAGTTCCTCTCGCCCAAGGTAATCCGCGACCTGAAGCTGTTCAGCATTCTCGACGACGACCGCAAGGACGAGCTGCTGGTCCCGGCCATCCACGACGAAAGTGGCTACCACATCATTCGCGAACTGCTCGCGGCGCAGTACAACCTCGGCAACCGTGAGCCCAACGTGCAGGTGTGGAATGTCGATCGCCGTGGCGACCGCTCGCTCACCCTGCGTCACATGCAGCATGACCGCAAGCCGCTGGGCGCATCCACCGACGAGGTACTCAAGCATCTGCACCGGCTGTGGGGGTTCGACGTGCATCTGCAATCGATGCAGGACGACAAGCTGGTCAACACCCATCACATGCCGCCGCGCGCCAGCAACGAGACGGAAACCGACAGCCGCTTCCCCGGCATGAACTTCGCCTGACCGACACCGCGGGCAGTGCCCGCGGCGCCTTCCTCGGCACCAATCTGTGGCCGTACGACCGATATCCTTTATCCTCCGCGCCTACGGAGGTGGTTATGCATATCTACAAAGTCGGCGGCGCGGTGCGTGATCGCCTGCTGGGGCGTGCGGTCAGTGAAGTGGACTGGGTGGTGGTCGGCGCCACTCCAGAGGAAATGCAGGCCCAGGGCTTCCGCCCGGTGGGCGCGGACTTTCCGGTGTTCCTGCATCCGCAGAGCGGCGAGGAGTACGCCCTGGCGCGTACCGAGCGCAAGAGCGGCCGCGGTTATGGCGGCTTTACCTTCCATGCCAGCCCTGAGGTCACCCTCGAGGAGGATCTGCAGCGACGCGACCTCACCATCAATGCCATTGCCGAAGACGAGCAGGGGCGATTGATCGACCCCTACGGTGGCCAGCGCGATCTGCAGGTCCGACTGTTGCGCCACGTGTCGCCGGCCTTCGCCGAAGACCCGCTGCGCGTTCTGCGCGTGGCGCGCTTCGCCGCGCGTTACGCCGAGCTCGGCTTCCGTATCGCCGACGAAACCCTTGAGCTGATGCGTCAGCTGGCGCGCTCCGGCGAGCTGTCGGCACTCACCGCCGAACGCAGCTGGAAGGAGATTTCCCGCGCATTGATGGAGCCGCGCCCGGATGTCTTCATTCAGGTACTTAAGGCCTGTCACGCCCTGCCGGAGCTGTTCCCCGAACTGGCTGCCAGTTTCGAGGAGCAAGGCGCACATGGCGAAAGTCTGCTCGGCGCACTGCGGCGCTGTGCGAAGCACGCCCAGCCATTGCCGGTACGCTGGGCCTGCCTGCTGCTCGGCTGCGCAGGCCCAACCGCTAGCCAGGAGGAGCGTCTCCACGCCATCGCCACGCTGAACCAGCGCTGCAAGGCGCCGCGGGATTGCCAGGAACTGGCGATGCTGCTCGGCCGCTACCATCAGGACGCGCTCGATGCGCGGGCCCTGCCCGCCGATGCCTTGCTCGACATGCTGCAGCACTTCGATATCTATCGCCGTCCGGAGCGCTTCGAGCACTTCATCGCGGCCTGCGAAATGACCGCCCCGGCAGACCGCGCCGCGCAACCCTTACCCCAGGTTGACTACCTGCGGGCGGCGGCGAAAACAGCTCGTGACGTCGCGATCAAACCGCTGCTGGAACAAGGCCACCAGGGCGCCGAGCTGGGCAAGGCACTCGCCGCTGCCCGACTCGAGGCGCTGCGGCGGCATTGCCAGCAGAATGCGAATAACGGCTAGTCAGGCACAACGCGGCGGGTGGGCGCGGATCAGCTCGGGCGGGGTGAGCTCCGCGCCGCGCCACTGGAAGGGCACCGGCCAGAGCTGTTGGTCGATGGTCGATTGCGCCCACAGCTCGGCAAAGCTGGCATCCGCGGCCGGGTGCCGTACGGTCGGGGCCAGCAGCGCCAGCGGCCAGAGCACGAAGGCGTTCTTGAGAATCTCAGCACGCGGCAGCAGCAAACCGTGGAAATTGCCGACCAGCTCGCCATAGAGCAGCACGTCGATGTCCAGCGGCAACCCCTTGCGATCCGGCGCGTAACGCCCGTTGTCCGCCTCGATGAACTTGAGCCGCCGGTCCAGTTCGGTCAGCGGCAGCTCGGTATCGCCGGCGACCACGAGGTTGTAGAAGTTGTCGCCCTTGTAGCCCACCGCCAGGCTCTCGAACACCGGCGAACAACGCATGTTCACCAGCAGCTCGGCCAGCGCATCGAGGCCGGCATGCAGATGGGGCTCACGCTGGACATTGCTGCCCAGGCCGAGCAGCACCGGAGTTAGCGACATCCGCGTTCGATCTCCACGCCCAGCGCACGGGCGCGCGCATTGACGCCGGGCTTGGTGACCCGCAGGCGCAGCCAGAGAATGCCGAACTCGCTCATCAGACGCTGCGCCAGGCGCTCGGCGAAGGTCTCTACCAACTCGAAGCGCGCCTCGGCAGCGAACAGGTCGATGGCCGCAGCGACCTTGGCGTAGTCCAGGGCCTTGTCCAGCTCATCGTTCTGCGCCGACGGACGGATGTCCCAGCCCAGCGTCAGGTCCAACTGCAGGCACTGCCGTATGCCGCGCTCCCAATCATAGGCGCCGATCACCGTATCCACTTCCAGGCCTTCGATGAAAACTGTATCCACGCAACGTTCTCCTGCGGCACGACAAGCTCGAAACGCGCCGTTAGACTCAGGGACTCCCTGCCCCGGATGGATTCCATGTTCTGGCTGCTGACCTTGCTCGCGTACCTGATCGGTTCGCTGTCATTCGCCATACTGCTCAGCCGCCTGGCCGGGATACCCGACCCGCGCGCCGGTGGCTCCGGCAACCCCGGCGCTACCAATATGCTTCGTCTGGCCGGCAAGCGCCTGGCGATCTGCACGCTGTTCGGCGATCTGCTCAAAGGCCTGCTGCCCGTCCTACTGGCCGCCTCGCTGGACATGAGCGTTCAGCAGCAGGCCTGGATCGGTCTGGCGGCGGTATGCGGCCATCTCTATCCGTTGTACTTCCGTTTTCGCGGCGGCAAGGGCGTAGCGACCGCCGCTGGCGCCCTGCTTGCGCTCTACCCACCGGCCGCATTGCTGGCCATCGGCGCCTGGCTGCTGGTATTCCGCCTGACCCGCACCAGCTCGCTGGCAGCCCTGATCGCCCTGCCGCTCTGCCTGCCGCTGCTGGCTTGGCAACAGCCCGGTGCGTTGCTGCCGATGAGCCTGCTGGCAACGCTGATTGTCTGGCGTCACCGCAGCAATGTGCGCGATCTGTTCGCTGGCCGGGAAAGGCACTTCTAGGTCGATGCGGTTCAGATCGCCGGCAGCGTCTCCATCGACCAGCGTGGCTGCACGGCGATCGCCGGCCCATCATGCTGGCCCGCCAGCAGGCGTTGACAGCCAGCGTAGGCGATCATCGCGCCGTTGTCGGTACAGAAACGTGGCCGCGCATAGAACACCTGCCCCTTGAGTTCGGCAAGCATCGCTTCCAGCGCCTGGCGCAGCGACTGGTTGGCACTGACCCCTCCGGCGATGACCAGCGATTTCAGCCCGGTCTGCTTCAGGGCCCGCCGGCATTTGATGGTCAGCGTCTCCACCACCGCCTGCTGGAAGGCCAGCGCGATGTCGCAGCGGGTCTGCTCGCTGTCGTCACCGGCATCGCGGCACTGCTGCCAGGTATTGAGTGTGAAGGTCTTCAACCCGCTGAAGCTGAAATCCAGCCCCGGCCGATCAGTCATCGGGCGCGGAAAGACGAAGCGCCCCGGTGTGCCCTGCTCGGCCAGCCGTGCGATCTCCGGCCCGCCCGGGTAGCGCAGGCCCATCAGCTTGGCGGTCTTGTCGAACGCCTCGCCCGCAGCATCGTCCACCGACTCGCCGAGCAGCTCGTAGCAGCCGATGCCATCCACACGCACCAGCTGCGTATGCCCGCCAGACACCAGCAAGGCGACGAACGGAAACGCCGGAGGCTGCGCTTCGAGCATCGGCGCCAATAGATGGCCTTCCATATGGTGCACGCCGACCGCCGGCACCCCCCAGGCCAGCGCCAGCGCCTGAGCACAGGACGCACCGACCAGCAGGGCACCGACCAGACCCGGGCCGGCCGTATAGGCCACCGCGTCGATCTGCCCTGCCTCGCGGCCGGCCTCGGCCAGTACCTGACGGATCAGCGGCAGCATGCGTTTCACGTGATCACGGGAAGCCAGCTCCGGCACCACGCCGCCATAGACGCGATGCAGGTCGATCTGGCTGAATAGCGCGTCGGCCAGCAGGCCCTGTTCGCTGTCGTAAAGCGCGACACCCGTTTCGTCGCAGGACGTTTCCAACCCCAGCACCAGCATGGGTTCAATCTTCCGGAAGGCGAATGAAGCCGTGCATATTAATCGTCGGGCCGGTCGACCGACCAGCGCTTTTCGATCAGGGGCTTTGCATTCCACCATTGGAGCGGGTAACATCCGCAACCCTTAAAACCAGCGTGCTTGCGAGTCATTGCCGAAGCGCGTTGCCACCGGTAATCAAGTGAAGGTAAGTCCTGGATGCCCGCTGTCAAAGTTAAAGAGAATGAACCCTTCGACGTAGCACTGCGTCGCTTCAAGCGCTCCTGCGAAAAAGCCGGCGTTCTGGCCGAAGTCCGTTCGCGCGAGTTCTACGAGAAGCCGACTGCCGAGCGCAAGCGCAAGGCTGCTGCCGCAGTCAAGCGTCACGCCAAGAAAGTGCAGCGCGAGCAGCGCCGTAGCGTCCGCCTGTACTGATCCAGTACAGCTGACGTCGCATCAAACCCGGCTTCGGCCGGGTTTTGCATTGCATGCAGACTCCGCTTCGCCAGCCGGCGAAAGGCCGGAGTTTTTTCATTTCCGGCGCATGCTTTGCGAGCGTAATCTGATACCCCTATGGCCGGACTGATCCCCCAATCCTTCATCGATGACCTGCTCAACCGCTCCGACATCGTCGAGGTGGTCGGTTCGCG
Source organism: Stutzerimonas frequens (assembly GCF_024448335.1). Classification (GTDB taxonomy): domain Bacteria; phylum Pseudomonadota; class Gammaproteobacteria; order Pseudomonadales; family Pseudomonadaceae; genus Stutzerimonas; species Stutzerimonas frequens. The sequence continues at coordinate 50,924 of NZ_JAMOHM010000001.1, forward strand.
CATCCAGCTGAAGAAGACCGGCAAGAACTACAGCGCCCTCTGCCCTTTCCACAAGGAAAAGACGCCGTCCTTCAGCGTCAGCCCGGACAAACAGTTCTACTACTGCTTTGGCTGCGGCGCCGGCGGCAACGCTCTCGGCTTCGTCATGGACCACGACCAGCTGGACTTCCCCCAGGCGGTCGAGGAGCTGGCAAAGCGCGCCGGCATGGAAGTCCCACGCGAGGACAGCGGGCGCAAGCACAAGCCCCGCCAGCCGGTCGATTCGCCGCTCTATCCGCTGCTCGCTGCCGCCGCCGACTATTACCGCCAGGCGCTGAAGAGTCACCCGACGCGCAAGGCCGCGGTGGAATATCTCAAGGGCCGCGGACTGTCCGGTGTCATCGCCCGGGACTTCGGCCTGGGCTTCGCACCGCCGGGCTGGGACAACCTGATGAAGCATCTCGGCGGCGATACCCTGCAGCAGAAGGCGCTGATCGATGCCGGCCTGCTGATCGAGAACGCCGAGAACGGCAAGCGCTACGACCGCTTTCGCGACCGCGTGATGTTCCCCATCCGCGACAGTCGCGGCCGGGTGATCGCCTTTGGCGGCCGGGTACTGGGCGACGACAAACCCAAGTACCTGAACTCGCCTGAAACGCCGGTCTTCCACAAGGGCCAGGAGCTCTACGGCCTCTACGAAGCGCGCCAGGCAAACCGCGACCTCGACGAGATCATGGTGGTCGAGGGCTACATGGACGTCATCGCTCTGGCCCAGCAAGGTCTGCGCAACGCCGTCGCCACTCTGGGCACCGCCACCAGCGAGGAACACCTCAAGCGCCTGTTTCGCATCGTTCCCAGCGTGCTGTTCTGCTTCGACGGCGACGCCGCCGGTCGCAAGGCCGCCTGGCGCGCACTGGAGGCAACATTGCCGAACCTGCAGGACGGGCGCCGCGCACGCTTCCTGTTCCTGCCGGACGGCGAAGATCCGGACACCCTGGTCCGCGCCGAGGGCACCGACGCCTTTCGCGCCCGCATCCAGCAGCACTCGCAGCCACTGGCCGACTACTTCTTCCAGCAACTGAGCGAAGAAGCCGATCCACGCTCCCTGGAAGGCAAGGCTCACCTGGCCACGCTCGCCGCACCGCTCATCGAAAAGATTCCAGGCAACAACTTGCGCGCGCTGATGCGCCAGCGCCTCGCCGAGATCACCGGACTGAACGGCGAAGCACTGCAGCACATGGCCGCTGCGCCCGTAGCCGCACCCAGCAGCACGCCGACCTACGACGACTACACCTACTACGACGCCAGCCCGGCCTACGGCGAGCCCGACCACTTCGAGCCACCGGAACCCGTGCAGCCGCAACCGCGCAGCGGCAAGCCCGGCAAGAAAGAGTGGAAAAAGGACTGGAAAAAAAACGGCCAGGGTCCAGACTTAATGCCACGCGGGCCGCGCACGCCCGCCACGGTCGAGCCCCCGGCACTGACCACCCTGCGCACCCTGCTGCACCATCCGGAGCTGGCGCAGAAGGTGGAAGATGTCAGTCATTTCGCCGCAGAAGACGATACCTACGCCCAATTGCTAGTGGCGCTGCTCGGCACCCTGCAGAAAAACCCAAGGCTGCGCAGCCTGCAGTTGATCGCCCGCTGGCACGGCACGGATCAGGGTCGACTTTTACGCGCACTGGCAGAGAAAGAATGGCTGATCTCTGCCGATAACCTTGAACAGCAGTTTTTCGACACCATTAATAGCCTTGCCGCCAGACAGCGGGAACGGCGCCTCGAAAACCTGCTGCGCAAGGCTCGCCAAGGTGAACTCAGCGCAGAGGAAAAAGACCAACTGCGTAACCTATTGAGCCGCAACGCAATACCCACTACACCGACCTCAACTGGCGCGTGAGGTCCTAGCTCGGCTATAATGCTCAGCTTGTTTTCAGCCCGCCAGAACCTTCAGTGGATAGGGTTATATGTCCGGAAAAGCGCAACAGCAGTCCCGCCTCAAAGAGTTGATCCAGCGTGGCCGTGAGCAGGGTTACCTGACTTACGCCGAGGTCAACGACCACCTGCCGGAGGATATTTCCGATCCGGAACAGGTGGAAGACATCATTCGCATGATCAACGACATGGGCATCAACGTATTCGAGACCGCTCCGGATGCCGATGCCCTGTTGTTGGCCGAAGCCGATACCGATGAAGCTGCCGCCGAAGAGGCCGCCGCTGCACTCGCCGCGGTCGAGACCGACATCGGCCGCACCACCGACCCGGTGCGCATGTACATGCGCGAAATGGGCACCGTCGAACTGCTGACCCGCGAAGGCGAGATCGAAATCGCCAAACGCATCGAGGAAGGCATTCGCGAAGTCATGAGCGCGATCGCCCACTTCCCCGGCACCGTCGACAGCATTCTCGCTGACTACGAGCGCGTGACGAACGAAGGCGGCCGCCTGTCCGACATCCTCAGCGGCTACATCGACCCCGACGACGACGGCGCCGCCGCGCCTCAGGAAGTCGAGCCGCAGACGCCGCAGTCCACCAGCAAGCCGGTGGACGATGACAAGGACGACGAGGACGAAGAAGAGTCCGAGAGCGAAGAAGAAGAAGGCGACGGCGGGCCCGATCCGGAAGTCGCGCGCCTACGCTTCGGCGCGGTCGCCGAACAGCTTGAAAAAGCCAACAAGGCCCTCAAGAAGCATGGCCGCGCCAGCCAGCAGGCTACCGAGGAACTCGAAGCCCTCGCCATCCTGTTCATGCCGATCAAGCTCGTGCCCAAGCAGTACGATGCCCTGGTCGAGCGCGTGCGTGACGCACTGAGCCAGATCCGCGCCCAGGAGCGAGCCATCATGCAGCTGTGCGTGCGTGATGCCCGCATGCCACGCGCCGACTTCCTGCGCCAGTTCCCGAACAACGAGACCAATCTCGACTGGGCCGAGCAACTGGCTGCCGGCAAGAGCAAGTACGCCGAGGCCATCGGCAACCGCAAGGAAGACATCCAGCGCTGCCAGCAGAAGCTGATCGAGCTGGAACAGCAGTGCGAGCTCGCCATCGCCGACATCAAGGACATCAACCGTCGCATGTCCATTGGCGAGGCCAAGGCCCGTCGGGCGAAGAAGGAGATGGTCGAGGCCAACCTGCGCCTGGTGATCTCCATCGCCAAGAAGTACACCAACCGCGGCCTGCAATTCCTCGACCTGATCCAGGAAGGCAACATCGGCCTGATGAAGGCGGTGGACAAGTTCGAATACCGCCGCGGCTACAAGTTCTCGACCTACGCCACCTGGTGGATTCGCCAGGCGATCACTCGCTCCATTGCCGACCAGGCGCGGACCATCCGCATCCCGGTGCACATGATCGAGACGATCAACAAGCTCAACCGCATCTCCCGCCAGATGCTGCAGGAAATGGGCCGCGAGCCCACGCCCGAGGAGCTTGGCGAGCGCATGGAAATGCCCGAGGACAAGATCCGCAAGGTACTGAAGATCGCCAAGGAGCCGATCTCCATGGAAACGCCGATCGGTGACGACGAAGACTCGCACCTGGGCGATTTTATCGAGGACTCGGCCATGCAGTCGCCGATCGACGTCGCTACCGTGGAAAGCCTCAAGGAGGCCACCCGCGAAGTGCTCTCCGGCCTCACCGCCCGTGAAGCCAAAGTGCTGCGCATGCGCTTCGGCATCGACATGAATACCGACCACACCCTCGAGGAAGTCGGCAAGCAGTTCGATGTCACCCGCGAGCGCATTCGTCAGATCGAAGCCAAGGCGCTGCGCAAGCTGCGCCACCCGACGCGAAGCGAGCATCTGCGCTCCTTCCTCGACGAGTAAGACCAGAACCCCCGGCATGCCGGGGGTTGTTTTTTCAGCCGTATGCCTCGGAGCAGCTAGCTTCGATTGGCGCAGCCGCCATACCGCCGGTATAATCCGCCGGCCTTCTGGGGGCCTATAGCTCAGTTGGTTAGAGCAGAGGACTCATAATCCTTTGGTCCACGGTTCGAGTCCGTGTGGGCCCACCACCTTCAAAGCCGCGCATTGCGCGGCTTTTTCGTTTATCCGCTGTCGACGGACGACTCAGCGACGCCGCCATTTCCGGCCCCGCGCTCGCCAGCCGCGCCCATTCTCCGTTAATAACCAGATCGCATATAAACAGCAGGAAAGGTTTCTGGACTCTCTAAGCTGACGTCTCTATCTTGCGCCGCGGGCCCGTTGTTTCGACGCGCCTCAGTCGCCATCCTTAAGGACGTCCATGCTTCCAGAATCGCTGCCGCTGTTGTTCGTCTGCGCCTTGCTGATCTGGGTATTGGTGGCGTTCGTGAGGGAGAGCTGGAGCCCCGACATCGTCGTGGCGATTGCCGTGGCGGTGCTACTGGCGACGCAGCTGCTGACGCCCGGCGAGGTGCTCGGCGTGCTGTCCAACTCGGCGCCGGTCACCATCGCTTGCATGTTCATCATCTCGGCGGCGCTGGAGCGCACCGGATGCATCGATGCGCTGGGCAACTGGCTCGGCAATCTGGTGGGCACCAGCCCTACACGGGTCCTATTCGGCCTGACGATCACCGCGCTGGTCATTTCCGCCGGCCTTAACAACACGCCGGTGGTGGCGATCCTCACGCCCGTGGCGATTTCCTTGGCCAAGCGTGCCGGCACCACACCCTCGAAACTGCTGATTCCTCTGTCGTACGCGACGATCCTCGGTGGCACGCTGACGATGATCGGCACCTCGACCAACATCCTCGTCGACGGCGTGGCGCGCAAAGCCGGCCTCGCCCCTTTCGGCATGTTCGAGATCACCGCAGCGGGGCTGATCATGGCCGCCGCCGGCATGGTCTATCTGCTGACCATCGGCAAGCACCTGTTGCCGGAACGCGACACACTGTCCAAGCTGCTCGGCCCACGCCTGGACCGCAACTTCATGACCGAGCTGCGCGTTCCGCTGAGTTCGCCGGTGATCGGCAAGACCATCGCCGAGGCCAACCTCAATGGCGGCAGCGGCTTGCAGGTGCTGCAGGTGAATCGCGACAGCCAGCTTTTCAGCCGCCCGGAGCACGACTTCACGCTGAACGCCGGCGATCTGCTGATGATCCACGGCCAAGTCAAGGACGTGGTCGAGCTGCGCGAAAGCGGCCACCTGACCTTCAACCGTGGCGACGCCTTCGAGACCATCAGCAGTGAAGATGTGATTCTCGCCGAAGCCATCGTCGGCCGCGGCTCGCGCTACAGCCACCGCCCGATGCGCGACCTCGACCTGTCCGCACGCTATGGCATCAGTGTGCTGGCCGTGCACCGCCAAGACGAGAACATCCAGGGCAACTTCGACGATTTCCAGCTGCAGTTCGGTGATGTGATGCTGGTCGAGGGCACGCCGGCGCAGATCAAGCGCTTCGCCGACAACGGCGAGCTGATCAGCCTCAACGCGGTGCAGGAACGTGCGTTCCGCCGCGACAAGGCGCCGATCGCGATCATCGCCACACTCTCGGTCATGGTGTTGGCGGCCTTTGGCGTGATGCCGATCGAAGGCCTGGCGATCATCGGTGCAGCCGCAGTGCTGGCGACGCGCTGCCTGGATGTCGAGGACGCCTACAAAGCAGTCGACTGGAAGATCCTCAGCCTGATCTTCGGCATGCTGGCGATCAGCATCGCCATGGACAAGGTGGGGCTGGTGCAGCTGGTCGTGCAGAACGTGACGGCCATTACCCCCTGGGCCGGCCCACTGTTCATGCTTTCGTTCATCTACCTGCTGACCTCGATCCTCACCGAGATACTGTCGAACAACGCGGTGGCCGTACTGATCACTCCGATCGCCATTGGCCTAGCCCAGCACCTGGGGGTCGACCCACGCCCGTTCGTGGTCGCCGTGATGTTCGCCGCCAGCGCCAGCTTTGCCACGCCGATCGGCTATCAGACCAACACCTTCGTCTACAACGCCGGCGGCTATCGCTTCACCGACTTCCTCAAGGTGGGCATACCGCTGAACCTGCTGCTGTGGGTCGTGGCTACGCTGGTGATTCCGCTATTCTGGCCGCTCACGCCGCTCTGACGACAAGGCTTGCGCTGGATCATTGACCGTTCAGGCGTTCAGTTTCATGCTCTCGGGCCTTTGCCCCGACGAACAAGAACAAGGAGCGCGCCATGAAACTGGAAACCCTCGCCATTCATGCAGGCTATAGCCCGGACCCGACCACCCGGGCCGTGGCGGTACCGATCTACCAGACCACCTCGTACGCGTTCGATGACACCCAGCACGGCGCCGACCTGTTCGATCTGAAGGTGCCGGGCAACATTTATACGCGCATCATGAATCCCACCACCGACGTGCTCGAGCAGCGAGTAGCGGCCCTAGAGGGTGGCGTGGCCGCACTGGCCGTAGCCTCGGGGATGGCAGCGATCACCTACGCCATTCAGACCATCGCCGAAGTCGGCGACAACATCGTTTCGGTGGCCAAGCTCTACGGCGGCACTTACAACCTGTTCGCCCATACCCTGCCGCGCCAGGGCATCGAGGTGCGCTTCGCCGCCCACGACGACATCGCCGCCCTGGAAGCGCTGATCGACGAGCGCACCAAGGCGGTGTTCTGCGAGTCCATCGGCAACCCGGCCGGCAACATCATCGACCTTGCCGCCCTGGCCGAAGCCGCGCACCGCCACGGCGTGCCGCTGATCGTCGACAACACCGTCGCCACGCCCGTGCTCTGCCGACCGTTCGAGCATGGCGCGGACATCGTCGTGCACTCGCTGACCAAGTACATGGGCGGCCATGGCACCAGCATTGGCGGTGTCGTCGTCGACTCCGGCAAATTCCCCTGGGCGCAGTACAAGGAACGTTTCGCGCTGCTGAACACGCCGGACGTGTCCTACCACGGCGTCACCTACACCGAAGCGTTCGGCCCCGCCGCCTTCATCGGCCGCTGCCGCGTTGTGCCGCTGCGCAACATGGGCGCGGCGATTTCACCGTTTAACTCGTTCCTGATCCTGCAGGGGCTGGAAACCCTCGCCCTGCGCATGGAGCGCCACTGCGAAAACGCGCTCAAGGTTGCCGAGTTCCTCCAATCCCACCCACAGGTGGCATGGGTCAAGTACGCCGGACTGCCGGATCACCCTGAGCACGAACTGGCCCGCCGCTACATGGGCGGCATGCCGGCGTCGATTCTCTGCTTCGGCATCGAAGGCGGCATGGAGGCCGGCGCGCGCTTTATCGATGCGCTCAAACTGGTGGTGCGCCTGGTCAACATCGGCGACGCCAAGTCCCTGGCCTGCCATCCGGCCAGCACCACGCACCGCCAGCTGAATGCCGACGAACTGGCCCGCGCCGGCGTGTCGCAGGACCTGATCCGGCTGTCGATCGGTATCGAGCACATCGACGACATCCTCGCCGACCTGGCCCAGGCACTGGCCGCATCCAAGTGTTGAGACGGCGCGCAGCTTGATATCCGCCAGCGAGGCTCCACATTATCGGCATATCGCCGAGGGAGCCTCGCCATGACCGATTCGCTGATCGTCCCCTGCGCACATTGCGCCAGCCTCAACCGCATCCCATCCGATCGCATACATGACGCGCCACGCTGCGGGCGCTGCAAGTCCGAGGCGCTGCCGGACCAACCGTTCGACCTGCAACAGGAGCAATTCGCCAACCAGATCAAGGGCGACCTGCCGCTACTGGTGGATGTCTGGGCCAGCTGGTGCGGCCCCTGCCGCAGCTTTGCCCCGACCTTCGCCCAGGCCGCGCGCCAGCTGCAGGGCCGCTGCCGCCTGGCCAAGCTCGACAGCGAAGCCAATGCGCAACTGTCGACGCAGCTCGGCATCCGCTCCATTCCGAGCCTGATCCTCTTTCGCGAAGGCCGCGAAGTCGCGCGCCAGAGCGGTGCCATGCCGCTGCCACAACTGCTGGCCTGGCTGGCACAGCAGGGCGTTCGCTGACGGCATAAACATCAGGCGGCAACCAGAACAGCGCCAAGTTCCACCCACAATTGCGACCTCCCATCAGGATATGTGTCGCAATGTTTGCCTAGCCATCATGGCACTTGGATAATGCCCGCACTTTTCGAGCGGCACTTCCAATGCAAGTAACACACGGACGTCTATGCGCTGGCCCCACGAGAGCCGCGCAGGCATGAGCGCAATACGCTTCGACATCGACCAATGGCAGGCCTGGGCGCCGGGCTGTGCCTGCCATGCCGACTGGTCGCGCTGGGCATTGGCCAGCGTCTGGCCGGACGCTCCAGACGCTCAGCCGGACGTATCCTTTTTGCCCGCCATGCAGCGTCGGCGCTTGAGCCGGCTGGCGCGCATGGTCTTTGCTGTCGCCGCCCCCCTGGTCGAAGACCAGCCGCCGATGCCGCTGGTGTATGCCTCGCGCCACGGTGAAACCACCCGCAACTTCGCCCTGCTCAGCGACCTGGCCGAGCAGCAGCCGCTTTCGCCGACCCAGTTCAGCCTGTCAGTGCACAACGCCATCATCGGCCTCTGGTCGATCTTTCAGGGCGATTCCAGCGAAATGACGGCCCTCGCCGCGGAAGGCGACGGGCTCGAGCACGCGCTCCTCGAAGCCGCGCTGCTGTTGAACGAAGGCGCGCCGGCCGTTCTGCTGGTGATCGCCGAGGAAACGCCGCCAGACGCCTATCGACCCTGGATTGATGATGTCCAGATACCCTACGCGCTGGCGCTGCGACTGACCGCCGGAGACACCTGGCAACTGCAACTGCAATCGGCCGACGAGCCCGCCGTGACAGCATCCGCACCACATGCGCTGGAGCTGATCCGGGCATTGCTCGATGGCCGCTCCCAACTCACGCATCAATGGAAGACGCGCAGATGGAACTGGCAGCGGACGCGCTGAAGCGGCCCAATGTGCCGTGGCTGTGGCGCCTGGTTGCCACCGGGCTGTCGTTCGCCTTGTTCGGCATCGGCGGGCTGTGCCTGCGCATACTGGTCTTCCCGCTACTCGCGCTGCTGCCCGGCGACTCCATCACCCGACGCAGCCGTGCACGGCAAACGGTCAGCCGGCTGTTCTGGCTGTTCGTGCAGTTCATGTACCGCAGCGGCGTGCTGACCTATGAGGTCGAAGGTGCCGAGCGCCTCGGTCGCCCGGGCCAGTTGATCATCGCCAATCATCCTTCGCTGATCGATGTGGTGGTGCTGATCGCACTGATCCGCGACGCCAACTGCGTGGTCAAGCAGAGCCTGTGGGACAACCCCTTCACCCGTGGGCCGATCCGCGCCGCGCAGTACATCAGCAACAACGGCAGCGCCGAGATGCTCGACGAAGCGGCCGAAGCCCTGCAGCAGGGCCAGACGCTGATCATCTTTCCCGAGGGCACCCGCACCACGCCCGGCCAGCCCCCGCAGTTCCATCGCGGAGCGGCGGCCATCGCGCTGCGAGGCGCGCGGCTGGTGACGCCGGTGGTGATCAGCGTGACACCGACTACCCTGACCAAGGCCGAACCCTGGTACCGCATCCCCTCGCGGCGCTTTCACTTTCATCTACGCGTGGGCGACGACATCGACCCGCAGGCATTCGCCGCCCTGGGCGCCGCCCCGATCGCTTCGCGCCGCCTCAACGACCATCTGCACCGACACTTCATAAAGGAGCTCGCACTCGATGAGCCAACTGACGCTTGAAATCAAGCAACTGATCATCGACGCCCTGGGTCTGGAAGACCTCGGCCCGGACGACATCGCTGCCGACCAGCCCTTGTTCGGCGAAGGTCTTGGCCTCGACTCGGTGGATGCCTTGGAACTCGGCCTGGCGATTCAGAAGCGCTTCGGTATCAAGATCGACGCCGACGCCAAGGACACCCGCAAGCATTTCGCCAGCGTCGACAGCCTGGCAGCTTTCGTCAGCGCCAGCCGCGCCACCGCCTGAGGAGCATCTGCCGTGAACAGCCGCAACGAGATTTTCCAAACCCTGCGCGACGCCCTGGTGGAACTGTTCGAACTCGAACCCGAGCGCATCACCCTCGAGGCCAACCTCTATCAGGACCTGGAGATCGACAGCATCGACGCCGTCGACCTGATCGACCATATCAAGCGCCAGACCGGCAAGAAGATTGCCGCCGAGGAGTTCAAGGCCGTGCGCACCGTCGGTGACGTGGTGGAGGCGGTCTATCGTCTGACCAGCACGGAGACAGCCTGACCGGCATCGCGCCCGCCCCGCAGCACAACCACGGTTTTTCGGACTCCTGATGCTTCCACGCTCATCCACCATCCCGCCCGGCCTGGCCCGCATGGCCGGCCTCGCCCTGCTGCTCGCCGGGCTGGCCTATCCGTTCGCCGTCTACTTCGGTATCGAGCACCTCTCGCCGCGTGTATTCGCCGCGCTACTCGGGGCGCTCTGGCTTGCCCGCCTGCTGAGCAGCGAGCGCGTCGCCAGCCGCGCGACGGCTGTTGTCGCCCTGCTGTTCTGCCTTGCCCTGGCGTTGCTCGACGACGATGTCCTGCTGCGCTGGTATCCGGTCCTGATCAACGCTGCCATGCTCGCGCTGTTCGCCGGTAGCCTGTTCGTCGGCATGCCGGTGATCGAGCGTCTGGCCCGGCTACAGGAGCCGGATCTGGCGGAAGCCGGCGTGCGCTATACGCGGCAGGTGACCAAAGTCTGGGTGGGCTTCTTCGTCATCAACGGCACCATAGCCGCCGCCCTGACGCTCTGGGCGCCGCTGGCCTGGTGGACGCTGTACAACGGGCTGATCGCCTATCTGTTGATGGGCCTGCTGTTCGCCGGCGAGTGGCTGGTACGTCAGCGGGTCAGAGGCCGCACATGAGCTGGATCGGCCTGTGTGAACTGCTGATTTCAGGCGAATCGCGGCGGGTAACCGATGCCCCCGCACTGTCGCTCGGCCAGGTGCAACTGCAGGCGCTGCAGCTGGCCGGTGAGCTGCAGCGACGCAATGTGTGCAGCCTGGCCGTGCACCTGGAGGATGCCGCGCAGCTGGCGATCGCCCTGCTCGGTGCCTGGCGCGCCGGCGCGCGTGTGCTGCTGCCGGCGGACCTGCAGCCGGCGAACCGCGAGCGCCTGGACGCCCAGACCGAGCTGTGGCTGACCGATCAGCTTGGTGATCACAGCCTGATGGATTTGCTGGGCGAACCCTTGAGTGCCGCCGAACTCGATCCGCAGCTGCTCGGCCTGACGCTCTGCACCTCGGGCTCCAGCGGCCAGCCCAAACTGATCGACAAGCGCCTGGCGCAGCTCGCCCATGAGGTCGAGACGCTGGAAGCGCTGTGGGGCGCCGATCTCGGAGCTGCCAGCGTGATCGGCAGCGTCGCCACGCAACACATCTACGGCCTGCTGTTCCGTGTGCTCTGGCCGCTGTGCGCCGGCCGCCCGATGCTGCGCCGCCCCCTGCCGTTCGCCGAGGACATGCAGCGGGCCAGCCGTGAACAACCGGCGTTCTGCTGGGTGGCCAGTCCCGCCCTGCTCAAGCGCATGGGCGACAACCTCGACTGGCCGGCGCTGCGCCAGGTGCGTCGGGTGTTCTCCTCTGGCGGGCCACTGCCGGCCGAGGCCGCACAACTGCTGCGGGAGCGCCTCGGCCAGTGGCCAACGGAGATCTATGGCAGCTCCGAAACCGGCGGCATCGCCTGGCGCCAGGGCGGCGAACTGTGGCAGCCGCTACCGGGCGTCGAGCTCGGCCAGGACGAGCAGGGCGCGCTGCGCGTGGCCTCGCCCTGGCTCGCCAGCGGGCACGTCGAACAGACCGCCGATGCCGCCGAGTTGCATGCCGATGGCCGCTTCGCCCTGCGTGGCCGGCTGGATCGCATCGTCAAGCTGGAAGAGAAGCGGATCTCGCTACCGATGCTGGAAAGCGCCCTGGCCGAGCACGCCTACGTCAGCGAGGCCCGCCTGGGCGTCATCCAGGACCAGCGGGCCTATCTCGGCGCGTTGGTGGCGCTGAGCGAGGCTGGCATATTCGCCCTGCGCAACCAGGGCCGGCGCGCCGTCACCCAGGCTCTGCGCCAGCATCTGAACGACCATTGCGAAGCATTGGCCCTGCCGCGACGCTGGCGACTGCTCCATCAGCTACCGGGCAATGCCCAGGGCAAACTGCCTCAGGCCGAACTCGACGCTCTGCTGCTGGCGCCGCGCCCGCGCGAACCGGAGCGTCTGCAGCAGCAGTGGCAGGACGATCACTGGCAGATCGAGCTGCGCGTGCCGCTGGACCTGGCGCACTTCAGCGGCCATTTCCCGCGTACGCCGGTCCTGCCTGGCGTCGTTCAGATCGAGTGGGCGATGAACCTCGCGCGCGAACTGATCGACGACCTGCCGCCGCGTTTCGGTGGCATGGAAGTGCTCAAGTTCCAGCAGCTCGCTCGCCCGGGCGATCACCTGGAGCTGAGCCTGCGTTTCGATCATGCCCGCGGCAAGCTGTACTTCGCCTATCACAACGCCGGCAAGCCCTGCTCGTCCGGCCGCATCCTGCTGGGAGCTCGCCCATGACCACGCTCAATCCCTTGCCGCCCGTCGAGGAGCAGCCGATCGCCAGCGTGGCGCCCGCCCTGGCCAACGAAGAGGATTGGTTCAAGCCCTGCGCGCTGATCCCGGTTTACAACCACGAGCGCAGCCTGCCGGCAGTGGTCGCCGCGCTGCGGGCGGCGGACCTGCCCTGCGTGCTGGTGGATGACGGTTCCTCCCCTGCCGCGGCAACGGTCATCGACCGACTGGCGGAGCAAGACGGCGTCTTCCTGCTCCGCCATCCGCGCAATCAGGGCAAGGGCGGTGCGGTAATCAGCGGCCTGCGCGAGGCGCGGCGACTGGGCTTCAGCCATGCGCTGCAGGTCGACGCCGACGGCCAGCACGACCTGTCCGGTGTCGAGCTGTTCCTCGACCGCGCCAGCCAGGCGCCGGACGCGGTGATCTGCGGCTATCCGCGATACGACGCCAGCGTGCCCAAGGGGCGCCTGTATGCCCGCTACCTGACCCATGTCTGGGTCTGGATCAACACCCTGTCGCTGGCGATCCGCGACTCCATGTGCGGCTTCCGTGTCTACCCGCTGGAGCCGACGTTGGCATTGCTCGACCGCGTGCGCCTGGGCCGGCGCATGGATTTCGACACCGAGATCCTGGTGCGCCTGCACTGGCAGCAGCAGCCGATGGTCTGGCTGCCGACGCGGGTGCATTACCCGGCCGATGGCGTCTCGCACTTCCGCCTCTGGCTGGACAATGCACTGATCTCCGCCATGCATGCCCGGCTGTTCTGCGGCATGCTGCTGCGCGCGCCAAAACTGCTCGCCCGGCGCCTGCAGCGATGAGCGAAGCCCCGATGCCCTCGCACTGGGCGGCGCAGCGCGAGCGCGGCAGTTTCGCGCTGATGCGCCTGACCGCCTGGGCGGTACGGGTACTTGGTCGGCGCACCATGGCGCCGCTGCTGTATCTGATCGTGCTGTATTTCTATCTGTTCGGCCGCAGCGCCCGTGACAGCGCGCGCGAGTATCAGGGCTACCTGGCGCGTTGGAGCGGTCGCGCCGAACTGCAGCCGAGCACCCGCTCGGTCTATCGCCAGTTCATGAGTTTCGCCGAAGCGCTGTTGGACAAGCTGGATGTCTGGAGCGGGCGCGTCGGACGGGAACGCCTGGTGATCCACGACCCTTCCAACCTGCACGCCAGCCTCGCCGGGGCGCGCGGTCAGCTGCTGGTCGGCTCGCACCTGGGCAATCTGGAGATCTGCCGGGCGCTGGCGGAGATCGGCGGCGAAGTGCGGATGAACGTGCTGGTGCACACCCGTCACGCCGAGCAGTTCAATCGCCTGCTGGACCAGTCCGGCGCCGACAACCTGCGGCTGATCCAGGTCAGCGAACTGGACCCGGCGACCATGCTGCAGCTGTCCCAGCGTCTGGAGCGCGGCGAGTGGCTGGCCATCGCCGGTGATCGGGTGCCGCTGCATGGTGGGCGCACCGCCGTGGCGGACTTCCTCGGTCACCCGGCAGCCTTTCCCCAGGGGCCCTGGCTGCTCGCCGGCCTGCTGGAATGCCCGGTGAATCTGCTGTTCTGTCTCAAGCAGGACGAGCGCTTCCATGTGCATCTCGAGCCGTTCGCCGAACGCATCCGCTGGCGCCGCGCCGAGCGCGACGCGGTGATCGCGCAGGCAGTGCAGCGCTACGCCGACCGCCTCGCCGCGCGTTGCCTGGAGGCGCCGCTGCAATGGTTCAACTTCTATCCCTTCTGGAACACACAGGACCCGCGTCGTGACTGAGCCCGTGATCTTTGGCGAACACCTTCTGCGCATCGAGGACGTGCTGGCCGTGGCGCAGCGCCGTGCGCCGGCACGGCTGCAGGCGGACGAGACCTTTCGCAGCCGCATCACCCGCGGCGCGCAGTTTCTCGACACCCTGCTGGACCGCGAAGGCGTGATCTACGGCGTTACCACCGGCTATGGCGATTCCTGCGTGGTGGCGGTGCCGTTGCATCAGGTCGAGGCGTTGCCGCAGCACCTGTTCACCTTTCATGGCTGCGGGCTCGGCAAGTTGCTGGACGCCGAAGCCACCCGCGCCGTGCTCGCCGCGCGCCTGCGTTCGCTTACCCATGGCATGTCCGGTGTACGCATCGAGCTGCTGGAACGCATGCAGGCATTTCTCGAACACGATGTGCTGCCGCTGATTCCTGAGGAAGGCTCGGTCGGCGCCAGCGGCGACCTGACCCCACTGTCCTATGTCGCCGCCGCCCTCGCCGGCGAGCGCGAGGTGCTGTATCGCGGCGAGCGCCGCAGCGCCGCCGAAGTGCATCGCCAGCTCGGCTGGACGCCCTTGACCCTGCGTCCCAAGGAGGCGCTGGCGTTGATGAACGGCACCGCGGTGATGACCGGACTCGCCTGCCTGGCCTACGCCCGCGCCGACTACCTGCTGCAGCTGGCGACCCGCATCACCGCACTGAACGTGATCGCCCTACAGGGCAACCCCGAGCACTTCGATGAGCGCCTGTTCGCCGCCAAGCCGCATCCTGGGCAGGCTCAGGTCGCCGCCTGGATTCGTCAGGACCTGGCCATCGATGCGCCCGCGGCGCCGCTGCATCGATTGCAGGACCGCTACTCCATCCGCTGCGCCCCCCATGTGCTCGGTGTGCTGGCCGACAGCCTGGGCCTGCTGCGCCAGTTCATCGAGACCGAACTGAACAGCGCCAACGACAACCCGATCATCGATGCCGACAACGAGCGCGTGCTGCACGGCGGGCACTTCTATGGCGGGCATATCGCCTTCGCCATGGACAGCCTGAAGAACCTGGTGGCCAACGTCGCCGATCTGCTCGACCGCCAGCTCGCCCTGCTGGTCGACACGCGCTACAACCACGGCCTGCCGAGCAACCTCTCCGGCGCGCCGGCCGCCACGGCGATGATCAACCACGGCTTCAAGGCGGTGCAGATCGGTGCCAGCGCCTGGACCGCCGAAGCGCTGAAGAACAGCATGCCGGCCAGCGTCTTCTCGCGCTCCACCGAATGCCACAACCAGGACAAGGTGAGCATGGGCACCATCGCCGCCCGCGACGCGCTGCGCAGCCTGGAGCTGAGCGAGCAGGTCGCCGCGGGCACGCTGCTCGCCGCCCAGCAGGGCGTCTGGCTGCGCCAGCGCCAGGAAGACGCGCGCCCGCTGCCCGCTCCACTGGCGGCCATGCACAGCGAACTGGCGGCGACCTTCCCCCCGCTGATCGAAGACCGGGCGCTGGAAGGCGAACTGCGCCTGTGCCTCGAACAGATCCGCAACCGCCACTGGAGGCTTTATGCGTAAGGACGGCGTACTGCAGGCCGAGGTCGAGTTGCTCGTGCCGTTCTTCGATGTCGACTCCATGGACGTGGTCTGGCACGGCCACTACGTCAAGTACTTCGAGGTTGCCCGCTGTGCGCTGCTCGAGCGTATCGGCCACAACTATCAGCAGATGCGCGACGCCGGCTATGCCTGGCCGATCATCGACGTGCAGCTGCGCTACATGCGCGGCGCGCGCTTCAACCAGCGCATCGTGGTGCGCGCCGACCTGGTGGAGTGGGAGAACCGCCTGAAGATCAACTACCTGATCCGCGATGCCGAAACCGGCGAGCGCATGACCCGCGGCAGCACCGTGCAGGTCGCCGTGGAGATCGCCAGCCGCGAGATGCTGCTGGCCTCGCCACGAGTGTTCGTCGACGCGGTGGAGCGCGCACTGGCATGACGCCGCTCTTCAAGAAATGGCTGGCCGCCGCCGTCCTGCTGCTGGTCACCACCATCGCCATGGCGCAACCCTTCGACCTGCCACAGCTCGCCGGACAACTGAGCGGGCCGGCCGTGGTACGTGGCGACTTCATTCAGGAAAAGCACCTGAGAGCCTTGCCGCAGCCGCTGACCAGTCACGGCCAGTTCACCCTGTCCCGCGACCACGGCCTGCTCTGGCTGCTGCAACAGCCGATCCGCCAGGACTATCGCATTACGCCTCAGGGGATCGCGCGGCGCGGCGAACAGGGCTGGCAGGCGGTCGACCCGCAGGGCGGTTCGGCCCGACAGAACCAGCTGTTCCTCGCCGTGCTGAGCGGCGACACCCAGGCGTTGCAGCGCGACTTCGACCTGCAGCTGAAAGGCAACCCCGACGCGTGGCGGTTGCAACTGACGCCACGCGGCGCGCTGCTCAAGCAGATCTTCGCCGACATCGAGATCCAGGGCGGTGAGACGGTGACTCGAATCGAGCTGCACGAAACCCAGGGTGATCGCACGCTGATCCGTCTGCTCGACAGCCAGACCGACGTCGCCCTCACGGCCAGCGAGCAACGCGATCTTGCCGACTGAGCGCCTGCAGACCCGGCGCTGGCCGGCCGCGCTGTTCTGCCTGGCGCTGCTCGGCCTGCTGGCGCTGAATGCCTGGCAATGGCGCGACGGCCCGCCGCTGAGCGCCAACCTGCTGCAGCTCCTGCCCGACGCGAGTCACGACGCGCTCGAAGGGCTGGCGACCGAGCGCATGCAGGAGCCGCTCAAGCGCGACCTGATGCTGCTGATCCGGCATGACGACGAGCGTGAAACCTGGCGCCTGACTGAAAGCCTGGCAGCCGACCTGCGTGGAAGCGGCCTGTTCGCCCAGGTGCGCGAGCGGATACAGCCCGATCTGCCGGCGGTCGCTCGCCTGCTGCGCGAGCAGTCCCTCGGACTGCTTGGCGATACCGAGCGCCAGCAGCTCATCGAACATCCCGCGCGGTTCGTCCAGCAGCGCATCGAGCGCCTCTACGACCCCTTCGCCGCCAGCCCGCTGCCGCTCGAACAGGACTGGTTCGGCATCGCCGGCCTGGCCCTGCAACGGATGCCGCAGCTGGGCAGCCTGCGCACCGGTGGCGATGGCCGTCTGATTGCCGAGCACGCCGGCCAGCGCTGGGCCGTCGTGCACGCGCGCACGCAGGGCGATGCGTTCGATGAGCGCCTGCCACAACAGGTAGCCGCACTCGTCGAGACCGCCCGCAGCGCTGTCGAAACCGCCGGCGGCGAACTGCTCGCTGCCGGCGGCGTGCTGCATGCCGCCCATGGCCAGCGCTCGGCCCGCACCGAGGCGAGCATGATCGGCAGCCTGTCACTGGGTGCCACCCTGCTGCTGTTGCTCTGGCTGTTCCGTACGCCGCGCATCCTCCTCGCCGCCTTGCCGGTGCTGGTCGGCGCGCTGTCGGGGGCGGCCGCCTGCGTCGCGCTGTTCGGCCAGATGCACGTACTGACCCTGGTGCTCGGCGCCAGCCTGATCGGCGTCAGCCTGGACTTCCCGCTGCACTACCTGTCCAAGAGCTGGACCCTGCAGCCCTGGCACGGCCGGCGCGCGCTTGGTCTGATCCTGCCGGGACTGGCGCTGGCCCTGTTAACCAACCTGATCGGCTATCTCGCGCTGGCCTTCACGCCCTTCCCGGCACTGACCCAGGTGGCGGTCTTCTCTACAGCCGGATTACTCGGCGCCTTCCTCTGCACCACCTGCCTGCTGCCGCTGCTGTTCAATGGTCGACTGCAGCCCTGGCCACGCCCATTGGGTTGGGCGCAGCGCTGGCTGCAGGTGCGCCAGGCCCTGCTTGCACGCATCGGCTCGCCCTGGCTGCTGGCCGTGTTCGGACTGTTCTGCGTAAGCGGCGTGCTGCAGCTGTCATTCGAGGACGACCTGCGCCAGTGGGTCAGCCGCGCGCCGGTACTGCAGCAGCAAGCCGAGCGTATCGGTACGATCACCGGCTTCCAGCCCACCAGCCAGTACCTCCTCGTGCGCGCCGCCGATGCCGACGCGCTGCTCGAACGCCAGGCCGAGCTCAGCCGCCGCCTGTCCGACCTGCAGGCCGAGCAACGCCTGGGCGGGCACCTTGCCCTGAGCCAGCTAGTTGCACCGACTGCCGAACAGGACCGCCTGCGCGCCGCCCTGCCGCACCTGCTTGCAGCCAGCCAGCCGCTCGCCGCGCTGGGCACCGCGACGAGCAACCTGCAGGCCGAGATCGAGCGCCTGCAGGCACAGCCACCGGTGACCATCGAGGCGGCGCTGGCAGGCCCGTTGGGCGAGCCCTGGCGCGCGCTCTGGCTCGGCGCGCAGAACGACGGCGTCGCCGGGCTGATCAGCCTGCAGGGCTTGCGCGACGGAGCCGCCCTGGAACTCATCGCTGAAGACGTGCCCGGCACGACACTGGTCGACCAGCCGGCCCGCCTCAACCAGCTGTTTGCCGCGACCAAGCTTCAGGCGGGCGAACTCAAGCTGCTCGCCAGCCTGCTGATCTTTGCCCTGCTCTGCTTTCCCTTCGGGCCGGGCGGCGCCCTGCGCTGCCTGGCCGTGCCCCTGCTGGCAGCCCTGGCGAGCCTGGCCAGTCTCGGCTGGCTCGGTCAGCCGCTGACGCTGTTTGGCCTGTTCGGCCTGCTGCTGGTCACGGCGATCGGCGTGGATTACGCCATTCTGATGCGCGAGCAGGTCGGCGGCGCTGCGGTCAGCCTGGTCGGCACCCTGCTGGCGGCCACCACCACCTGGCTGTCGTTCGGCCTGCTGGCGGTGTCCAGCACGCCGGCGGTAAGCAACTTCGGCCTCACCGTCAGCCTCGGCCTGGCATTCAGTTTTTTCCTGGCCCCCTGGGCCATCCATCAGCAAGACACACCACCACAGGCAGGGAGGCCGTATGGCGCCGCTTGAGACGCAACACCGTGAAGTCGTGATCATCGGAGCCGGCCCGTCCGGCGCAATCGCTGGCGCGCTGCTCAAGCGCAAGGGCCACGACGTGCTGATCGTCGAACGCCAGCGCTTCCCGCGCTTCTCCATCGGCGAGAGCCTGCTTTCGCACTGCCTGGACTTCATCGAGGAAGCCGGGATGCTCGAGGCGGTGCGCGCGGCGGGGTTCCAGACCAAGCATGGCGCGGCCTTCGGCTGGGGCGAGCGCTACACGGAATTCGATTTCCGCGACAAGTTCACCGCTGGCCATGGCAGCACCTATCAGGTCCAGCGCGCCGACTTCGACAAGCTGCTGGCCGACCAGGCCGAGCTGCAGGGCGTGGAAATCCGCTACGAGGAAGAAGTCACCGCGGTGGATTTCACCGGCGCGCAGCCCTGGCTGCAGATTCGTCGGGCCGATGGCAGCGAATACCGCGTCGATGCCGCCTTCGTGCTCGATGCCAGCGGCTATGGCCGGGTACTGCCGCAGCTGCTGGATCTGGAAGCGCCGTCGGGCTTCCCGGTGCGCCGGGCGATCTTCACCCATATCGAGGACCGTATCGACGACCCACGCTTCGACCGCGAGAAGATCCTTATCACCACCCATCCCGAGCTGCGCGATGTCTGGTACTGGACCATTCCGTTCAGCAATGGCCGCTGTTCGCTGGGTGTGGTCGCCAGCGCCGAGCGCTACGAAGGCCGGCCGGTGAACCTCGACGCCTGCCTGCGCGAGTTCGTCCAGGAGGCACCGAACCTCAGGCGCATTCTCGCCAATGCCGAATGGGACACCCCGGCGCGCCTGATCGGCGGCTACTCGGCCAACGTCAAGAGCCTGCACGGTCCGGGCTTCGCCCTGCTGGGCAACGCCGCCGAGTTCCTCGACCCGGTGTTTTCCTCCGGCGTGACCATCGCCATGCGCTCGGCACACATGGCCGCCGCCGTGCTGCATCGCCAGCTGAGCGGCGAACCGGTGGATTGGGAACGCGAGTTCGCCGCGCCGCTCAAGCGCGGCGTCGATACCTTCCGGACCTACGTGGAGGGTTGGTACGATTGCAGCTTCCAGGACGTGATCTACTACGAACACGCCCAGCCGGAGATCCGCCGGATGATCAGCTCGATCCTCGCCGGCTATGCCTGGGACGAAAAGAACCCCTATGTCGCCGAACCCAAACGCCGCTTGCGCGTACTGGCCGAACTCTGCTCGGCGGGTGCCGGTGCCTGAGTGGATTGAAATGAGGCGACTGCTGCTCGGCCTGTGCTTCGTGCTGCTGGCGGGCTGCGCCACGCGCGCACCGCTGCCGGCGACCACGCCGACACTCGAAGTGCCACTGCAGCTGCATATTCAGCGCCGGGGTAGCGAGCCAGCGGACTGGTTGCTGGTGATCCAGCCCGAAGGGACGTCGCTGCGCTGGTCGCTGCTCGATCCGTTGGGCATTCCACTGGCACGACAGCAGCTGCGCGATGGCGCCTGGCACGCCGAGGGGCAGCTACGACCCAACCCAGAGGCGCGCGAACTGTTCGCCGCCCTGCTGTTCGCCCTGACTGACCGCGACCAGCTGGCCGCGCTGTATGGCGCCGCGGCCGAACAGCCAGGTGCTGGCGAGCGCCAACTGCGCCAAGCTGGCAGCGTACGCTGGCAGGTGCGCTACCGATCCACCCACAGCTTCGAACTCGACGTGGCGCCAGGGCTGACCTATCGTGTCGCCCCCTTGCCCGACTCGACTGGAAGCCAACGATGACCGCCTACCTCGACGCCCTTGGCGTGATCTGCGCGCTCGGCAGTGGCAAGACCGAGGTGGCAGGGCGGCTGTTCGCCGGCGACACCTCC
This sequence comes from Stutzerimonas frequens, assembly GCF_024448335.1. Lineage (GTDB taxonomy): Bacteria > Pseudomonadota > Gammaproteobacteria > Pseudomonadales > Pseudomonadaceae > Stutzerimonas > Stutzerimonas frequens. The sequence goes on from NZ_JAMOHM010000001.1 coordinate 71,805, forward strand.
GGCATGCAGCCCCATACGCAGCCGGTGGCCGGTCGACACTTACCGGTGGGCGCGGTCCGCTCAGCGTTGCCGGCAATGCCTGATGACGATCCGCGCCATGCCACCCGCAACAACCAGCTGCTGCTGGCCGCTGCACTGGAGATCGAAGACGATATCCGCAAGACCATCGCCCGTTACGGCCGACATCGCATCGGTGTGGTCCTGGGCACCAGCACCACCGGCATCCAGGAAGCCGCACAGGGTATTGCCGGCCTGCTGCACAACGGCGCCTTTCCACCCGGCTACCACTATGCGCACCAGGAGCTGGCAGCACCGGCGAGTTTTCTCGGTGAATGGCTAGAACTCGCCGGCCCCTGCTACTCGATCTCCACGGCCTGTACCTCGAGCGCCCGCGCGCTGCTAAGCGCCAAGCGCCTACTCGATGCCGGGCTGTGCGATGCGGTGCTCTGCGGCGGCGTCGACAGCCTGAGCGATCTGACACTGCAAGGCTTCACCGCGCTGGAAGCCACCAGCGAGTCGCTGTGCAATCCCTTCTCGCGCAACCGCAACGGCATCAACATCGGCGAGGCGGCGGCGCTGTTTCTGATGACCCGCGAGCCCGGTAATGCCGCCATCGCCCTGCTTGGCGGCGGCGCCAGTTCCGACGCCTACCATATCTCCGCCCCCGAACCGGAAGGCCGCGGCGCGCTTGCCGCCATGCGCCAGGCGCTGGCCACTGCCGGCTGCACACCGGAAGAGGTCGATTACCTCAACCTGCACGGCACAGCCACCGCGCACAACGACGCCATGGAAAGCCAGGCCGTTTCCACGCTGTTTCCTCAGGGCGTCGCCTGTTCTTCGAGCAAGCCGCTGACCGGCCATACCCTCGGCGCCGCTGGCGCGCTGGAGGCGGCGTTCTGCTGGCTTGCGCTATCGCGCTTCAACGCCGACCAGCAGTTGCCACCGCATCGCTGGGACGGCCAGCCGGATCCGGAGCTGCCACCGCTGCGCCTGGTGACCGCCGAACTGCGAATGGGTAGAACCTCGCCGCGACGGATGATGAGCAACTCCTTCGCCTTCGGTGGCAACAACATCAGCCTGATCCTGGGGGATGCACCGTGATCGACTGGCCCATCGCCGAACTGCTACCCCACGCTGGCGACATGATCCTGCTCGACGCTGTCGAACGCTTCGATGAAGACAGCGTGGAGACGCACCTGCAGGTACGAGCCGACGGCCTGCTCAGCGCCGCCGACGGCAGTCTGCCTGCCTGGGTCGGCGTCGAGATCATGGCGCAAAGCGTCGCGGCCTTCGCCGGCTGCCATGCGCGTCAGGCCGGTCAGCCGGTGGAGCTGGGCTTCCTGCTCGGCACCCGTAGCTACCAGTGCAATGTCGAAACCTTCCCGGTCGGCGCCCGGCTGCGCGTCCGTGCCACTCGTTCGCTGCAGGACGACAACGGCATGGGCGTGTTCGAATGTCATCTCGACGGCCCCGGCATCCATGCCGAGGCCCGTCTGAACGTGTTCCGCCCGCCAGAAGTGGCGAGTTACCTACAAGAGTCTGCCCCATGAGTGAAACCGTCCTCGTCACCGGCTCCAGCCGAGGCATTGGCCGCGCCATCGCGCTGCGCCTGGCCCGCGCCGGCCATGACATCGTGCTGCACTGCCGCTCGCGCCGCGACCAGGCCGAAGCGGTCCAGGCCGAGATACAGGCGATGGGTCGCAGCGCGCGCATCCTGCAGTTCGACATCGCCGACCGCGCCGCCTGCCGGCGCGAGCTGGAAGCCGATGTCGAAGCGCATGGCGCCTACTACGGTGTCGTCTGCAACGCCGGTTTGACTCGCGACGGCGCCTTCCCGGCCCTCAGCGACGACGACTGGGACCAGGTACTGCGTACCAACCTGGACGGTTTCTACAATGTGCTGCAGCCGCTGACCATGCCGATGATTCGCCGCCGCCAGCCGGGGCGCATCGTCTGCATCACCTCGGTATCCGGCCTGATCGGCAACCGCGGCCAGGTCAACTACAGCGCGTCCAAGGCTGGCGTCATCGGTGCAGCGAAGGCGTTGGCGGTGGAGCTGGGCAAGCGCAGGATCACCGTCAACTGCGTTGCCCCCGGACTGATCGATACCGAGATGCTCGATGCCGAACTGCCCATCGAAGAAATGCTGAAGATGGTGCCGGCGCAGCGCATGGGCACCCCGGAAGAGGTCGCCGGTGCGGTGAATTTCCTGATGTCCGCCGAGGCGGCGTATATCACCCGGCAGGTCATCACCGTCAACGGAGGGCTGTGCTGATGAGCGGCAGACGCGTAGTCGTCACCGGCATGGCCGGCATCACCTCGCTGGGCAGTGACTGGGCAAGCATCGAAGCCAATTTCAGTGCCAACCGCAGCGGCATCCGCCGCATGCATGAATGGGATCGCTTCACCGAACTGAACACGCGCCTGGCCGGCCCGGTGGACGACTTCAGCGTGCCGTCGCACTGGACGCGCAAGCAGCTGCGCAGCATGGGCCGCGTGTCACGACTGTCGGTGTTGGCCGCCGAACGCGCGCTCGTCGACGCCGGTCTTTTGGAAGACACCTCGATCCGCGACGGCCGCATGGGTGTCGCCTGCGGTTCGTCCACCGGCAGCACCGAGGAGATCAAGGCGTTCGGCAACATGCTGCTGAACTCGGTGGCCGACGGGCTGAACGCCAACTCTTACATTCGCATGATGCCGCACACCACCGCGGCCAATATCAGCATCTTCTTCGGCCTCACCGGCCGGGTAATCCCCACCTCCAGCGCCTGTACCAGCGGCAGCCAGGGCATCGGCTACGCCTACGAGGCGATCAAGTTCGGTCGCCTGCCGCTGATGCTGGCGGGTGGCGCCGAGGAGCTGTGCGCCACAGAGGCCATGGTCTTCGATGCGCTCTATGCCACCAGCCTGAAGAACGACGCGCCGCATACTTCGCCGCGCCCCTACGACAGCGGCCGTGATGGCCTGGTGATCGGCGAAGGCGCCGGCATGCTGGTGCTCGAGGAACTGGAGCACGCACTGGCCCGCGGCGCGACGATTCACGCCGAGCTGGTCGGCTTCGGCAGCAACGCCGATGGCCAACATGCCACCAAGCCGGAACAACTGACCATGCGCCGCGCCATGGAACTGGCCCTGGAAGACGCCGGACTTGCGCCGGCGGCCATCGGCTACGTGAATGGCCACGGCACTGCGACCGAACAGGGCGACATCGCCGAAACCCAGGCGACCCAGGCGCTGTTCGGCAGCGGCATGCCGATCAGCTCGCAGAAGTCTTTTCTCGGCCACACCCTCGGCGCATGTGGCGCTCTGGAGTCTTGGTTCAGCATCGAGATGATGAACCGCGACCGCTATATCCACACACTCAACCTGGATTCGGTCGACCCGCGCTGCGGCGAGCTCGACTATCTGCAGGGTGCGCCTCGCGCCATGCAGCACGAGTACGTGATGAACAACAATTTCGCCTTTGGCGGGATCAACACCTCGCTGATCTTCCGTCGCTGGGCCTGAGTTTCACCCACAACCGCAAGGAAAACGCCGATGAAAACAACCGCATGGATAGGCACAGCGCTGACGCTTCTGGTGCTGCCCGGCATCAGCCAGGCCCGTGATACCACCCATTACCTGCCGTTCGACGCCGTTGTCGCCGAAGCCACCCAGGCCGGCCGCCTGGATGGCAGCGTCAAGTTCTACCTGGCCGGCAAGACGCCGAAGCATGCCAAGGTCGTGCGTAGCGGGGTTACCACCAGCAAGAAGACCAACGCCTTCAACAAGACCGACGAAGGCGCCTGCAGCTGGGCGCTGCAATCGGCGCTGATCGCCATGCAGCAGGCCGCCAAGGCCGCCGGTGCCAATGCGGTGGTGAACATCGCCAGCAACTACAAGCATGTCGAATACAAGGACAGTCAGAAGTACGAGTGCCACGCTGGCGCCATCATGGCCGGCGTCGCCCTCAAAGGTGACCTGGCCAACGTCAAGTAAGCATCTCCGGCCGATGCGCTGGGCAAGGCATCGGCTCCTCCGCGGCGACCACCTGCCGGAACGTTTGCCGGCGCCGTCGAGTCCACTGAACATCAGTGACCTCCACGGGAGCGCCTCATGTTCGGCAAGTCTTCGCACACCTTCGAAATCAACTACATCTACCAGAACGACCCACGCGCAGAGACCTATGACGCCGACGTCGACAGCCTGTCCCAGGGCGAGGCGGCGCGGCACCTCATCCAGCTGCACAATGCCGACGCCGAGAACAGCCTGGTGATGCCGAAGGCCGATGCCGACGAGGCGCAGCTGCTGGAGCAGGCCGAAGTCATGGGCATCACCGACATCCGCGTGACCCGTGTTCCGAAACAGGACAAGGGCGAAACGCCCGCGCATTACAAGCAACCCTGAGCCACCATTGCGGTTGCGGCGTCAGCGCTGACTCAACGCCTCTCGTGTCACCAGATCCATGAAGGCCTGCGCCAGGGGCGACTGCTCCTGGCGGCGCTTGACCAGCCACACGGCTGTGGTGGCGTCCTGATCCGACAGGTTGCGAAAGCGCACGCCGTCGATGCGGATGCGCTGGAACGAGGCCGGCAACACCGACACTCCCAGCCCGGCGGCAACCAGGCCGATGATGGTCAGCGCCTCGTTCGCTTCCTGAGCGATGCGCGGGCTGAATCCCGCCTGCCGTGCCAGGTTCAGCAGTTGGTCATAGAGCCCGGTACCGTAGCTGCGCGGAAAAAACACAAAGGGCTCATCTGCCAGTTCCGCCAGCGCCAGACCCTCCTCCCCTGCTTCGGCAAGCGGATGCCCGGTATGCATCAGCGCAACTAGCGGCTCGCTGAACAGCTCGACAGTTTGCAGGCCCGGCGGCAAGGCAAAAGGGCGGATCATGCCGACCTGCAGCGCCTCGTCCTGCACCGCGTCGATCACCTGCTTGCTGGTCATTTCCTGCAGGGCAAGGTGCACCGCCGGGAAGGCCTGACGGAAGGCTAGAATCGCCCGCGGCAGAATCGAGGTAAAGGGCGCCGACGAGGTGAAGCCCACCTGTAGCTCGCCGATCTCACCCTGCTCGGCACGCCGCACCACGTCAACCGACTTGTCCACCTGAGCCAGGGTGCGCCGTGTCTCGTCGAGAAACAGCCGGCCGGCATCGGTCAGCGACACCCGGCGGTTGGTGCGATCGAACAGGCGCACACCCAGTTCCTGTTCCAGGGCCTGGATCTGCTGGCTCAGCGGCGGCTGAGAAATGCGCAGCAGTTCGGCTGCCCGTCCGAAGTGCAGCTCTTCGGCCACCGCGACGAAATAGCGTAGATGTCTCAGTTCCATGTGCGCCCACGATTCGCAAAACGTATCAATAAGGTCGAATAATATATTGGATAGCTTAAACAAAGCTTCCTATCATTTCGTCCACAAACCCAAACAACAGTAACCGCGCCTGTCGATCGAAAAAACGATCAGGCGTCACGGGCCGCTTTTGGCCGGAAAAAGCGAATCGGACAGAGGTCTTCATCGTGAGCAGTACGCACGACGCCAGCGACGCGTCAGCAGAAATACCGGCGCCTGGCGCGCCCATCAGCCATACCGAGAAAGGCACCCCGCGCTTCGCGCGCACCGCCCTGGCCCTGTTCGCCGGCGGCTTCGCCACCTTCGCCCTGCTCTACTGCGTGCAGCCGATGATGCCCATGCTGTCGCAGGCATTCGGCATCAACGCAGCGCAGAGCAGCCTGATCCTTTCGCTCTCGACGCTGACCCTGGCGGTCGGTCTGCTGATCACCGGGCCGATCTCCGATGCCATCGGCCGCAAGCAGGTGCTGGTCGCCTCCCTGCTCGCTGCCGCGGTGTTCACCGTCGGTAGTGCGCTGGCGCCCAGCTGGCATGGCGTTCTGCTGATGCGCGCACTGGTCGGCCTGGCGCTCAGCGGCGTGGCTGCAGTGGCCATGACCTACCTGAGCGAGGAGATCCATCCCCACCATCTGGGCCTGGCAATGGGGCTGTACATCGGCGGCAACGCCATCGGCGGCATGAGCGGACGCTTGCTGAGCGGCGTGCTGGTGGATTACCTGTCCTGGCATAGCGTGCTGGGACTGATGGGCGGGCTGGCGCTGCTGGCGGCGCTGCTGCTCTGGCGCTTTCTACCGGAATCGCGGCACTTCCGTCCGCGACCGCTGCGCCCGCAGGGATTGCTGCAGGGCTACCGCCTGCACTTCCGCGATGCCGGCCTGCCCTGGCTGTTCCTGCAGGGCTTTCTGCTGATGGGCAGTTTCGTCACGCTGTACAACTACATCGGCTATCGATTGATTGCCGAGCCGTTCCACCTCAGCCAGACCATGATCGGTCTGCTGGCGGTGCTCTACCTGTCGGGCATCTACAGCTCGGCTCAAGTCGGCGCACTGGCCGATCGTTTCGGCCGTCGCCGGGTGTTCTGGCTGGTGATCGCCCTGATGCTGGCAGGCGTGGGCCTGACCCTGTTCGACCGGCTGCCGCTGGTGCTGCTGGGCATGCTGCTGTTCACCTTCGGCTTCTTCGGCGCCCACTCGGTCGCCAGCAGCTGGATTGGCCGCCGTGCCCGGCAGGCACGCGGCCAGGCCTCCTCACTCTATCTGTTCAGTTACTACCTGGGCTCCAGCATCGCCGGCACGCTGGGTGGGGTCTTCTGGCACGCCGCTGGCTGGGATGGCGTCGGTCTGTTCATCGCCTCGCTGCTGCTGATCGCCTTCGCCGTGGCGCTGCACCTGGCGCGCCTGCGTCCGCTGCCGGAGCCGCAGACGGCACACTGAACCCGCAATGCAAAACGCCCCGCGGATGCGGGGCGTTTCGTTTCGAGCCGTTGAAAAGTCAGGCGTGGTATTGCGCGGACAGTTCGTGCACCGACTCGATGAAGGCGCCGGCATGGGCTGGATCGACTTCCGGCGTGATGCCGTGGCCCAGGTTGAACACGTGGCCATTGCCATGACCGAAGCTCGCCAGGATACGCGCGACCTCGGCGCGGATGGCGTCGGGCTTGGCATAGAGCACGCTCGGGTCCATGTTGCCCTGCAGCGCCACCTTGTCGCCGACACGGCGGCGCGCCTCGCCGATGTCGCAGGTCCAGTCCAGCCCCAGCGCTTCGGCACCTGCGTCGGCCATGGACTCCAGCCACAGCCCGCCACCCTTGGTGAACAGGATCACCGGCACGCGTCGGCCGTCATGTTCGCGGATCAGACCGTCTACGATCTTGCGCATATAGGCCAGGGAGAACTCCTGATAGGCCGCCGCCGACAGGCTGCCACCCCAGGAATCGAAGATCTGCACGGCCTGGGCGCCGGCCAGGATCTGGCCGTTGAGGTAGCTGGTAACCGACTGGGCCAGCTTGTCCAGCAGGGCGTGCATTGCCTGCGGGTTTTCGTAGAGCATCGCCTTGGATTTGCGGAAGTCCTTCGAGGAGCCGCCTTCGACCATGTAGGTCGCCAGGGTCCAAGGGCTTCCGGAGAAACCGATCAGCGGTACGCGGCCGTTGAGTTCGCGGCGAATGGTACGCACCGCGTCCATCACGTATCCCAGATCCTTCTCCGGATCGGGAATCGGTAGCGCCTCGATGTCCGCCGCACTGCTCACCACCTTCTTGAAGCGCGGACCTTCGCCGGTCTCGAAGTACAGGCCGAGCCCCATGGCGTCCGGCACGGTGAGGATATCGGAGAACAGGATCGCAGCATCCAGCGGATAGCGATCCAGCGGCTGCAGAGTCACCTCGCAGGCGAGCTCCGGATTCATGCACAGGCTCATGAAGTCACCGGCCTTGGCGCGGCTGGCCCGGTATTCGGGCAGATAGCGGCCGGCCTGGCGCATCATCCACACAGGGGTGACGTCGACAGGCTGCTTGAGCAGGGCACGAAGGAAGCGGTCGTTCTTCAAGGCAGTCATGGCAGGGTTCCAGCGAAAAAGTGCCGTGCATTGTCGCAAAGCGGAAAAAAAAAGGCACGGCGAGTGCCGTGCCTTTTACCTTTGGGCTTGATTCAAATCAGGCCGTTCCGAGCGCCTGTCGGCGCCCGGCCAACAGCGATCAGACGCCCAGATAATCCATGATGCCTTCGGCAGCCTGGCGCCCTTCGTAGATAGCGGTCACCACCAGATCGGAGCCGCGAACCATATCGCCACCGGCGAAGATCTTCGGGTTGCTGGTCTGGTGCTTGAACTGACCCTGCTCCGGGGCGACGACGCGGCCCTGGTTGTCCAGTTGGATACCCTGGCCCTCGAACCACGGTGCCGGGCTCGGCCGGAAACCGAAGGCGATGACCACCGCATCGGCAGGCAGCACCTGCTCGGAGCCCGGGATCGGCTCGGGGCTGCGGCGGCCACGGGCATCCGGCGCGCCGAGACGGGTCTCGACCACCTTCACACCTTCCACCTTGCCTTCGCCGACGATGGCGATGGGCTGGCGATTGAAGAGGAACTTCACGCCCTCTTCCTTGGCGTTCTTCACTTCACGGCGCGAACCCGGCATGTTTGCCGCATCACGACGATAGGCACAGGTCACGCTCTTGGCGCCCTGGCGGATGGAAGTCCGGTTGCAGTCCATCGCGGTATCACCGCCACCCAGCACCACGACCTTCTTGCCCTTCATGTCGATGAAGTCCTCGGCGGACTTTTCGAAGCCGAGGTTGCGGTTGACGTTGGCGATGAGGAAATCCAGCGCATCGTACACGCCCGGCAGATCCTCGCCAGGGAAGCCACCCTTCATGTAGGTGTAGGTGCCCATGCCCATGAACACGGCATCGTAGTCAGCCAGCAGCTGATCGATGCTGATGTCCTTGCCTACTTCAGTGTTCAGGCGGAACTCAATGCCCATGCCGCTGAAGATCTCGCGGCGGCGGCTGAGCACGGTCTTTTCCAGCTTGAACTCAGGGATGCCGAAGGTCAGCAGGCCACCAATCTCGGGGTTCTTGTCGAACACTACCGGGGTCACGCCGTTGCGCACGAGAATATCCGCGCAACCGAGGCCCGCCGGGCCGGCACCGATGATGGCCACCTTCTTGCCGGTCGGCTTGACCTTGGACATGTCCGGCCGCCAGCCCATGGCGAAGGCGGTATCGGCGATGTATTTCTCTACCGAGCCGATGGTCACCGCACCGAAACCGTCATTCAGCGTGCAGGCGCCTTCGCAGAGGCGGTCCTGCGGGCAGACGCGGCCGCAGACTTCCGGCAGGGTATTGGTCTGATGAGCCAGTTCGGCAGCGGCGAGGATGTTGCCCTCGGAAACCAGCTTGAGCCAGTTGGGGATGTAGTTGTGGACCGGGCATTTCCACTCGCAATAGGGGTTGCCGCAGCCCAGGCAGCGATGGGCCTGCTCGCAAGCCTGCTGCGGCTTGAAGGGTTCGTAGATCTCGACGAACTCCTTCTTGCGCTGGCGCAGCAGCTTCTTCTTCGGATCCTTGCGCCCGACCTCGATGAACTGGAAGTCGTTATTCAGACGTTCAGTCATTTCATAACCTCTCAACAGCGGCCGTAGACGATACATACGGCTGCAAGACAATCAGGGTGAGCAGCGGCCCCGCGTTGGCTGGGGCCGCTGCCTGAAGCGGCTTCTTGTTATTGCGGGTTGGCCCGGGTGCTCGACAGCAGCGAAGCCAGGTTGGCCGCCTTGGGCTTGACCAGCCAGAACCGACGCAGGTAGTCGTCGAGATTATCCAGCAGTTCAGCCCCCCACTCACTCGCGGTTTCCGCAACGTACTCGCGCAGCACGTCCTGCAGGTGGCTGCGATGGGCTTCCATCGCCTCGCCGGTAATGCGCTGAAGGTTGACCAGTTCGTTGTTCACGCGGTCGACGAAGCTGTTGTCCATGTCCAGCACATAGGCGAAACCGCCGGTCATGCCCGAACCGAAGTTGTGTCCGGTCTTGCCGAGCACGCAGACAAAGCCGCCGGTCATGTACTCGCAGCAATGGTCGCCAGTGCCCTCGACGACGGCGTGGGCGCCGGAGTTGCGCACCGCGAAACGCTCACCCGCGGTGCCGGCAGCAAACAGCTTGCCGCCGGTGGCGCCGTACAGGCAGGTGTTGCCGATGATCGCCGAATCCTGTGACCGGTAGCTGGCACCCTGCGGCGGCGTGACCACCAGCTTGCCGCCGGTCATACCCTTGCCGACGTAGTCGTTGGCGTCGCCTTCCAGGTACAGGTTGAGGCCGCCGGCGTTCCACACACCGAAGCTCTGACCGGCTGTGCCCTTGAAGCGGAAGGTGATCGGCGCGCCCGCCATGCCCTGGTTGCCATGCTGACGGGCGATCTCGCCGGAGACGCGGGCACCGATGGAACGGTCGCAGTTGCAAATTTCCAGTTCAAACTCGCCACCGCTCTTGGCGTCGATGGCGCCCTTGGCCAGCTTGACCATTTCCTCGGCCAGCAGGCCCTGGTCGAACGGCGGGTTCTTCTCCACCTCGCAGAACTGCGGTTTGTCGGCGGCAATGTTGCTGCCGCCTAGCAGCGGCGTCAGGTCGAGGTTGTTCTGCTTGGCGGTGTCGCCCGGCAGCACCTCGAGCAGATCGGTACGGCCGATCAGCTCGCCGAGGCTGCGCACGCCCAGCTTGGCCAGCCACTCGCGGGTTTCCTCCGCGACGAACTGGAAGAAGTTGACCACCATGTCGACAGTGCCGATGAAGTGATCCTTGCGCAGCTGCTCGTTCTGCGTGGCAACACCAGTGGCGCAGTTGTTCAGGTGGCAGATGCGCAGGTACTTGCAGCCCAGCGCGATCATCGGTGCGGTACCGAAGCCGAAACTTTCGGCGCCGAGGATCGCGGCCTTGATCACGTCAAGGCCGGTTTTCAGGCCGCCATCGGTTTGCACCCGGACCTTGCCGCGCAGGTCGTTGCCGCGCAGGGTCTGGTGGGTTTCGGCCAGGCCGAGTTCCCACGGCGAGCCGGCATAGCGGATGGACGTCAGTGGCGAAGCGCCGGTGCCGCCGTCGTAGCCGGAAATGGTGATCAGGTCGGCGTAGGCCTTGGCCACGCCGGCAGCGATGGTGCCGACGCCCGGCTCGGCCACCAGCTTGACCGACACCAGCGCCTGCGGATTGACCTGCTTGAGGTCGAAGATTAGCTGCGCCAGGTCCTCGATGGAGTAGATGTCGTGGTGCGGCGGCGGCGAGATCAGCGTCACGCCCGGCACGGCATAGCGCAGTCGGGCGATCAGGCCGTTGACCTTGCCACCGGGCAGCTGACCGCCTTCACCTGGCTTGGCGCCCTGGGCGACCTTGATCTGCAGCACTTCGGCATTGACCAGGTACTCCGGCGTGACACCGAAGCGACCGGTTGCGACCTGCTTGATCTTCGAGCTGCGCTCGGTGCCGTAGCGGGCTGGATCTTCACCGCCTTCGCCGGAGTTCGAGCGCGCGCCGATGCGGTTCATCGCCGCGGCGATGGCCTCGTGCGCTTCCGGCGACAGGGCACCGAGCGAGATACCGGCGGAGTCGAAACGCTTGAGGATCGCTTCCAGCGGCTCGACCTCTTCCAGCGCCAGCGGCTGCTCGGCCACCTTCACCTTGAGCAGGTCACGCAGCATGGCCACGGGACGCTGATCGACCAGCGCGGTGTATTCCTTGAAGCGGCTGTAGTCACCGCTCTGCACGGCCACTTGCAGCGCGCTGACCACATCGGGGTTGTAGGCGTGGTACTCACCGCCGTAGACGAACTTCAGCAGGCCGCCCTGCTGGATCGGCTTGCGGCTGCTCCAGGCTTCGGCGGCCAGCGCCTTCTGCTCGGCCTCGAGATCCTCGAAGCGCGCCCCCTTGATACGGCTGGCGACGCCACGGAAGCTGAGCTCCACGACCTCGTCGGACAGGCCGACAGCTTCGAACAGCTGCGCACCGCGGTAGGAGGCGATGGTAGAGATGCCCATCTTGGAGATGATCTTCATCAGCCCCTTGGAGATGCCCTTGCGATAGTGCTTGAACACTTCGTAAAGGTCGCCAAGCACCTCGCCAGTGCGGATCAGGTCGCCCAGCACCTCGAAGGCAAGGAACGGGTAGACCGCAGTCGCGCCGAAGCCGATCAGCACGGCGAAGTGATGCGGATCTCGCGCAGTGGCGGTTTCCACCAGGATGTTGCAGCTGCAGCGCAGGCCGGTGTCCACCAGACGGTGGTGAACCGCACCCACGGCCAGCGAAGCATGAACCGGCAGTTTGCCTGGTGCGATATGACGATCGCTGAGGACCAGCAGCACCTTGCCACCACGTACGGCTTCCTCGGCCTGATCGGCAATATTGCGAATCGCCGCCTCGAGGCCGATGGTTTCGTCGTAATTCAGGTCGATGACCAGACGTTCGAAACCCGGACGCTCCAGGTTCATGATCGTGCGCCACTTCGCTGGCGAGATCACCGGGGTAGTCAGGATCGCGCGGTTGGCGTGATCGGCGGTTTCCTCGAAGACATTGCGCTCGGCACCCAGACAGGTTTCCAGCGACATCACGATGGCTTCGCGCAGCGGGTCGATCGGCGGGTTGGTGACTTGGGCGAACTGCTGGCGGAAGTAGTCGTAGGGCGACCGGACGCGGCGCGACAGAACTGCCATGGGTGTATCGTCACCCATCGAGCCGACCGCTTCCTGGCCCTGCTCGGCCAGCGGACGCAGCACCTGATCACGCTCCTCGAAGGTGACCTGGTACATCTTCATGTACTGCTTGAGCTGGTCAGCGTCGTAGAAGGCCGAACCGTGATCGTTGTCATCGAGGGTCGACTGGATGCGCAGCGCGTTCTGCCGCAGCCACTTCTTGTAGGGCTGCTGCGCCTTCAGGTGGTTGTCGATGTCGTCAGTGTGCAGCACCTTGCCGGTGTGGGTGTCCACCGCGAGGATCTGCCCCGGGCCGACACGGCCCTTGGCCAGGACGTCCTCGGGCTTGTAATCCCACACGCCGACTTCCGAGGCGAGGGTGATGTAGCCATTCTTGGTGGTCACCCAACGCGCCGGGCGCAGGCCGTTACGGTCGAGCAGACAGACCGCGTGGCGTCCGTCGGTCAACACCACGCCAGCCGGGCCATCCCAGGGCTCCATGTGCATGGAGTTAAATTCGTAGAAGGCCCGCAGATCGGGGTCCATGGTCTCGACGTTCTGCCACGCCGGCGGGATGATCATGCGCAGGCCACGGAACAGATCCATTCCGCCGGTGACCAAGAGTTCGAGCATGTTGTCCATGCTCGAGGAATCAGAACCGGTGCGGTTGATCAGCGGCGACAGGCTTTCAAGATCCGGCAGCAATTCGTTGGCGAACTTCAGGCGGCGCGCCTGGGCCCAGTTGCGGTTACCGGTGATAGTGTTGATTTCACCGTTGTGCGCCAGGAAGCGGAACGGCTGAGCCAGCCGCCACTGCGGCATGGTGTTGGTGGAGAAACGCTGGTGGAACACGCAGATCGCGGTCGCGAGGCGCTCGTCACCCAGGTCCGGGTAGAACTGGGCCAGGTCGGCCGGCATCATCAGGCCTTTGTAGATGATGTCTTTGTCGGAGAGACTGCAAACATAGAAGGCGCTGTCGTCAGCCAGCGCCACTTCCGCGCGGCGCCGGGCGAAGAACAGCTTGATGCCGAAATCACGCTCAGCGATACCGTCTCCGGCAACGAACACCTGCTCGATGCGCGGCAGACGCTCGAGCGCGAGTTGGCCCAGGACACCGGTATCGACCGGCACCTCGCGCCAGCCGACCAGCGTCAGGCCCTGGGCGACGATCTCCTCGCTCAAGCGAGTCCGTGCGTGGTCGGCCTTGGCTGCGTCCTGATCGAGGAACACCATGCCGACGGCATATTGCGCGGGCAACTCGACATTGAAGTGCTCCAGAGCCTTCGCGCGCAGAAAGGCATCTGGCTTCTGCATCAGCAGACCGCAACCGTCGCCGGTCTTGCCATCGGCATTGATGCCGCCGCGGTGCGTCATACAGGTCAGGGACTGGATGGCAGTCTTTAGCAGGTGATGGCTAGCCTCGCCCTGCATGTGGGCAATCAGACCGAAGCCGCAGTTATCCTTGAACTCTTCAGGACGAAACAGACCTGCTCTCATAGGCACTCCACCAGCTAAATACGTTGTAAATCAACCCCTTATTGACGGCGCAGCAAATCACCCCGTCATTCACGTGGGCAAAAGGGGGAGCAGTTTACAAAGCCAGCTAGAGCGACACAATTTATTTTTGCAAGCCCCAAAACAGTGCATTGCGCACTTTTTTGGGGCATTTTTTACGCTATTGGCCGATTTCTTTTTGCACGCTGCCAAATGTACGCACCCAAGGCTTGCCGGATCGCAGCGACGCAGGCAGTGATTTGACCGCCGCTAGCGCCGCGGCGCGACTGTTGAAACTGCCATAGGTCACGACATAGAGCGGCTTGCCGTCATGCTGCTTGACGAAATAGCGATAGCCACTTCCTTGCTGCCGGACAATTGCCTGCGCATTTTTCTCGGCACGTGTGCCGAGAATCTGGACCAGGTGGTTGCTCGCAGGCTGGCTCGCATACCAGCCACCGTGCCCCGACACGGGCGGTGAAGCCTCGGTGGTGACACTGGGCTTGGCTGCAGCAGCGCTCTGTCGCACAGCGACCGGCTCTGGCGTAGTCGCCGGTGCCGGCGCCGCGGATGCGACCGACGAAGCCTGCTCCGATATTTGCGGAGCGGGAGCGGGAGCGGGCGCTACGGGAGAGGTAGCGTTAACCGGCTCCGAATCATCAGAGTCGGACATCGCGACGCCACTCTCGTCTTCCCCACCCGCTGCGGCAGCGAGAGGTTCTCGAATCACAGGCTGCGCATCATTACCCAACGGCAAGGACAACGGACGCTCGCTGCCATCGAACTCGATAGCAGCCTGCCCGTCCTGCCCGGCTGGCGCCTGACCGGCATCAGCCGTGGCCGCGGTATCGAGCGGTAGCTGAGTCACCTCCGGCGCGACAGACTGCCGAACGTCCTGCCCACGCAGCAACAGGAAAGCCACCGCAACGAGCAGAACAACCGCAAGGGCGGCCAATACGTGCTTGCGCGGTAGCGCGAAGCCAATGCCGCCGGCCTTGTGGCGCCCGCGGCTGCCCTGCATCGCGGCAAGGAGTTCATCACGGGCGATCTGGTTGATCGAGCCAGGCCAGCCGCCCGATTCATCGTGGATGCGCGCGATCTGCTCTTCGCTGAGGCAATCGATGCCGCTACCCGCGCCCTCGAGCCGCAACGCCAAGTACTCGCGCGTCTCGTCTTCCTCGTATGGCTGCAAGGCAATGACATGGTAGCGCTCGTCGCCCTCGCTCAGGGCCTCGAGACGTCCGGCAAGGGCTGTTTCACCGAATAGAAAAACGTGAGGGCGGGCTTCAGGAACTCCCGCAGCAAGGCGCAGCAGCGTCTCGATCGCGGCTGCAGTGAGACGTTCCGCGTCGTCTACCAGCAGATAGACTTCCTGACCCGTGAGGGCCAGCTGGACGACCTGCGCCATCACACCCTCAAAGTCAGCCTCGCGACTGTTCAGCGCCTGCGCGATCTGCGCGATCAACGCCGTGGAATCGGTAGTGTCCTGCGGTGTGATAACGACGCTCTGGACCGCTTGCTTGTTGCTGCTGGCCACCAAGGCCTGCCGGAGCAATGTCTTGCCACTGCCTTCGGGGCCCGTCACCAACAGCAGCAGCTGACTGTAGCGCGCGAGGTGATGCAACTGCCCCAGCACTGGCTTACGCTGCGCGGGAAAGAATTTGAAACCCGGAACACGCGCCGCGAAGGGGTCATGGCTGAACCCATAGTGGTTCAGATAGGCATCGTCGGCCGACAAACTGGTCATGGAAATTTTCTTACGCTCCCATCTGTTCCGTCATTGCGCCGTAGTTGGCGTTCAAGGTCGCTTCCAGTACATCGCGAGGGAAGTCGCCAGTCACCACGGCTTCTCCCATTCCACGCAGCAGGACCAGACGCAGCTTGCCGTCCAGGACCTTCTTGTCGACCGCCATGTGCTGCAGGAAGTCGCCTGGCTGCATTTCGGCAGGGGGGGACACGGGCAGAGCCGCGCGCTGCAGCAAGCGTATAGCGCGATCACGCTCCGCCTGCTGAATCCAACCAAGCCGAGAAGACATCTCAAGGGCCATGACGGTTCCCGCAGCTACCGCCTCACCATGCAGCCAGACGCCATAACCCATGTGGGTCTCGATAGCATGGCCGAAGGTGTGGCCCAGATTGAGGATGGCCCGCACGCCGGACTCGCGCTCGTCGGCATTGACCACCCGCGCCTTCGCCGCGCACGAACGATGGATCGCTTCGGTCAAAGCGACCGGGTCGAGAGCCCGCAGCCGGTCGACATTCAATTCGAGCCAGCCGATAAACTCTTCATCGCAGATCAACCCGTACTTGATGACTTCCGCCAGCCCGGCCGACAGCTCACGGGCGGGCAGAGTGGCGAGTGTCGAAGTATCGATGATCACCGCTCGAGGCTGGTAGAAGGCACCGATCATGTTCTTGCCCAGCGGGTGATTGATACCGGTTTTGCCGCCGACCGAAGAGTCCACCTGGGACAGCAGGGTTGTCGGCACCTGGATAAAATCGACCCCACGCTGATAGCTTGCCGCGGCATATCCGGCCATGTCGCCAATGACCCCACCACCTAACGCGATGATCATGGTGTTGCGGTCATGACGCGCCTCGAGCAGCGCATCGAAAATCAGCTGAAGCGTCTGCCAGTTTTTGTGCTTCTCGCCATCAGGCAGGATTATGGAGGTAACAGCGTACCCGGAGAGCGCTTGCCTGAGCTGCTCGAGATACAGCGGCGCGACCGTCTCGTTGGCAACGATGGCAACCTGGCGCCCGCGAATCTTTTCCTCGAAGAGATCGCGGCGGTCGATCAACCGCTCGCCGATGTGGATGGGATAGCTACGCTCACCGAGATCGACCTGAAGAGTCCGCATGACACCCCCGAAATAAAGGGGCTTAGAATAACGCAGATTCGTCGCGGCTTTCACCGGGCGCAAGCGACGCGAGACGATCGAGAATCTCCATCACCACCAAACGAGGCGGCCGCTCATCGGTCTCGATGATGACGTCCGCAATCGATCGATACAACGGATCACGAACTGCCATCAGGCTGGCAAGCACACCGCGCGGATCAGCCGACTGCAGGAGTGGACGATTACGATCCCGGGCGGTGCGCTCGAGCTGCTGATCGACCGAAGTGCAGAGGTAGACCACACGCCCGCCAGCACGAAGCGCCTTGCGATTGTCCTCACGCATCACGGCGCCCCCGCCGGTGGCGAGCACCACGCCGTCGAGCCGGCAAAGATCAGCTATCACCGCATGCTCGCGCTCACGGAAGCCACTCTCGCCTTCGACATCGAAGATGAGCGGAATACTGGCGCCGGTACGCTGCTCGATCTCCTTGTCGGAGTCCCTGAACGGCAGACGCAGCTCTTTGGCAAGCAAACGCCCGATGGTGCTTTTCCCAGCTCCCATCGGGCCCACGAGGATGAGGTTTTGCATTAACTTCAGCGACTGGCTTGAATCGCCTGATTATTCATGATCCTCGGCGTGATGAACACAAGCAGTTCAGACTTTCGGTCCTGAACTAGGTCACGGCGGAACAGGCGACCCAAGAACGGGAGATCCCCTAGGAACGGCACCTTGTCCACTGACTTGCTCTGCGTATTGGAGAAAACGCCACCGATTACGATCGTCTCACCATCAGTTACCAGAACCTTTGCGTTAACCTCATTCTTGCGAATGGCCGGTACTCCGGTAGTCGCTGCCTGAGAGAAGTCTGGCTCATCCTTAGTGACCTTGACCTCCATGATGATGCGATTATCCGGTGTGATCTGCGGAGTCACTTCCAGCGAGAGAGCTGCCTCCTTGAACGACGTGCTCGTTGCACCACTGGAGCTCGCCTCCTGATAAGGAACTTCGGAGCCCTTGAGGATCTTTGCAGTTTCTTTGTCTGCGGTGACTACCTTAGGCTGCGAGACAACCTCGCCATTACCGGTTTTCTCCATGGCAGACAGCTGTAGATCTAAAATTGCATTATTCGTAACGAAGCCTAAGCCAAATCCAGACGTTGCTCCCACTGCGCCCATATCGACGAAAGGGGTGTTAAGCGGGGTTTCCCGAATGCCGGGAAACCTCCCGACCTGTCCTTCTTCTCCATCCTCGACGCCAAGATCGCCGTCTTTACCCCAAACGTTCCATTTATCTCCCGACCATAAGTTGCCGCCCCAACGAACACCAAGGCTCTTATCGTAGTCGACGTTTGCCTCAACTATGCGCGCCTCAATCATTACCTGCCGAACCGGAATATCCAGTTGAGCCACGATACGACGCAACTCATCGAGACGCTCCTGAGTCTGGTAGGCAATGATATTGTTGGTGCGGTCATCAACCGCAATAGACCCCCGCTCTTCCGCCATCCCGCCATTATCCGTTACCGACTGAAATAGCCTGGCGATGTCAGCGGCCTTGGCATAGTTAACCTGCACCACCTCACGGCGAAGCGGAGCCAGTTCGGCAATCTGCCGCTGAGACTCAAGCTCCTGACGTTCACGTGCGGCAATTTCGTCGGCAGGAGCCACCAGCAGCACGTTACCGACCTGGCGCTTGTCCAATCCCTTGGTCTTGAGCACCAGGTCCAGAGCCTGATCCCACGGCACGTTCTGCAGACGCAGCGTGATATTGCCGCTAACGGTATCACTTGCAACCAGATTCAGATCGGTAAAATCAGCGATTAGCTGCAATACCGAGCGAACGTCGATGTCCTGGAAATTAAGCGACAGCTTCTCCCCGGAATAAGCAAATCGATCAGCCTTACGCTTTTCCGCTTCGTCTTCCGTAAGAGGTTTTATGCTGATAGTCAGCTTGTTGTCGGTCTGATAGGCCAAATAGTCATATCGCCCGGTCGGTTCGATTGCGATGCTCGCACCACCTGCCTGAGAAGCGGAATCAACGAACCTGACAGGCGTAGCGAAGTCTTGGACATCCAGGCGCACACGCAGCGATTCCGGCAACTGAGCCTTGGCGAAATTTACGCGAATTTTTCCGCCCTGCTCCTCAATGGTCGAGCTGATTGATGGATCCGATAGCGTAATAATCACATTACCGGCTCCATCATCGCCACGCCGAAAGTCAATGTTGTCAATGGCCTTACCAACAGCCACCGCCTTCGCGGGAGCCGTCGTAACAGATGGCTGCGCCACTGCGCTCGGCTGCGCTGAAACCGCTGCCGGGCCACTCACGCCGGCCTTCTCGCCCAGCACGACGAACAGATTCTTGCCATCCACTCGAGTGGAATAGGGCACCAGCGAAGTGAGGTTTACAATCAACCGAGTACGTCCTTGCGCCTCAACGACCGTAACGCTACGTGCATTACCAACCCCCAACTCACGATTCTTCGCTCCCAGATTGTTCGATACACCCGGCAGATCCAGGGCAATGCGAGCAGGCTGTTCAAGGGTGTAACCACGCGGCGGCGCAACGGGCTCGTCGAAAGCCAGCTTGAGCTCGACTCGATCGCCCGGCAGAGCGGCCACATCCAAGGCATTGAGATTGGCTGCCAGTACAGCCGGCGAGACGAACGCCACAAGCACTGAAATGCCGAGGCGCGAGAGAGTACTATTCATAAATTTCTTCCGTTGTGCAGACCGGTAAAGGTTTTCCATGCTTGTGCCCCGCGCTAGGTGCGCTCTTTCAAGGTCAGACTGCGCGGGCGCTCCAGCCACCCACCCTCTCCATCCGGAACGATTTCCACTACATCCACCGCCGCTTCGCTGATCTCGACGATGCGTCCATGGTTACGGCCGAGGTAGTCACCAATCCTGACGCGATGAACACCGTCCCCTCCCCGGATCAGCGCATAACGCCCATGCCCGTTGGAAAGCGTGCCGACCATGGTGAAATTTTCGATATTGAACCCTTCGAGGAACTGTTTGACGCGCGACTCATCAGGCTGGATATCCTTGGAACCTTTTTGCCGCTGCGCCAAATCCAGCTTGACGGGCGGCTGGAATGGATGCCGCAGCGCGGCCGCGCTGTATGTAAAAGCCTCATAGGGGATGAACGCCGGCAGCGGCTCAATCGTTCCCTTCGGCTTTGCCCGAACCTCATCCATGAACGACTGCAGGTCGCTGAAATCTGAACCGCTACCACAACCCCCCAACATCGCTAGGCTTAAGCCCAGCGCAACGAGTTGCACGCCTCTCATTTCTGCAACCCCTTGTCGTTGTACCGATAAGTCTTCGCGACGATGCTCATCCGCAGCTTGGACGCCGAGTCGTCTTTTTCTGGCTTTATTTCAAAGTCGTGCAACGTAACGATTCGCGGCAGACTGGAAACCCCACTCACGAAGGTAGCCAGATCGTGGTAACCACCGATCACCTTTATGTTTATCGGAAGCTCGATATAGAACTGCTGCGCCACTTCCGGCTGCAACTTGATTTCCTCAAACTCCAAACCACTGCCCAGACCAGTCCGAGTTATATCCTCCAACAGCCCTGGAACTTCCGTATCACTAGGCAGTTGCCTCAGCAGAGCACCGAATGATGTTTCCATCTCTGCCATCTGCTCCTTATAGGCTTCAAGGTTGGCCGCCTGAAATGCCTTGCTGGAGAACTGTTGCTTTAGGGTCGTTTCCTGAGCCTGCTGCTGCTCCAACTGCACCTGCATATCCTGCAAATGAAGGTAATAACCCAGAGCCAGCACCACGGCGAGCAGAATGACGCCCGTAATGAACTTGACCGGCGTGGGCCACGAGCCGAGGTTATTCAGATCTAGGTCGGCGACATCAATCTTACGAAGACTCTGCAACGAATCAGCCAGACTCATGGCTTCGCTCCTTCCGTAGAGACGGCTGGCTGGGTCTGCTGTACCGTCAGCTGAAAGACGTTTTCCTGATCAACCGCACCAGCCGTTACCGCCTTGACTTCATTCAGGTTGGGTGATTCAAGCCAGTCCGACCCATCAAGATTGCGCATGAGATTGGAAACCCGATTATTCGACTCAGCAGCCCCGACGATCGCAATGTTCTTGCCGGTCATTTTTAACGAAGTGAAATAAACTCCATCTGGCAGGGTGCGCACCAGCTGGTCGAATACGCGACCAATGATCGGGCGATTTCCCTGTAGATCCTGAATGATCTTCATACGCTCCAGCAATTGCTGACGACGTTCCTTGAGTTCTTTGATTTCCTTGATTCGCGCATCCAGCACGGCAATTTCTTTTTTTATGAATTCGTTGCGCGCACTCTGTTGCTCAATCGCACCCTGAAGATAGCGATCACCAAGAAAAACAAGGCCAGCCGCAACCACCAGCACACCGAAAAGAGAGGCAAGGAAACGCTGCTTGCGTTCTTCACGCAATTGTTCGCGCCAAGGCAGAAGGTTGATCTGCGCCATCAGTCGAAACTCCTTAGCGCCAACCCACACGCAATCATCAGCGAGGGCGCATCACTGGCCAGCGCGCCTGCGTTGACCTTGCTACTCAAAGCCATATCGGCAAACGGGTTGGCAACTAGAGTCTGGGTGCCGATCTTCTGCTGAATGAGATGATCAAGACCCGGGATGGAAGCCGTTCCACCAGCAAGCAGAATGCAATCGACATCATGAAACTGCCCAGCAGCGAAGAAGAACTGCAGCGAGCGTGAGACCTGCTGAACGACCGCTTCTTTGAACGGAAGCAAAACTTCACTGTCGTAGTCATCAGGAAGCCCTCCCTGCTTTTTAGCGAGGCCAGCCTCCTCTTGTGAAAGCCCATAACGGCGTTGGATTTCCTCCGTCAGCTGCCGCCCCCCGAACAATTGCTCACGACTGTATATGGTGCGTCCGTTATGCAGGACGCTCAGAGTCGTCATCGTTGCGCCGATATCCACGACGGCGACGGTCAGTTCACCATGCGCGCTCCCTAACTGCGGCGCCAGAAGGTCATAGGAGCGCTCGAGCGCATAGGCCTCGACATCAACGACCTTCGCGGCGAGTCCGGCCAGGGCCAGCGCCGCCTCGCGCACCTCGACGTTTTCCTTGCGACAGGCAGCGAGCAGAACCTCGACCCGACCGGGCGCACGCGGCGCGGGCCCCTGGACCTCAAAGTCGATCGCCACCTCTTCCAACGGATAGGGAATATATTGGTCGGCTTCGATCTTCAGCTGGTTTTCCAGCTCTTCGTCGGACAGCCCGGCGTCCATCTCGATCGTCTTGGTGATCACCGCTGAGCCGGAGACGGCTACCACGGCTGACTTGCAGCCGGTCTTAGCCTTTGCGACCACACGCTGCAGAGCCTGGCCAACGCCTTCCAGTTCAGCGATGTTCTTTTCGACCACGGCATTTGGTGGGAGCGGCTCAACCGCATAAGCCTCAACCCGGTAGCGGTTCCCCGATCGACTTAATTCGAGAAGCTTGACTGAGGTCGAACTGATATCGATCCCAAGCAGCGTGTTCGCTTTCTTAGTGAAGAGCCCTAGCACGACCGATTTCCTATCTTTATCCGCAACTTACGGATTAATTATGTTTATCCACATTAAATAACAGGCTTGACAGAAGCGCAAATGGCTACCCGGCAAAAAAAACGCATATAATGTGAACGGTTTTCCTCTTTCAGCATCGCCACCTTCCCCCTCCCAAAATTCCCGGATTCCCAGAACCCCGATGCGTCTTTTGAAATTTCTTGCCTGGTCGTGCTTCGCAGTCTTCTGCGCACTGCTGCTGAGCATCAGCGGTGCGTTTCTCTACCTCAATCCCAACCTTCCCTCGGTTGAATCCTTGCGCAGCATACAGCTGCAGATTCCACTGCGGGTTTACAGCGCCGACGAAAAGCTGATCGCCGAGTTCGGCGAGATGCGCCGATCGCCTATCCGCTTCGAGGAAATCCCAGAGGACTTCATCCACGCCCTACTCGCTGCCGAGGACGATAATTTCGCCAATCATTATGGCGTCGACATAACCGGCCTGATGCGCGCTGCCACGCAATTATTGAAAAGCGGACAGATCCAGACAGGCGGCAGCACCATCACCATGCAGGTCGCCAAGAACTATTTCTTAACCAGCGAACGTAGCTTTTCACGCAAAATCAACGAGATTCTGCTGGCGCTGCAGATCGAGCGCGAACTGAGCAAGAACGAGATCCTCGAGCTGTACGTCAACAAGATCTACCTAGGCAACCGCGCCTACGGCATAGAGGCCGCCTCTCAGGTCTATTACGGCAAGTCGATCTCCGAGCTAAGCGTCGCCCAGCTGGCAATGATTGCCGGCCTACCCAAAGCTCCGTCAGCCTTCAATCCATTGGTCAACCCGTCTCGCAGCAAGGAGCGACGCGACTGGATTCTCGGAAGGATGTACAAGCTTGGTTCGTTAGATGAAACGAGCTATCGGCAGGCACTGGCCGAACCTGAGACCGCTCGGTACCACGGCGCGGCCCCCGAACTCGATGCTGCCTATATAGCGGAAATGGCCCGCGCCGAGATGGTCGGACGCTATGGCAGCGCTGCCTATACCGACGGCTTCCGGGTGCATACCACAGTCTCCAGCGAAAGGCAGATAGCAGCCAACATCGCACTCGATAGCGGGCTTATCGAATATGACCAACGACACGGCTACCGCGGCCCGGAGGCACGCCTGGGTGAGCTCCCGCGCGAGTCCTGGATGCAGGAGCTGCGCAAGTACAGGAGTCTTTCCGGGCTGCATCCGGCCGTTGTCACGCAAGTGGAGAACAGCGGCATCCTGGTTCTCACTCGCGACGGCAACGAGCATCCGGTCGCCTGGGAGAGCATGAAATGGGCGCGCCCGTTTCTCGGAACGAACAGCATGGGTCCGCGGCCACAACGCCCCGCGGACGTTGTGAAAATCGGGGATGTCGTGCGTGTTCGCTGGCAGGACGACTCGGCACTGTTCAGCCAGGTCCCGCAAGCACAAGCCGCGCTGGTGTCACTCGACCCGCGGGACGGCTCGATCGAGGCCCTGGCAGGTGGATTCTCGTTCGGACAGAGCAACTACAATCGAGCCATCCAGGCCAAACGACAGCCCGGCTCGAGCTTCAAGCCCTTCATTTACAGCGCCGCTCTGGATGCCGGCTACACCGCGGCAAGTCTCGTCAACGACTCGCCGATCGTATTCGTCGAGGAAGGGATGGATCGCATTTGGCGACCCAAGAACGACAACAACACGTTCCTCGGCCCGATTCGCATGCGCGAGGCGCTCTATAAATCCAGAAACCTGGTATCGATTCGGCTGCTGCAGACCCTCGGCGTTGGGCATACGATCGACTACATCAGCCGCTTCGGCTTCGACCCGCAAGATCTGCCACGCAACCTGTCACTTGCCTTGGGGACCGCTACCTTGACCCCGATGGAGATTGCGACCGGCTGGACCACTTTCGCCAATGGTGGTTACAAGATAGAGCCGTACCTGATCCAGCGAATCGAGGATCGCGAGGGCAAACTGCTCTTCGAGGCAAACCCGGCGCGTGTACCGCAGCACGAACCGCAGGATCATGGTGTGGAGGTCAGTGCAGCGCCGGAACACGAGGTCTCGACTGATGAGCAGACTGATGGCCAGCCTCGCTTCGCCGAGCGGGTCCTTGATGAACGCACCGCGTACATCATGACCAGCATGCTGCAGGACGTCATCAAGCGGGGTACCGGCCGGCGTGCGCTCGCCATGGGGCGCGACGACATCGCCGGCAAGACCGGCACCACCAACGACTCGATCGACAGCTGGTTCTCTGGTTACAACGCCGACATCGTCACGACCGTCTGGGCAGGCTTCGATCAGCCGCAGAGCCTGGGGCGCAATGAATACGGCGGCACAGTCGCCCTGCCGATCTGGATGACCTACATGAGCGCCGTGCTCAAGGACATGCCCGAGCATCCGCCTGCCGAACCGGACGGCTTGCTGAAATTGCGTGTCGATCCGGTCAGCGGTCGCGCCGCAGCGCCAGGCACCCCTGACGCCTATTTCGAAGTATTCAAGAGCGAGGACTCACCGCCACCGATGGGCGAGTTCGAGTCGGGCTATCAGGCTCCTGGCAGCCCTCTACCTGCTGACGAGGCGGCTCCGCTGGATCTGTTCTAAGCACAGCCCCAGTCTACCGCAGGCACAAAAAACCCCGCTAAGGCGGGGTTTTTGTGTTCTCGCTGTCAACCGTTGAAGACGTCGTTCACCGACTTCAGCGGATAGTGCGACGGGTAAGGCAGCGTAGCCACACCACTTTCGATCGCAGCCTTGGCTACAGCGTCCGAAACCAGAGTGATCAGGCGCGGGTCCATAGGCTTCGGAATGATGTACTCGCGGCCGAACTCCAGGCTGTCCACACCATAGGCAGCGGCGACTTCGGCCGGCACCGGCAGCTTGGCCAGATCACGAAGGGCCAGCGCGGCGGCGATCTTCATCTCTTCGTTGATGCGCTTGGCGCGAACGTCCAAGGCGCCACGGAAGATGAACGGGAAGCCAAGCACGTTGTTGACCTGATTCGGATAGTCGGAACGACCGGTCGCCATGATCACGTCGGAACGCGTCGCATGCGCCAGCTCAGGACTGATTTCCGGATCAGGGTTGGAGCAAGCGAACACTACCGGGTTGGCCGCCATGCGCTTGAGACCTTCCGGGCTCAGCAGGTTGGCACCCGACAGACCGACGAAGACGTCAGCACCATCCAGCGCGTCATCCAAGGTGCGCTTATCGGTTTCGTGGGCGAACACGGCCTTGTACTGATTGAGATCGTCGCGACCGGCATGGATCACGCCCTTGCGATCGATCATGAAGATGTTCTCGATCTTCGCACCCATGCTGACCAGCAGCTTCATGCAGGAGGTCGCGGCAGCGCCAGCACCGAGGCAGACGATCTTGGCCTGTTCCAGCGTCTTGCCGGCGATTTCCAGTGCGTTCAGCATACCTGCCGCAGTGACGATCGCCGTGCCGTGCTGGTCGTCATGGAAGACCGGAATATCGCACTGCTCGATCAGCGCGCGCTCGATCTCGAAACACTCCGGCGCCTTGATGTCTTCGAGGTTGATGCCACCAAAGGTGATCGAGATGCGCTTGACGGTATCAATGAAGGCCTGCGGGCTCTCGGCATCGACCTCGATGTCGAATACGTCGACACCGGCGAAGCGCTTGAACAACACACCCTTGCCTTCCATCACCGGCTTGGAAGCCAGCGGACCGAGATTACCCAGACCGAGAATAGCGGTGCCATCGGAGATAACCGCCACCAGGTTGCCCTTGCCGGTGTAGCGGTAAGCCAGCTCCGCATCGCGAGCAATCTCGCGAACCGGCTCGGCGACGCCAGGGCTATAGGCCAGGGACAGGTCACGAGCAGTGGCGGTGGGCTTGGTGAGCTCGACGCTCAACTTCCCCGGACGAGGCTGGGCATGGTATTCGAGCGCGGCAGTTTTCAGGTCAGTCATGTGGCATTTCCGCTTATTTTACTGGGACAGACAGGCGGTCGAGCATACGCCAAGAACGAGCGCGCTCACAAGCCAGCACGCGGCGCAGGCTGTCAAGCCCAGGCAAGTACGACTTTTCGGGTAGACCGGAGCTGACTGCCCAGTCAGCGAGGCAGCCCGAGCATCGCCGGATGGGTCACCCGCAACATCCAGCGAGCCTGTCCTTTTCCGGCCCGCCCGCGACGATCTACCAACCAGCCTCTGGGCTCGAGCGCCGCGCCAGCGAGCCTGGATAACTGTGCCAGATCGAAAGCATCGAATGCCTGTGGCGGAATGTGCACCACTACCGGGCCATCCATTTCCAGCCAATAGCCGCCGCGATTGTGCTCGACGCGCTCGACTAGACCCTGCAACAAGGCGAATCCACCTTGCCTCACCGCGCGGGTCGAGCCCGGCGTCAGCTTGCGCCAGATACCCAGGCGGGATTGCCGCGCCAGCCGCTCAGCCCGCAGATGACAGGCCACCAGCGCCGTATTGGGGGCGATCGCCACCATCAAGCCAAGGCCCTCGGCCAGCAAGGCCGATTCCAGATTGCGGCCCTGCTCGTCATAGGCGTGGGCCAGGGTACGACCATAGCGATCTTTTGACTCGCGCCCAGGGACCAGCCCCACCCGTCCGTTGCTGGCCTCGACCAGCGCGCGCAGCCGACGCTGTGCTGCCACGGCGAAGGGCTCGGCCTTGCGACCGTCACGCCCAAGTTCCGGCGCATTGATGCCGATCAGGCGCACGCTTTGGCCATCGACCAGACGCAGCGTATCGCCATCGACCACCTTCGCCACGCCTACCCGCGGCAGTGTCCCAGGCGAGGGACAGAACGCGAGCGCCGGGAGGCTGCAGATGACGGAAACGAAAAAGGCGCCCACGAGGGACGCCTTTTTCATGTGCTCGGAAAACCTCATCGGATTCCCGCTGTGCCGGCTTACTTGGCGCCGAACACACCGAAACGCTGCTTGAAGCGATCGATACGGCCGCCGGTATCCAGCACCTTCTGCTTGCCGGTGTAGAACGGGTGGCACTCGGAGCACACGTCGATGTTCAGGTTCTTGCCCAGCGTGGAGCGGGTCTTGATGACGTTGCCACAGCTGCAGGTGGCTTCGATTTCGACGTAGTTCGGATGGATATCGGCTTTCATGGTGAATCCTCTGGGATTGCGTGCCGCCACCCGACCCTATGTCGAGTACCGCACGAAGTAGGGCGCGAATCATACCAGAGCACAAAGGTGATGCAAGCGCAGGCGACCGACGTTCCGGCGCCTCCGGACGCGCTATCGGACGGCACCGAGCACCGCGATCGTTTACCATCGGCGCTCGTCACCAAGGATCAACGCGTGCCTTCCAGCATCCTCCGCCTGGCGCTGCCTTCACCGCTGCGCCGCCTGTTCGACTACCTGCCACCACATGGCGTCGCTCCCGACTCGCTGCAGCCGGGCATGCGCCTGCGCGTGCCGTTCGGCCGGCGCGAGGTCATCGGCGTGCTGGTAGAGCTGAGCGATCAGAGCGAAGTGCCGCTGGAAAAACTCAAGCCTGCGCTCGAGCTGCTGGATAGCAAGCCGCCACTGCCGCTCCCCCTGTTCAAGCTCTGCCTGTGGACCGCTCAGTATTACCAGCACAGCCTCGGAGATACCCTGAACTGGGCATTGCCGGTGCTGTTGCGCCAAGGCGAACCGGCCGAAGCGCGCCTGGAACGCTACTGGCGCCTGGTCGAAAGTGCCAGCCCGGACGATCCGCGATTGGCCCGTGCCCCGCGTCAGCGCGAAGCCCTGAAGATCATCGCACAGCATGCCCACGGCCTGCCCCACGCCCTGATCGGCAAGCTGCAGCTGAACAAGGACAGCCTCGACCTGCTGCAGGAGAAGGGCCTGGTAAGGGTGGAGTCGCGCCGCAGCAGCCCAGCGCGACAGCACAGTGGTAGCTGGCTGCTGCAGGCCGAGCTGACGCTGAATGCGCAACAGCGCGCCGCCTTCGAAGCAGTCAGCGCCGGCCTCGGCAGCTTTCGGGCCTTTCTGCTGGCCGGCGTCACCGGCAGCGGCAAGACCGAGGTCTATCTGCAACTGATCCATCGCGTGCTCGCGGCCGGCAAGCAGGCCCTGGTGCTGATCCCGGAGATCAACCTCGGCCCACAGACACTGGCCCGCTTCGAGCAGCGTTTCAATGCGCGGATCGCGCTGCTGCACTCCAACATCAACGATCGCGAGCGGCTCGATGCCTGGCTCGCGGCCCGCGATGGCGAAGCGGACATCATCATCGGCACCCGCTCGGCCCTGTTCACGCCGATGAAGAATCCCGGCCTGATCATCATCGACGAGGAACATGACGCTTCCTATAAACAGCAGGAAGGCCTGCGCTATCACGCCCGCAACCTGGCGCTGGTCCGTGCCCGCCAGGAAAACCTGCCGATCGTGCTCGGCTCGGCGACGCCCTCGCTGGAGAGTCTGCACAACGCCCACAGCGGCCGCTACGCGCTGCTCAAGCTGAGCCAGCGCGCCGGTAATGCCCAGCAGCCGCGCTTCCTGCGACTGGACGTGAAGAGCCGCCCCCTGGACGCCGGCATATCCGGCCCGCTGCAACAGGCCATCGGCCAGACGCTCGCAGCCGGGCAGCAAGTACTGGTCTACCTCAACCGCCGTGGCTTCGCCCCAACCCTGCTTTGCCACGACTGCGGCTGGCTCAGCCAGTGCCCGCGCTGCGATGCGCGCATGACCCTGCACCAACGGCACAACGAACTGCGCTGCCACCACTGCGGGCACGTCGAGCGGCCGCCGCGCAGCTGCCCCGACTGCGGCAAGGTAGACCTGCGCCCGGTCGGCGCCGGGACCGAGCGCGCCGAAGAGCGGCTCGGCGTCCTGTTCCCCGATTACCCGGTGCTGCGCATCGACCGCGACAGCACCGCGCGCAAGGGCGCGATGGAAAAGATGTTCACCACCATCAACCGTGGCGAGCCCTGCCTTTTGGTCGGCACCCAGATGCTCGCCAAGGGGCACCATTTTCCGCGGGTGACCCTGGTGGCGATTCTCGACGCCGACGGCGGGCTGTTTTCCGCCGATTTTCGCGCCAGCGAGCGGATGGCCCAGTTGATCGTGCAGGTCGCTGGGCGTGCCGGACGCGCGGAGGAACCGGGCAACGTGATCATCCAGACGCACCTGGCCGACCACCCGCTGCTGGTGCAGCTGACCGACCAGGGCTATTTCGCCTTCGCCGAGCAGGCGCTGTCCGAACGTCGCGCCGCCGGCCTGCCGCCCTTCAGCCATCTGGCATTGCTGCGCGCCGAAGCGCAGAAGCCCGGCCAGGCCGAGGCCTTCCTCGACGAAGCCTGCACGCTGGCGGAGCAGACGCTCGGGCAGCTGCAGCTCAGCGGCATCGAGCTGCTCGGTCCGGTGCCGGCGCCGATGGAGCGTCGCGCCGGGCGCTACCGGGCGCAGCTGCTGCTGCAGGGCAACGCCCGCGCGGCCCTGCATCGCCTGATGGATGCCTGGGTGCCACTGCTCGAGCAGCTGCCCGGCGGACGCGCCGTGCGCTGGAGCCTGGATGTCGACCCGATCGATCTGTTCTGATTGTGCCTTAGGAAAGCATGACTTTCCGGCAGCGCGAACCACACGGCTTGAAGCCACACCCATCACGCCCCGATAATGCCGGGTTTTCGCGCACTTCCTGCGGACCGAGCCGACCATGAAAGACAGCATTCGCCACCTGATCCAGCAAGCCCTTGTTCGCCTGACCAGCGAGGGCGTGCTGCCGGAGGGACTGACGCCCGCGATCCAGGTGGAAAACACCAAGGACAAGAGTCACGGCGACTTCGCCAGCAACATCGCCATGATGCTGGCCAAGCCAGCCGGCATGAAGCCGCGCGACCTGGCCGAGAAGCTCATCGCCGCACTGCCGCAGGACGCGCAGATCAGCAAGGTCGAGATTGCCGGCCCGGGCTTTCTCAACTTCTTCCAGAACAGCGACGCCCTGGCCCAGCGCCTCGAAACCGCGCTGGCCGATGTGCAACTTGCGGTGCACAAGGCGAGTGCCAAGCAGCGTGTGGTGATCGACCTGTCCTCGCCGAACCTGGCCAAGGAGATGCATGTCGGGCATTTGCGCTCCACCATCATCGGCGATGCGGTAGGCCGGGTGCTGGAGTTCCTCGGCGACGAGGTGATCCGGCAGAACCACGTCGGCGACTGGGGCACCCAGTTCGGCATGCTGCTGGCCTACCTCGAGGAGAAGCCGGCCGCCGCGGAAAGCGAGCTGGCCGACCTCGAGCAGTTCTACCGCGCCGCCAAGCAACGCTTCGACGAGTCGCCCGAGTTCGCCGATCGCGCCCGTGAGCTGGTGGTCAAGCTGCAGGCGGGCGATGCCCAGTGCCTGAGCCTCTGGACGCGCTTCAACGATATCTCGCTGTCGCACTGCCAGAAGATCTATGACCGCCTCAACGTCAAGCTGACCCCCGCTGACGTCAAGGGCGAAAGCGCCTACAACGCCGACCTGGCGGACATCGTCGAGGCCCTGCGCGAGAAGGGCCTGCTCACCGAAGACAATGGCGCCCAGTGCGTCTTCCTCGATGAATTCAAGAACGCCGAAGGCAACCCGCTGCCGGTGATTGTGCAGAAGGCCGGTGGCGGCTATCTATACGCCACCACCGACCTGGCCGCCATGCGCTATCGCAGCCAGCAGCTGCACGCCGACCGCGTGTTGTATTTCGTCGATCAGCGCCAGGCCCTGCATTTCCAGATGGCCTTCGAAGTGGCCCGCCGCGCAGGCTTCGTCCATGAAGGCATGCAGCTCGAGCACATGGGCTTCGGCACCATGAACGGCGCCGACGGCCGCCCGTTCAAGACCCGCGATGGCGGCACGGTCAAGCTGATCGATCTGCTCGACGAAGCCGAGCAGCGCGCCTATGCCCTGGTCAAGGGCAAGAACCCGGAGCTCGACGAAGCCGAGCTGCGCCAGATCGCCCGCGCGGTGGGCATCAGCGCGGTCAAGTACGCCGACCTGTCCAAGCATCGCACCAGCGATTACCGCTTCAACTTCGAACTGATGCTGAGCTTCGAAGGCAACACCGCACCCTACCTGCTCTATGCCTACACCCGCGTGGCCAGCGTGTTCCGCAAGCTAGGCAAGGGTATCGACGAGATCAGCGGGCAGATCGAACTGGTAGCCGAGCAGGAACTCGCTTTGGCCGCCAAGCTCGCCCAGTTCGGCGAAGTGCTGAACAGCGTCGGCGAAAAAGGCGAACCGCACCTGCTGTGCGCTTACCTCTACGACCTGGCCGGGTTGTTCTCCAGTTTCTACGAGCACTGCCCGATTCTCAGCGCCGAACAGGATGCGCAGAAGCAGAGCCGCCTGCGTCTGGCCGCCCTGACCGGCCGCACCCTCAAGCAGGGCCTGGAACTGCTCGGCCTGGAACCACTGGAGCGCATGTAAGTGGCAGCAAGGAAGAAAGCCGCACCCAAGCGGGGCGCCAGCCGTTACCAGGCGCCGGCCAAGCAGCCCGTGCCTGGCTGGATCTGGCTGGTCTGCGGTCTGGTCATCGGCGGCTTCATCATGTTCCTGATGAGCCTTGAGCCGGGCGGCGAGGAGGTCAAACGCAACAAGGACGCGCCCAAGACTGCGATCAAGGAGCAACCCATGCGCACGCCGGCCAACGAGCAGCCACCCAAGCCGAAGTACGACTTCTATACCTTGCTGCCCGAATCCGAAGTGATTCTGCCGCCGGAAACCAAACAGCCTGAACCGCCGACTGCGCCGGTCACAGCCGAAGAAGCGGCGAAGATCGACGAGGCACGCGCCCAGGCCGCGCTCAACGGCCAGGTGCCACCGCCACCACCGACCGTCGCCAAGGCACCGGTGACGCAGTTCTTCCTGCAGGCCGGCTCGTTCCGCCAACAGGCAGAGGCCGACCGGGTGCGCGCGCAGATCATCCTGCTCGGCCAGGATGTGCGGGTGGAAAGCGTCAAGGTTCGCGACGAGCCCTGGTACCGGGTGCTGGTCGGCCCGTTCAGCAGCCGCGAACAACTCAATGCAGCGCAGAAGACCCTTGGGGCAAGCGGCTACAAGAACCTACTGTTGCAGCAACGACAGACGCGCTAAATGAAAACGCCGGGCATGACCCGGCGTTTTTAATTGAGCCGAGAAACCCTGCTCAGCTTTCCCGCGGCGCGTAGGCGAAGACATCGGCGCGCATCTGATGTGGGTCCATTCCCGCCTCCACCAGCGCATCCAGAGTGCCGTAAACCATCGAGGGCGAGCCGCTGGCATAGATATGCAGCGGCTTGAGATCGCTGAAGTCTTCGCGAATCGCCTCATGCAGCATCCCGCAGCGCCCTTCCCAGTCGCAGACATCGCTGACCACGCGGTGCAGATGCAGGTTGCTCATGCTCTGCCACTCCTCCCAGTGCGGCAGTCGATAGAAGTCTTCCGGTCGCCGCACACCCCAGTACAGATGCACCGGATGCTGAAAACCAGCAGCGCGGCAGTACTCGATCAGGCTGTGCATCTGCGCCATGCCAGTGCCGGCGGCGATCAGTACCAGCGGACCCTCCGGCAGTTCGGCCAGGTGCGTGTCGCCGAAGGGCATCTGGATTCGAGCGAAGCCCTGGCGACGCAGGAAGGCCAACAACTCGATAGCGGATTCCTCGCGAGCCAACACGTGCAGCTCCAGCTCGCGGCCACTGCCCGGCGCCGAGGCCAGCGAAAAAGCCGACCACTCGCCATCCTCGCGCTGCAGCAGCAGATACTGACCGGCGTGATAACGCGGCTGACGCCCGGCCGGCAGGCGCAGGCGCAGGCGCACCACGTCACCACCCACCTCTTCGTAGTCACTGAGCTGGCAGCTCAGCTCGCGCACCGGTAGTTCTCCGGGCGCCAGCACACCATCCCAGAGCAACACACAGTCTTCCAGCGGCTCGGCCAGGCAGGCCAGCAGCTCGCCATGGTCGCGCACCTCGCCGTCCTGGCGCACACGGCCCTCGACCAGCAGCGAGGCACAGATATGGCAATTGCCATTGCGGCAGCCCTGCGGGCATTCGTAGCCCAGCCGCTTGGCCGCATCGAGTAGGCGTTCGCCGGGTCGCACATCGAGCACGGCGCCGGAGGGCTGCAAGGTCACTTTCATCTGCACGTCTTTTCTGTGAACGGGTGAACCCGTCAAGGCTTCGGGCGGGCTCGGGCCCGCCTCTTCGGTTATGTCAGTCGATACCCAGCTGCGACCAGAGTTCATCGACCCGCTGCTTGACGGCCGGGTCCTGAACGATGGCCCGCCCCCATTCGCGGTTGGTTTCGCCCGGCCATTTATGCGTCGCATCCAGGCCCATCTTCGAGCCCAGGCCGGAGATCGGCGAGGCAAAATCCAGGTAGTCGATCGGCGTGTTGTCGATCATCACCGTGTCGCGCTTGGGGTCCATGCGCGTGGTAATGGCCCAGATCACGTCGTTCCAGTCGCGGGCATTGATGTCGTCGTCGGTGACGATGACGAACTTGGTGTACATGAACTGGCGCAGGAACGACCAGACACCAAGCATCACTCGTTTGGCATGGCCGGGATACTGCTTCTTCATGGTCACCACCGCCATGCGGTAGGAACAACCTTCCGGTGGCAGATAGAAGTCGACGATCTCCGGGAACTGCTTCTGCAGGATCGGCACGAACACCTCGTTCAGCGCAACACCGAGAATCGCCGGCTCATCCGGCGGACGTCCGGTGTAGGTGCTGTGGTAGATCGGATTCTTGCGGTGGGTGATGCGCTCGACGGTGAACACCGGGAAGCGGTCCACCTCGTTGTAGTAGCCGGTGTGATCGCCGTAGGGCCCCTCATCGGCCATCTCGCCGGGATGGATATGCCCTTCGAGGACGATCTCGGCATACGCCGGCACCTGCAGATCGGAGCCGACCGCCTTGACCAGCTCGGTGCGCGAGCCGCGCAGCAGGCCGGCAAAGGCATATTCGGACAGCGTATCGGGTACCGGCGTGACCGCGCCGAGAATGGTTGCAGGATCGGCACCCAGCGCCACCGCCACCGGGTACGGCCGATCCGGGTACTTCTCGCACCACTCGCGGAAATCCAGCGCACCGCCACGGTGGCTCAACCAGCGCATGATGACCTTGTTGCGGCCGATGACCTGCTGCCGGTAGATGCCGAGGTTCTGCCGTTCCTTGTTCGGGCCCTTAGTGATAGTCAGGCCCCAGGTGATCAGCGGCGCGGCGTCCCCCGGCCAGCAGTGCTGCACCGGGATCTTCGCCAGGTCGACGTCGTCACCTTCGATGATCACTTCCTGGCAGGGCGCGTCCTTGAGCACCTTGGGCGCCATGCTGATGACCTTCTTGTAGATCGGCAGCTTGCTCCAGGCGTCCTTCAGCCCCTTCGGCGGCTCCGGCTCCTTGAGAAAGGCCAGTAGCTTGCCGATCTCACGCAGTTCGGACACATCCTCGGCGCCCATACCGAGAGCGACCCGCTGGGGCGTGCCGAACAGATTGCCGAGCACCGGCATGTCGAAACCGGTCGGATTTTCGAAGAGCAACGCCGGGCCCTGCTTACGCAAGGTGCGGTCGCAAATTTCGGTCATTTCCAGCACGGGGGAGACGGCAGCCGTGACGCGCTTGAGCTCACCGCGTTTTTCCAGGCCGCTGATAAAGTCGCGCAGATCGCGATACTGCATGCTTGAGCCTCGCATGGGCCGGCAGGGTCGGGGCGCAAAGTTTAGCGCCGGCGTCGGGTTTTCCAAAATCTGCAGACAGACAAAGGCCGGGTTTCCCCGGCCTTGTTGGCAACGACGAGTCGCTTACTTGCGCTTCATGGACATGAAGAATTCGTCGTTGGTCTTGGTGTCCTTGAGCTTGTCGAGGAGGAACTCGATGGCCGCGATCTCGTCCATCGGGTGCAGCAGCTTGCGCAGAATCCAGATGCGCTGCAGCTCGTCCTCAGCGGTCAGCAACTCCTCGCGGCGGGTGCCGGAGCGGTTGATGTTGATGGCCGGGAACACGCGCTTCTCGGCGATGCGGCGATCCAGCTGCAGTTCGAGGTTGCCGGTGCCCTTGAATTCCTCGTAGATCACCTCGTCCATCTTCGAGCCGGTTTCCACCAGCGCGGTGGCGAGAATGGTCAGCGAACCGCCTTCCTCGATGTTGCGCGCGGCACCAAAGAAGCGCTTGGGCTTCTCCAGGGCATGGGCGTCGACACCACCGGTCAGCACCTTGCCGGAGCTCGGGATCACGGTGTTGTAGGCGCGCGCCAGACGAGTGATGGAGTCGAGCAGGATGACGACATCCTTCTTGTGCTCGACCAGGCGCTTGGCCTTCTCGATCACCATTTCGGCGACCTGCACGTGGCGGGTCGGCGGCTCGTCAAAGGTGGAGGCAACCACTTCGCCGCGCACGGTGCGTTGCATCTCGGTCACTTCTTCCGGGCGCTCGTCGATCAACAGGACGATCAGGTGGCACTCGGGGTTGTTGCGGGTGATGTTGCTGGCGATGTTCTGCAGCATGATCGTCTTGCCCGCCTTCGGCGGTGCGACGATCAGGCCACGCTGGCCCTTGCCGATCGGTGCGCAGAGGTCAATCACGCGACCGGTGAGGTCTTCGGTGGAGCCATTGCCGGCCTCCATCTTCAGGCGCTCGTTGGGGAACAGTGGGGTCAGGTTCTCGAAGAGGATCTTGTTCTTCGCGTTCTCCGGTCGATCGTAGTTGATCGAGTCGACCTTGAGCAGGGCGAAGTAACGCTCGCCTTCCTTCGGCGGGCGGATCTTGCCGACGATGGTGTCGCCGGTACGCAGGTTGAAGCGACGGATCTGGCTGGGCGACACATAGATGTCGTCCGGGCCGGCCAGATAGGAAGAATCCGCGGAGCGCAGGAAGCCGAAACCGTCCTGGAGAATCTCCAGCACGCCGTCACCGGAGATTTCCTCGCCGCTTTTCGCGTGCTTTTTCAGCAGGGAGAAAATCACGTCCTGCTTGCGCGAACGGGCCATGTTGTCGATGCCCATCTGTTCGGCCATTTCCAGCAGTTCGGTGATGGGCTTTTGCTTGAGTTCAGTCAGATTCATAGAAAGAGATCAGGAAGGATGTAGAAAGCGATTAGCTTGAGAAGCCGCGCAGCAGGAGACGAACGAGGTTCGTTGTGCTTTATGAGGCTGAAGTGCGTCGGCGACGGCATGCAGAGGGCGACGGAAGAAAGCGTCGCGTGGCCGAATTTAGCACCGTGCAGGCGAAGCGTCCACCCTGCAGGCGAAAAAGCCCCCGCATCTGCGAGGGCTTTGGAGGCGATCTTCGTCGTACTCAGATGTTGCTGTCGAGGAAGGCGGCCAGCTGCGATTTGGACAGCGCACCGACCTTGGTCGCTTCGACGTTGCCGTTCTTGAACAGCATCAGGGTCGGGATACCGCGCACGCCGTACTTCGGCGGGGTTTCCTGGTTCTCGTCGATGTTCAGCTTGCAGACCTTCAGACGGCCCTCATAGTCCTTGGCGATCTCGTCGAGTACCGGCGCGATCATCTTGCAGGGGCCACACCACTCAGCCCAGTAGTCGACCAGCACGGGACCGTCGGCCTGGAGGACGTCCTGCTCGAAGCTGCTGTCGCTGACATTGTTGATGTAGTCGCTCATGGATTTTCTCCAGGGTCGGAACGGAAAGGTCGCCATCATAGCCCTACTGCGTGCGGACCGAAAGCTGCAGACCGGTCGGCGGCCGACGAGCGCCCGTCCGGAGCAGGCCGCTGCGGCGATGACTGCGTTGGCGGATGGGGTCGATCGTGTCAGGATGTCGGGGTTTTGCATCGAGACCGCCCAATGCGCCAGAACACCGCTGAATCCTTTCCCATGATCGCCGCCCTGGATCTGGGCTCGAACAGTTTTCACATGGTGCTCGCGCGCACCAGCAACGGTGAAATGCGCATCCTCGAACGACTCGGCGAAAAGGTGCAGCTGGCTGCCGGCATCGACGAGAACCGCCTGCTCGACGAGGCCGCTATGCAGCGTGGCCTGGACTGCCTGCGGCGCTTCGCGCAGATGGTCAACCACCTGCCCCAGGGCGCGGTACGCATCGTCGGTACCAACGCCCTGCGCGAGGCGCGCAACCGCGCCACCTTCATTCGCCGCGCCGAAGAGATCATCAACCATCAGGTGGAAGTCATTTCCGGCCGCGAAGAGGCGCGCCTGATCTACCTCGGCGTGTCACATACCGTTCCGGCCAGTCAGGGCCGGCGCCTGGTCGCCGACATCGGCGGCGGCAGCACCGAGTTCATCATCGGCGAAGGCTTCGAGTCGCAGCTGCGTGAAAGCCTGCAGATGGGCTGCGTGAGCTATACCCAGCGCTTCTTCCGAGACGGCAAGATCACCCCGGCGCGCTACGCCCAGGCCTACACGGCGGCACGCGTCGAATTGATGGGTATCGAACACGGCCTGCGCCGGCTTGGCTGGCAGGAATCCATCGGCGCGTCCGGCACCATTCGCGCCGTCGGTCTGGCGATCAAGAGCGGTGGTTTCGGCAACGGTGAGGTCAACGCCGAAGGTATCGGCTGGCTCAAGCGCAAGCTGTTCAAGCTCGGTGACGTGGAGAAGATCGATATCGACGGCGTCAAGCCGGACCGCCGCGGAGTA
Source organism: Stutzerimonas frequens (assembly GCF_024448335.1). Classification (GTDB taxonomy): domain Bacteria; phylum Pseudomonadota; class Gammaproteobacteria; order Pseudomonadales; family Pseudomonadaceae; genus Stutzerimonas; species Stutzerimonas frequens. Next base: position 109,728 of record NZ_JAMOHM010000001.1, read on the forward strand.
TTCCCGGCGGGCCTGGCGATTCTGGAGGCGATCTTCGATGCCCTCGAGATCAGCAGCATGACCCACTCCGAAGGCGCGCTGCGTGAAGGCGTGCTCTACGACCTGCTGGGCCGCCATCACGACGAGGACATTCGCGATCGCTCGCTGAGCTTCCTGATGGAGCGTTATCACGTCGACATGGAGCAGGCCGCACGGGTCGAAGCCAAGGCGCTGGAGGCCTTCGACCAGGTGGCCGAAGCCTGGAACCTGGATCAGGACTGGCACCGCGAGCTGCTCGCCTGGGCCGCGCGCGTGCATGAAGTGGGTCTGGACATCGCCCACTACCATTACCACAAGCACGGCGCCTACCTGATCGAGCATTCCGACCTGCCCGGCTTCTCGCGGCAAGACCAGCTCATGCTGGCACTGCTGGTGCGCGGCCATCGGCGCAATATTCCGCAGGACAAGTTCGGTGAAACCGGGGCCGACGCCGACGCCCTGGTTCGTCTGTGCATCCTTTTGCGCTTCGCGATCCTGTTCCACCACATCCGCGGCGCCAATGCCGTCTCCGACGTGCAACTGAAGGCCGACGAGCGCAGCCTGGAGCTGATCTTCCCGATCGACTGGCTGAACGCCAACCCGCTGACCCGCGCCGACTTCGAGGCCGAAGCCGCCTGGCTCGCGCGCGTGGGCTACGACCTGCGCATGAAATGAAACAAGGGCCCGCAGGGGCCCTTGTTCATTCAGTCAACCGGCAGCCAGCCCGAACTCAACGCGTCCCGACCTGCGGCCCGGTGAGGCGCTCGAGCAAGGTGCTCTGCACGTTGCGCGCGTTCTGGTTGCCGGTCGGGCTGTTGCGCACGTAGCTGCCGTCAGGCTGCAGGATCCAGCTCTGGGTGTTGTCGCTGAGGAAGCCCTCCACCTCTTTCTTCACCCGCGTCACCAGCTTCTTGCCCTCGACCGGGAAGCAGGTTTCCACCCGCCGATCGAGATTGCGCTCCATCCAGTCGGCGCTGGAGAGATAGAGCTTCTCGTCGCCATCGTTCTGGAAGTAGAACACCCGGCTGTGCTCGAGGAAGCGACCGATGATCGAGCGCACATGAATGTTGTGCGAGACCCCCGCGATGCCAGGCCGCAGGCAGCACATGCCGCGCACGATGAGGTCCACACGCACGCCGGTCTGGCTGGCCTTGTATAGCGCCTTGATCATCTTCGGATCGGTCAGTGCGTTGATCTTCAGGATGATGTGCGCCGGCCGGCCCTCGGCCGCATGCTGGGTCTCCTGGGTAATCAGGTCGAGCAGCGTCTTCTTCAGCGTGAAGGGCGCGTGCAGCAGCTTCTTCATGCGCATGGTCTTGCCCATGCCGATCAGCTGGCTGAACAGCTTGGAGACGTCCTCGCAGAGCGCGTCGTCCGAGGTCAGCAGGCTGTAGTCGGTGTACAGCCGCGCGTTGGCCGCGTGGTAGTTGCCGGTGCCCAGGTGCGCGTAGCGGCACAGCTCACCGTTTTCGCGGCGCAGGATCAGCATCATCTTGGCGTGGGTCTTGTAGCCGACCACGCCGTAGATCACCACCGCGCCGGCCTGCTGCAGGCGGCTGGCCAGCTGCAGGTTGGATTCCTCGTCGAAGCGGGCGCGCAGTTCGATCACCGCAGTGACCTCCTTGCCGCTGCGTGCTGCATCCACCAGCGCGTCGACGATCTCGGAGTTGGCGCCGGAGCGGTACAGCGTCTGCTTGATCGCCAGCACGCAGGGGTCCTTGGCGGCCTCGCGCAGCAGGTCGACCACCGGCGTGAACGACTCGAAGGGGTGCAGCAGCAGGATGTCCTGTTTGTTGATCACGCTGAAGATCTTGTCGCTGTTCTGCAGGAGCTTCGGAATCGACGGGGTGAACGGGCTGTATTGCAGCTCCGGGTGGCTGTCCAGGCCGGTGATGCTGAACAGCCGGGTCAGGTTGACCGGGCCGTTGACCCGGTACATCTCACTCTCGCCGAGGCTGAATTGCTTGAGCAGGAAGTCCGCCAGGTGTTGCGGACAGGTGTCGGCCACCTCGAGACGCACGGCATCGCCGTAACGCCGCGAGATCAGCTCGCCACGCAGCGCGCGGGCCAGGTCCTCGACGTCCTCGGTGTCCACCGAGAGGTCGGCGTTACGGGTGAGGCGGAACTGGTAGCAGCCCTTGACCCGCATGCCATGGAACAGGTCGTCGGCGTGGGCATGGATCATCGAGGAGAGGAAGACGAAATTGTCGCCTGGACCACCGACCGACTCCGGCACGCGAATCACCCGCGGCAGCAGCCGTGGCGCCGGGATGATCGCCAGACCGGAATCGCGACCGAACGCATCGACGCCCTCCAGCTCGACGATGAAGTTCAGGCTCTTGTTCACCAGCAGCGGGAACGGATGGGTCGGGTCAAGCCCGATGGGCGTGACGATCGGTGCGATCTCGTCGCGGAAATAGCGACGCACCCAGGTCTTGAGCTTGGCCGTCCAGTGCCGGCGGCGGATGAAGCGGATCTGATGTTCGGCAAGCGCCGGCAATAGCACGTCGTTGAGGATCGCGTACTGGCGGTCGACCTGTTCATGCACCAGCTCGGAAATGCGCGCCAGCGCCTGATGCGGCTGCAGACCATCGGCGCCGGCCTGCTCGCGGGCGAAGGTGACGCGCTTCTTCAACCCGGCAACGCGAATCTCGAAGAACTCGTCGAGGTTGCTTGAGAAGATCAACAGGAACTTCAGCCGTTCCAGCAGCGGATAGGACTCGTCCAGCGCCTGCTCCAGCACGCGGATATTGAACTGCAGCTGGGAAAGCTCGCGGTGGATGTACAGCGCGCTGTCATCCAGATTGGTCACCGGTGCGACCGGCGCCTCCTCGACGACTTCCGGCGGCGCGGAAGGCACCGCTACCGCTTCCGGCTCGACCACCTCCAGCACCTCGCTGACGACGGCGTCCTGCAGATCCTTTTCGCTGAGTCCCTGGTTGATCATCGCTTTGCCTCGAAAAGGGCTCACTGGCCCCGTTTTAATTAGGGCTCACTGGCCCCGTTTTAATTGTTGTGCCGCCTGCTTGGCGAAGTAGGTGAGGATGCCATCGGCCCCGGCGCGCTTGAAGCCGACCAAAGACTCAAGGATGACGGCCTCGCTCAGCCAGCCGTTCTGGATGGCGGCCATGTGCATGGCGTACTCGCCGCTGACCTGATAGACGAAGGTCGGCGCCTTGAAGGCCTCCTTCACCCGCCAGACGATGTCCAGGTACGGCAGGCCGGGCTTGACCATGACCATGTCGGCGCCTTCGGCCAGGTCCGCGCCCACCTCGTGAAGTGCCTCGTCGCCGTTGGCCGGGTCCATCTGGTAGGTGTTCTTGTTGCTCTTGCCGAGATTCGCTGCCGAACCCACCGCATCGCGGAACGGGCCGTAGTAGGCACTGGCGTACTTGGCCGAATAGGCCATGATGCGCACGTTGTGGTGCTCGGCCACTTCCAGCGCCTCGCGGATCGCCTGGATGCGGCCGTCCATCATGTCCGACGGCGCGACCACCTGAGCACCGGCCTCGGCATGGGAGAGCGCCTGCTTGACCAGCGCATCGACGGTGACGTCGTTCTGTACGTAGCCGTTGTCGTCGAGGATGCCGTCCTGGCCGTGAGTGGTGAACGGATCGAGGGCGACGTCGGTGATGATGCCCAGCTCCGGGAAGCGCGCACGCAGCGCACGCGTGGCGCGCTGGGCAATACCGTCCGGATTCCAGGCTTCGGCGGCATCCAGAGATTTCTTCTCCAGCGGCGTCACCGGGAACAGCGCCAGTGCCGGGATGCCCAGCGCCACCAGCTCCTCGGCCTCCTCGAGCAGCAGGTCGATGGACAGCCGCTCGACGCCGGGCATCGACGGCACGGCTTCGCGACGGTTCTCGCCATCGAGCACGAACACCGGGAGGATCAGGTCATCGACCGTCAGCACGTTCTCGCGCACCAGACGGCGGGAAAACTCGTCGCGACGATTGCGGCGCAGGCGGGTGGCGGGGAACAGGCGGCTGGCAGGAACGAAACTCACAACGGACTCCTGGCCCGCAAAACGGGCGAATATGACGTTTTATAGGCCCGGCGCATGACGAAATGATGACAACGCCATGCCGCCGGACCAGCGAAATCGTCCCATTGTCGCCAGCCCCGCCCACGACTGCCAGTGCTTTGAGCGGGCGCAAAGTCGCGTGCCAGACCTGCGGCAATGAACACCGGCGGGTCAGGCGAATCCAACCAGCATGCGGGGCTTACCTGGAACCGCCCCAGGTATTAGCATCGAGCCATCCGCAGCGCCCACCCCAGGGCCGTTGAAACTGACCAGGAGTATCGCTATGAACAAGAAAGTCGCCGTGATCCTATCCGGCTGTGGCGTCTACGACGGCTCGGAGATCTATGAGAGCGTCATCACCCTGCTGCGCCTGGACCAGCGCGGCGTCAAGGTGCAGTGCTTCGCACCGAACATTGCGCAGATGCACGTGATCAACCACCTGACCGGCGAGGAAATGCCGGAATCGCGCAACGTACTGACCGAATCGGCACGCCTGGCCCGTGGCGAAATCAAGGATCTGCGCGAGGCACGCGCCGAGGATTTCGACGCGCTGATCATGCCTGGCGGCTTCGGTGCCGCGAAGAACCTCTCCACCTTCGCCACCGAAGGTGCGAACAGCAAGGCGCTGCCGGACGTGGTGGCGCTGGTCAAGGCCTTCGCCGAGGCGCGCAAGCCGGTCGGCATGATGTGCATCGCGCCGACCATGGCCGCGGAGATCTTCGGCGCCGGCGTGATCTGCACCCTCGGCAGCGACGACGCCGACGCCGCCAAGGCGGTCGGCCAGATGGGAGCCAGCCACCAGGCCTGCGAGGTCAGCGACATCGTGGTGGACAAGCAGCACCGCCTGGTCACTACTCCGGCCTACATGCTGGCACAGTCCATCAGCGAAGCGGCGTCCGGCATCTACAAGCTGGTCGACCGAGTGCTGGAGATGACCACCGAGGACTGAGTCTTCGAACAGACCGTAATCCCGGGGCAACCCGGGATTTTTTTGCGCGAAAGTCGCCAAAGCCGCGGGTGCTCTTGCCGTCGATCTGTTCAGCCCGGACGACCTCGGGCAGTTTGGTCCGACCCTTTTCAGGAATGCCGACCATGAACCATGACGATGCGCTGCTCGCCGAGCAGGCCCAGGCGGTACGCCAGATGTTCGAGCGCATCCCCTTCAACCAGGCCCTGGGCATCGAGCTCGATGAAATATCCACGTCGCGGGTGGTGATGCACCTGCCAATGAAGCCCGAGCTGGTCGGCAACTTCGTCCATGGCATCCTCCACGGCGGCGTGATCGCCTCGTTGCTCGACGTCGTCGGTGGCGCCATGGCGATGCTGGGCGCCTTCGACAAGCATCGTCACCTGACCATGCAGGAACGCGCCGCCCGCCTGTCCCGCCTCGGCACCATCGACCTGCGCATCGACTATCTGCGCCCCGGCCGCGGTACGCGCTTCACTGCCAGCGCGACCCTGCTGCGCTCGGGCAACAAGGTCGCGGTGGTGCGTTCGGAGCTGCACAACGAATCGGACACGCTGATCGCCGTGGGCACCGGCACTTATCTTTGCGGCTGAACGGCCGATAGGAGATTGGCGGCCGGGGTGCGCTCTCGTACACTCTGCCGAACATGGCCATGAGCCATCATCTCGACGAGGCAGGACGCCCGACAGTTCGAGTGCCGCCGCGTGTCCAGACTGCTGTTTTCCGACCTGCCCGCCGACCAGGTTGCCCTGCTCGGGCATAGCCACGACCCGATGCTGGTCGTGCTCTCCTATCTGATCGCCAGCGCCGCGGCCTTCACCGCCCTGGCCCTGGCCAAGCGGGTCAGCCGCAGCAGCAGCCCGCGCGGGCGCGAGCTATGGCGCTGGGTCGGCGCCTTCGCCCTGGGCGGCGGAATCTGGTCGATGCATTTCATCGGCATGCTGGCCTTCCGCGCGCCGCTGGACATTCGCTACGAGCACGGCATCACCGCCCTTTCGCTACTGATCGCCGTGGCGGTGTCCTATGTGGTGATGCGCGTGCTTGGCCGCGATCGGTTGAGCGTGGCGCAGTACGCCCTGGCCGGGACTGCTGCCGGCATCGGCATTGCGGCGATGCATTACACCGGGATGGCCGCGATCCGTTCGCTGGCCACGCTGTACTACGCGCCGCTGGCCTTCGCCGCCTCGGTGCTGATCGCCATCGGCGCCTCCATCGCCGCATTGGTAATGGGCTTCCACTTCAGCAGCAGCCAGAGCCGCCATCAGCGTTGGCAACGCCTGCTCTGCAGCCTGGTGATGGGCGCGGCGATCGTCTCCATGCACTACACCGGGATGCACGCGCTGACCCTGGCTGTCCCCGCCGGTCTCGTGGAGCATGCCGCGCCATTCGGCAGCCACACCGGCCAGGGCGCCCTCGCCTCGGCGATCGGCCTGGTAGCCCTGCTGGTAATCGTCACCGGCATCGCCGCGAGCTGGGCCGAACAGCGCTTCAGCGAGCAGCGCCAGGCGCTCGATCTGGCCGAGCACCAGCTCAATGCGATGACCCACTATGACCCGCTGACCAACCTGTTCAACGGCCGTGCCTTCACCGAGATGGTCACCCAGGTGCTGGCCGTGCGCGCGGAACGCCAGGCGCTGGCCGTACTGGTGGTGGACCTGGACAACTTCAAGCGCATCAACGACAGCCTCGGTCACCGCAGCGGCGACCTGGCGCTGCAACAGGCGGCGCAGCGCATTCGCGCGGTGCTCGGTCAGCACGACATGCTGGCGCGCTTCTCCGGCGACGAGTTCTGCGTGCTCACCCTGGGCGCATGGGAGCACGCCCAGGCACTGGCCAACCGAATCCTCGAGCAGCTGCGCCCACCGTTCGTCCTCGGCGACACCCAGCTGCGCCTTACGGCCAGCATCGGCATCAGTCAGTACCCGGAGGATGGCCTCAACTTCGATGCCCTGTTCCGCCACGCCGGCCTGGCCGTCGGACAGTGCAAGGCCAGCGGCCGCAACCGCAGCCTGCGCTTCAACCCGGCTCTGGAACTGCGCGCCCAGGAAGACCTGTCGTTGGAGCAAGACCTGCGCCGCGCGCTGAACGAGAACCTGCTCAGCGTGCACTACCAGCCCATCGTCGACGGCCGCAGCGGGCGTCCGGTGAGTCTCGAAGCATTGGTGCGCTGGCAGCATCCGCAGCAGGGATTCATCAGTCCGGAGCGCTTCGTCGGGCTGGCCGAGCAGCACGGTTTCGTCGCCGAGCTGGACACCTGGGTGGCGCGCCGTGCCTGCGCCGACCTGGCCGTGCTGTTGGGCGAAGGTCACGATCTGCGCATGGCGGTCAATTGCTCGGCGCTCAACCTGTCCAACCCGCAGATGCCCACGGTGGTTGCGCGGATTCTCGAACGCACGGGGCTGGAGCCCGCGCGGCTGACCGTGGAAGTCACCGAGAACGCCCTGATGAACAGCCTCGGCGCGGCGATTCGCACGCTGGATGCGGTGCGCGAGCTGGGCGTGAAGGTTTCGATCGATGATTTCGGCAGCGGCTATTCCTCGCTCGCCTACCTGCGTCAGCTGCCGGTCGATACGCTCAAGGTCGACCGCGCCTTCGTCCGGGAAATCGCCGAGCAGGCCAACGACCGCGCCATCACCGCTGCGATCATCGCCATGGCGCACAAGCTGGGGCTGAAGGTGGTGGCCGAAGGGGTGGAAGAGGCGGTGCAGCTCGACTATCTGCGCGAGAACGGCTGCGACTTCATCCAGGGCTACTACTACAGCCGGCCGCTGCCGTTACCGGCGCTGCGCGACTGGCTGGCCGCGCGGCCGCTCACTGTGGCCGGGACAATCGCGTGAGCAGCCGGTCGAGCGCATTGGCGAACGCCTGTCGGTCTCGCTCGCCGTAAGCTGCCTGGCCGCCACCCACCTGCCCCTGATCGCGCAGATCGGTGAACAGGTTGCGCACCGCCAGGCGCTCGCCCATGTTTCGCTCGTCGAACTCGCGCCCGCGCGGGTCGAGTGCGGCGACACCCTTCTTCACCAGCCGGTCGGCCAGCGGCACGTCGCTGCAGATCACCAGGTCACCGGGCTCGGCATGCTCGACCAGATAGTCGTCCGCGGCATCCGGCCCGCTCGGCACGACGATCAGGCGCACGCAGGCGAACGCCGGCTTGACCTGGCTCTGCCCGGCGACCAGCAGCACCTCGAACTTGCGTTTGAGGGCGAACTTGATCACCTGATCCTTGGCTGCGCGCGGGCAGGCATCGGCGTCGATCCACACACGCATCGGGCCCGGCGCACTCATGCCGCGGCGCGCCGGACAGTCGCCAGCAGGGCCGCCGCCCCGGCGAACATGGTGGCAAAGCTGCGGTTGACCAGGCGCTGCTGACGCGGCGTACGCAGCAGGCGCAGCACCTTGGCGGCGAGCCCGGTGTAGCCGGCCATGACCACCAGATCGACCACCACCATGGTCGCCGCCATCTCACTGTACTGCAGCAGCAGCGGCCGCTGCGGATCGAGAAACTGCGGCAGCACCGCAAGAATGAAGACGATCGCCTTGGGGTTGCTGGCATTGACCAGGAAGCCACGCAACACCAGGCTCAGCGGCCGGCCGATGGGCCGCGGCGCCGCCGAATCGTCCAGCGCTTCCGGTTGTGCCTGCCACTGCTTCCAGGCCAGCCAGAGCAGGTAGCAGACGCCGAACCACTTGATCAGGCCGAACGCCAGTTCCGAGGTCGCCAGTACCGCGCCGACACCGGCGGCGACCACGGCGATCTGCAGCACCAGCGCCAACTGCAGACCGATGGCGTTCCAGTAGCCGCGCCAGAAGCCGTACTGCAAGCCGCAGGACATCGAAGCGATGGCCCCGGCGCCCGGCGACAGGCTGATCACCCAACAGGCGACGGAAAAGGCAAGCCAGGTTTCCAGCGTCATGGTCAGTCTCCCTTGGTCGAGCGCGCGAACTCTAGCGCGATGGTCAGTCCGGCATGTCCTTGCCCAGTTTCACCGGTTCCTTCAGCTTGCGCTTCATGGCCTTGCGCATGCGGATGTTCAGCGCTTCGACGCCCAGCGAGAAGGCCATGGCGAAGTAGACGTAGCCCTTGGGCACGTGCACGTCGAAGGCTTCGGCAATGAGTAGCGTACCGACGACGATGAGGAACGACAGGGCAAGAATCTTCAGCGTCGGATGCTTGTCGATGAAGTCGCTGATGGTACCCGCCGCCAGCATCATGACCAGCACGGCGATGACGATCGCGGCGACCATCACCGGAACGTTCTGCACCAGGCCCACCGCGGTGATTACCGAGTCCAGCGAGAAAATGATATCGATCACCGCGATTTGCAGGATGACCCCGAGGAACCCGGCCTTCACTGCCCCGCTGCCAGCAGCCTGGTCCTCTTCCTCACCCTCGACGCTGTGCCAGATCTCCATGGTGCTCTTGAACAGGAGGAACAGGCCACCGAAGAACAGGATCAGGTCGCGCCCGGAAACACCCTCCCCAAGGACCGTGAACAGGTCGTTGGTCAGGCGCATCACCCAGGCGATGGACAGCAACAGCAGGATCCGCGTGCCCATGGCCAGCGCCAGGCCGAAGAAGCGCGCCTTGGGCTGCTGCGCCTTGGGCAGGCGGCTGACCAGAATCGAAATGAAGATGATGTTGTCGATGCCTAGGACGATTTCCAGGGCAGTCAGGGTCAGAAAGGCGACCCATATTTCAGGGTTGCTGAGCCATTCCATAGGTTACTTCTCTGGGGTGGGAGGGTTGATCAGTTGCATGTCGCCGCCGCGCCAGCGGCGCACGGCTTTCTGGAAGAACAGGCTGTTGGGCACCTGGACGATGGCGCCAGTCCCGGCTTCGGCCACTTCCTCGAGGGTCGTGTAGAGCAAATTGATGTCGATGACGCGTCCCTTGACGATCGGCTTGTCGAACGCCTCGACGATCTCCACCACGTCGCCCAGACGGAACGGACCGACGGTGAGGATCAGCACGGCACAGAGCAGGTTGGACAGCACGCTCCAGATCGCGAAAAAGGCGATTGCCGCGACCGCGACGAAACCGGAAATGGCGGTCCACAGCACCGTGGCGGAGACGCCGAAGCGTTCCAGCACCATGATCAAAGCACCGCCGATGATGAACCAGCGGATACCACCGCGCACCGGGATCAGCAACTCCGGCGGCAGCGGATAGCGCGACGACAGCCGGGTCAGTCCGCGCACGACCAGGCGCTGCAGCACGTACGCCACCAACAGGATCAGCAGCACCTGCAGGCCCAGCATCCACTGCAGGCGCCACTCCTCGATCAGGGCCAGCCAGGTCTCGTTCACGCGCTGGCCTCCAGTTGCGCCTGCAGGGCTTCCAGGGTTTCCAGTGCTTCCAGCCAGGCCTCTTCCAGCTCGCCTTCGCGAACCTTGAGCTCGGCCTGCTGGGCCAACAGCTCACGCAGTTCGTCCTTGCGCGCCGCCTCATAGAGCGCACTGTCGCCGAGCCGCGCTTCCAGGGCGGCCAGCTTTTCGTGCACGCCAGCTAGGTCCTTCTCCAGCTTGTCGGCCTGGCGCTTGTGCGGCGCCAGCTGCTGACGCAGCGCAGCCGCCGCTTGGCGCTGGGCACGCTTGTCGGTCTTGTCCACGGCAGGCTCGCCGCTCGCTATGGGTTGCTGGCGCGCCCGGTAGTCCACCAGCCAGCGCGCGTAATCCTCGAGATCGCCGTCGAAGTCCTGCACTCGGCCATCGGCCACCAGCAGGAATTCGTCGGTGGTGCTCTTGAGCAGATGGCGGTCGTGGGACACCACCAGCACCGCGCCTTCGAAGTCCTGCAGCGCCAGGGTCAGCGCCAGGCGCATCTCCAGGTCGAGGTGGTTGGTCGGCTCGTCGAGCAGCAGCAGGTTGGGCTTGCCCCAGGCGATCAGCGCCAGCGCCAGGCGCGCCTTCTCGCCACCGGAGAAGTTCAACACCGGCTCGTCGCAACGATCGCCGCGGAAATCGAAGCCGCCGAGGAAATCGCGCAGGGTCTGCTCACGCTCGTTGGCGGCGATGCGCTGCAGGTGCAGCAGCGGGCTGGCCTTCGGGTCGAGCGAATCGAGCTGGTGCTGGGCGAAGTAGCCGACCACCAGGTTCTCGCCGCGCTGCAGGCGGCCGCCGAGGGGCGAAAGCTCGCCGGAGAACGTCTTGATCAGGGTCGACTTGCCGGCACCGTTGGGGCCCAGCAGGCCGATCCGTGCTCCGGGCACCAATTGCAGCTTGACCTTGTCCAGCACCAGCTTGTCGCCATAGCCGAGGCGGCCTTCGGCCAGATCCAGCAACGGGCTGGAGACCTTGTCGGCTTCCCGGAAGCGGAAATCGAACGGCGAATCCACGTGCGCCGGGGCCAGTTCCTCCAGCCGCTCCAATGCCTTGATCCGGCTCTGCGCCTGGCGTGCCTTGGTTGCCTTGGCCTTGAAGCGGCGGATGAAGCTTTCCATGTGCGCACGCTGCGCCTGCTGTTTCTCGTAGGCCTGCTGCTGCTGCGCCAGACGCTCGGCGCGGGTGCGTTCGAACGCCGAGTAGCCGCCGCGATAGAGGGTCAGCTTGCGCTGCTCCAGGTGGATGACGTGGTCGACCACCGCGTCGAGAAAGTCACGGTCGTGGGAGATCAGCAGCAGCGTGCCGGGATAGCCCTTGAGCCAGTCCTCGAGCCAGAGGATCGCATCCAGGTCGAGGTGGTTGGTCGGCTCGTCCAGCAGCAGGAGGTCCGAAGGACACATCAGCGCCTGCGCCAGATTCAGACGCATGCGCCAGCCACCGGAAAAGCTACCGACCGGCAGCGCCATCTGTTCGTTGGAAAAGCCCAACCCGGCGAGTAGCTTGCGCGCCCGTGCATCGGCGCTGTAACCGTCGGCATTGTCCAGCTCGCTGTGCAGGCGCGCCAGGGCGTTGCCGTCATGAGCCTGCTCGGCAGCAGCCAGGTCGCGCTGGATACGACGCAACTCGACGTCGCCGTCGAGCACATAGTCCACCGCCAGGCGGTCGAGGGTATCGATCTCCTGGCGCATGTGCGCGATGCGCCAATCCGGCGGCAGCTCGCAGTCGCCACCATCGGGCACCAGCTCGCCACGCAGCAGGGCGAAGAGTGTGGATTTGCCGGCACCGTTGGCACCGACCAGGCCGGCCTTCTGGCCGGGATGCAGGGTCAGCTCGGCGCCTTCCAGCAAACGCTGAGGGCCACGCTGTAGAGTGAGGTTCTGAAGTCGGATCATAATGGCGGCGAGTTTATCAGTTCGCCCGGAAAGCCAGCCGGGCGGCCGAAAAAAAAGGCGTACCGCTTATGCTCAACCCAGATCTCTGGACCTTCGCCCTGCACTGCTACGCACGAGAGGGGGTCGAGACCGCCTGCCTGGAACTGCAAAGTCAGGGGGCGGATGTCTGTGTGCTGATCTGCGCGGCCTGGCTGGAGGTACGCGGAGTGGCATGCAGTCCGGAGCGGATGCGTGCGCTGGAAGAAGTCGCCGCACCCTGGCGACACAGGGTGGTGGAGCCACTGCGCGAACTGCGCCAGGCATGGCGCTCGCCAGCAGAACAGGACGAAGCCTTGCGAGAACTGCGCGAAGCGCTCAAGACGCTGGAACTGCAAGCTGAGCGCAGCCTGCTGGAGCGGCTGCAGACGGCAAGCTGCGAATGGAGCGAAAGCGCCGGTGCCGACCGCTGGTTGAGCGATCTTGGGCCGAATGGTGGTTGCCGCGTTGCGCTGGAAACCCTGCGCAACGCGGCTTATCAGACTCAGCTGGAGCTGGCAGCTTTCTGAGTCCCGGTGCGCTTGGCTGCAGGTTTGCGAGCAGCAGGCTTTTTCGCCGCGGGCTTGGCTGCCGTGGGCTTGGCCGCTGCCTCAGCCGCAACGGGCGCAGCCTTGTTGGCGGATTGCGCGGCAGCAGCGGGGCTGGCCACAGTGGCCGAGCGTGCACGGGCTGGAGCCTTAGCCGTTGCAGGGCGTGTAGCCGCAGGCTTGGCCGCGGCAGCGGCCGAGGTCTTCGCGGCTGTCTTGGTCGGAGCTTTTGCCGGAGCCTTGGCTGGCGCTTTAGCAGCCGGCGCCGTCGCTGCCTTGGTGGTCGGGGCCTTGGCGGATGCTGCCGATTGGGCTGCAGCCGGGGCGACCTTGCTAGCAGGCTTGCGCGCAGCCGGACGGGAGGGTGCGGCGGGCTTGACAGCAGTCGCAGACTGGCTGCGCAAGGCCTTGTCAGCATCATCGGCAACCTTGCGGATACCCTGGGCCAGCTTCAGGCTCTGCTCAGAATCGCGCTTGAGATCGGCCAGGTAGGTCAGGGTTTCGCTCTGCCGGCTCTGCAGCAATGCGAGGGACTCTTCCAACTCGCCGAGCCGGGAGCGCGCCTTGACCTGTGCCTTGGCCTTGCCCGCATTGCCGGCGTCGTCCAGCTTGGCACGGACCTTGGTCAGCTTGTCCTGAGCCTTGCCTCGCTGCTTCTGCAGCTTGGCAAGCGTGCTTTCGGCATCCTTGATCGCCCGAGCGCAGGCCTGGTCAAGGTGGTCAATCAGACTGAGGGAAAGCTGCTGCAGCAAATGCAGCGGGGTGGTAACCGACTTCTTCTTCGCGGGCATGGAGGCGCCTCCTGGCAGGAACGGTGCCCCCATACTAGACGGCCGGCTCTAGCGCCGCCAGCGCCCGCCGAGCGGCTCCGGCCGGCAGCGACATGGCCACCATCTCATGCGGTAGTGGCGTCTGCCTGTTTGTGCGCGTTATGCAGGACTTCGATCAGGCAGTCTTCCAGCTCGAAGCGCTCATGCAGCAGCTGGCCCAGCTGCTTGAGCTCGTCGGCCAAGCCTGGGCTACCCAGGCAATCGCCCTTCTCGCAACGATCATTGAAGCCCAACGCAACCTTGGTGATGGTCTCGATACGCGGGTAGATCTGCTTGGCCAACTCGATCGCGCGAGCATCGCCGAACGCTTCGGCCTCGGCGAGCAGTTGTTCGTAGATTTCGAAGTGGCCGGCCGAGACGTAGTCGACCAGGTATTCGCAGAACCGCTGCAGTGCCTGTCGAGCGGTCGCGTCGCGATCGGTATGCAACTCGTGATAGGCATTGATCAGTGCATGGCGCTCGTGCAGCCAGCGATCGATCAGCAGATGTACACCACCCCAGCGTTCCTGGGCATTGCGACAGCTCTCGAGCATGATGTCCTCACTTCCCTAATCGATGATGCTTTTACGCCATTCCGAGACGTTTTTCTGTCTTTCGGTATCGGCCCTGGGTGAGTGGCGGCAGCGGATGGCGAAAATCCGTCACCGCAGGAGCAGACTATGCCGCGCTGCTCGATGCATCAAGCGAAAAGCCGACGAATCTCACAAGCGCACCTAGCCGCTGCACGTCCATGAGAAGACCCTGCTAGCGCAACGGGAGTTCGACGGTAAGAAGGAAAGTTTTGCTCAGTCGCGGCGCAATAGCTGCGCCAGACAGACAATGGCCATGCCGATGAAGGCCAGTAGACTCCACTCGGGAATGCTCAGCCCCAGCATCGTCCAGCTCACTTCGGCACACTCCGCGGTGCCGTGCAGCACCAGACGGGCGATTTCCTGGAAGGGCAACGCTTCCATCATGTATTCCAGGCTCGGCAGGCAGCTCGGCAGCTGATCGGCCGGCACACTCTGCAACCAGATCTGGCGAATGGCAGTGGCGCTGCCGAACAGTACGAACAACAGGCCGACACCAGCGTAAACGCGCCGCCCGGTCTTGGCCGGTCCGTGAATCGCAGCCACCAGGCAGGTCAGGCCGAAGGCGATCACGCAGATGCGCTGGACAATGCACAGTGGGCACGGCGCCAGGCCCATTACGTGTTCCATGTAGAGCGCAACGACGATCAGCAGCGCGCTTCCGATAAAAGCGAGAAGGAACAGGGAACGTGGGCTGGCCAGACGCATGGTGGCTCCGCTTGCAAGGGAAAGTCCGCTACGGTAGTGGAAACCTGGACAGCCTTACAAGCGGCGAGAAAGACCCGCGCAAGCGTCAAGCCCGGCACATGGCGGACCTGACGAGCCGGTCACAGAGTCGCGGGCAGATTGCGATCGAGCAAACCGACGCCCTGCTGGAACAGGCGATTGCTGCTTTCGGTATCGCCCAGTTGCGCCAGGAGACGCGCCAGCTCGGCGCAGGTCTCCGGGCGGTGGTCGAAGCGTAGGCTCGCCTCGAAATAGTCGCGCGCCTTGCCCCATAGCTCGTTGCGCAGACTGAGCCGTCCCAGCGCAAGCAGCAGCACGGGGTTTTGCGGATGATCCTTGAGCCAGCCTTCGGCATGCGCCAGCTGGCGCGCCGGATCACGCCCGAGTACGCGGCCGTAGCGTTCCACCAGTCGATCGTCGTACTGCCGTTTGATCGCCGCGTAGAGAACCTCCTCGGCTTTCCCCTGGGCACCGAGGCGAGCGAGTCCGTCGGCGTAGGCGCGCACCACCAGTGGCTCCCCTCGCAGTGCGCTGGGGACGGTCTGCCAACGCTGATTCAGCGCCTCGATGCTCGCCTCCGGAGCCAGCTCGGACGGCTGCCCGGCCTGTTCGACCGCCGCCGTCCAGGCCAACACTTCCAGCTCGCTTAGCTTGGCCGCTGGCAGCACGCGATGCTTGCGCAGCTCCGGCAGCAGCCGACACAGCGCTGCCCAGTCCTCGAGCTGGACATACAGCTGTTGCAGCAGCGTCAGTACATAGGGATGTCGCGGATGGTCGTTCTGCAGCTCGCTGAGCGAGGCGCGCGCCTCGACATACTGGCCGCGAGCAATCTGCAGCTGCGCCTGGGTCAGGCCGATCGCCAACGCCGCCTCGGGTTCACGCTCGCGAGCCTTCTGCAGCAGCTCATCGCTCTGGGCATACTCGCCCAGCTCGTTGGCCGCCCGCGCTGCGCCCAGATAATGCACCAACGGCTGCCGATCCTTCTCGGCGGCCAGTTGCAGGTGATTGAGCGCCGGCGCCCATTGGCCTTCGGCAAGCTCGCGCAGGCCGCTGCGGGACGCCTTCTCCACACGGCGTTCGCGATGGCGACGCGACCATGGGTTGACCAGCGCACCGGAGATTTGCAACAGCCCCAGCAGCCAGTGCACCACAACGGCCACCAGCCACAGGCTTGCGACCAGGGCAAGGAAGACCCAGAAGCTCGACTCGTAGCGGAACTGATCATATGTGATCAGCACGTAGCCAGCGCTCTGGCTGATCGCCCAGCCGAGGAATCCGGCAACGGCAAGCAGCAGAATGAGTAGCAACGCCAGTCTTTTCATGTGCGCTGGGCCTCCTGCTCGGCATCCTGCGTCTCGGGCTGGGCGGGCGCTTCACCTGCATCGCCCGCGTCGCGGCGTTCACGCTTCTGTACGTAGGCCTGCAGCGCCTCCAGCGCCGGCGCAAGATCGGGCAGGGTCACCTCCACCTCGCGCTGTGAAAGCTCTTCGAGACGCTTGCGCAGACCGCGAGCCTGGCCATTGTCTTCACTGAAGTGGTCCTTGAGCACCGAGCTGGCCTGCTCCAGTGACTGCCGATAGACCTCGGCATTGCCATTGAGCACCGCCCACTGGGCCTGCTCGATAGCCAGCGAAAGGGCCAGGCGCACCTGGCCCAAGGTCTGCCCGGCAAGCAGCGGCTTGACGTCGGCACTGGCGTCGAAGTCCACCCGCACGTAGCGCGTCAGCTCGTTCAGCCAGCGTTGCCAGCGGCTGTCCTGGGCGCTTTCCGGCTGCGCCTCGCCATTGACGAACTCCGGTGCCAGTGCGCTGAGCTGAGCGGTCTGCCCACGCAAGGCGCCGAGCTGCAGAAACAGCCCGGTGCGATCGAGTTCCGGCAGGCTACGCAGACCTTCGAGCCCTTCCAGCAGTTTCTGCCGCGTGCTGTAGGCAGCGGGATCGTCCTGCTTCTGCAGGATCAGATCGGCTTCGTGAACCAGCATTTCGGCGCTTTTCACGTCCTGCATGGCCGACAGCTGCAGCATCGCCATGCGCAGCAAGTGTTCAGCTTCGGCCAAGCGCCACTCCTCGCGGCTCGCGCCGAGCACCTGCTCAACCCGGCCGGAAAGGCGCTGCTGATCGCTCTGCAGCGTCGCCAGCATACGCCGCCGCTCCTCCAGCTCACTGGCCGATGGCAACTGCTCCAGACGACCAAGGCGTGCCGCCATCTGGCGCTCGCGCTCGGCCAGCTGACGCGTCTGTTCGGCGGTGCCTTGCATGGCTTCGAGTCGCTGGCCTTCCTGAACGCCGAGCTGCTGCAGCTGCCAGACGCCGTAACCAGCGAGCGCCACGCCACCCAGCCCGACCAGCAGCGCCACGGTTGCCAGGGACCTGGCGCCGCCACTGGCGACAGGCTTGGACGGGGCAGTCTTGGACGGCTTGGCGGGCTCGACGGCTGGAGTCGGCTCACTGGCGGGGGGTTGCAGCGGTTCTTTCTTGGAATCTGCTTCGCTCACGTTTCCATCCTTTGCATCAGGAAGCGACCACCGCGGTTTCCCGCAAGGCCGCCAGCAAGGCCGCAGCTCCTGCGCCGCGGCAATCCACAATTCGTTTGGCGCCCAACTGTCGAGCCATCTCCGCCACCCGCGGGCTGGGTACGAACAAGGGTAGCTCAGACAATTCGGGCCAGGTATCGGCTGCCAGCTCAT
Source organism: Stutzerimonas frequens (assembly GCF_024448335.1). Lineage (GTDB taxonomy): Bacteria > Pseudomonadota > Gammaproteobacteria > Pseudomonadales > Pseudomonadaceae > Stutzerimonas > Stutzerimonas frequens. Next base: position 127,325 of record NZ_JAMOHM010000001.1, read on the forward strand.
GCAGCGACAGCAGACCCTGCCCACTGCTGACCACCAGGCCGTTGAGCCGTTCCGAGCGGAGCGTGGCGGCGAGTGTTCCCAAGGGGTAATCGGGCAGGTAACGCCGGTACAGCTCGAGGATATCCACCTGCACCCCGCGCGCGCGCAATGTCTCGGCGAGAAACTCGCGGCCACCCTCGCCACGCAGGATCAGCACCTTCGGATCGGGCCGGGCCAGCGCGTGCTCCAACTGCGGCAGCGCCAGCAGCGCCTCGCTGTCGTCACCCCGCTCGGGCCAGCTGACATCCAGCCCATAGGCTTCGAGGATCGCCCCGGTGGCGCCACCGACGCTGAACCAGGCTTGACCGAACGGGGGCTGCGGCCAATAGCGGTCGAGCAGCTCCAGGCCCAGCCGGGCAGCCGGTTTGCTGACCACGATGACGGCGCAATAGCGATCCAGCTCGAGGATCGCCGCACGCTGCTCGGCCTTTTCCGGCAACGGCTCGATCGCCAGCAGCGGCAGACTGGCGCTGTGCACGCCGGCTTCGGCGAGTGTTGCCGCCAGCGCCTCGCATTCTTCGGCCGGCCGGGTCAGCAGCAGGCGCCAGCCAGTCACGCGTGACCAGCCTCGCCATAGACCGCCTTGAGGATCTGCTCGGCACCCTGGGCCAGCAGCTCCTCGGCGACCTGCACGCCCAACGCCTCGGCTTCGGCGGCAGGCGCCCGGCCTTCGGCGCGCAGCAGCACGGTGCCGTCCGGCTGGCCGACCAATCCGCGCAACCATAGCTGCTCGCCTTCGAGCACCGCGTAACAGGCGATCGGCACCTGGCAGCCGCCGTTCAAGCGCTTGTTCAAGGCGCGTTCGGCTACGACACGAGTCGCGGTCGGCGCGTGGTTCAGGCATTCCAGCAGCGCGTGCAGTTCGCTGTCGGTGGTACGGCATTCGATGCCGACCGCGCCCTGACCGCCGGCCGGCAGGCTCTCGTCCACGCTGATGCTGGAGCGGATGCGCTCACCGAAGCCAAGGCGGATCAGCCCGGCGGCAGCGAGGATGATGGCGTCGTACTCACCTGCATCGAGCTTGGCCAGCCGGGTGTTGACGTTGCCGCGCAGGAACTGGATTTTCAGGTCCGGCCGCCGCGCCAGCAGCTGGGCCTGGCGACGCAGTGACGAGGTGCCGACCACGCTGCCGGGCGGCAGCGCATCGAGGTCGTCGAAGTGGTTGGAGACGAAGGCATCGCGCGGATCTTCACGCTCGCAGATGCAGTACAGGCCCAGCCCTTCGGGAAATTCCATCGGCACGTCCTTCATGGAGTGCACGGCGATGTCCGCTTCGTTCTCCATCAGTGCCGTTTCCAGTTCCTTGACGAACAGACCCTTGCCGCCAATCTTCGCCAGCGGTGCGTCGAGCAGCTTGTCGCCGCGGCTGACCATCGGCACCAGGCTGACCTTGAGCCCCGGATGCGACGCCTCCAGGCGCGCCTTGACGTATTCGGCCTGCCACAGGGCCAGGGCACTCTTGCGGGTGGCGATGCGAATTTCGCGAGACATGGACAATTCCAGAACAGTGAATTGCCGGCGATGATAACAGGCCGGACAACCAGCCTGCGTTGGCCGGAATCAAGTAAAGCGCGCTGTCATGCCACCACGCCGGAGCCCGCCAGCCGTACCAGCTGACGGTCACCAACGCAGCGAGCCGTGCTGGCTCAGAGGTTCTGCATCAGCTTGCGCACGCCGGCCACATGACGCCGACTCACGGTTAGCGCCTCGCCGTCGAGCCCCTTGAGGAACAGCTGGAAGTGGCCGAGCGGCGTGCGTTGCAGACGCTCGATCCGATCGCGGAACACCAGCGCGTTGCGATGGATGCGCACGAAGCGCTCGCCGAACTCGTCCTCCAGCGATTTCAACGGCTCGTCCAGCAGCACCTCGCCACCAACGTGGCGCAGGGTGACGTACTTGTGGTCGGCGATGAAGTAGATCACCTGATCCAGCGGAATCAGCTCGATGCCCTTGCGGGTTCGCGCGCTGATGTGGCTGCGCGGTCCGGCACCGGACACCGCAGCCGGACGGGTCAAGGCAGCGAGCTGAACGCGATTGGGCCGTTCGGCCTTCTTCAGCGCCTCGGACAGGTGCTCCGGGCGCACCGGCTTGACCAGATAGCCAACCGCGCTGACTTGGAAGGCATCCAGGGCGAATTCATCATGGGCAGTACAGAAAATCACCGCTGGCGGCGCATCCGTCTCGCAAAGCTTGGCTGCAACCTGCAGACCATCGAGCCCGGGCATGCGGATATCCAGCAGCACGATATCAGGGCGCAGTTCCTCGATCAGCGTCAATGCTTCTTCGCCATTGCTGGCAGCAGGCTCGAGGACACGATAGCCGTCGAGGTCACCTACCAGTCGGCTGAGGCGCTCGCGGGCTAGAGGTTCGTCATCGACAATCAGGACATTCATATAGATCTGGCTTCCTGCGTTTGTCTCGCACATGGATAGCGTAGACATGTGTAATGGCGGCCTTCACGGCGCTCCACGCTGAGACTCGCTAGCGGACCGAAAAGTGCCGCTAATCGTGCGTCGATGTTCTGCAAACCCTGCCGCGTACCCCGTGAAGCCTGCGCTTGAGCGGTTTCGTCGAACGGGTTGCTGACCACCAACTGAAACACACCATCGACATATTCAGCGGCTACGCTGACCAGACCGCCGTCGATACGTGGCTGAATGCCATAGACCAGCGCATTCTCCAGCAGCGGCTGCAGCGTCAGCTGCGGAATCGGCAGGTCGTCCGGCACGCTGTCGACCCGCCAGTCCATCTGCAGCCGGTCGCCCAAGCGGTACTGTTCGATCGACAGGTAGCGGCGCGACAGCTCCAGTTCGTCACGCCAGGCCACCAGCGTGCCCGGCCGCGCCAGGCTCGCACGGAACAGGTCGGACAGGTCCAGCACCGCCTGCTCGGCCTTGGCCGGATCGCTGGCCACCAGCGCGGCAATGCTGTTGAGGCTGTTGAACAGGAAGTGCGGACGAATGCGCGCCTGCAGCGATTCGATCCGCGCCCGCAGCTCGGCCTGCTCCTGGCGCCGCCACTGGCTCTGCAGATAGAAATAGCGTAGCAGCAGACCCGACATGATCAGGCTGATCAGCGCGTGCCGCAGGTAGAGATTGACCTCGCCGTCGCGCGAAAGCGGGCCCCCGAGCTGGTAGATGTCCGCCACGGCGGTGCAGGCCAGCGTCAGCCCGACCACCAGCGCGCAGCACGCCAGCCCGGCCAACGCCGCGCGGAGCCGCGCCAACAGTGGACGCAGCAGACACATGGTGCCGGCCGACAGCAGCACGATCCACTGCACGAACAACGAGGTCAGCGCCAGGCGCATCCAGTCGAAGCCCGGCTGCATGGGTTCGGCCAGCACCAGCACGAACACCAGCAGCTCGGCGAGCAGGACAAGGCCGAGCAAGGCCTCGGGCTGGCACAGCTCGGGAACGAAGAAATCATCGGATACGGCGGTGGTTTTCACGCGGATCAGCCTGTGGATCGACCTGCCGGGAGTTTCCTTGCACGCCTCGGTGACGGCAAGCCAAGCACCCGTCGGCGAAGGCGAAATCGTGCGGATTTGCCAGCCAGCTCACCCTTCGCCCGGCTGCGCCCGGTGTGCCCGCCCGCAGCGCCATCCCTGCTATCATCGCCGCCTTTCCTCAGCCTTCGGATTTCAGCGAGCGCATACATGAGCACCGACAAGACCAACCAGTCCTGGGGCGGCCGTTTCAGCGAGCCCGTCGACGCCTTCGTCGCCCGATTCACCGCCTCCGTCGAGTTCGACAAGCGCCTCTACCGCCACGACATCATGGGCTCGATCGCTCACGCCACCATGCTGGAAAAGGCCGGCGTGCTGAGCGCCGATGAGCGCGAGCAGATCATCACCAACCTCAAGGACATCCAGAGCGAGATCGAGGCCGGCACCTTCGACTGGCGCGTCGACCTGGAAGACGTGCACATGAACATCGAGGCGCGTCTGACCGACCGCATCGGCGTCACCGGCAAGAAGCTGCACACCGGCCGCAGCCGCAACGACCAGGTCGCCACCGACATCCGCCTGTGGCTGCGTGACGAAATCGACCTGATCCTCGGCGAAATCACCCGCCTGCAGCAGGGTCTGCTGGGTCTCGCCGAAGCCGAAGCCGACACCATCATGCCCGGTTTCACCCACCTGCAGACCGCCCAGCCGGTGACCTTCGGCCATCATCTGCTGGCCTGGTTCGAGATGCTCAGCCGCGACTACGAGCGTCTGGTCGACTGCCGCAAGCGCACCAACCGCATGCCGCTGGGTTCGGCTGCACTGGCCGGCACCACCTACCCGATCCAGCGGGAGATCACCTGCGAGCTGCTGGGTTTCGAAGCGATTTCCGGCAACTCGCTGGATGGCGTGTCCGATCGCGATTTCGCCATCGAATTCTGTGCCGCCGCCTCGCTGGCGATGATGCACCTGTCGCGCTTCTCCGAAGAGCTGGTGCTCTGGACCAGCGCGCAGTTCCAGTTCATCGACCTGCCCGACCGCTTCTGCACCGGCTCCTCGATCATGCCGCAGAAGAAGAACCCGGACGTGCCCGAGCTGGTGCGCGGCAAGACCGGCCGCGTATTTGGCGCGCTGGCCGGCCTGCTGGTGCTGATGAAGGGCCAGCCGCTGGCCTACAACAAGGACAACCAGGAAGACAAGGAGCCGCTGTTCGACGCCGCCGACACCCTGCGCGACTCGCTGCGGGCCTTTGCCGACATGGTCCCGGCGATCAAGCCCAAGCGCGAGATCATGCGCGAGGCGGCGCTGCGCGGTTTCTCCACCGCCACCGACCTGGCCGACTACCTGGTGCGCAAGGGGCTGCCGTTCCGCGACTGCCACGAGATCGTCGGCCACGCGGTGAAGTACGGCGTGCAGACCGGCAAGGACCTGGCCGAGATGAGCCTCGACGAGCTGCGCCAGTTCAGCGACCAGATCACCGATGACGTGTTCGCCGTGCTGACCCTGGAAGGCTCGGTCAACGCCCGTGACCATATCGGCGGTACGGCGCCTAATCAGGTGCGCGCCGCGGTCAAGCGCGGCCAGGCGCTGCTCGCGTCCCGCTGACCGGAGTCGGCCGACCGCTTGCGGTCGGCTGTTCAGCTTGCAGCAGAGCCGGGTTGTCGCGCCGTCTGGCGCTGCAGCTCGGTGGCCGCCGCCGGGCCAATGTGCGGTTCAAGCGGCAGGTGATGACCATCCTCACAAGCCCGCCAACTGGCGCAACAATGCGCTCACCCCTCTCCCGCTCAGGAAGATTGAGATGCCCCTCGACATTCGCCCCGCGGTTCGCGAAGACGCCGCACTGATCCTGCGCTTCATCACCGATCTGGCCATCTATGAAAAGGCCGAGCACGAGGTCAAGACCGACGTCTCCGGCATCGAGAACAGCCTGTTCGCCGACGGCAGCAGCGCCCATGGTTTGATCTGCGAGCTGGACGGCGAGCCGATCGGCTACGCGGTGTACTTCTTCAACTACTCGACCTGGCTGGGCAAGCACGGCCTGTATCTGGAAGACCTGTACGTCACCCCGCAGCAGCGCGGCGTCGGCGCCGGCAAGGCACTGCTGCGTTATCTGGCCAAACTGGCGGTAGCGCGCGGCTGCGGGCGCTTCGAGTGGTCGGTGCTGGACTGGAATCAGCCAGCCATCGACTTCTACGAATCCATCGGTGCCAGGCCGCAGAACGAGTGGATCGGCTACCGCCTGACCGGCGATGCACTGTCAGAGTTCGCGGCGGGTTGAGCGATCGTTCGAGCTCGCCTGCGTCAGCCGCTGAGCTGCCGCCGCGCAAGGCGCGTCTGCCGTTTGCCAACGCCTGGTTCTTCCCGGCTGCCGCGCTCTACGCGGCGCTGATCCTGCCGTATTCGGTACTGGCGCTACTTGGTCTGCTTCCCGCGCCGCCCGGGCTCGCCACATCCGCCGGTCACGCCCACGAGATGCTCTTCGGCTTTGCACTCGCGGTGATCGCCGGCTACCTGCTCGGCCCGCAGCCACTGCGCTTTACCCTTGCGCTACTCGGCTGCTGGGCATTGGCGCGCCTCGGTTTCCTGCTTTGGCCAGGTTCCTGGCTGGCACTGGCCAGCGCCGGCGCCTTTGCTGCCGGATTTGCCTGGAAGGTGTTGCCGCGCTTTCTCGGCGCCGCGAAAAAATGGCGCAACCAGACGGTTGCCCCGGTGGTTGCCGTACTTGGCCTGCTCAGCGCCATCGCCAGCGGCGGCTTTGCAGCTGGCTTCGAGCGGCTCATGCTGGAGGAGGCGCTGCTACTGGTCGCCATCCTGATGTTCTTCATGGGCGGACGGATCATCGCGCCAGCCATCGCCGGTTACGCGCAGAGCCGGGGATGGCGACTGGATGCGCGAGTGCAGCCACATATCGAAGGCGCCGTGCTGATCCTGCTCGGCCTCGCCCTGCTGTTGAACCTCCTGCCCTGGCCGCTTACCCGGCAAGTGACCGGTGCCGTACTGGTCGCCGCCGCCCTACTCACGGCCATCCGCCTGCTGCGCTGGCAACCCTGGCGCTGTGCGCGGCCGGAGCTGCTGACCCTGCTGCTCGGCTATGCCTGGCTCGCCATTGGCCTGCTATTGCTTGGCCTGGGGACGTTGCTGCCGGCGCTGCCATTGAACGCAACGCTGCACACCTTGACCGTCGGCGCGCTGGGCAGCCTGACCTTCGCGGTCATGGCCCGTACCCGGCTGCTCTACCGGTTCCGCGATCCCGCGGCCCAGCCCTGGATACAGCCGGTGGCGCTGCTGATCAGCCTGGCGGCGCTGGCACGGGTGCTGCCCGCCCTATTGAATCAGCCTCAGCAAGGCTGGCTACTGCTCGCCGCCGGCTGCTGGTCGCTGGCCTTTCTGGCGCTGGTCTTGCTGCTCTGGCGTTGTCGCGAGGCACACGCGGACAGCCATCGCGGTAAAGCTGGCCGCTGAGTCATCGGCCGGAACTCTCGCGCGTTACGCTTGACCTACATGCAACCGACGGCGACTGCCCCCTGGTCCGCCGCCGCATTCGCCGAGGCCTGCATGACCGACCTGCGCACCCTGCTGCTGAACCAGAACACCCAGGGCGCCGAGCTCTTCGACTCGCCCAAGGAGCGCCTGATGTTCTACCGCTCCGAAATCCATTTCGAATCCTCGCTGTTGGCCGAACGCACCAGCGCCTACCTGTCGTCGCAGTCGTTCCTGATGATTGCCTTCGCCTCATCGATGGCCAACAGCAACCCGGAGTGGGGTGAACTGTTCCGTCTGGTGGTGCCGGCGATTCTCTCGGTGCTCGGCCTGGTCACGTCGCTGCACGCGATGCCCGGCATCAAGTCCAACTTCGACGTCATCGAACGCTGGCATCAGAAACAGTCCGAGCTGCTGCAGCTCGAAGGCCGCGTCGGCATGCTGCCGAACAACGAATCGGCCCTGTTCGGCGAAGGCAGCAGCCCGGTCGGCGGGCCTCGCTACAAGCGCACCCTGCTGTTCTCGCTGCGCACACCGATCATCTTCTCGCTGGTCTGGAGCGCATTCGGCCTGCTCTGCCTGGCCCTCAGCCTGATGGACTGACGCGCCGCGGCATTGCTTCACGGGGCAGCCGGTGCTTAGCTGGATGCATCCCTATGGAGAAACCCATGTCCGATCCAGACCGCCCCCGCTATCGCGTCGATGCCGATCGCCAGGCCGCTCAGCGCCGGGTACGCTACGTCGAAACCAACCGCCCGGATGACGGTAGCTGCACGATATGCCAGCTGGACGCAGAAAATCCGGCCCCGCTCGACGAGATACCTGCCATGGCGCAAGACACACCCAGCAACGATGAAGATGAAGCGTTCGCCGAAGAGACCCTGATCCAGGCGATCGAGAACCAGCTTGAAGCCGGTGAGCCCGCGGCCACCCAGGCCACGCTGAACAAGCTGACGCTGGTCGGCTACGAGCGCGACGAATGCCTGCAGATGATGGCGCTGGTCCTCGCCCACGAGATCCGCGCGATGCTCAGCGAAGACCGCCCTTTCGACGGTGCCGCCTACGAGGCCATGCTGCGCAAGCTGCCGGAACTGCCGCAGGCATCCGAATAGGACCTGGATCAAGGCAGGGTCGCCGCCAGCATCTACACTCAGCGGACAGGGCATGAGCCCACCACCCGAGGAGCGAGCATGTCGTACACCCCTGAGTTGGTCGCCGAACTGGAAGTGCTTTGCCAGTTCAATCTGGAAAACCTGCAGGAAGGGCTGAAAGTGCATCACGATGCCAGCCCGTCCACCATCGCCGCGTTCGGCCGCCTCCACGCCAAGGGACTGATCACCCAGAACGATGGCGGCTACCTCACCAGCCTTGGCCGCGACGCCGCTGAACAGGCGCAGACCCTGCTTACCATCCTCTCGGAAACCGCCACGGCCTGACACCACATTGCCGTTCCGCTTCGCCAGTCCAGGGTTACGGATGATGCCGGCCCTGGCCGTTGGTCGCTCACAGCTGGCAAACTTGCGCCCCGCCTCAAGCCGCACGCCAAGTGGCCGATGAACAGGGGTTAGCCTCGCCTGCACGAACCACCATGACCCGCACCCAGCACATCCACCCGATTCTCGAAGACGGCATCGACCGCAAGGTGCTGGCCACGCTGCGGGCGCGCTTTCTGGCCATCAACAGCGCACGTCTGGAGCGCGCCGCCCAGGCCATGTCGACCCGACAGCAGCAGGTACTCAAGCTGCTGCCGCTGTTGTTTCACGTCAACCATCCGATACTGCCCGGCTACGTCTCGGCAAGCACTCCCGCCGGGCTGGCCCATTTCGAGCCGGATGCCGAGCAACTGGCCGAAGCCCAGCGCCTGAGCCGCTCGTTCGCCTACAAACCGCTGCGCGGCAAGACACTCCAACCCATCCTTGGCCTGTTCCTGATGGGTAGCCTGGGCACCGTCGCGCAGGATGAGCACAGCGATCTGGACGTTTGGGTCTGCCACGATCCGGAGCTGACGACGCAGCAGATCGAGGAACTGCATCGCAAATGCGAGCTGTTACGCAGCTGGGCCGCGAGCCAGGGCAGCGAGGCGCACTTCTTTCTGGTCGACCCGCAGCGCTTCACCCAGGGCCAGCGCGAAGCCAAGCTGACTTCGGATGACTGCGGCACCACCCAGCATTACCTGTTGCTCGACGAGTTCTACCGCACCGCGCTCTGGCTCGGTGGTTGCACACCGCTCTGGTGGCTGGTGCCGGATTACGAAGAGCATCGCTACGCCGAATACGTCGCGACGCTGCTGGCCAAGCGCTTCGTGCGCGCCGACGAAGTGCTTGATCTCGGCCACCTTGGCCAGGTGCCGCCAGGGGAGTTCGTCGGCGCCGGCCTCTGGCAGCTGTACAAGGCCATCGACGCGCCCTACAAGTCGCTGTTCAAGCTGCTGCTGGTCGAGGTCTATGCCAGCCAGTACCCACAATTGCGCTGCCTGGCGCTGGATTTCAAGCAAGCCATCTATCAGGGTCGCCTCGACGCGCTGGAGGAACTCGACCCCTACATCGCTGCCTACCAGGCCATCGAACGCTACCTCAGTGAGCGCGGCGACCGTGAGCGCCTGGAGCTGGCCCGACGTTGCCTGTATCTGAAGATCAACCGACCACTGAGCCGGCCACCGGTCAACCGTAGCAAGAGCTGGCAGCGCATCCTGCTGGAGCGTTTTACCCGTGACTGGCGTTGGGACGAAAAACAGTTCTCCCTGCTCGACAACCGCAGCCGCTGGAAGGTCCGGCAGGTCAGCCAGGAGCGCCGTGCGCTGGTCAACGAGCTGACCTATGGCTACCGCTTTCTCAGTGAGTTCACCCGTCGCCTGCAGGCGACCAGCGCGCTCACCAGCCGCGACCTCGGCGTACTGGGGCGCCGCCTGTACGCCGCCATCGAGCGCAAGGCCGGCAAGGTGGAGGTGATCAACCTCGGCATATCGCCCGACATGAGCGAAGACAGCCTGACGCTCGTCCACGGCTACGATGCCGCAGGCGATGCCCATTGGTCGCTCTACCAGGGGCAGCTCACGGCACCGGAGCTGTCCAATTACGCCCCGCTCAAGCGCGCGCGCGAACTCATCGCGCTGCTCGCCTGGTGCCATCGCAACGGTGTCGTCGATGCCAGTACCCACCTGTCGCTGTTTCCCGGCGACAGCGGCCTGAGCGAGGCAGAGCTGTTCGCGCTGTTCAGCGACCTGCGCCGCGTACTGCCCCTGCCCCTGCAGCCGGTCAGCGAGGAAGCGCTGCTCGCCGCCTGCCGCCCCAGCCGCGTACTGCTGCTGGTCAATGTTGGGCTGGATCCGATGCAGCTTGCACCGGAGCAGCCGACGATCGCCGAACAGGCCATCCAGAATGCAGCACCGGAAAACCTCGTGCTGAGCATCGATCAGATCACCCTCAACAGCTGGAACGAGCTAATGGTGACCCGCTACGAGGGACCGACAGCCCTGCCACAATGCCTGCGCGACTATGTCGAGCAGACGACACGCGAGGCGGAGCCGCAACTGCAGGTATTCTGCTTCGCTCGCAACCGCGGCCAGGCCATCGGCCGGCGCGTCGAAGAAATATTCCACGATGCGTGCGCCAGCCTCGCCGCCGCCCCGGCTGCCCGCTACCTGCTGCAGGTCCGTCAGCACTTCCACGTGCTGCAGCGTGACCACGACAGCCTGCGCGTGAGCAGCCTGAACGACCGCGACGCGCTGGTTGAACATCTCGCCGAGGCGCACCACGCCTACAGCCCGCTGCAGCTCGATCGCAAGGCGCTGGAGGGTGAGGAACTGGCGCTGATGCTGGCCCAAGGCCGCCCGGGCTGCCTGCAGGTGTTCTACCGTAGCCTGGGCGAAACGGCGGAGCTGAGCGTACTCGACGAATGCAACGCGCTCTGGCAGCAGACGTTGCCTTATCGCGACGAGCGTTCGCTGCTCAAGCCATTGCTGCGCTTTCTCGAATCGATGCTCTATCGGCGCAGGGCGCAGCAGACCGCCACCATGGCGGAGACCACCGATCCGGCAATCCTGATCTACCGCATCCGCCCCGCCAGCATCACGCAACCTGCGCAGCTGGAACGCCGGCCGCTGCCGCAAGGCGAGATCAACGATCCGTTCTATGACGTGCAAGCCATCGTCGATGCGAGCGAGAACGGCCGCTCCCAGGTCACGCTGTACTGCAACCAGCAGGAGTTTTCCGGCCTGGAGTACGGTACAGACCTGTTCGCCGCCGTGGCGCGCACGATCCTCGCGCACCGCCGCGCGGGCGAACGCTACCCCTGTTACATCACCGATCTTGACCTCTCCGGTTTGCACGGAAGCGGCCGTAGCCAGACGGTGCAATACCTGCGTTACAAGTCGCGGCTGGAGGCGGCACTGAACGCGGTGTTGGAACAATAGAGGGAAACTGGCGGGGGCCTCAGCGAACGTCGCGGCGCGAGGTTCTGGCCCGACGAACCAGCAGCAGGGTGCAGTGCTATCGAACGGTTGTTGCTTCAAGAGAGGCAGAGCTGCCGGAAGCTGTTACCAGCCCGGGCGCAGCGGCGGCCGGGCTGATCATTTCGCAAGCGCTGCCCGTCAGAACGGATCGCCGGCCGCTTCGGGCTGATACTCGATGGCCAGCAGGGTGAGCTTGATCATCTTGCCGCCGGGGGCCGGCCAGTCGATGTGCTGGCCGACGCTCATGCCCAGCAGCGCAGTGCCGACCGGGGCGAGCACCGATACGGTGCCTTCCTTGCCGGCATCGTGTGGGTAGACCAGCGTCAGGTGGTAGTCCTTGCCACTGCCTTCGTCGCGGCAATGCACACGCGAGTTCATGGTCACGACACCGGCAGGCATCTCGCTGCGTTCCACGATCTGCGCCCGCGACAGTTCCTGCTCGAGCGCTTCGGCGGCCGGACCGTAGTCGTCCAGACTGTCGAGCAGCCGCTCGAGGCGCTGCAGATCGAGTTTGGTAAGGATGATCGGCGGTGCACTGGTCATGGGTTCTGGCAAGCTCCTGCGAAAAATAAAACACGAAAAAAGCAAAACCCCGCCCGAAGGCGGGGTTTTGTTGACCTGCGAGAGACACTATCACAGCAGCCCGAATAAGCAAGGCCCCTGCCGACAGCCCCCCGGAATACGGGGCCTGCGCGGCGCTGGCGTCACAAATCCTCGAACTCCAGCGACTCGCCGCCCTGCTCCAGCGTCACCCGCGAAAGCAACTCACCGAGCCGTTCGCCACTGGCATCGCACAACCACAACTGGCTGCCCTCGTCATAGTCGAAATGAAAGCCACCGGAGCGCGCCGCCACCCACAGCTGGCGCAGCGCAGGCTGACGACTGAGGATCAGCTGGCTGCCATTGTCGAAGCGAACGGTCAGCACGCCACCGGAGTTTTCCAGGTCGACATCCAGGTTGGTGTCATCGAATACGTCCTCGACGCTCTCCTGTACGGCATCGACCAGATCGTGATAACGGGCTTCACTCAGGCTCATGCAAGACATCCTCGAATTGTTCTGCGCGCGACGAGGCCGCGCTCAACGGCGGCGAGCTTAGCAGGCCCCGCCCGGATCAAGCGAGCCGGCGGCCAGCAACGCCGCCGTGTGACGTGCTGCTCGCATAGGCAATCTGCCGGGTGCTGGGTATACTCCGGCGATTAGATTTTTCAAGGATTCCAGCCCCCATGAAGCGCCTTCTGCTTCCCTTCATCGCCCTTGCCGTCTTCGCCGCCGCGCTCAGCGGTTGTGGCCAGAAAGGTCCGCTGTACCTGCCGGATGACGAGCAGACCGTCAAAGAACGTTCCAAAGACCGTTTCGAACTCTAAAGGAGGCTGTTCATGAAGGCCTTCTCGTACCGCGACGGTCAACTCTTCGCGGAAGGCGTGGCACTGCCCGCACTCGCGCAACGCTTCGGCACCCCGACCTACGTCTATTCCCGCGCGCACATCGAAGCCCAGTACCGGGCCTATGCCGATGCGCTGGATGGCATGCCGCACCTGGTCTGCTTTGCCGTCAAAGCCAACTCCAACCTGGGCGTGCTGAACGTCCTGGCGCGTCTCGGCGCGGGCTTCGACATCGTCTCGCGCGGTGAGCTGGAGCGTGTGCTGGCCGCCGGCGGACAGCCGGACCGTATCGTCTTCTCCGGCGTCGGCAAGACCCGCGACGACATGCGCCGCGCGCTGGAAGTTGGCGTGCACTGCTTCAACGTCGAATCCACCGACGAGCTGGAGCGCCTGCAGCAGGTTGCCGCCGAGCTGGGCATGAAGGCGCCGGTGTCGCTGCGGGTCAATCCGGACGTGGATGCCGGTACCCATCCATATATTTCCACCGGTCTGAAAGAGAACAAGTTCGGCATCGATATCGACAACGCCGAGGCGGTCTACGCCCGTGCCGCCGAGCTAGCGAACCTGGACGTGGTCGGCGTCGACTGCCACATCGGTTCGCAGCTGACCAGCCTGCCGCCCTTCCTCGATGCCCTCGACCGCCTGCTGGCGCTGGTCGATCGGCTCGCCACCCGCGGCATCCAGATCCGTCACCTCGACCTCGGTGGTGGGCTCGGCGTGCGTTATCGCGACGAGCAGCCGCCGCTGGCCGGCGACTACATCCAGGCCGTGCGCCAGCGCATCGAAGGCCGCGGGCTGGCACTGGTGTTCGAGCCGGGCCGCTCCATCGTCGCCAATGCCGGCGTGCTGCTGACCCGCGTGGAATATCTCAAGCACACCGCGCACAAGGACTTTGCCATCGTCGATGCGGCGATGAACGACCTGATCCGCCCGGCGCTGTACCAGGCCTGGATGAACGTGGTCGCGGTGCAGCCGCACGAAGGCGATACCCGTCGCTACGACATCGTCGGGCCGATCTGCGAGACCGGCGACTTTCTCGCCAAGGATCGCGAGCTGGCGCTGGTCGAAGGCGATCTGCTGGCGGTGTGTTCGGCCGGCGCCTACGGCTTCGTCATGAGCTCCAACTACAACACCCGCGGCCGCGCCGCCGAGGTGCTGGTGGATGGTGACCAGGCCTTCGAAGTGCGCCGTCGCGAGAGCGTTCAGGAGCTGTACGCCGGCGAAAGCCTGCTGCCCACTTGAGGCCAAGATCATGCTTCTGCGCTTTACCAAGATGCACGGTCTGGGCAACGATTTCATGGTCATCGACCTGGTCAGCCAGCACGCGCACATCCAGCCCAAGCACGCCAAGCAGTGGGGCGACCGCCACACCGGTGTCGGCTTCGATCAGCTGCTGATCGTCGAGCCGCCGCAGAATCCGGACGTGGATTTCCGCTACCGCATATTCAATTCCGATGGTTCGGAAGTGGAGCAGTGCGGCAACGGCGCGCGCTGCTTCGCCCGCTTCGTGGTCGACAAGCGCCTGACCGTCAAGCGCAAGATCAAGGTCGAAACCAAGGGCGGCATCATCGAGCTGGATATCCGCCCCGATGGGCAGATCCGCGTGGACATGGGCCCGCCGCGACTGGTGCCGGCCGAAATTCCGTTCCAGGCCGAGCAGGAAGCCCTGAGCTATCCGCTCGACGTCGATGGCCAGCGCGTAGAGCTGGCCGCCGTATCCATGGGCAACCCCCATGCGGTGCTGCGCGTCGACAGCGTCGAGCAGGCGCCGGTGCATGAGCTGGGGCCGAAGATCGAGCATCACCCGCGCTTTCCGCAGCGGGTCAACGTCGGCTTCCTGCAGGTGGTCGACCGCCGCCATGCGCGGCTGCGCGTCTGGGAACGCGGCGCCGGGGAGACCCAGGCCTGCGGCACCGGTGCCTGCGCGGCTGCGGTCGCGGCGATTCGCCAGGGCTGGATGGACTCGCCGGTGCAGATCGAGCTGCCGGGTGGCCGTCTGTCCATCGAATGGGCAGGTCCGGGGCAGCCGGTTATGATGACCGGCCCCGCCGTTCGTGTATTTGAAGGACAGGTTCGCCTATGACCGACCAGACTCAGGGCAGCACTCCGCTACCCGACGCCGAAGCCGTCGCCGCTTACCTGCGCGCCCATCCGGAATTCTTCGTCGATCACGACGAGCTGATCCCCGAGCTGCGCATTCCCCATCAACCGGGCACCGCGGTGTCGCTGGTGGAGCGTCAGGTCAAGCTGCTGCGCGAGCGCAACATCGAGATGCGCCATCGGCTGTCGCAGTTGATGGACGTCGCGCGCGACAACGACCGCCTGTTCGACAAGACCCGCCGCCTGGTGCTCGACCTGCTCGACGCCGGCAGCCTGGAAGAAGTGGTCAGCGCAGTGGAAGACAGCCTGCGCCACGAGTTCCAGGTACCCTACGTCAGCCTCATCCTGTTCAGCGAGGCGACATTGCCGGTCGGCCGCTGCGTCAGCACCGCCGAGGCCAAGCAGAACATCGGTGGCCTGCTCGAGGGTGGCAAGACCATCTGCGGCGTGCTGCGTCCCCACGAGCTCAGCTTTCTGTTCGGCGAGGATGGCCCCAGCGTCGGCTCCGCCGCAGTGGTCAGCCTCGACGACCAGCTGGGGGTTCTCGCCATCGGCAGCCGCGACCCGCAGCACTACAAGAGCTCGCTGGGCACCCTGTTCCTCGGTTATATCGCCGAAGTGCTCGCGCGCGTCTTGCCGCGCTTCGGCACCCCGCTGCGCTCGGTACGCTGAGCGCAGCCGCCGGCGTCGGCTGGCGCGGCCGTTCTTTTCGCGAGCGAGGGAGCCCGGTGCAGAACGAACTCGACGCCTACTTCGAATACCTGCGCAGCGCGCGGCAGCTGTCCGGCCATTCGCTGGATGCCTATCGTCGCGATCTGGACAAGGTTCTCACCTACTGCGAGCGCGAGCGCATCGCCGGCTGGCGCGACCTGCAGGGCCGCCATCTGCGCCACCTGATCGCCGAACAGCATCGCCAGGGACAGTCCAGCCGCAGCCTGGCACGCCTCTTGTCATCAGTGCGCGGGCTGTATCGCTACCTCAACCAGGAAGGGCTCTGCGAGCACGACCCGGCCACCGGCCTGTCCGCCCCCAAGGGCGAGCGCCGATTGCCGCGCCTGCTGGATACCGATCGCGCCATGCAGCTGCTCGATGGCGGTGTCGAGGACGATTTCATCGCCCGTCGCGATCAGGCGATGCTCGAACTGTTTTATTCCTCCGGTCTGCGCCTGTCCGAACTGGTCGGTCTGAACCTCGATCAGCTCGACCTCGCCGCCGGTCTGGTGCGGGTACTGGGCAAGGGCAACAAGGTGCGCGAACTGCCGGTCGGCAGCAAGGCGCATGAGGCGCTGCAGGCCTGGTTACCGTTGCGAACGCTGGCCGGGCCCGCCGACGGTGCGGTGTTCATCGGCCAGCAAGGGCGTCGCCTCGGCGCCCGTGCCGTGCAGCTGCGGGTGCGCCAGGCCGGTGTGCGCGAACTCGGTCAGCATCTGCACCCGCACATGCTGCGCCACAGTTTCGCCAGCCATCTGCTGGAATCCTCGCAGGACCTGCGCTCGGTGCAGGAGCTGCTCGGCCATGCCGACATCGGCACGACGCAGATCTACACCCACCTGGATTTCCAGCACCTGGCCAAGGTCTACGACCATGCGCATCCGCGCGCCAAGCGCAAGCAGGACACCGACACATGAGCATCCGCCTGATCACCTTCGACCTCGACGACACCTTCTGGGAAACCACGCCAGCCATCCAGAGCGCGGAAACCGCACTGCGCGACTGGCTCGCCGCCTATGCACCGCGGCTCGGCGATTTTCCCATCGAGGCGCTGGGTGCAATACGCCGCATGCTGGTGGAGCAGGAGCCGGCGCTGCGCCACCGCATCAGCGAGCTGCGCCGGCGCATTCTGCAACATGCCCTGCAGGATGCCGGCTACCCTGCCGACGAGGCGAACGGCCTGGCCGAGCAGGCGTTCCAGGTGTTCCTCGATGCTCGTCACGAGGTGCAGATCTTCCCCGACGTGCAACCCACACTGGAGTTCCTGGCCAATCACTACACCCTCGGCGTGATCACCAACGGCAATGCGGATGTGCGCCGCCTGGGCCTGGCGGACTACTTCCAGTTCACCCTGTGCGCTGAGGATCTGGGCGTCGGCAAACCGGATCCGCATCCATTCCAGCAGGCCCTGCGCCTGGGTGATGCGCGCCCGGAACAGGCGGTGCACATCGGCGACCATGCCCTGGACGACATCGCCGGCGCACAGCAGGCTGGGCTACGCGCGGTGTGGTTCAACCCGAAGCGGATCGCCTGGGCGCACGACTACCAGCCCGACGCCGAGATCCAGCGCCTGGCCGACCTGCCCAAGCTGCTGCTCGCCTGGCGCGACAACTGAGCCACCGCCAGCGCGCCGCTGAAACGAAGAAGCCCGCTCAATAGCGGGCTTCTTCGTGATCCGTGCAGCTCAGATAGGACGGCTGCCGTACTTGCTATCCGGCTTCTTCGGCGGGTCGGCGACCACATTGGGTTCGACCTCCTGAACGCGGCCGCCACGTGCCAGGAACTCTTCCATGGCCCGCGCCAGCGCTTCGCGCTCCTTCTGCTTGGCTTCCAGGCTCGGCAGCTCGTCCGGCTCGGCGGACTTGGCCTTGGCCTTCTTGGTCGGCGTGGCCCGCTCGCTGTCGGTGCCCTCCTCGTCGAGGCTGTCGTCGCCGTCATCGGCAGCGTTCAGCTCCTCGCCTTCCTCCTCGTCGCTCACGTCCAGATCGTCTTGTTCTAGTTCTTCGTCGCTCATGTTCTACCTCATGGCTTTGCCAAAGCGGAGTAAGTTATAGCCCAGCGATGCGGAATGACCGACACCGCCAAAAAAAAATTCAACTTGCCGTCCCGTGCAGCGTTGCGACTATCTGCCGCGCGCCACCCTGGTCGCGGTGTTCCCCGAGATAGATGCCCTGCCAGGTCCCCAGCGCCAGGCGCCCCATGCTCACCGGCAGGCTCAGTTGGCAACCGAGCAAGCTGGCCTTGAAGTGCGCCGGCAGATCGTCCGGCCCTTCGTAGTCATGCTCGTAACCCTCTTCGCCCTGGGGCACCAGACAATTGAAGAAGCGTTCGAAGTCGCGCCGTACCGCCGCATCGGCATTCTCGTTGATCGTCAGCGAGGCCGAGGTATGCCGCAGCCACAGGTGTAACAGACCGACCTGGCATCGACGCAGTTCCGGCAGCGCGCCGAGCACCTCGTCGGTGATCAGATGAAAGCCGCGCGGCCGGGCGCGCAGGGTGATCAGGGTCTGTTGCCACATGTTCGAAGGCTCATGTTCAACGACGGGTCGCGCGCATTCTAGCGTGGCGCCGAAAAAAACAAAGGGCGCCAAAAGGCGCCCTTGTCATGACCCTTTGAGTCGTTACTGACGTGTGAACTCCGGATAGGCTTCCAGACCGCATTCGACCACGTCCACGCCCTCATACTCTTCTTCCTCGCTGACGCGCAGGCCCATCACCGCCTTGATGATGCCCCAGACGATCAGGCTGGCGATGAACACCCAGAGGAAGATCGAGACCAGCCCCAGCAACTGGGCACCGAACGAGGCATCGGCATTGGTCAGCGGCACGGCCAGCAGGCCCCACATGCCGACGACACCGTGTACCGAGATGGCACCGACCGGGTCATCGAGCTTGAGCTTGTCCAGCGCGAGAATGCTGAACACCACCAGCACGCCGCCCACGCCACCGATCAGCGTCGCCTGCAGCGCGCTCGGGGTCAGCGGCTCGGCGGTGATCGCCACCAGACCGGCCAGCGCGCCGTTGAGCACCATGGTCAGGTCGGACTTGCCGAACAGCAGGCGCGCAGTGATCAGCGCCGCAATCAGGCCACCGGCCGCGGCGAGGTTGGTGTTGACGAAGACCTGGGCAACCGCGTTGGCGTCCTCGATGGTGCTCATTTTCAGCTGCGAGCCACCGTTGAAGCCGAACCAGCCCATCCACAGGATGAAGGCACCGAGAGTCGCCAGCGGCAGGTTGGCACCGGGAATGGCGTTGATCTGGCCGTTCGGGCCGTACTTGCCCTTGCGTGGACCAAGCAGCAGGACACCGGCCAGCGCCGCGGCCGCACCGGCCATGTGCACGATGCCGGAGCCGGCGAAGTCGAGGAAGCCGGCGGCATCCAGGAAACCACCGCCCCACTTCCAGAAGCCCTGAACCGGATAGATGAAGCCGGTCATCACCACCGCGAAGGCGATGAACGCCCACAGCTTCATGCGCTCGGCCACCGCACCGGAGACCACCGACATGCAGGTCGCGGCGAAGACGATCTGGAAGAAGAAGTCCGCGCGGGCCGAGTAGTAAGGCGCATCCTCACCACCGGCGGCGACCACATCGACCGCATGCTCGTCACCGATCAGGAAGCCCAGGCTCGGCAAGATGCCGCCTTCCGGGCTGGAGTACATGATGTAGTAGCCGACCAGCAGATACATGATCGACGCCAGCGCGTAGAGCACGATGTTCTTGGTGAGGATCTCAGCGGTGTTCTTGGCCCGGACCAGACCGGCTTCGAGCATGGCGAAACCCGCCGCCATCCACATCACCAGCGCTCCGCAGATCACGAAGTAGAAGGTATCGAGTCCGTACTGGACGGGTATCAATGCAGTGCTATCCATGTGTCACCTCTTGCTGTCGCGCTTTGTGCGCTGTTCGGTCCGCTGGCCACCGCATGCTGCATCGATGGCCAGCGCCGCTTTTCGGATTGGCCCCGGGTTGGCTCCGGGGCGCCCTGAATGGCTTACAGGTTGTAGCCGCGCTCGTTGTGCAGGCTGAGGTCGAGGCCGACGGTCTCCTGCTCCTCGTTGACCCGCAGCCCCATCACCAGATCGATCGCCTTGAGGATCAGGTAGGTGACGATGCCGGTGTACACCACGGTGAACAGCACGCCCTTGAACTGAATCCACAGCTGCAGGCCGATGTTCTCCACCTCGCCGAAGCCACCCAGCATGGGCGCGGCGAAGATGCCGGTGAGCAGCGCACCGACGATGCCGCCCACGCCGTGCACACCGAAGGCATCCAGCGAATCGTCGTAGCCGAGCTTGCGTTTCAGGCTGGTGGCGCAGAAGAAGCAGACCACCCCCGAGACCAGACCGATGACCAGCGCGCCCATCGGGCCTACGGTGCCGGCAGCCGGCGTGATGGCGACCAGACCGGCGACCACGCCCGAAGCGATGCCCAGCGCGCTGGATTTGCCGTGGCCGATCCACTCGGCGAACATCCAGCCCAGCGCCGCGGCTGCAGTAGCGATCTGGGTTACCAGCATGGCCATGCCGGCGGTGCCGTTGGCGGCCACGGCGGAGCCGGCGTTGAAGCCGAACCAGCCGATCCACAGCATCGCCGCGCCGACCAGGGTCAGCCCCAGGTTGTGCGGTGCCATCGGCGTGGTCGGGAAGCCCTTGCGCTTGCCCAGCACCAGGCAGGCGACCAGACCAGCGATACCGGCGTTGATGTGCACCACGGTGCCACCGGCGAAATCCAGTACACCCCAGTCCCACATCAGGCCGCCGTCACCGCCCCAGACCATGTGCGCGATCGGCGCATAGACCAGGGTGAACCAGACGCCCATGAACACCAGCATCGCCGAGAACTTCATGCGCTCGGCGAAGGCGCCGACGATGAGCGCCGGGGTGATGATGGCGAAGGTCATCTGGAAAGTGATGAAGACGCTTTCCGGGAACGCGCCGATCAGGCTGTCAGGCGTCAGGCCGCTGAGGAAGGCACGATCCAGACCGCCGACGAAGGAATTGAAGTTGGTGACGCCCGCTTCCATACCGGTGGTATCGAACGCGAGGCTGTAGCCATAGACCATCCAGAGGATGCTCATCAGGCCGGTGATGGCGAAGCACTGCATCATCACCGAGAGGATGTTCTTCGAGCGGACCATGCCGCCGTAGAACAGCGCCAGCCCGGGGATGGTCATGAACAGCACCAGCGCAGTGGCCGTAAGCATCCATGCCGTATCGCCTGAATCCAGCGTCGCCTCCTGCGCCAAGGCGATGCCTGGGCTTATCAGAGACAAAAGGGCTCCTAGCCCTGCGAATCTTCGCAGAGTCATGGTTTTACTCCTGGGGCGTGGGGGTTCGGAGGTGCTGCTTAAATCGCGTCGGTATCGGTTTCGCCGGTACGGATGCGGATAGCCTGTTCCAGGTTGACCACGAAGATCTTGCCGTCACCGATCTTGCCGGTGTTGGCCGCCTTGGTGATGGCCTCGATCACGCGATCGAGCTGATCGTCGGCGATGGCCACGTCAATCTTTACCTTCGGCAGGAAGTCGACGACGTATTCGGCACCGCGATACAGCTCGGTGTGGCCCTTCTGACGACCGAAGCCTTTGACTTCGGTCACGGTGATGCCCTGTACGCCAATTTCCGACAGCGACTCGCGCACGTCGTCCAGCTTGAACGGCTTGATGATGGCAGTGACTAGTTTCATGAAAACTTCTCCCGTTTAGGTGGACTTGCCCCAGAAGTACGAACCCGGCTCAAGTCTAAGCTCAGTGTCTGGCTGTTGTAACGCTCCGGCTTCAGCCGGGCCGCGGACCGACACCACCAATCTCTCCGACGAAGCGTCGCGAATCGCTCATGCACCGCAACGAACCGGTGCGTGCGTCAACGGGAGCAAAGCAGAATCGATGCCAGCTTTGCGCAAGCCGCTTGCTACGCGGGTTCAGCCGCAAACGAAGCGGCCCGACGGACGGTTCCGCCTGATGAACGCACAGAAATGGTGCGCAGCTGCACCAAGCTCTGCTCATTTTTTGTGCGCCACCTGCAAGAAAGGCAGAAAAATCACCGTGCTACACTGCGCCCCGTTCAACGACAGGTGTTTTCAATGTTGCCGCCAAAAGCTTTCCTAGATGCCATCGGCTCCCAGGCCTCGCGCCTGTTCAACGGCGAGACGCCGCTGCCGCGTGGCGAGTTCGAAGCCCAGCTCAAGGGTGTGGTGCAGGGCGCACTGAACAAGCTCGACGTGGTCAGCCGCGACGAATTCGACAGCCAGATGGTGGTGCTCGCCCGCACCCGCGCGCGCCTGGAGGCGCTCGAAGCCAAGGTTGCCGAACTGGAAGAAAAGCTCACGCCGCCCGCGTCTTGACAGACCGGGCCGCGACACGATCAAAGGAGTGATCGGATGTCCCTGGCCATCGTTCATAGCCGCGCGCAGATCGGCGTCGAAGCGCCGGCGGTGACCGTCGAAGCCCATCTGGCCAACGGTCTGCCGGCGCTGACCCTGGTCGGCCTGCCGGAAACCGCGGTCAAGGAAAGCAAGGATCGCGTGCGCAGCGCCATCCTCAGCTCCGGCTTCGATTTTCCCGCCCGACGCATCACCCTCAATCTCGCCCCCGCCGATCTGCCCAAGGACGGTGGCCGCTTCGACCTGTCCATTGCCCTGGGCATTCTTGCCGCCAGCGGCCAGCTGCCCAACGAGCGGCTCGACAAACTGGAGTGCCTCGGCGAGCTGGCTCTGTCCGGCGCCTTGCGCCCGGTGCAGGGCGTGCTGCCGGCCGCCCTCGCTGCACGTGCCGCCGGCCGTGCACTGCTGGTGCCACGGGCCAACGCCGAGGAAGCCAGCCTCGCCTCGGGGCTGACCGTCTATGCCGCCGAACACTTGCTCGAGGTCGCCGCGCACTTCAACGGCGTCACGCCACTCGAGCCCTATGTTGCCCAGGGCCTGCTACGGCAGGTCCAGCCTTACCCTGACCTGGCCGACGTGCAGGGCCAGCAGGCGGCCAAGCGCGGCCTGCTGATCGCCGCAGCCGGTGCGCACAACCTGCTGTTTTCCGGGCCACCCGGTACCGGCAAGACGCTGCTGGCCAGCCGTCTGCCCGGCCTGTTGCCACCGCTGGACGAACAGGAGGCGCTGGAAGTCGCCGCCATCCATTCGGTGGCCAGCCACAGCCCTCTGGAGCATTGGCCGCAACGCCCATTCCGCCAGCCCCATCACAGTGCATCAGGGCCGGCGCTGGTCGGTGGCGGCAGCCGCCCGCAGCCGGGTGAAATCACCCTGGCGCATCAGGGTGTGCTGTTTCTCGACGAACTGCCGGAGTTCGATCGCAAGGTACTCGAGGTCCTGCGCGAGCCGCTGGAATCCGGCCATATCGTCATCGCCCGGGCCCGCGACAAGGTGCGTTTTCCGGCGCGCTTTCAGCTCGTCGCGGCAATGAATCCCTGCCCCTGTGGCTACCTGGGCGACCCAAACGGACGCTGCCGCTGCACGCCGGAGCAGATCCAGCGCTACCGCAACAAGCTCTCCGGGCCGCTGCTCGACCGCATCGACCTGCACCTGACCGTGGCGCGCGAAGCAACCGCCCTCAACGCACCGCCGCAGACCGGCCAGAGCAGCGCGGTGCTGGCCGCACAAGTCGCCGAGGCACGGCAGCGGCAACTCGCCCGTCAGGGCTGCGCCAACGCCTTTCTCGATCTGGCCGGCC
This sequence comes from Stutzerimonas frequens, assembly GCF_024448335.1. Classification (GTDB taxonomy): domain Bacteria; phylum Pseudomonadota; class Gammaproteobacteria; order Pseudomonadales; family Pseudomonadaceae; genus Stutzerimonas; species Stutzerimonas frequens. The sequence continues at coordinate 150,615 of NZ_JAMOHM010000001.1, forward strand.
TGCGCAGCCATTGCCAGCTCGGTGCCGACGACCAGGCCTGGCTGGAACGCGCCTGCGAACGCCTGGCGCTGTCGTTGCGCGCCGCGCACCGCCTGCTCAAGGTGGCACGCACCCTCGCCGACTTGGAACAGGCCGAGCGAATCAGCCGTCAGCACCTTGCCGAAGCGCTGCAGTACCGCCCCGGCAGTCAAAGCTGAGCCTGCTCTGGCGCGGGCCTTGCGTCGACTCGATCAGCTGCGGACAACCAGCATCCTTTGCGGTCTGTGTTAACTTGGATGGCTTTCGCCACAGGCGGCCACTCCCCAGACACAACCCGAAGGAGCGCAGCATGGAGGCAAAACAGCCCTCGTCCTCTCACCTCAACGCCCCGGTCTTCTACGGCTCGGCGGTCATCATCCTGGCGCTGGTTATCTACAGCGTCGCCTTCCAGAGCCACGCGCAAACGCTATTCGGCGATACCCAGGCCTGGATCATCGCCAACGTCAGCTGGCTCTACATCCTCGCTGTCGCACTCATCCTGCTGATGGTGGTGCTGCTGGCTTTCAGTCGTTACGGCGACATCAAGCTCGGCCCGGATCACAGTGAACCGGACTACAGCGCCCTGACCTGGTTCGCCATGCTGTTCTCGGCCGGGATGGGCATCGGCCTGATGTTCTTCGGTGTGGCCGAACCGGTGATGCATTTCCTTTCGCCGCCGACGGGCGAAGGCGGCACGGTCCTCGCCGCCCGCGATGCCATGAAGATCACCTTCTTTCACTGGGGCCTGCATGCCTGGTCGATCTACGCCATCGTGGCGATGATCCTGGCCTACTTCGCCTACCGCCACGGCCTGCCGCTGACCCTGCGCTCGGCGCTCTACCCGCTGATCGGCGAACGCATCCACGGGCCGATCGGGCACGCCGTGGACATTTTCGCCATCATCGGCACGGTGCTCGGCGTCGCCACCTCGCTCGGCCTGGGCGTCACCCAGATCAACACCGGGCTCAACCACCTGTACGGATTGCCGATATCGGTGCCGGTGCAGATCGGCCTGATCGTCGCCACTACACTGTTGGCGACGATCTCAGTGGTAACCGGCCTGGACAAGGGCGTGCGCCGGCTGTCGGAGCTGAACCTTTCGCTGGCCGCGCTGCTGATGCTGCTGGTGCTGGTCGCCGGGCCGACGGTGTTCATCCTGCAGACCTTCGTGCAGAACACCGGCAGCTACCTGTCGGACATCGTCGACAAGACCTTCAACCTCTACGCCTACGAACCGAACGACTGGATCGGCGGCTGGACGCTGTTCTACTGGGGCTGGTGGCTGGCCTGGTCGCCCTTTGTCGGCCTGTTCATCGCGCGCATCTCGCGCGGCCGGACGATCCGCGAGTTCGTCACCGGCGTGCTGCTGGTGCCTACCGCCTTCACCCTGCTGTGGATGACTGTGTTCGGTGATACAGCCATCCACATGATCCTCTGGGAACACGTGAGCAGTCTCGGCGAGGCCATCGAGCAGGACAGTTCGCTGGCGCTGTTCGCCTTCCTCGAGCACTTCCCTTTCTCGGCCTTCATCTCGCTGATCGCGATCATCATGGTCGTGGTGTTCTTCGTCACCTCGGCCGACTCCGGCGCACTGGTGGTGGACATGCTCGCCTCCGGTGGCAAGCAGGGCACGCCGGTCTGGCAGCGCATCTTCTGGGCCGCCTCCATGGGTGGCGTGGCCATCGCGCTGTTGCTGGCCGACGGTCTGACCGCACTGCAAACGGCGACCATCGCCAGCGCCCTGCCCTTCACCATCGCGCTACTCTGTTCGATGTGGGGTCTGCTCAAGGCGCTGCGCCTGGATGCCACCAAACAGGGGCTGCGCTACCAGGCCCTGAGCACGTCACCCAGTGCACCGCGCAGCGCCGGTGGCTGGCAACGTCGCCTGCGTACGCTGATGCTGTTCCCGCGACGCGCCCATGTGGTGCGCTTCATCACCGAAGTGGTGCGTCCGGCCTACGAAGACATCGCCGAGGAAATGCGCAAGCAGGGCTATGCGGTGGAGATCAGCGAAGGTGACGATCGTCGCTTGCGCTTCGAAATCACCCACGAAGGCGAGCCGGACTTCATCTACGAGGTGCGCCCGCGGGCCTACGCCATGCCGAGTTTCGTCGCCACCAGCGAGGACGACGAGCGCGAGGAGCGCAAGTACTTCCGCGCCGAGGTGCATCTCAAGGAAGGCGGGCAGGATTACGACGTGATGGGCTGGAGCCGTGAAGACGTGATCGGCGACATCCTCGGCCAGTACGAGAAGCACATGCACTTCCTGCACATGGTGCGCTGATGGCGGCGCGTCCCGGCCGTAGTGCCGGGGCGCCTCGACTCAGTGCGCCAGGCCGGCGGTCTGGCGCTCGGCGCTCATGAAGCTCAGCAGTTCGGCCAGCGGCAACGGCTGGCTGACCAGATAGCCCTGAACCTGCTGCGCACCAAACTGGCGCAGCAGCTCCAGCTGCTCGGCGGTTTCCACGCCCTCGGCCACCACCTCCAGCCGCAGGTTGTGCGCCAGCCCGACCATCGCCTCCACCAGCTGCCGCTTTTCCGGGCGGGCGCCCATGCTGGCGACGAAGCTCTTGTCGATCTTGAGCAGCGTGATCGGCAGGTTGGACAGGTGGACGAAGGAGGAAAAGCCGGTGCCGAAGTCATCCAGCGAGAAGCGCACGCCCAGCTGGCCAAGCGCCTGCATGGCGGTCTGCACCTGCTCGCTGCGGCGCATGACGGCGGTTTCGGTAAGCTCGAACTCGAGCCAGTGCGGATCGATGGCGCGCTCGTCGATCAGCCGCGTCAGTGTCGGCAGCAACTGGCTGTCCTGGAACTGCCGGAACGACAGGTTGACCGCCATGTGCAGCGAGTCCGCACCCTGCTCGTGCAGGCTCTGCAGGTCGCGCAGGGCGCGGGCGATGACCCAGTAGCCGAGCGGCACGATCAGGCCGCTTTCCTCGGCCATGGGAATGAAGGCGTCCGGCCCGAGCAGACCGCGTTCGGGATGCAGCCAACGCACCAGCGCCTCGATGCCGACCACGCGGCCCGTGTCCAGACACAGCCGCGGCTGGTAGTGCAGCTCCAGCTCACCACGGCGCAGCGCGCGGCGCAGCTCGCCCTCCTGGTCGGCCAGGCTGCGGGCACTGCGGCTGACGTGCTCGTCGTACAGGCACCAGGTGCAGCCCTGGCTGGCCTTGGCCTGACGCATCGCCAGTTGCGCATGCCAGAGCAGCGCATCGGCCGAGGTGCCGGCGCTGGCTCGCGCCAGCCCGAGGCTGCAGCCGAGCATCAGGCTTTCGCCATCCACCCAGTAGGGCTCGGCCAGCGCCTCGACGATGCGATCGGCGATCGCATCGGCGCGCCCGGCATCGTCACGGGTATCGAGCAGCAAGGCGAACTCGTCGCCGCCCAGCCGCGCCAGCAGATCGCCCACTTCAAGCTGCGCCTTGAGCCGGGCGACCACCTGCAGGATCAGGCGATCTCCGGCCTCGTGACCGAGGGCGTCGTTGACGTGGCGGAAATTGTCCAGGTCCAGGTAGCCGAGCTCCAGGCCATGACCGTCGTGCTCGCTCAGGGCGTCGAGCAGCTGCGCCTGGAAGCCCTGACGATTGGCGATGCCGGTGTGCGGGTCGCGCACCGCAAGCTTCTGCAGGGTGCCCTGCAGGTTGCAGCGCTCGCGCACGTAGCGCAGACAACGGCGCAGCACCTCGGCGCTGAGCTGGTCGGCCACCAGCCAGTCGACCGCACCTTCCGGGGTTTCTTCCGGCTCCTCGTCGAGCAGCAGGATCAGCGGCCAGGGAAAGCGCCCCGGTGCGGGTCGGCATTGCGGCGTCGCCAGGACCAGACAGGGAGATTCGAGCTGCTGGCTGACGGTTTGCCAGTCCGTCGTCACGACCAGCTGTTCGGCGTGGGCCGAACCCTGCAGGCAGGCGCGCAGCCGCGCCGCCCAGTCTGGGCGATGCGCCAACAGCAACAGTGGCATGGGTTGGGCAGGCGCTGGCAAGCGGCCTCCGGACTCTTGAGCTGTTGAAGACACCAAAGGGTCTCCGATCCCACCAGTCCCTGTGCAACCACCAGCATCCTGCAGCGCGACAAGACTAATCGATTCTTGCCATTAGCCAAGCCCCACGCGCGACGACCGGCGTTTTATTGCGTCTGTAACGCGCCTGCATCACCCTTTCGGCCTGTTAAACTCGCGCCCCCGTTTCGAACGACCTGAACAACATGTCCCGACTCAACCCTCGGCAGCAGGAAGCCGTGAACTACGTCGGCGGCCCCCTGCTGGTGCTCGCCGGTGCCGGCTCCGGCAAGACCAGCGTGATCACCCGCAAGATCGCCTATCTGGTGCAGCAATGCGGCATCCAGGCCCGCCACATCGTCGCCATGACCTTCACCAACAAGGCGGCGCGGGAGATGAAGGAGCGCGTCGGCACGCTGCTCAAGGGCAGCGAGGCGCGCGGTCTGACCGTGTCCACCTTCCACAACCTGGGCATGAACATCATCCGCAAGGAATACGCGCGCCTGGGCTACAAGCCCGGTTTCTCGATCTTCGATGACGGCGACATCAAGGCGCTGCTCACCGACATCATGCAGAAGGAGTATTCCGGCGACGACGGTGCCGACGAGATCAAGAACCTGATCGACAGCTGGAAGAACGACCTGATCCTGCCCGACGAGGCCCTGGCCAACGCTCGCGGGCCGAAGGAGCAGACCGCCGCCATCGTCTACCTGCACTATCAGCGCACGCTCAAGGCGTACAACGCCGTGGACTTCAACGACCTGATCCTGCTGCCGGTGAAACTCTTCCAGGAGCACGCCGACATCCTGGAGAAGTGGCAGAACCGCATCCGCTACCTGCTGGTGGACGAATACCAGGACACCAACGCCAGCCAGTACCTGCTGGTGAAGCTGCTGGTGGGCATGCGCAACCAGTTCACCGTGGTCGGCGACGATGACCAGTCGATCTATGCCTGGCGTGGCGCGCGTCCGGAAAACCTGATGCTGCTGAAGGAGGATTACCCCTCGCTGAAGGTGGTGATGCTGGAGCAGAACTACCGCTCCACCAGCCGCATCCTCAAATGCGCCAACATCCTCATCGCCAACAACCCGCATGTGTTCGAGAAGCAACTGTGGTCGGAGATGGGCCACGGCGACGAGATCCGCGTGATCCGCACGCGCAACGAGGACGCCGAGTGCGAGCGGGTGGCGCTTGAGATCCTCACCGAGCACCTGCGTACCCAGCGCCCCTACAGCGACTTCGCCATCCTCTACCGCGGCAACTACCAGGCCAAGCTGATGGAGCTGAAGCTGCAGCACCACCAGATTCCCTATCGCCTGTCCGGCGGCACCAGCTTCTTCGCCCGCCAGGAGGTGAAGGACCTGATGAGCTACTTCCGCCTCTTGGTCAACCCGGACGACGACAACGCCTTCCTGCGGGTGATCAACGTGCCGCGCCGGGAAATCGGTTCGACGACCCTGGAAAAGCTCGGCAACTACGCCAGCGAGCGCGGCATCTCGATGTACGCCGCATCCGACGAGATCGGCCTCGGCGCGCATCTCGACAGCCGTTACGCCGAGCGCCTGGCGCGCTTCAAGCACTGGATGGACAACGTCCGCCAGCAGTGCGTAGTCAACGACCCGATCGCCGCCATCCGCAGCATGGTGATGGACATCGACTACGAGAACTGGCTCAGGCAGAACGCCTCCAGCGACAAGGTGGCCGACGCGCGCATGGGCAACGTCTGGTTCCTCGTCGACGCGCTGAAGAGCACGCTGGAGAAAGACGAAGACGGCGACATGACCATCGAGGACGCCATCGGCAAGCTGGTGCTGCGCGACATGCTCGAGCGCCAGCAGGAAGAGGAAGAAGGCGCCGAAGGCGTGCAGATGATGACCATGCACGCCTCCAAGGGCCTGGAATTTCCCTCGGTGTACATCATCGGCTTCGAGGAGGAGATCCTGCCGCACCGCTCCAGCATCGAGGCCGACACCATCGAGGAAGAGCGGCGCCTGGCCTATGTCGGCATCACCCGTGCCAAGCGCAACCTGGCGCTGACCTTTGCCGCCAAGCGCAAGCAGTACGGTGAGGTGATCGACTGCACGCCGAGCCGCTTCCTCGACGAACTGCCGCCCGAGGATCTGGTCTGGGAAGGCGGGGAAGAGGCGCCGGTCGAGGTGAAAGCGGCGCGCGGCAACGACGCGCTGGCGGCGATGCGGGCGATGCTCAAGCGCTGACGGCAGGGCTCGCTTTTTCTCGCGGTCGATTTGAATCCTGTAACCCGGCCGCGGCATGCTGGTGGCGTCGCGGTTTCAGGAGGATTGGGATGTATCACGGCGAACGCTTCAATGCCTGGACGCACCTGGTCGGTGCGCTGCTGGCTTGCCTCGGCGCGATCTGGCTGCTGGTGCTCGCCGCGCTCGACGGCTCGCCGCTGAAGATCGTCAGCGTGGCGATCTACGGTCTGAGCCTGATCCTGCTCTACAGCATCTCGACGCTCTATCACAGCCTGCGCGGGCGGGCGAAGGTGGTCATGCGCAAGCTCGACCACCTGTCGATCTACCTCTTGATCGCCGGCAGCTACACGCCGTTCTGTCTGGTCACCCTCGCTGGCGCCTGGGGCTGGACGCTGTTCGGCATCGTCTGGGGTCTCGCCGTGATCGGCATGCTGCAGGAGATCAAGCCGCGCTCCGAGGCTCGCGTGCTGTCACTGGTGATCTACGCGGTGATGGGCTGGATCGTGCTGGTGGCGGTCAAGCCGCTGTTCGCCGCCCTGGGCGGCGCCGGTTTCAGCTGGTTGCTGGCCGGCGGCATCTGCTACACGGTGGGCATCGTCTTCTTCGTTTTCGACGACCGCTTCCGGCACTGGCACGGCATCTGGCACATCTTCGTGATGGTCGGCAGCCTGCTGCACTTCATCGCCATTCTGTTCTACGTGCTCTGATCGGCCTCCAGCGCCGCCGCGCTGCCGAGCACCGCCTCCAGTTCGCGTGCAGCGGCACGCATCCGTGGCACGAATGCCAGCAGCTGCGCCATCGAACAGCGGATCACCGGCGCGTGGCTGAACAGGCAGGCCAGCAGTTCGCCGTCGGATGCTCGTACCGGCACCGCACAGGCGACCATGCCGTCGATGAATTCCTCGCAGTCGGTTCCCAGCTGTTCCTCGCGCACGCGGGCCAGGTCGTCGCGCAGCGCGCTGAGATCGGTGAGGGTGTTGCGCGCCATCCGCTGCAGCGGCAGACGCGGCAGCACCCGTTCCAGTTGCTCTGGCGGCAGCGAGGCCAGATAGAGCTTGCCGCTGGCGGTGCACCAGAGCGGCGTGTGGCTGCCGATCGGCAGGTTGATCTGCAGCGGCCAGTTGGTCTGCACCCGATCGAAATAGAGCATGTCCAGCCCGTCCGGGATCGCCAGCCCGCAGGTCTCGCCGATGGCTTCGGAGAGCTGGCGCAGGATCGCCTGGCGCAGCGCCTTGTGCCGGCTGCTGCGCAGGATGTTCAGCGCCGCGACATGCAGGCGCTCGCCCGGCAGCAGCCCGCCGCGCAGGCCGAATTGCAGGAAGCCTTCCTTCTCCAGGGTCTGCACCAGCCGGTGCGCGCTGGCCTTGGGGATGTCCAGGCGCTCGGCCAGCGCGGTCGGGCTGAGCGGCTCCTTCGCCGCCGCCACCGCCTCGATGATTTCCAGCACACGGGTGATGGAGGAGCCTTTCTCGCGGGGAGTGCTGCGCATCGTCTGCCTTGTCGTTCGATAGAGATGGACGCCCCGCAGGGCGTCCGGGAGTGTAGCGACCGGCACCGCCAGTGCTACGGGACCGCGCGGGTTACTTCATGGTCGGCATGGCGAACTCGGCGCCGGCACGGATACCGGTGGGCCAGCGACGAGTCACGGTCTTCATCCGGGTGAAGAAACGCACCCCATCCGGGCCGTGCATGTTCAGCGGGCCGAACACCGAGCGCTTCCAGCCGCCGAAGCAATGGAAGGCCATCGGCACCGGAATCGGCACGTTGACGCCAACCATGCCGACCTTGACGTTCTCCTCGAACTGCCGCGCGGTGTCGCCGTCACGGGTGAAGATCGAGGTGCCGTTGCCGAACTCGTGGTCGTTGATCAGTTGCAGCGCCTCGTCGAACGACGCAACCCGCACCACGGCCAGCACCGGGCCGAAGATCTCCTCGCGGTAGATGCGCATGCTCGGCGTGACCCGGTCGAACAGCGTCGGGCCGACATAGAAGCCTTTCTCGTAGCCCTCGACCTTGATGCCGCGGCCGTCGCAGACCAGCGTTGCACCTTCCTCCACGCCCAGATCGATGTAGCCGCTGACCTTCTGCTGGTGCTCGCGGGTCACCAGCGGGCCCATGTGCGGCTCGGGCTCGACGCCCAGGCCCGGGCCGGTGCGCATCTGGCTGATTTCGCCTTTGAGCATTTCGACCAGCTTGTCAGCCACCTCGTCGCCGACACACACCGCGACGGAAATCGCCATGCAGCGCTCGCCGGCCGAGCCGTAGGCCGCGCCCATCAGCGAGCTGACGACCTGCTGCGGATCGGCGTCGGGCATCACCACCATGTGGTTCTTCGCCCCGCCCAGCGCCTGGCAGCGCTTGCCGTGGGCCGAGGCGGTGGCATAGATGTATTCGGCGATGGGCGTCGAGCCGACGAAGCTGACCGATTGCACCCGCTCATCGGTGAGCAGCACGTCCACCGCTTCCTTGTCGCCGTTGACGATGTTCAACACACCGGCCGGCAACCCGGCCTCGGCCAGCAGTTCGCCGATCAGCATCGTCGCGCTGGGGTCCTTCTCCGAGGGCTTCAAGACGAAGGTGTTACCGCAGGCGATGGCCACCGGCAGCATCCACAGCGGCACCATGGCCGGGAAGTTGAACGGGGTGATCCCGGCGCAGACACCGAGCGGCTGCATCAGCGAGTTCGAATCGATGTCGCGGCCGACGTTGGAAGAAAACTCGCCCTTGAGCAGATGCGGGATGCCGCAGGCGAACTCCACCACTTCCAGCCCGCGGGTCACTTCGCCCTGGGCGTCGGAAAACACCTTGCCGTGCTCGCTGGTGATCAAGCGGGCGACGTCGTCGCGGCGGCGCTCGAGCAGTTCCTTGAAGCGGAACATGACCCGCGCGCGCACCAGCGGCGGCGTCTTCGACCAGCCATCGAAGGCGGCCTGGGCAGCGGCAATGGCTTCGCGGGTTTCGTCCGCCGAGGACAGTGAGACATACAGGCGCGGCTCGCCGGTGGCCGGGTTGTAGACGGTGGCATGGCGCTCGGAGCGGCCGGCGACGGCCTCGTTGTTGATCAGGTTGCCGAGGGTCTGCATGGCTTCACTCCTGGTTCCAGACGGTTTCGTAGAGGTCGATGATTTCCGCTTCCGTGGGCACGCGCGGGTTGTTGCCCGGCGAGCCGGAGGCCAGCGCCTGACGCGCCATGGTCGCGCGCAGCTCGAAGAAGCGTTCGCGGGCGATGCCGAATTGTTCCGGGCTCGGCACTTTCAGCTCCTGATTGATCGCCCGCAGCTCGGCGAGCAGCTTGTCGTTCGCCACCTCGACGCCGTCAGTCTGTGCGGCGACGCCCATGGCCCGCGCACAGTCGGCGTAGCGCTCGGGCGCCGCGGGAATCGAGAAGGCGGTGATCGCCGGCAGGAGCATGGCGTTGGACAGCCCGTGCGGCACATGAAAGAAGGCACCGATCGGCCGGCTCATGCCGTGCACCAGCGCCACCGAGGCGTTGGAGAAGGCGATTCCGGCCAGTGTCGCGCCGAGCATCATCGCTTCACGCGCGGCGCGGTCGTCCGGCTGGTGGAACGCTGTGCGCAGGTTCGGCGCCAGCAGGCGCATGGCTTCCAGCGCCTGAGAGTCGCTGTAGAGGCTGGCCTTGCGGCTGACATAGGCCTCGATGGCGTGGGTCAGCGCGTCGATGCCGGTGTCGGCGGTGACCCGCGGCGGCAGCGAGAGGGTCAGCTCGTAGTCGATCAGCGCGGCGATGGGCATGAAGCCGAGGCCCGCGCAGAGCATTTTCTCGTCGCTGGTCTCGTCGGTGATGATGGTGAAACGCGTCGCCTCCGAGCCGGTGCCGGCGGTGGTGGGGATGGCGATCAGCGGCAGACCGGCTTCGCTGACATCGCGCGGGAAGCGGTAGTCGCGCATCTCGCCGCCGAACTTGCCGAGGATGCCGATGGCCTTGGCCGAGTCGATCGGGCTGCCGCCGCCGAGGGCGACGATAGAATCGAAATCGCCCTGGCGGACCATTTCGACGCCGGCGCGAATGGAGGCAGCGGTCGGTTCGGGCAGGGTATCGGCGAAGCACTGGCTGGCGATGCCGGCCTCTTCCAGCTGACCGGCGATGCGCGCGACATAGCCGAGTTCGACCATCATGCGGTCGGTGACGATCAGCGGGCGATCGCAGCCCAGCTCCTGCAGCACGCGGGCGAGTTGCCCGCTGGCGCCAGCGCCGACTTCCATCAGGCGCGGCAGAACGATGCGGTGGCTCATGAGCATTCTCCGAGGTGGGCCGCCTGAGGCATGGCGACTTCTTATTCTGAGACTTTATGTCTCACTTTCGAGCCTGGAGAGTAGAAAGCGAATGGGTAGACGTCAATACAAAACGAGACCGATGGTCTCGTTTTATTTGCTGCGCAGTACGCATGCTGATCAAACCGAATGTTGCCGATGCCGCTCCAGTGCCATGGCCAGCCGCTCGGCCCGCACCCGCACTCGCTCGCGCGCCTGCGCGTCGTCCAGCCCTTGCAGGTCGGCGTCGACATTGAGCAGCACGGCATCGACACAGGCGACCAGCAACAGGACGGCGGCCTCGACGTCGCACCGTAGCGCGGGCTCGACCAGCGGCACGGCACGCTCGGCAATGCCCAGCGCCTCGATACAGGCATGGGCGGTGGCCAGCGGCACGGCACAGGCCTGTCGCGACAGTTTGGGCGCCCGCCTCTCGTCGCCCTTCAGAAAATCCGAGAAGACCGCCACATCGTCGTCGGCAAAGGCACCAGGACGGCCGAGCAGTGCCCGCGCCTCGTCGAGCAGCGCGCTGCAGCGGTCATCGTCGCGCTGCCTCGCCGAGACCCGCAGCGCCTTGACGATCAGCGCTACGGCGAGGTCCGCGGTCACCGCCGCGACCGCGCCGCAGCCGGGCAGCGCGCGCTCGGCCACGGCATTGCGAAACTGCGCGAGGGGCAGTTGCCACAGCCCCTGCCCCACACCAGGTCGGTCGGCGTCGGTCATCCGGCGTTGGCGCCTTGCCAGTGCAGCAGCACATCGAGCATGCGGTTGGAGAAGCCCCACTCGTTGTCGTACCAGGCCATCACCTTGACCAGCTCACCCTGCACGCGGGTCTGGCTGAGGTCGGCGACGCACGACGCCGGATAGCCGTTGAAGTCGCAGGAGACCAGCGCTTCCTCGTTGCACTCCATCACACCGGCCGGCAGTTTCTGCGCCCCGGCACGGAGGATCTCGTTGATCGCGTCGACGCTTGCCGGCGCGTTCTCGGCGATGAAGGTCAGGTCGACCAGCGAGACGTTCGGCGTCGGCACCCGCACCGAGAGGCCGTCCAGACGCCCGGCCAGCTCCGGCAGCACCAGGCCGATGGCCTTGGCCGCACCGGTGGTGGACGGAATCATCGACAGCCCGGCGGCGCGGGCTCGATAGAGGTCCTTGTGCGCCTTGTCCAGCAGGTTCTGGTCGTTGGTGTAGGAGTGCACGGTGTTGAGCAGCCCCTGGCGGATGCCGACCGCCTCGTGCAGCACCTTGGCCAGCGGTGCCAGGCAGTTGGTGGTGCAGGAGGCGTTGGAGATCACCCGCTGGTCCGCCAGCAGCTGATGGTTCACACCGTAGACCACGGTCAGGTCGCCGCCGTCCAGCGGATGCGAGGCGAACACCCGGCCGGCACCGGCCTGCAGGTGCTGCTCGATGGCCGCGCGCTGCTTGAACTTGCCGGTGCACTCGAGCACCACATCGACGCCCAGCTCCTTCCACGGCCGTTGGGTGGCGTCGCGTTCGGCCAGCAGGCGGATGGACTGACCGCGCACCACCATCGAGTCGCCCTCGAGCGTCACCGGCTCGGGAAAACGACCGAAGGTCGAGTCGAAACGGGTCAGGTGCACCAGCGTCTTGTGCTCGCTGAGGTCGTTGATGGCGACCACCTGCAGCTGATCCTGCAATCCGCGCTCGAACAGCGCGCGCACCACCGCGCGACCGATACGCCCATACCCATTGATGGCAATACGCAGCATGGCAAATCTCCTCGGAGGGGTTGAAAGTCAGTCGTTAGCTTAGGCGCAGTATCCACCCTTGCGTTCTCCATGAGCCGACCCGGATCAAGAGAAGTGGCGAACCCGTGTCCCGCTTGCCAGTCGTATGGCTGACAAGGCGGCGCCCCGTGGCCGCCGCACCTCAGACGAATCAGGGGGTACGCAGCATGAGCGAGACGACCCGAATGCCGTGGTGGAAGGGCGCGACCGTTTATCAGATCTACCCGCGATCCTTCGCTGACAGCAACGGCGACGGCATCGGCGACCTCCAGGGCGTACTGCGACACCTCGACTACCTCAAGCGGCTGGGGGTCGATGCCCTGTGGCTGTCGCCGATCTTCCGCTCGCCGATGGCCGATGCCGGCTACGACATCAGCGACTACTGCGACATCGACCCGCTGTTCGGCTCGCTGGCCGACATCGACCGGCTGATCGCAGAGGCCCATGCCCGCGATATTCGCGTGCTGCTGGACTTCGTGCCCAATCACACCTCGGACGAGCATCCCTGGTTCGTCGAGTCGCGCAGCTCGCGGGACAACCCCAAGCGCGACTGGTACATCTGGCGGGACCAGCCGAACAACTGGCGCGCTGCGCTGGGTGCCGGCAGCGCCTGGACCTGGGACGAACACACCCAGCAGTACTACCTGCACCTGTTCCTGGCCAAGCAGCCGGACCTGAACTGGCGCAACCCCGAAGTGGTCGCGGCAATGCACGACGTGCTGCGCTTCTGGCTCGATCGCGGCATCGATGGCTTTCGCATCGACGTCATTCACTGCACCGGCAAGGATCCGAGCTTCGCCGACGATCCGCGCTGCCAGGCCGGTCAGCCGTTGTCGGACTTCAACGACCAGCCCTACAGCCACGAGGTGCTGCGCGGCCTGCGCAAGCTGGTCGACAGCTATCCCGGTGATCGCATGCTGGTCGGCGAGGTGAACATCCGCTCCACCGAGCGCGTGCTGCAGTACTACGGCGCCGGCGATGAGCTGCACCTGGCCTTCAACTTCAATCCGCTCGATGCGCCCTGGGACCCGGTGCTGTTTCGCACCTGCATCCGTGAGGTCGAGCACTGGCTGCAGCCGGCCGGCGCCTGGCCGACCTGGGTGCTGTCCAACCACGACAATGTGCGCCAGCGCAGCCGCTACCAGGGCTCCGAGCGCGCCGCCCGCGCTGCCGCGGTGCTGTTGCTGACGCTACGCGGCACACCGTTCATCTACCAGGGCGAGGAACTGGGCCTGGAAGACGCACACATCGCCGACGAGGCGCGCATCGACCCGGGCGGCCGCGACGGCTGTCGTGCTCCCATTCCCTGGCTGGCCGAACCGCCCCATGACTGGAATGGCGCCTCACCCTGGCTGCCCTTTCCGCCCGATGCCGACGAGCTGGCCGCGGAACGGCAGGTCGGCGCGGCGAACTCGATGTTCGCCCTCTATCAGCGCCTGCTCGCAGCGCGCAAGGCCAGCCCGGCGCTGCTGCACGGCGACTTCGAGGAACTGCCCTCGCACCCCGAGGTGCTCGCCTACCGCCGGCAGCTGGGCGATGACCTGCGGCTGGTCTGCATCAATTTCGCCGAAGCGGCGCATGCCTGCCCGCAGAGTGGCGACTGGACGGTGGAAATCGCCAGCGACGGCCTCGGCGAAGGCGAGCCCTATGCCGGCACCCTGAACCCGGGCCAGGCACTCGTGCTGCGCCCCACGGAGGCCTGACCATGCGCCCACTCTGGTACCGCAACGCGGTGATCTATCAGATCGACCCCTCGCTGTTCCGTGACAGCAACGGCGATGGCTGCGGCGATCTGCGCGGCATCACCGAGCGCCTCGACTACATTCGCGGCCTCGGTTGCACCGCGATCTGGCTCATGCCCTTCTACCAGTCGCCATTCGAGGATGCCGGCTACGACATCAGCGACCATCTGCAGGTGGCCGAGCGCTTCGGCGACCTGGCCGACATCGTCGCCCTGCTGGAGAAGGCCGAGGAACTGGGTCTGCACGTGATCATCGAGCTGGTCGTGCAGCATACCTCCAGCGAACACCGCTGGTTCCAGGAAGCGCGCCGCGACCGCGATTCGCCCTATCGCGACTACTACATCTGGGCCGACGAGCCGGACGACGCCATCGAGCCGATCTTTCCCACGGTGGAAGACAGCGTCTGGACCTGGGACGAGCAGGCCGGCCAGTACTATCGCCATCTGTTCTACAAGCATGAGCCGGACCTGAACCTGACCAACCCGCGGGTGATCCACGAGATCGAGCGGATCATGTCGTTCTGGCTACGCCTGGGCGTGTCGGGCTTTCGCATCGACGCCGCGGTGCACATGGTGCGCCAGGCCGGCGGTGGCGACCTGCGCCAGGGTTACTGGCTGCTGGAACACATGCGCGACTTCGTCACCATGCGCCGCCCGGAGACCGTATTGCTCGGCGAGATCGATACCGATCCGGAGAAGTACATCGAGTACTTCGGTGACGAGGCCGACCGCGTCACCCTGCTGCTGGACTTCTGGGTCAACAACCATCTGTTCCTCGCCCTCGCCAGGCAGCAGGCCGAGCCGCTCTGTCGCGCGCTGAACAGCCAGCCGCTGCCACCCAGCCATTCGCAATACGCCCTGTGGATTCGCAACCACGACGAGCTGAGCCTCGACCGGCTGGAGGAGGATGAGCGCAACGAGGTGCTGGATACCTTTGCCCCCGACCAGAACATGCGCGCCTACAACCGCGGTATTCGCCGACGCCTGGCGCCCATGCTCGACGGCGACGAGCGACGCATCGCCGCCACCCACGCCCTGCTCTTCTCCCTGCCCGGCACGCCGATCATCCGCTACGGCGAGGAAATCGGCATGGGCGACGATCTCGAGCGCCCGGAACGGCTGGCGGTGCGCACGCCGATGCAGTGGTCCAACGAGCCCAACGCCGGCTTCTCCTGCATCGACGCGCAACGGCTGATCGCCCCGGTGATCGATGAAGGGCCCTTCGCCTTCGACAGGGTCAACGTATTCGCCCAGACCCTGCGCAGCGACTCGCTGATGGCACGCACCGGCAACATGATCCGCACCCGCATCGGCCTGCGCGAGATCGGCATCGGCAAGCGGCGCACGGTGGAGGTGGACGACCCGAGCGTGTTCGCCATTCGCCACGACAACGATTCCACGGTGCTGATGCTGGTGAATCTGGCGGACCGCGAGACCACCGTGACGATCACCGACGACGACCTGCAGGACATGGTCGATGTACTCGCCGACTGCGACTACGGGCAGCCCGAGGGCTCCCCGCTCCAGCTGCGGCTGGGTCCGTACGGCTACCGCTGGCTGCGGCGCAAGCAGCAACTGTTCGGATAGGAGCGACGCATGATTCTCGACGCAACACAGTGGCGTGCCTGGCACGGCGCCGATTTTCCCGAGGGCAGCTGGTACCGCGACGAGGAGCAGCTGTGCGCCATCGTCGGTGCGCCGCGGATCGACCTGATATCCCGCGAGCGCTACGCGAACTTCATCCTGCGTTTCGAATACGCGCTGCCGGTCGGCGGCAACTCCGGGGTGTTCTACCGCGTCGACGAGGCCGCCGAACTCGCCTGGCAAAGCGGGCCGGAAATGCAGCTGCTGGACGATGCCGTGCATCCCGACGGCGCCGAGCCGACCACACGCAACGGCGCCCTGTACGGCCTGCGGGCAACGCAGCAGGAAACGCCGATCGAACCGGGCAGTTTCATGGAAGGCGCGCTGCTGGTTCGCGACGCGGACGTCGAACACTGGCTGGACAACCGCATGGTGCTTTCTTATCGCCTGGATGACCCGGATCTGCGCATGCAGATTCGGACCAGCAAGTTCGCCGACAAGCCGTTGTATGCACAGGCCACCGCCGGCCACATCGTGCTGCAGCACCATGGCGAGGCCGTGCGCTTTCGCCGCCTGTCGATCGAACCGCTCAGCTGAACGTCGCCCTTGGATCGGCGCCGCGAATTGAGCGAGAATGCGCGGCTTTTCCAGGCTGCGAAACGCAGTGACGGCAGAAGCGCCACCGCGCCGAGCGTCAGGCAAGCCGCGGCCGCCCACGCTTGAGGTAGCGTTCGTGGAACAGCTGAAAGATAAGATTCGCAGTCATGGCATCGTGCTTTCCGACCGGGTTCTCAAGGTCGACGCGTTCCTCAATCACCAGATCGACCCGGTGCTGATGCAGGCCATCGGCCGAGAATTCGCTCGTCGCTTCCGCGATGACGGGATCACCAAGATCGTCACCATCGAGGCCTCGGGCATCGCACCGGCCGTGATGGCCGGCCTGGAGCTGGGCGTACCGGTGATCTTCGCCCGCAAGCATCAGTCGCTGACCCTGCATGACAACCTGCTCACCGCGACCGTCTATTCGTTCACCAAGCAGGTGGAAAGCACCATCGCTGTATCGACGCAGCACCTGTCTGCCAACGACCGCGTGCTGATCATCGACGACTTCCTGGCCAACGGCAAAGCCGCCAAGGGCCTGATCTCGATCATCAATCAGGCCGGGGCCAGCATCGCCGGCCTCGGTATCGTCATCGAGAAGTCCTTCCAGACCGGGCGCAAGGAGCTGGAAGAAGCCGGCTACCGCGTCGAGTCACTGGCCCGGGTCGCCTCGCTGGCCGATGGCGCCGTGCAGTTCATCGACTGAACGCGATCTGCGCATGCGCCGTTCATGAGGCGACCGGCGCGGCCTTCCCGCGCCACAGCGTAACCAGCGCACCCTGCGTGCCTGCCAGCGGATCGCTGACGGGCACGCCGACGCGGGCGATCCGCGCCTTCGAGTCGTCATGGCTGGCCGCCTCGGGGCGCTGCATGTCGTACTGCTGATCGACCGGATAGCCGGCCACCACCTGAAAATCCTCGCTGGCCTCCAGTGCGCAATGCCCGGTGCCGGCCGGCAGCACCAGCGCATCGCCGGCGCGCAGTTCGACCTCCTCTCCATGCTCCCCACCGAGCATCAACCGTGCCCAGCCGCTGGCCACGCCGAGTACTTCGTGGGCGGTGGAGTGGTAATGGTCGTAGTCGTAAACCGTCCCGCGCCAGGCCGACGGCCAGAGATGACTGTCGAACAGCCGCTCGAACGCCTCGGCCGGACTCGGCCCCGCCAAGGGCAGGTGGCGATAGATCAGCACCGGGTGCGGGCTGTTGGGCGTGCGCCCGTCACTGGTGAGCTGCAACTGTTCGGGATGCGGCGCGGTACTGGGCATGCGGGCCTCCGTCTCGGATCGATGAATCGGCCAGGCGGCCGTATCAGTTTCGACTCGAGACGCTCGCGCTTTGCTCCCGCCAGAAACGACAAAGCCGCCCGGAGGCGGCTTTGCTGATGACGCGGCGCTCGATCAGAGGCCGGACATGTGCTGGATGGCGGCCTTCAGCTCGTCATCGGAGCAGTCGCCACAGGTGCCTTTCGGCGGCATGGCGTTGATACCGCTGATGGCGTGCTTGAGCAGGCCGTCCAGACCACCGGCGGCATCGGCACGGGCCGACCAGGCGGCGGTATCGCCAGTCTTCGGCGCGTTCAGCAGGCCAGAGCCATGGCAGGCAGTGCAGAACTTGCCGTACACATCGGAACCGCTACGGGCGGCACCACCAGCGGCAACGGCAGCGCCGGCACCAGCGGCTGCGCATTCTTCACCTTGGATACATACTTCGCCCACCGGCTTGAGGCGCTCGGCGATTGCTTCGTCGGTCGCAGCCTGAGCGCTCATTGCCCACAGGGCCAATACGGCAGTCTGTGCTACCAGGATCTTCTTAATCAGGTTCACCTTACACCCTCATTGTGGCTAGACACGCCCGCGGCCACGGTATCGCGAGCGGCGGTCAGTATAACGGCAAGCCATGCCGGCCGAAACAATACGAAAGGCCCGAGGATTCCCAGCGACGCTTTGTCGCATCGCAACTTTCGGACGAACCTAGGCCGGTAGTGGTTAAAAGTTGGCCGGTGTCGTCGCGCTGATCAACCGCGCCGGCGCGTCGAACGGATTGCGAAAACGATGCGGCTTGGCGCTCTCGAAATAGTAGCTGTCGCCGCTCTCCAGCACATAGACCTGACCATTCACGGTCAATTCGAGACGCCCTTCGACCAGCATGCCGGCCTCTTCGCCCTGATGCGAGAGCATGTCCATTCCGGTGTCGGAGCCGGGCGGATAGGTCTCGTCGAGAAAGGCGATGGCACGTCCCGGGTGCGCCTTGCCCACCAGCTTCATGCTCACCGCACCGTCCGAGATATCGATCAGCTCGCCAGCCTTGTAGACCACCTGGGTATCGCTGTCCTGATCGAAGTCGGGCGAGAAAAACTCCACCAGCGACATCGGGATGCCGCCCAGCACCTTTTTCAGCGAGCTGATCGACGGGCTGACGCTGTTCTTCTCGATCATGGAAATGGTGCTGTTGGTCACGCCTGCGCGCTTGGCGAGTTCACGCTGGGACAGGCCCTTGAGCTTACGGATGGTTTGCAGTCGAACGCCGACGTCCAATACGGGAGCCCCCTTTCAAGAGCGAAGCGATGAGGGGGCTTATGATGGCAACGGCGTTCAAAATTTACAACACTGCTTCCGGCCAAGCCGGCGCCCGGTTCACGCGGCGCTCCCAGGCCTCAGAGTACCGGGCCGGCGAGATCGGGCATGGCCGCGACAACGGTGATCTCGACCCGTACATCCGGTGAATACATCAGTGCCTGAACGGTTGTCCGTGCCGGTGCCGTTCCAGGCGCGACCCATGCATCCCACACCTCGTTCATGCCGGCATAGTCGCCAGCGATGTCCTTCAAATGGATGGTCGCCGACAGCAGGCGGGCCTTGCTGGTGCCCGCCTCGTCCAGCAGACGCTCGATGCTGGCAAGCGTTTCGCGGGTCTGCTGGCGGATGTCACCGGCCAGGTCATCGGCCAGTTGCCCGGACAAATAGACCGCGCCGTTATGGATCACCGCCTCGCTGTAGCGTGTCTCAGTGTGCAGCCGCCGGATGGGCATGTTTGTGATTCTCCTTGTGCTTGCCGTAACGGAAGATATCCAGCCCCTCGGTGCTGATCTGCGGACGCTTGGAGGCGAGCAGATCGGCGAGCACCCGGCCGGAGCCGCAGGCCATGGTCCAGCCCAGCGTGCCGTGACCGGTGTTGAGGAACAGGTTGCGATAGGGTGTCGCACCGATGATCGGCGTACCGTCGGGCGTGGCCGGTCGTAGGCCGGTCCAGAATACCGCTTCGCTCGGATCGCCGCCCAGCGGGAACAGATCGCCCACCACCATTTCCAGAGTCTCGCGGCGGCGCGGGTTGAGCGACAGATCGTGTCCGGCGATCTCCGCCATGCCGCCGACGCGGATACGCTGATCGAAGCGGGTGATGGCGACCTTGTAGGTCTCGTCGAGCACGGTGGACTGCGGCGCCATGGCCGGATCGCTGATCGGCACGGTCAGCGAATAGCCCTTGAGCGGGTAGACCGGCGCGCGAATGCCCAGCGGCTTGAGCATCTGCGGGCTGTAGCTGCCCAGCGCCAGCACGTAGCGATCGGCGACTTCCAGCTTGCCGTCGATCCACACCCCGGCGATCCGGTCGCCGGCATGCTCCAGACGCTGGATGTTCTGCTCGAAACGGAACTCGACGCCCAACTCTCGAGCCATCTCCGCCAGGCGGGTGGTGAATAGCTGGCAGTCGCCGGTCTGGTCGTTGGGCAGGCGCAGAGCGCCGCTGAGCTTGTCCGCTACCTTGGCCAGGGCCGGTTCGACCCGGGCGATAGCGGCGCGATCGAGCAGCTCGTAGGGCACGCCGGAGCGCTCCAGCACGGCAATGTCCTTGGACGCGGCATCCAGCTGGGCCTGGGTGCGGAACAGCTGCGTGGTGCCGAGCTGCCGCCCTTCATAGGCGATACCGGTTTCGGCGCGCAGCTCGTCGAGGCAGTCACGGCTGTACTCGGACAGCCGCACCATGCGCTCCTTGTTCACCGCATAACGTGCCGCCGTGCAGTTGCGCAGCATCTGCGTCATCCACAGATACTGGTCGACGTCACCGGTGAGATTGATGGCCAGCGGCGCATGGCGCTGCAGCAGCCACTTCATCGCCTTCAGCGGTACACCCGGTGCAGCCCAGGGAGAGGCATAACCCGGCGAAACCTGGCCGGCGTTGGCGAAACTGGTTTCCATCGCCACGGCCGGTTGCCGATCGACCACCACCACCTCGAAACCGGCCCGCGCCAGATAGTAGGCGCTGGCGGTGCCGACGACTCCGCTACCCAGTACCAGTACACGCATTGCAGCCTCCCGCCCGTTGGAACGGACTTTTCCGGATTCACTATTGATTCGGAGTATAGGAAGGCCTGAGCAGTGTTATTCACCATATAAAAAGCTATCTTTGGCCATCATTCACGCCAGCGAAGCTTTATTTGGAGGGTTTATCCCTTGAGAACGCGCCACCAGAGCCGCCGCGAACTGGACAAGATCGACCGCCATATCCTGCGCATCCTGCAGGCCGAAGGACGCCTGCCGTTCACCGAGCTGGGCGAGCGCGTCGGCCTGTCCACCACGCCCTGCACCGAGCGCGTCCGGCGCCTGGAGCGCGAGGGCATCATCATGGGCTATTCGGCGCGGCTGAACCCGCAGTATCTGAAGGCGGGGCTACTGGTATTCGTCGAGATCAGCCTGGCGTACAAGTCCGGCGACATCTTCGAGGAGTTCCGTCGCGCCGTGCTCAAGCTGCCGCACGTGCTCGAATGCCACCTGGTTTCCGGAGACTTCGATTACCTGGTCAAGGCACGGATTTCGGAGATGGCGTCCTACCGCAAGCTGCTCGGCGACATCCTGCTGAAGCTGCCTCACGTACGCGAATCGAAGAGCTATATCGTGATGGAGGAGATCAAGGAGTCCCTTGACCTGCCGGTCCCGGACTAGAGCCGCTGACAACACATTTCATAATGCCGCGACGGACCTTGTACGCCGCCGTCGGTCCGAGCCGCCTTTGCTCCGGGATACCGCTCCGGTCTACCCTAGAAAAATGCAGACTCTTCATGACACTTCAGTGAACCACCGTGCATCCGCTTCGAACACCAGCGACCATGCACCCTCCTACTATGCCGCGAGCGTCAACCGCGAGCTGACCCTCGAGCCGCTGCAGGGCGAACAGCGTGCCGACGTGTGCATCGTCGGTGGCGGCTTCTCCGGCCTCAATACCGCCATCGAACTGGCCGAACGCGGGCTCAGCGTCATCCTCCTGGAAGCGCACCGCATTGGCTGGGGTGCCAGTGGCCGCAACGGCGGCCAGCTGATCCGCGGCGTCGGCCATGATGTCGAGCAGTTCAGCAAGATTATCGGCGAAGAGGGTGTCGACGAACTCAAGCGCATGGGCTTCGAGGCGGTGGATATCGTTCGCCAGCGCATCGAGCGCTACGCCATCGATTGCGATCTGACCTGGGGCTACTGCGACCTGGCAACCAAGCCGCGTCACCTCAAGGGCTTCGACGAAGACTATTCCGACCTGCTGCGCCTGGGCTATCCGCATCAGTTGCAGCGCATTTCGCGGCCGAACCTGGCCACCGTGGTCGGCTCGCAGCGCTATCTCGGCGGGCTGCTGGACATGGGTTCCGGGCACCTGCACCCGCTCAATCTGGCGCTTGGCGAAGCGGCCGCGGCGCAGTCGTTGGGCGTGCGGCTGTTCGAACAGTCGGCAGTCGAGCGCATCGAGTACGGCCCGCAGATCAAGGTGCATACCGCGCAGGGCGTGGTGTACGCGGACAACCTGGTGCTCGCCTGCAACGCCTACCTCAACGGCCTGCAGCCGAAGCTCGCCGGCAAGGTGCTGCCGGCCGGTAGCTACATCATTGCCACCGAACGCCTGCCCGAACCGTTGCGCCGTGAGTTGCTGCCGCAAAACACGGCCGTCTGCGATCAGCGCGTGGCGCTCGACTACTTCCGCCTCTCCGCCGATGGCCGGCTGCTGTTCGGCGGCGCCTGCCACTACTCCGGCCGCGATCCGAAAGACATCGCCGCCTATATGCAGCCGAAGATGCTCGAAGTGTTCCCGCAGCTGATCGGCATCGGCATCGACTACCAGTGGGGAGGCATGATCGGCATCGGCGCCAATCGCCTGCCACAGATCGGTCGCCTGCCGGAGCAGCCCAACGTGTTCTATGCCCAGGCCTACTCCGGGCACGGGTTGAACGCCACCCACCTGGCCGGTCGGCTGCTGGCCGAAGCCATCGCCACCCAGGAAAGCCAGGGCTTCGACCTGTTCGCCAAGGTGCCGCATCCGACCTTCCCTGGTGGCCGGGCGCTGCGTTCGCCTTTGCTGGCTCTGGGCATGCTCTGGTACAGGCTGAAGGACCGCTTCTGAATTTTCCGACGAAGCGCAGCGTCCAAGCATGAATGAATGGATGCAGACCCGGAGCCACCTTGCGCGCCTATCTGACGCTGTTGCTGCTTGTGCTGCTGGCCGGTTGCGCCAGCCATCCTGCACCATCCGAGTCCCATGCGGTCGCCGCCGACGCCTCACCGCTCGGCCGTCGGATCCAGCAGCTCGCCGCCGACCATCCTGACGGCCACTCGGGCTTTCGCCTGCTTCCCGAGAGCACCGAGGCGTTCACCGCCCGCAGCGAGATGATCCGCGCGGCCCAGCTCAGCCTGGACGTGCAGTACTACATCGTCCATGACGGCCTTACCACGCGGGCGCTGATCGACGAACTGCTGCAGGCCGCCGATCGCGGCGTACGCGTGCGCTTGCTGCTGGACGACACCACCAGCGACGGACATGACTACCGGATCGCGACGCTCGCGGCGCACCCCAACATCCAAGTTCGAGTATTCAATCCGCTGCATATCGGCCGCAGCAACGCTGTCACTCGCACCCTGGGACGGCTGCTGCACCTGTCTCTGCAGCACAGGCGCATGCACAACAAGCTGATGCTGGTCGACAGCAGCCTGGCGATCGTCGGCGGACGCAACCTTGGCGACGAGTACTTCGAGGCGGACCAGGCGATGAACTTCACCGACATCGACCTGCTCGGTGCCGGCCCGGTGGCCGAACAGCTGGCGCGAAGTTTCGATGAATACTGGAACAACCAGCTCAGCGTGCCCATCCAGCGCTTTCTCTGGTCGCAGCCCAAGGCCAGCCGCCTGGACAAGGCGCGGCAGGAACTGCGTGACTACCTGCAACAGGCACGACAGGACAACAGCAAGCAGTACCAGCGGCTGATGCAGTACAAGCAGCGTCCGCAACTGCAACAGTGGCTGGAGGAACTGATCTGGGCGCCCGGCGAAGCCATGTGGGACGCGCCGGAAAAACTGCTGGCCGAGGGCGTGCCTGCTGCCTCCCTGTTGCTGACCGCCCAGCTGGCTCCCTCCATGCAGGCGGTCAGCCAGGAGCTGACGCTGGTCTCCGCCTATTTCGTACCGACCGACAGCGGCGTCGACTACCTGGCCGACCGGGCCGGTGCCGGCGTCGTCGTTCGCGTCCTGACCAATTCGCTGGAAGCCACCGACGTTCCGGCGGTGCATGGCGGCTACGCGCCCTACCGCGAGCGGATGCTGGAGCTCGGGGTCCGCCTGTTCGAACTGCGCCGGCAGCCGGAGCAGGAACCGTCCTACAGCTTTCTCGGCGAATCGGAGTCCAGCCTGCACAGCAAGGCGGCGGTGTTCGATCAGGAAAAAGTCTTCATCGGCTCGCTCAATCTCGACCCGCGCTCGATCCTGTGGAACAGCGAAGTCGGCATTCTGGTGAAAAGCCCCGAGCTGGCCCGCGAGGTGCATCGCCTGACGCTGGAAGGCATGTCGCCAGCGGTGAGCTACGAGGTGCGCCTAGAGGAGCGAGGTGGACAGCGGCAGCTGGTCTGGATCGCGGAAGACGGTGGCCGGCTGCGCGTCATCGAAAAAGAGCCAGGCGGCCTGTGGCGACGTTTCAACGCGTGGTTTTCCAACGTGATCGGCCTGGAAAAAATGCTCTAGGTTCGCCGCTCGCCGCTGCGCGATAGCGACGCAAATGACTACAAAGCGCTACAAATCATTCTTTGGGGTGATACCACTTGGCCAGCGCTCCGTTAGGCTCAATTCGCGGCTGCCAGCACGCAACGCTTCTATAAAAATAAGAAAGGAGCACAACAATGGAACGTTTCACCCGCCTCTGGCTATTGCTGATACTTGCGATGCTGCCCGGTTTCACCGAGGCGGCGCCAAGCGAACCTGCCACTGCCCTGCAGAACATGCAGATCCATGCCAACCGCGCCACCAGCAGCCTGCTGCTCTACCGTGGCGAAGGCTTCCAGAAGGCCCATCTGTTACGCCTGGAGGACGACATCCGGGCACTGAATGCGGCCATGCTCGAAGTGCCCAGCCCCACCAGTGCGCTGCGCGAAGGTCATCAGGAGCTGCTCGCGCGCTTGCGTGAGGGAGCGGGCTTCGGCTACGAGGAAGACGATATGCCCTGGGGCTGGCCACTGCAGATGAGCAAGGCCCTGCGCGATTTTCTCACCGCGGTTCGCGCGCAACAGGGCGCCGATGCTCGAGCGGAATTGCCGGCCAAGGTCGAGTACCTCGCGGTGCAGTACCTCAGCCGTGCCTACATAGGTTCCTTCGAGATTGCCCGCGAGCAACCGGATACCTACCTGGGTCAGGATGAACGCCAGCTGGTGCCGGCCATCGATACACAGCTGGCCGAGCTGGACGGCAAGCGTGATCCGACGCTGGCGAAGCTCAAAACGCGCTGGGATTTTCTCAAGGTGGCACTGGAGGACATGAACAGCGCCAGCAACAACTTCAGCACCGCCTCGGGCCGCCCGTTCGCGCCGATCATGGTCGACCGCCACGCGCGCAGCCTCAGCGACCAGTGGATGGCCGCACGGCCCTGACGCGCTTCAGCTACGCGCGGTCGACTCGCGCAGACGCACCGGGCCGACGCGCGCCTCGATGGCGAGGCGCAGCGGCTCGCGCAAACCGAGCATGAAACCGAGTTCCGCCGCAACGAACAGCGGGCCGATGATCAGGCCGGTCAGGTCATCGACGAAGGCCGGCTTGCGCCCCTCGAAATAGTGCCCGACGAACTGAATGATCCAGCCGAGCACGAACATCCCCACGCCCGCGCTCAGCCAGAGCGGCGTGCCGGCGCTCGCCAGGCGTGCGCCCAGCCACAGGCAGACCAGCAGCACGGCGCTCATAAGCAGGCCATAGCGCCAGTCAAGACGAAGATAGAAGACCGCAGCGGCAAGCGATACCAATGCTGCCGGACTGAGCCAAAGGCCGCCCCACTCGATGGCGGGACGCGAAAGAAGCACGGCCACGGCGAGAACGATCAGCGGGATGCCGATGAAGTGGCTGAGCAGATTGCGCGGGTCACGGTGGTAGGCGGCGTATTGCGCCAGGTGATCGGTCAGGCTTTTCATGGTGCTGTCCCAGACAACGGCGGTTCGCCAAGCTTAGTCGCTGCCTGCGGAGCCGTCCCGCCCAGGCGCACGGCTATAGCGCCAAGCTGCAGGACCGAAAGGTTATTCCTCGGGCCGATAGCCCAGGCGCAACCCACCCCAGTGGCGCCCGCCGACCATGATCGGCACCGACAGATCATGCATCAGCTCACCGGTATCACGACTGTAGGTCTGCAGCAGCACGCGGCGCTGGTGGCTACCGCAGCGTCCACCGGTGCGATCGTTGAACAGGCGCTTGCTGCGACTCTTGACCCGGTCGATCTCAGGATTGCCCACCGGCGGCTGGCTGAACGCCCGATTATGGGTCGGCACATAACCTTCCGGGGTCGTGGCGATGGCGTAGACGAGTGACTGATGCTGCCCTAGCAACGGCTCCTGAATGGCCGGCAAGACCTCATCGGCGTAACGATCGAAGCGCGTCTGGTACTTCACCGGATCGGTATTGGGCAACGCCCGGTAGTTGCGATCGAAGAGGTCGTCGAGGCTGATCCGCCCGGCCTGGACGTCGGCCTCGAAGCGCGCCGCGATGGCTGCTGCGCCTTCGCGGGCCAGGTCGTAGATCGCCTGGTGGTAATCGTCCAGCTGTACCTCGGCCAACTGCTCGCTGGCGCTTTCGGCCTGGGCGACCAACCGTTCGGCAGCCTGCTCGAGCTGGCGGGTCTGCTTCTCGCTGTCCAGCGCATCGGCGCGCAGCTGGTCTAGGGCGACGAACTGCCCAGTAAGCCGCTGATGGTTGTCGGCGGTACCGGTGGTGATCTGCTCCACCTGGCTTTCGACGCTACCGGCCAGTTCGGCGATGCCGCTGAGCTGTTCGCCGGTAGCGGCGATCTGTTCGGCCGCAACGTCCAGCTCGCTGCCCTGCCGCTGGATGTAACTGACCACCGCTTCGCTCTGCTCACGGATGTCGGTCACCATGCGTCCGACTTCCTCGGTGGCGCTGGATGTGCGCGCCGCCAGGCTGCGAACCTCGTCGGCTACCACGGCGAAGCCACGACCTGCCTCGCCGGCGCGGGCGGCCTCGATGGCGGCATTGAGCGCAAGCAGATTGGTCTGACTGGCAATGGACTGAATCACATCGGTGATCCGACGGATCTCTTCGGTGCGCGCGGACAGGCCATCGATCAGCTCACGGCTGGCATGGGTCTGCGCGCTGAGCTGCTGCATGCGCTCGATGGCGCGCTGCAGCTCGGCCTGACCAGCATCGCTGCGCTGACGCACCGACTGTGCGGCGTCCAGCGTGTGTCGGGCGCGCTCGGCGCTGTCCTGCTCGGTGGCCGCAATCGCCTCGGCACCGTTGGCGATTTCGCTCACTGCCTTGAGCTGCGACTGCAGGCGGCTGGCGAGCTGCTCGGCGCTGAAGGCGACCTGAGCGGCGGAAAGCGCGTTGTGGCAGGTGTTGCGCGACAGGTTCTTGCTCAACTTGGTGAAGCTCTGGGAAGCATCCCCCTCGGCCGGCGTGCCATCCTGCGCAGCCCGCCCGAGCAGGAACCACGGCAGGAGCGCCGCGAGCAAGAGCAGGACCGCCATGACCAGCACGGGCGGCGCCAGCCAGTGATGCGCGAACAGCAGTCCGATGATCAGCGCGGCGTGCAACACGATGGCCTGGGGATGGCGTTTGGCAGGGCTCATAGCGGCCTCTTGTTCTTGTCGGGGCGATCCGACGTTGTACCCATACGCTCCGCTAAAGAACAGTAGTGTCTTAGTAGCAACGTGCCGTTATCGGAGGCTCACCTCCGATTTAACGGCCGCTTCGCGCCAAACTGAAGGCACCACGCCTGCCACCGGTCAGCATCGCCGGTCTCGGATCACCCCGACCGATCGGCCGCCGCGAGAGGCAGCGCCAGCTGCACGCGTCGGCGCAACCAAGGGCTCGGCCGGTAGCGCGCCTCGCCGCCATAGCAGAGCTGCATCGCCTCGAGAATGGCGAGGATGCGCGCCGCACCGTAGTGCTCGGCAAACCCCAGCGGCCCTTTTGGGTAGCCAAGCGCGAGAGTGATTGCCCGGTCCAGCGAATGCGGATCGGCGATGCCCTTCTGGGCGATCTCACAGCCCAGGTTGACGATGCTGGCCACGACGCGCTGGCTGACGAACCCCGGCGAATCGTTGATCACCTCCACCGGCACGCCGTCGCCGCCCAGCGCCTGCCGCGCCTGGGCTTCCAGTGCGGGGTCGAGCGCGGGCGTACGCATTAGCACGCGTCGCCGTTCGCGATCGCAGAACAGGTCGTAGGCGATGCAACGCTCCGCCGGCAAATCCAGACGCGCGATCATCGCGCTGGCGTCCTCACCCAACGGCGTGATCAGGCAGATCGCCTGTTCCGACGGCGTCTCGCCCGACTCCAACTGTGCACCCGCCAGGCCCAGCAAGGCCGCCAGCCAGCCGCGCAGCTCGGCGTCCTGGCTGTCCAGCCAGAACGGGCGGTCGACCGGGGCTGGCTCGACGGCCGGCTCCGGCGTCCGCATCTGCTGACCATTGTCGTAGCGGTAATAGCCCTGACCGGTCTTGCGCCCGAGCAGGCCGGCGGCGACCCGCTGCGCTGCCTGGTAGGACGGCGTATAGCGCGGGTCCTGATAGAACTGCTGGTACACCGACTCCATCACGGCGTGAGAGATGTCCAGGCCGGTGAGATCGAACAGCTCGAACGGCCCCATGCGAAAGCCCGGCCCGTCGCGCAGGATGCGGTCGATCTGCTCGGCATCAGCGATACCCTCGGCGAGGATGCGCTGCGCCTCGGTGCTGTAGGCGCGACCAGCATGGTTGACCAGAAAGCCGGGCGTATCCGGCGTGATCGCGGGGAAATGCCCAGCCTCTTCGGCCAGCTTTACCAGCCGCTCGATTACCTGCGGATCGCTGCGCTCGCCGCGCACCACTTCCACCAGCTTCATCAGCGGTACCGGGTTGAAGAAGTGAAAACCGGCCACCCGCTCCGGGTGCTGGCAGGCCGCCGCGATGCGCGTGACCGAAAGCGACGAGGTGTTGGTCGCCAGCACCGCATCTTCGGCGAGCAGCGACTCTAGCTCGACGAACAGCGCCTGCTTGGCCTCGAGGTTCTCGACGATGGCCTCGATCAGCAGGTCGCAACCGGCCAGCTCCTGCAGCGTCGAAGCCGGCTGCATGCGCGCCAGGGTGGCATCGAGTTCTTCGGTGCTCAGGCGGCCCTTGGCCAGACTGCGCTCCAGCAGCTCGCGATTGAAACGCAGCGCCTCGGCGACCGATTCGCCGCGCGCATCGTAGAGCCATACCTGCTTGCCCGCGCTGGCAAACAGCTGAGCGATGCCCCGCCCCATGGCGCCGGCACCGATGATTCCGATACGTTCGAACATCCCAAGCCCCTCCTCACACGCCGCACATTCCGCAATGCGGAATAACATTCCGCCAGATTGACCAGCAGGCTAAAGACTGCCACTCTGCGGCGCAACCTCCTACCGATACGCCCTTATGTCCGAGCATTCACGCCAGCAGGTCGAAGCCTCCATAACCGGCTTCTTTCAGGATCTCGGCTGCCGCCTGACCGAGTACGGCCCCGAGCGGGCGGTGATCGAACTGCTGCTGCAGCCTCGCCACCTGAACAACGCCAGCAACCTGCACGGCGGCGTCAGCGCAACCTTGCTCGACGTGGCGATGGGCCTGTGCGGCACCTGGACCGAGCAGGCGGACCAGCGCCGCGTGGCGACCACCCTGTCGATGAACGTCAACTTCAGCGCACCGGCGCCAGCCGGCAGCCGCATCCGCGCGGTGGCACGCTGCCGGTCCTCCGGGCACAAGGTATTCATGGCCAGCTGCGACCTGCTGGACGAGGAAGATCGCTTGCTGGCCTTCGGTGAAGGCGTCTTCCAGCGCGGCAAGCTGCGCAGCGAGCTGCCCTGACCGATGCTGGCCCTGCTGCCACTGGCGCTCGCCTGCGAACTGTTCGCGCTGGTCTCTCGCCTGCAATGGCCGAGCGTGATCAGCGGCGCCCTGCTGATGCTGTTCTTCGTCTGGCATTGGCGCTCGCTGATGCCCTACCCGCGCCGGTTGGGGCTGGTCACGCTCGCTCTGCTCGCCTACTGGTTGCTGCTCGACACGCCCAGCTGGGAGCAGGCGCAGCGGATGCTGGCCGCCGCCGCCTATTACGGCGCATTCATCGGCGCGCTGGGGCTCGCGCACTGCGCGGTCAAGCGTCTGCCGCAACTGGGCGAACTGCACCGCTTGGTGCTGCGCCAACCGCGCCGGCGCCTCTATCCGAGCTATCTGCTGAGCACCTTCGCCATCAGCTCGGTGCTGAGCTTCGGCATGCTCAACCTGGTCTGCGGCTCGCTGGAACGTCATCTGGACGGCCGCGGCTACAGTCCGGCACAGCGGCGCGAGGGCGCCCGCGGGGTGATGGTCACGGCACTGCGTGGCTTCGCCCTGGTGCCCTTGCTGGCACCCACCAGCGTTGCCGTGGCGATCCTCACCCGCGAGCTGCCAGGGCTAAGCTGGAGCGCACTGCTGCCGTTCGGGCTGCTCTGTGCGGCAATCCTGCTGGTGGTCGGCTGGACGATGGACAATCACCGGTTGCAGCAACTGCAAGCGGACGGCGAACTGCCGCCCGCTCCGGCCGGAGAGCTGCGCGGGCTGCTGTACGGCAGCCTCTTGGGCATCGCGCTGATCGCTCTACTGGCCAGCCTGACCTGGCTGTCGGCGACCCAGGCAGCCATGCTGCTGGTGCCGCTCGCCGTGGTCGGCCTGTTGTTCCGTCAGGGCGGCTCACCAAGCGACATCTATGGCGAGGTACGCGACACCCTCGCCGGAATGCGTAACGAGACCTTCATCTTCGCCTGCTCTGCCTTGCTGGGCGGGCTGACCGCCATCCTGATTCCGGTCGAACGGCTGGCAGGTCATTTCAGCAGTACGCCGCTGGCGCTGTTCGGCCTCGGCGCCATCGGCATGCTCGCCATCATCGCGCTGGCGCTGCTGGGTGTCGCGCCGATCATCTCGCTGAGCCTTTGCGCCGCCCTGCTGGCCCAGCTGGCGGGCCACGGCGTCGCGGTGATGCACCCGGCGGTGGCGCTGCTGGTGGGCTTTTCCCTGGCGATGCTGCTGTCGCCCTATGGGCCTTCGGCGCTGATGCTGGCGCGCCACGCGGGGATTTCCCCGTGGCGCATCGCCTTCGGCTGGAACGGCCGCTTCGTCCTGCTGGTGCTCGGCCCGCTGCTGCTGGTGCCGCTGCTGGCGTAGCGACGCTCACATCCAGCCATATTCGGCCATCGACAGCGGCTCGCCGTCGCCGACGATGAAATGATCGAGCACCCGCACGTCGATCAGCGCCAGGGCGTCTTTCAGCCGCTGGGTCAGCTGACGGTCGGCCTGGCTCGGCTCGGCCACGCCCGACGGGTGATTGTGGGTGAGGATCACCGCCGCCGCGTTCTGAGCCAGGGCGCGCTTGACCACCTGCCGCGGGTAGACGCTGGCACCGTCGATGGTGCCGTGGAACAGCACCTCGAACGCCAGTACCCGATGCTTGGAGTCGAGAAACAGACAGCCGAACAGCTCATGCGGCTCGTGACGCAGGCGCGCCTTGAGGTAATCGCGTACCGCCTGCGGCGACTCCAGTGCCGAGTCGCGGCGCAACCGTTCGGCCAGGTGCCGGCGCCCCATCTCCAGCACGGCCTGCAACTGGGCGAACTTGGCCGGCCCCAGACCCAGGTGCGCACTGAACGGCTCGAGATCAGCCTCCAGCAATGCACGCAGGCTGCCGAACTCGGCGAGCAAGTGGCGCGCCAGATCCACCGCGCTCTTGCCGGCGACGCCGGTGCGCAGGAATATCGCCAGCAATTCGGCATCGGAAAGCGCCGCCGCGCCCTGTTCGAGAAGCTTCTCCCGCGGCCGCTCCGCCGCCGGCCAGTCACGTATGCTCATGTCATCTCCCTGTCGAGCAGGCCCACTTTTCCGTTGTGGGCGCTGTGCTATCTTAGCCCGTCATTTTTCCGGGGTACCGGGCGACTTCTGACCTGGTTCTCACTCCGGACATCCCTACCAGATAACAAGGCAGGCCTATGCAGCGGCTGTATCGTAAACGCATCGTCCTGGGCGTCGGCGGCGGCATCGCCGCCTACAAGAGCGCCGAACTGGTCCGCCGCCTGCGCGACCATGGCGCCGAAGTCCGGGTGGTGATGACCCAGGGCGGGCGCGAGTTCATCACCCCCCTCACCCTGCAGGCGCTTTCCGGTCATCCGGTCCACCTGGACCTGCTCGACCCGGCGGCCGAAGCCGCCATGGGCCATATCGAACTGGCCCGCTGGGCCGACCTGGTACTGATCGCGCCGGCCACTGCTGACCTCATGGCCCGCCTTGCTCAGGGCGTCGCCGATGACCTGCTGACCACCCTGGTGCTGGCCACCAACGCGCCGGTCGCCTTGGCACCGGCCATGAACCAGGCCATGTGGGCCGACCCGGCTACCCAGGCCAATCGCGAGCTGCTGCTGGCTCGCGGCATTCGTCTGTTCGGACCCGGCTCCGGCAGCCAGGCCTGCGGCGACATCGGCATGGGCCGGATGCTCGAAGCCGAGGAGCTGGCCCGTGCCGCCGCCGACTGCTTCGAGACCGGCCTGCTGACCGGCAAGCATCTGCTCATCACCGCCGGTCCCACCCAGGAAAACATCGACCCGGTGCGCTACATCACCAACCACAGCTCCGGGAAGATGGGCTTCGCCCTCGCCGAGGCCGCCGCCGAAGCCGGCGCGCGGGTCACTCTGGTCACCGGCCCGGTGTTCCTGCCCACGCCCGATCGCGTGCAGCGCATCGACGTGGTCAGCGCCCGCGACATGCTCGCGGCCTGCGAAGCGGCGATGCCCTGCGACATCCTCATCGCCGCAGCCGCGGTAGCCGACTACCGCCCGGAGGTGGTGGCGCCGCATAAATTGAAGAAAGACCCCAGCACCGGCGACGGTCTGCTGCTGCAGATGGTGCGTAATCCGGACATCCTCGCCACCCTTGCCGGCCGCGCGGATCGCCCGTTCTGCGTCGGCTTCGCCGCGGAAACCGAGAACCTGCTGGAATACGCCGCTCGCAAGCTACGCGACAAGAACCTCGACCTGATCGTCGCCAACGACGTGGCCAACCCCAGCATCGGCTTCAACAGCGAAGACAACGCGGTCAGCGTGATCGACCGCCAACAGCACGAAACCCGTTTCGGCCAGGCCAGCAAGGGGCATATCGCCCGTGCGCTGGTGGCCTTCATCGCCGAGCGCTACAAAGAGTCCTGACATGCACGCACTCCAAGCCAAGATCCTCGACCCGCGCTTTGGCCGGGACTTCCCACTGCCCGAATACGCCACGCCCGGCTCGGCCGGTCTCGACCTGCGCGCCATGCTGCAGCAGGACACCGTTCTGGAACCCGGCCAGACCCTGCTGATTCCCACCGGTCTGGCCATCCACATCGCCGACCCGACCCTGGCCGCGCTGATCCTGCCGCGCTCGGGCCTCGGGCACAAACACGGCATCGTGCTCGGCAACCTGGTCGGGCTGATCGACTCGGACTACCAGGGTGAGCTGATGGTGTCCTGCTGGAACCGCGGCCAGAGCGCCTTCAGCATCGCCGTCGGTGAGCGCATCGCGCAGCTGATGCTGGTGCCAGTGGTACAGGCACGCTTCGAGCTGGTCGACAATTTCGACAGCAGTGATCGCGGCGCCGGCGGATTCGGCCATTCCGGCAGCCACTGAGCCACTGCACACCGCTTACCTTTCAGGATGATTCGAGGAGCTCCATGGCACTCTTCAAGCGCACCGCCAAGGATTCAGGCGTTCTGAACCCGCCCGAGACCCGCAGCAAGCGCGGCGGTTTCACCCTCAAGCCATTGCTTGGTGGCCTCGCAGCCAGCCTGATCGGACTCGGCGCGGCCGCCGCGCTGATCTGGTTCGGCCTGCAGGCCGCCCAGCAGCAGCAACAGACCCAGCTCGCCGATGCCTGGAGCCAGAGCCAGGCCAGCGCATTGCAGCAGGCGCTGCGCCAGCTGCGTGCCGATACCCAGAAAACGGTGGAGCAGCAACGCCTGGTAGACGTCGTCCGTGCTGACACCGAGCTCAGACGCGAAGCCGAACGGCGCCTACTGGAGTTGCCCGGCGTGGTCGACTCGCACCTCAATCCACGCGGCAGGGTAGTGCCGGACACCAGCCGCCCAGGTCCGCTGAACTTCGCTGCGCTCGATTTGCTGCAGCGGGTCGAAGCAGGCCAGTCGGCCGCTCCTGAAGCCTACAAGGTCGGCAACCGCTGGCTGCTCTACAGTGCGATTGCGCTGCGCGCCGAGGGCGAGCAGGCGATCCGCGGCACGCTGCTGCTGGTCAGCGATCTCCAGCACCTGCTGTCGACACTCCCGGCGCTGCCCGACGAAGCCGGCCAGCTGCGGCTGACCCAGCAGTTCTCCGGCGCACCCGAACAGGTGCTGCTGCAGCGCGGCACCGCGGCGGACAATGCTT
Organism: Stutzerimonas frequens; assembly: GCF_024448335.1. Classification (GTDB taxonomy): domain Bacteria; phylum Pseudomonadota; class Gammaproteobacteria; order Pseudomonadales; family Pseudomonadaceae; genus Stutzerimonas; species Stutzerimonas frequens. The sequence goes on from NZ_JAMOHM010000001.1 coordinate 184,678, forward strand.
CGGCACTGACCCTCGCCAGTGGCAACGCCAATTGGAAGCTGACCTACCTGCCCGGCACTATCGATCAGCCGACCCTCCTGCCGCTGCTCCTGCTCGCGGCGGCCCTGGCGGCGCTGGCCGGCATGCTGATCGGCCTGCAACTGGTACTCGGCAGCCAGCAGCGCAAGCTGCGCCAGGACGTGCTGCAGATCAGCCGGCTGCTACAGGAACTCTCCACCGGCAAGACCATCCAATTACCGGCCTTGAGCCTGCCGGTACTCGACGCACTGGCAAGGAACATGGTCCGACTGCCCATCCGCCCCGCCGGATCGGCCCCGACTCAGGCACCTGCCGCGGCCCCCGCCGTTCGGCCCGCCAAACCTACCGAGTACGTCGCTCCGCCCTTGCCGGAGACCGATATTCTCGACATCGATATTCTCGACGAGGACCAGGACATCTTCGGCCTCGACACGAAGGAGCGAGAAACCGCAATGAGCAGCGCCAAAGCCCCGAACTTGCCCGCCAGTATCTTCCGCGCCTACGACATCCGTGGCGTTGTCGGCGACAGCCTGACCACCGAAACCGCCTACTGGATCGGCCGCGCCATCGGGTCCGAGAGCCTCGCCAAGGGTGAGCCCAATGTTTCGGTCGGCCGCGACGGTCGCCTGTCCGGCCCGGAGCTGGTCCAGCACTTGATCCAGGGCCTGCTCGACAGCGGCTGCGACGTCAGCGACATCGGCATGGTGCCGACCCCGGTGCTCTACTACGCGGCCAACATTCTCGCCGGCAAATCTGGGGTGATGCTCACCGGCAGTCACAACCCGCCGGACTACAACGGCTTCAAGATCGTCATCGCCGGCGACACCCTGGCCAACGAACAGATTCAGGTACTGCGCAAACGGATCGAGAGCAACGATCTGTCCAGCGGTGTCGGCAAGGTCGAACAGGTCGATGTGCTGGAGCGCTATTTCCAGCAGATCCGCGGCGACATCGCCATGGCCCGGCCGATGAAGGTGGTGATCGACTGCGGCAACGGTGTGGCCGGCGTCATCGCACCCAAGCTGATCGAGGCGCTGGGTTGCAAGGTGATCCCGCTGTACTGCGAGGTCGACGGCAGCTTCCCCAATCACCACCCCGATCCGGGCAAGCCGGAAAACCTGGTCGACCTGATCGCCAGGGTGAAATCCGAGAAGGCCGACCTGGGCCTGGCGTTCGACGGCGACGGCGACCGCGTCGGCGTGGTGACCAATGCCGGCACCATGATCTATCCGGACCGCCTGCTGATGCTGTTCGCCAAGGACGTGGTTTCGCGCAATCCCGGCGCCGACATCATCTTCGACGTCAAATGCACCCGCCGCCTGACCCCGCTGATCAGCGGCTATGGCGGCCGCCCGGTGATGTGGAAGACCGGCCATTCGCTGATCAAGAAGAAGATGAAGGAATCCGGCGCGCTGCTGGCCGGCGAGATGAGCGGCCACATCTTCTTCAAGGAACGCTGGTTCGGCTTCGACGACGGCATCTACAGTGCTGCACGCCTGCTGGAAATCCTCAGTCAGGACAAGCGTGACGCCGAACAGGTGTTCGCCGCCTTCCCCTGCGATATCTCGACGCCGGAGATCAACATCACGGTGACAGAGGAAAGCAAATTCACCATCATGGACGCCCTGCAACGCGACGCCAAATGGGGCGAAGCCAACCTGATCACCCTCGACGGTGTGCGGGTCGACTATCCCAAGGGCTGGGGCCTGATCCGCGCCTCCAACACCACTCCGGTGCTGGTACTGCGCTTCGAGGCCGACAGCGAGGAAGAACTCGGCCGCATCCAGGACGTCTTCCGCGGCCAGCTGCTCAGCGTTGCACCCGACCTCAAACTGCCGTTCTGATTTTGCGGAGTCCTGCATGACCCTCAGCCGTGAAGCTGCCACCCAATTCGCCAAGGTCCTGTCCGAAGCGCTGCCCTACATCCGCCGATTCGTCGGCAAGACGCTGGTCATCAAGTACGGCGGCAACGCGATGGAGAGCGAGGAGCTGAAGACCGGCTTCGCCCGCGACATCGTGCTGATGAAGGCGGTAGGCATCAACCCGGTGGTGGTACACGGCGGTGGTCCGCAGATCGGCGACCTGCTCAAGCGCCTGAATATCGAAAGCCACTTCATCGGCGGCATGCGGGTCACCGACAGCCAGACCATGGATGTGGTGGAGATGGTCCTCGGCGGCCAAGTCAACAAGAGCATCGTCAGCCTGATCAACCAGCATGGCGGCAGCGCCATCGGCCTGACCGGCAAGGATGCCGGCCTGATCCGCGCCAAAAAGCTCAAGGCGACCCGCCAGACGCCGGAGATGACCAAACCGGAAATCATCGACATCGGCCATGTCGGCGAGGTCACCGGGGTCAATGCCGAACTGCTGGAAATGCTGGTGCAGGGCAACTTCATTCCGGTCATCGCGCCGATCGGCGTAGGCGAGAACGGTGAGTCCTACAACATCAACGCTGACCTGGTCGCGGGCAAGGTAGCCGAGGCGCTGAAAGCCGAGAAACTGATGCTGCTGACTAACATTGCCGGCCTTATGGACAAACAGGGCAGCGTGCTGACCGGCCTGTCTACTGCCCAGGTTGATGCGCTGATCGCCGACGGCACTATCTACGGCGGCATGCTGCCGAAGATCCGTTGCGCGCTGGAAGCGGTGCAGGGCGGCGTCAACAGCGCTCACATCATCGATGGCCGCGTGCCCAACGCGGTGTTGCTGGAGATCTTCACCGACGTCGGCGTCGGCACACTGATCACCAACAGCCAGAGTTGAAGCTGACGCAAAAGAAAAAGGGAGCCTAGGCTCCCTTTTTTCATGCCATGCCGTCACCGATCAGAGATCGATACGGAACGACTCGAGCATAGCCGGAATGCCCGGAAACATGCCGATGCCCAGCATCACCGCGCACAGCACGATGAACACGATCGTCGGAATCACCCAGCGGTGCAGATGGCTCAGTGACTGACCGCGCTCCTTGTCACCGATCAGCCCGAGATTATCCAGCAGCACCGTCAGCGACCAGCCGAACACCGGATTGACCAGGGCCGAGGAGAAGATGACGATGGCCGCCGACTGCGAGGTCTTGCCCTCGCGGGTCATCTGCATGCCCGCCTCCAATAGTGGCAGGAACACCCCGACCATCAGCGCCACACTGAGCACCGGCGGCCAGATGGCCAGATCCATCGGATAGCCCCACAGCGCCGCGATGACGCAGAGCAGGCCGGTGAGCAGCGCACCTGCGGGGATCGGACGCTTGGCGATGGCCGCCGGGACCATGAAAGTGCCCCACGATGAAGCCAGGTTGCCGCCACCCAGGGAGGTGCCGACGATCTGCCGCGCCGCTGCGACGCACATGGTGTCGTCGATGTTCATCAGCACTTTCTTCGCCTTGGGCGGATAGTTGAGCTGTTGGAACACGCGATGCCCGAGGAAGTCCGGGGACCACATGGCCACCGCCAGCACGGCAAAGGGCGCGACGGCGATGAAATGGTGCAGATCCGGTAGACCGATCTGCCAGCCGGTAGTCTCCCCCCACCAGTACATCGGGTTCAGGTTGGGCACACCCGGCTCAGTGGTGAATTCGAACGGCGCGCCCAATGCCAAGGCGATCACCGCGGCCAACGCCGAACCCAGCGGAATCGCCAGCCAGCGCATGCGGATGTGTTCGAGATAGGCGTACATGACGATGGTGGCGAACACCACGACGAAGGCGATGTAGCCCATATCGAAGCTGTCAGCCCAGCCGAACAGCTTCTTGATCTGCGAGGTGATGCCGATGAAGCCCAGGTAGAGCAGCAGACCACCGCAGACACCGTCACTGGTCAGACGCGCCAGCAGGCTGCCACCCTTGAACACACCGAGGGTAAAACCGAGCACACCGACCATGATCCCCAGCGCCATCGGATGCCCGCCCGACGCAACGATCAGCGGGATCAGCGGAATCAGCGGCCCGTGAGTGCCAGCCAGGTTGGCGGTTGGGTTGAGGAACCCCGAGAACAGCACCACGAACAGCAACGCGGCAATCAGCATCTCGTAACGCGCGTTCTCGATCACGAACTCGCTGGACAGCCCCATCGGCCCGGCAAAAGCCGCAACGACCGCCGCCACCATGACGATCTTGCCGATGGTGGCCGCCATGGCCGGCACCCAATCCTCGTACTCGAAGCGGTAATCGCGAAACGGCAGGTTTATGCCCCAACGTTTCGGCGCCATGATCTCCAGTTCGTGCTCCAGATATTCAGCGCGAGTCGCGAAATTTCCCTTCGGTTTGTGAAGCTCCTGATAACTGCGTAGGTTCCTATCATTCATGCGAGTCAGCCATACCGAAAATTTTGCGCAACGGTACAGATTGACCTCGAACAACTCACCACGACCTTGAAACTATTGAGTTAGAGCGGTCTTTTATGATAATAAGCATGCTATGCATCGGCACGCGAAAGTGGCTAATAGCCATTGGCGCAGGCAGATCGCTTTCAGCTAGAACTTTCGGGATGGCGCGCGAGTCGACGCGCTTACGGGTTCTGACCAAGCAGCTCGGCGATGCGCTGCCGATCCTGAGCGAAGTTGACCTCCGCCTCGGCACGCGTTTTCTCGAAACGCGCAAGATCACGCAGCAGGCTCTGCTCTTCCTTCTCGAGGTTTTCGATCTGTGCCAGCAGGTTCTCCGGGACCTTGCGCCCCGCCCGCTCGTGGTTCGCCGCCTGCTTGCGCAGACTCGCGTGCTGACTGCGGATCGACTGCAGATTGCCCTGAGACAAGCCGATTACACTGTCGAGCTCAGCCAGTTTGCGCGCCTCGGCTCGCTCCACATCCTCCACGCTCGCATAGAGCCGCAGCAGCTGCGCGTCGGACGCATCGCGCGCCTTCTTTGCCTGCAGCCGGGCGAACTCTTCCGCGCTCGGGGCTGGAGGCACTTCGCGAACTACGCGCCCCTGCTCATTGAGCACCTGATAACCACGCGAGATATGCTGCGGCGGCACGCCATGGCGATCGAGCACGACCACACCCCGCTCATCGACGTAACGATATAGCTCGGCAGCCGGAAGCAATGCGGGAGACATGAACCCCAACAGAAGCATCGTTCGAGCGGCTACCAATCTATGCATGGCGGACTACCTATCCTGGGTCAGATTCCATACTGCTCGCGATAAGCCTGCACCGCAGGCAGGTACTGTTTCAGCTGAGCGTCGTCGGCCAGATATTCCAGCACCTGCTCCAGGGACACAATACTGATCACCGGCATTCGATAATCACGTTCCACTTCCTGAATCGCGGACAGCTGTCCCTGCCCTCTTTCCTGACGATTGAGGGCGATGAGCACCCCGGCTGCCTCGGCGTTCTGCGCCTGGATGATCTGCATGACTTCACGGATGGCGGTGCCAGCGGTGATCACATCGTCGACGATCAGCACGCGCCCGGCCAACGGCGCACCGACCAGGGTGCCCCCCTCGCCGTGATCCTTGGCTTCCTTGCGGTTGAAGCACCAGGGCACGTCGCGCTGGTGCTGCTCGGCCAAGGCGATGGCGGTCGCGGCGCCGAGTGGGATGCCTTTGTAAGCAGGGCCGAAAATGACATCAAAATCCAGACCGCTCTGCATCACGGCCGAGGCATAGAAGCGTCCGAGCTGGGCGAGCGCACCGCCACTGTTGAACAAACCGGCATTGAAGAAGTAAGGGCTGGTACGTCCCGACTTGAGAGTGAACTCACCGAAACGCAGTACGCCGCGCTCGATGGCGAAGCGGATGAATTCGCGCTGGTACGCCTGCATGAAGAAATTTCCCGGAAAACCACTGTTTTAGCTAATTGCGAAGAGCTTGGGTTATCATACACGCACGTGTTTTTAGGGGCCATTTATGCGGATCATCAGCGTCAACGTGAATGGCATTCAAGCGGCGGCGCAGCGGGGATTGCTCAGCTGGCTGCAGGCGCAGAATGCCGATGTCATCTGCCTGCAGGATACCCGCGCCTCTGCCTTGGAACTCGACGACCCGGCCTATCAGCTGGACGGTTATTTCCTCTACGCCTGCGATGCCGAGATTCCGGAACAGGGCGGCGTGGCGCTTTACTCCAGATTGCAGCCAAAAGCAGTGATCACCGGACTGGGCTTCGAAACCGTGGACCGCTACGGCCGTTACCTGCAGGCCGACTTCGACAAGGTCAGCATTGCCAGCCTGCTGGTGCCGTCCGGTCAGGGTGGCGACGCCAATTTGAATCACAAGCTCAAGTTCATGGACGATTTTGCCCGCTATCTGGACAAGCAGCGCCGCAAGCGTCGTGAGTACATCTATTGCGGTTCGCTGTACGTCGCGCATCAGAAGATCGATGTGAAGAACTGGCGCGACTGCCAACAGGATCCGGGCTTCCTCGCGCCCGAACGTGCCTGGCTCGATGAAATCTTCGGCAACATGGGCTACGTCGACGCCTTGCGCGAAGTGAATCGCGAAGGCGATCTGTTCAGCTGGTGGCCGGACACGGAGCAAGCGGAGATGCTCAACCTCGGCTGGCGCTTTGATTACCAGATCCTGACCTCGGGCCTTCGCCGCTTCGTCCGCAGCGCACGCTTGCCACGTCAGCCACGCTTCTCCCAGCACGCACCGCTGATCGCCGATTACGACTGGACGCTCAGCCTGTAAGCTCGCGACTCGCAAGGGCGACCGGCGCGGAGACCGCCGGTCGCCGCTCAGCGGTCAACTGAAGATCGAAGCCGGCCTATTTGACGAGCCGCCAGCAGAACGGATAACGGTAGGGCTTGCCCTCGTTGGCGCGGATGCCGGCGATCACCACCAGCACCAGCGCCACGACGCTCACCAGCACCATCAGCGGGAAGCCGATGAGGATCCAGGCCAGCACGCCGCAGATCATCATCGCAATGCTGAAGGTCAGCTGAAAATTCAACGCCTCCTTGCCCTGCTGGTCGACGTAGGGGTCCATGTCCTTCTTCAGCTGCCAGACGATCAGCGGACCAATCACGTTGCCGATCATCGGCGCCAGGAACCAGAAGAACGCCGAATAATGACAGAACATTGCCCACTGGCGCGCTTCGCGACTGGGCAACGGCACGAGATCCTGATCGCTCATTCCGCGCTACCTCTTTCTCAGTCCGCCAGCGCCGCGCGCTGCAGGTCGAACAACTGGCGCATGCCATCGTGGGCCAGTGCGAGCATGGCATTGAGCTCATCGGCATGGAACGGCGCACCCTCGGCAGTGCCCTGAACCTCGATGAAACCGCCAGCATCGGTCATCACCACATTCAGGTCGGTCTCGGCGGCAGAGTCTTCCAGATAATCCAGGTCCAGCACTGGCGCACCCTGGTAGATACCGACCGAAACGGCTGCGATCATCTGCTTGACCGGATCGCCACCCTTCAGACCACCACGCTTTTTCAGGACCTTCAGGGCGTCGATCAGCGCGACCATGCCGCCAGTGATCGAGGCTGTGCGCGTACCGCCATCGGCCTGAATCACGTCGCAGTCAATGAACAGCGTGTTCTCGCCCAGCTTGCTCATGTCCAGCGCGGCCCGCAGCGAGCGCCCGATCAGACGCTGGATTTCCAGCGTGCGTCCACCCTGTTTGCCCCGTGCGGCTTCGCGTTGGTTCCGCTCACCAGTCGAACGCGGCAGCATGCCGTACTCGGCAGTCAACCATCCCTGGCCCTGGCCCTTGAGGAAGCGCGGCACGCCGGCCTCGATGCTCGCCGTGCAGATCACCTTGGTATCGCCAAACTCGACCAGCACCGAGCCCTCTGCATGCTTGGTGTAGTTACGGGTGATGCGGATCGAGCGCAGCTGATCGGCGGCACGGCCACTGGGTCGCTTCATGGATAGGTCCTGCTAGATAAAGAATGTGAGCGGCATTATAGAGCCCCTGGCCGGGAAAGGGTCGCAACCGTCCGGCCGTCACTGCAGCGATGGCCGGTTTCCATTACAATCCTCCGCCTTTCGCAGTCCGCATCCGAGAGGTTATCCGATGGTCCACAGCATGACGGCCTTTGCCCGCAGCGAGCAGGCCGGCACCCATGGCACCCTCAGCTGGGAAATCCGCTCGGTCAATCACCGTTATCTGGAACCGCACCTGCGCCTGCCTGAGGCGTTCCGCGATCTTGAAGGTCAGGTGCGCGATGCGCTGCGCAAGGGCCTCTCGCGCGGCAAAGTGGAGTGCACGCTGCGCTTCGCCGAGGAAAGCCAGCGCAGCAGCCTGCAGGTCGACCGGGAGCGCGCCAGCCAGTTGATCGCCGCCGCCGAAAGCGTTGCCGCCCTGATTCGCCAGCCGGCCGCCATCGATCCGCTGCAGGTGCTCGGCTGGCCGGGCGTGCTGGTTGCCGATGCGGCCGACCCGCAAGCACTCAACCAGAGCGCACTGGAGCTGTTCCACAAGGCTCTGGCGCAGCTCAAGGAAGGCCGCCGGCGCGAGGGCGCGGAGCTCGCCAAGCTGCTCGAGGAGCGCCTGGACAGCATCCTTGCGGAAGTCGCCACGCTGCGTGAGCAAGTGCCGCAGATGCTCGCCGCCCAGCGCCAGAAGATCCTCGACCGTTTCAACGAGATGGCCGCCGAGCTGGATCCGCAACGCCTCGAGCAGGAGATGGTCCTGCTCGCACAGAAGAGTGACGTGGCCGAAGAACTCGACCGTCTGAGCACCCACGTCGGCGAAGTTCAGCGCGTGCTCAAGGCCGGTGGCGCCGCCGGGCGCCGCCTTGATTTCCTCATGCAGGAACTCAACCGCGAGGCCAACACCCTCGGTTCGAAAGCCTTCGACCCGCGCAGCACCCAGGCCGCGGTGAACCTCAAGGTTCTGATCGAGCAGATGCGCGAACAGGTGCAGAACATCGAATAACCCCAGCTGCCTAGCGGCTGGTCTACTTTTGTCCCACAGGCTTTCCAGGAACCCGTCATGTCCGCCACTACCGGTACGCTTTACATCGTGTCCGCGCCTTCCGGGGCCGGCAAGACCAGCCTGGTCAAGGCCTTGGTCGACGCACAACCGCAGGTGCGGGTGTCGGTTTCGCACACGACTCGCGCCATGCGCCCGGGCGAGGTCGACGGCGTGAACTACCACTTCGTCAGCCGCGAGGATTTTCTCGAGCGTCTGGAGCGCGACGAGTTCCTCGAACATGCCGAAGTGTTCGGCAACCTCTACGGCACCTCGCAGCGCTGGCTGGAGCAGACCCTGGCCGAGGGCTTCGACCTGATCCTGGAAATCGACTGGCAGGGCGCCCAGCAGGTGCGCCGGCTGATGCCGCAAGCCAAGTCGATCTTCATCCTCCCGCCGACCCAGGAAGCTCTGCGCCAGCGCCTGAACAACCGCGGCCAGGACAGCGACGAGATCATCGAGAAGCGCATGCGCGAAGCGGTCAGCGAGATGAGCCATTACGTCGAGTACGACTACCTGGTGATCAATGACGACTTCGCCCACGCGCTGGTCGACCTGCAGTCGATCTTCCGCGCCAACCAGCTCAAGCAGCAATCCCAGCAGCGGCGCCACGCACGACTGCTCAGCGAGCTGCTGGCCTGAGAAACAGCGCTTCCATTAAGGCTGGTGATTTTTTAGACTAATCCGTCCGCTCGCCCATCCGGGCATGCTCTACCGTTACTGATCACGAGGAACACCATGGCCCGCGTTACCGTTGAAGACTGCTTGGACAACGTTGATAACCGCTTCGAGCTGGTCATGCTTGCCACCAAGCGCGCGCGTCAACTGGCGACCGGCGGCAAGGAGCCGAAAGTGGCCTGGGAGAACGACAAGCCGACCGTTGTCGCGCTACGCGAAATCGCTTCCGGCCTGGTCGATTACGATGTCATCGCACAGGACGAAATCGTTGATGACGAACCGCTCTTCACCCAGTACGAGGAAGAGCCGAACGAGGCCATCTGATTAAATGCCAGGTCGAAGTCGAGCCGATCACATCGCCCGCCGGCAAGGAGCACTACCTTGCCAGCCATAGACGCACTCGCGGATCGCCTGTCGACCTATCTCGGCCCGGACCAGGTCAACCTGGTTCGCCGAGCCTATTTCTATGCCGAGCAGGCCCACGACGGGCAGCGCCGGCGCAGCGGTGAAGCCTACGTCACCCATCCCCTCGCGGTAGCCAATATCCTCGCCGACATGCACATGGACCATCAGAGCCTGATGGCCGCGATGCTGCACGACGTCATCGAGGACACCGGCATTCCCAAGGAAGCCCTGGTCGCCCAGTTCGGCGAAACCGTGGCCGAGCTCGTCGATGGGGTCAGCAAGCTGACCCAGATGAACTTCGAGACGAAGGCCGAGGCCCAGGCCGAGAACTTCCAGAAGATGGCCATGGCCATGGCCCGCGACATCCGCGTGATCCTGGTCAAGCTCGCCGACCGTCTACACAACATGCGCACCCTGGAAGTGCTGGCCGGCGAAAAGCGTCGACGCATCGCCAAGGAAACCCTGGAAATCTACGCACCGATCGCCAATCGCCTCGGTATGCACACGATGCGCGTGGAGTTCGAGGATCTCGGCTTCAAGGCCATGCACCCGATGCGTTCGGAGCGCATCCGCGCCGCCGTACGCCGCGCCCGCGGCAACCGCAACGAGATCGTCGAGAAGATCGAACAGTCGTTGATCCACTGCCTCGAGCGCGAAGGTCTGGAAGGCGACGTACTGGGCCGCGAGAAGCACCTGTACAGCATCTACAAGAAGATGCGCGGCAAGCGGAAAGCCTTCCACGAGATCATGGATGTCTACGCCTTCCGCATCGTGGTGGACAAGGTCGATACCTGCTATCGCGTGCTCGGCGCCGTGCACAGCCTGTACAAGCCACTGCCGGGCCGTTTCAAGGACTACATCGCGATTCCCAAGGCCAACGGCTACCAGTCGCTGCACACCACCCTGTTCGGCATGCACGGCGTGCCCATCGAAATCCAGATCCGCACCCGCGAAATGGAAGAGATGGCCAACAACGGCATCGCCGCACACTGGTTGTACAAGTCCCCCGAGGACGAGGTGCCCAAGGGTACCCATGCTCGCGCCCGTCAGTGGGTCAAGGGGGTACTGGAACTGCAGCAGCGTGCCGGCAACTCGCTGGAATTCATCGAGAGCGTGAAGATCGACCTGTTCCCCGACGAGGTCTACGTCTTCACCCCCAAGGGCCGCATCATGGAGATGCCCAAGGGTTCCACCGCTGTCGACTTCGCCTATGCGGTGCACACCGATGTCGGCAACACCTGCATCGCCTGCCGCGTCAACCGCCGCCTGGCACCGCTGTCGCAGCCGCTGGAAAGCGGCTCGACGGTGGAAATCGTCACCGCGCCGGGTGCACGGCCGAATCCCGCGTGGCTGAATTTCGTCGTCACCGGCAAGGCGCGCACGCACATTCGCCATGCGCTCAAGCTGCAGCGCCGCTCGGAGTCCATCAACCTCGGCGAGCGGCTGCTGAGCAAGGCCCTCAGCGGTTTCGAAACGAGCCTCGACAAGATCAGCCCCGAGCGTATCCAGCTGGTGCTTGCCGAGTACCACATGGAATACGTCGAGGACCTGCTGGAAGACATCGGCCTGGGCAACCGCATGGCCTACGTCATCGCCCGCCGCCTGATCGCCCGGGACGACGAGCAGGCACCGGCCCTCGAAGGGCCGCTGGCGATCCGTGGTACCGAAGGGCTGGTACTCAACTACGCCAAGTGCTGCACGCCGATTCCCGGCGACCCGATCGTCGGTCACCTGTCGGCCGGCAAGGGCATGGTGGTGCACCTGGAAACCTGCCGGAACATCGCCGATGTCCGGCACAATCCGGACAAGTGCATCCAGCTGTCCTGGTCCAAGGATGTCACGGGCGAGTTCAACGTCGAGCTGCGCGTCGAGCTGGAGCACCAGCGCGGCCTGATCGCCCTGCTCGCCGGCAGCGTCAATGCCGCCGACGGCAACATCGAGAAGATCGGCATGGACGAGCGCGACGGCCGCATCAGCGTGGTCCAGCTGGTGGTCAGCGTGCATGACCGCGTGCATCTGGCCCGCGTGATCAAGAAACTGCGCACCATCAAAGGCGTGACGCGCATCACCCGCGTCAAAGCCTGACCTCCCCGTCGCCTCCGACCTGTCTGCATAACGCCCCGGCTGGCCGCTGCCGGCGTCAGCCATTATGCTGGCTACCCGTTGCCCAATTCGCAGAGGAGTTTCCATGAGCAAGACCGTGATCAACACCGACAAGGCCCCGGCCGCCATCGGCACCTACTCCCAGGCCATCAAAACCGGCAACACCGTCTACCTGTCCGGACAGATCCCGCTGGATCCCAAGACCATGGAGCTGGTGGAGGGTTTCGAGGCGCAGGCCGTGCAGGTGTTCGAGAACCTCAAGGCGGTGGCCGAGGCCGCAGGCGGCTCGCTGAAGGACATCGTCAAGCTCAACATCTTCCTCACCGACCTCGGCAATTTCGCCACCGTCAACGAGGTGATGAGCCGTTACTGCCAGCAGCCGTACCCGGCGCGCGCAGCCATCGGCGTCGCCGCGCTACCGAAAGGCGCGCAGGTCGAAATGGACGCGATTCTGGTCATCGACTGATCCGCTGCGGCCGGCGCGGCCCTGTGCCGCGCCGCTGCTCATCAGCGCACCAGCACCTCGACCCGCCGATTGCGCGGCTCGGCGGTGGCATCCGGTGTCACCACCAGCAGATTTCCCTCGCCGTGCGACGTAACCCGCAGCTCCATGGCCTCCAGCCCCCGCGCTTTCAGTAGTTCGGCGACAGCCTGGGCGCGGCGCAGGCCGACCTGCTCGTTCGTGGCCCGATGCCCCAGCGTATCGGTATGGCCGATCACCGTGACCACCGGGTAATCGCGGCGCAGCGCCGCCTGCAATACCTCGTCCACGACCTGCGTGGCGGCACCGTCCAGCCCCGAGGCTCCCGACTGAATGACGAAACGCTCCGGCAGGGCCGGCTGCGCGGACAAGGCCTCGCCGAAATCACGGCCCCGGCGCATGTCGCTGACCGCAAACGCTGGACCAGTCCCGGCAATCGTCATGCCCTGGCCCGGCGCCTCGAGCAGGCGCTGCCCCTCGTCACCCAGCACCACACCGCCCGGCACCCCGTCGGCCAGCATGACGTAGGAGTGCTGCGCGCAACCAGCAAGCGTCAGCAGCGCCATGAGCAGAACGTGCCGCTTCATTCGTTCACCTTCATCAGCAGCTGGCCTCCAAGCACCCGCACAAGCCCCTGTGGGGTATCGATCGCCACCGCGTCGGGATCGAGCCGCGCCATGTCGCCGGCAATCAGATTCAGCGATCCCCGAGCGAGCATGGCACGCAGTTGGAGATCGCCAGCGGCCGGGGCGAAGCGGAACTCATCAAGCGTGAATTCGCTATGCGGGCCGAACGACAACACGCTGCCATCGTCGAGGATCACACCGAGCCTACCCTTGGCGCCGGTACTCAATGCCACCCCGGGCACGATCGCCTGACCGACCTTTGCCGCGTTGGTATAGCCGCGGCTGCTGACGTACGCAGGGCCTTCCACCCGCGCCACATGCCCAACCGGTTCGGGCAGCTTTTCGGCGAAGGCAGGCGCAATCAAGGCTGCAGCGGCCAGATAGAGGGCACGCTGCATGTTGTTGAAGCAAATCATCGAATTCTCGAATCGTCAGGAATGCGGTTGGAGCGATCCCGCTCCACTGAGCTAAGGCAGTCCAAACCGGCAAAAAATCCCCTGCCGTTTCGTTTTCCGGTGATTTACTGGTGGAACGGAGCCAGGCGGCTGGCATCTGCGAGTCAGCGCGAACCGGCTCTCGCTGCAGCGGCCCGCGCAGCCGAAGGCCGCACAGGCACGGCTCGTTCATGTTTCGATTCGAGAGGCAGATCGGACCGCGCAAACAACCTCGGGGACGATCACCCGCCCCCCTGGCGGCATGGAACGCCATCAGTTCAGGTAACGCTGCCCTGCCTGTTGCAGCAACCCCTCCTGTTTCATTTGGTCGAGTGTTCGCTGCAGTTTCTCGACGACCGCATCCGGCGTTTCCTTGTTCAGCGCCAGGTAGAGATCGCCCCGGCTCAGTGTCAGCGCCACGACCAGCGGGCCGACGCCAGCCTGCTTCGCCTCGTATTCGCCGGAGGGGTTGGTGGTCGCCCACAGATCGAACTGGCCGGCCTTCAGCTTGGCCGGCGTATCGATCAGCGAACTCTGCACCTCGATGCCGCGGTTGATCAGGTACTGACTGCCCACGCTGCCATCCTTCGAGCCGATTCGATACTGCCTGGCATCTTCCAGGCTAGAGACCTGAACCTGGCTTTCCGGGGTCTTGAGCAGCACAATCTGGATCTCGCTGAGCGGACCGACCCACTTGTACTTGGGCTCGCGCTCGGGGGTACGACTGAGGGAGAACACGGCGAAGCCTGGGGTCTTCTCGGCCAGTTTTTGCAGGCGGCTCCACGGGAAACGCAGCGTCATCGCGTAGGGCACGTCCGCGCGCTTGAACAGGGCGGCCACCACGTCGGCGTCGATGCCGCTGATCGCATCCTCCTTGGCGAAATTCTTGCCATCGTCGGCCATGCTGAAGGGTGGAAAGTTTTGCGTGAGCAGGTTGATCGTTTCCCCGTCGGCACTGGCCGAGGCAAATGGGAGGAGGGCAATCAGCGCGCCCAGGAAAGCGCAGCGAAAATATTTCTTGTTGGTCGGCATGTTGAGATCTCGGGTCGATCGGACATCGTTATGCCGCACCGGCGTCGATTCCGGGCGGCTGTCGGCAAGTTCTTATTGCGCCCGGCTCGTGACAAGCGACCGCGCGGCGATGAACCCTAACAGCGCCTGGCAGGACACTCTCTGCGTCGGATCACTTACGTGCGTGCTGCCCTCCGATGGCGGCTCCACAACGCAGGGGCAAATGCAGAGCCACGGCATTTGGCGCTAGTTTTCGTTCCCCTGGCGGCTGGTCATTCGTCGAAAACCTGCGAGCCGTTCGTCGCGTAGCCACCCCCATGGTGGCACTTGCCGTATTCTCGCCGGCTATCGGAGTCTGCGGACCCGAGACACAGTCGGGCATATAAATCGCATCCAACGCATCCGAACTGTGGCGCGCCATGCAAATGGCGCCGCGGGGCTTCCCGCAAAACTGTGGTCCGCCTGCGGGCGGTGGTTTGTCGAAACGTCGGGGCTACCCGACTGGATGTGAAATGAAAACACCTCGTCTGCTACAAGGTCGTCGCCGCCCTGTACTCGCCATTTTTCTACTCCTGCTGATCGCCGCTTGCATTACCTATTGGCAGCTGCAGCCCAGCTCTCCGTCGACACCAGCCACTGGCGCGGCGGCGAGCATGCTCGAAGCCCTGCAGGAGTCCACCGATCCCTGGCAGGCCAATCGCCGCGACCTCTCGGTGCTGGTGAATGACCTGCGTGGCGCCAACATCGCCAGCGCCGCGCTGGGTAAGGACGCGGTGTACGTCAGCCTGCACGACGGCCTACGTTACTGGGTGCCGGATCAGTCCGGTCGCGTCGCCGGGCTGCTGCTCGAGCAGTACGCGCAGGGCAGCGGCGAACTGTTCCCGTTGGCCATGTTCCAGACCGACGCGGAAAAGCCGTTCTACACCTACCTGCTGCCGTACTCGCCAATTGCCCTGCTGCTGCTCGGCGCGGCAATCTTCTTCGGCATGAAAACGCGCAGCTTCGAGGTCCAGCGCAAGGGCAGCGGCGTGACCTTCGCCGACGTGATCGGTGCCGCGGAGGCCAAGCAGGCCCTCAGCGACGTCACCGCCTACCTGCGCAATCCGGCCGCCTACGCACGCCTCGGCGCGCGCCCACCCAAGGGTGTGCTACTGACTGGCGAGCCCGGTACGGGAAAGACTCAGCTGGCCAAGGCACTGGCCAGCGAATCGAATGCCAGCTTCATCCAGGTCACCGGCAGCGACTTCTCCTCGATGTATTTCGGCGTCGGCATCCAGAAGGTCAAGGCGCTGTTCCGTACCGCACGTAAGCAGGCGCCGTGCATCATCTTCATCGACGAGATCGATGGCATCGGCAAGCGCGCCGAACAGCAGCGTTCCAGCGATGCCGAGAGCAACCGCATCATCAACCAGTTCCTCGCCGAGATGGACGGCTTCGACGGCGCCAGCGGCGTGCTGGTGCTGGGCGCCACCAACTTCCCCAATTCGCTCGATCCGGCGCTGGTGCGCGAAGGCCGCTTCGACCGCTCCATCGCCGTCGGCCTGCCCGGCCTCGATGACCGTGAGGCGCTGTTCCGCTTGTACGCCGGCAAGATCAGCGCGGCGACCGATCTGGACTTCCCGCAGCTGGCGCGCAACACCGTCGGCCTGACGCCGGCCGCGATCGCCTACATCGTCAACCATGCCGCCCTGCTAGCAGCCCGCGCGGGCGCCAAACAGGTCGATATGGCGCACTTCGTCGATGCGGTGGAAACCTGCCGCATCGGCGAGCAGCCTTCCGGCGTAACGCCGATGTCCGCCACCGACCGCAAGCGCATCGCCGTGCACGAAGCCGGCCACGCGCTGGTAGCCGCGGCGCTGAATGTCGGTCGGGTGGAAAAAGTCACCATCCTGCCGCGCGGCCAGGCGCTGGGCGTGACCCTGGTAACGCCGGTGGAAGACAAGCGGCTGCACATGTATTCCGAGCTGCGTAACCGCATCCAGATGCTGCTGGCCGGCCGTGGTGCCGAGCAGTTGTATTTCCATGAAGTATCGTCCGGTGCCGGGCAGGATCTGCAGGAAGCCTCGAAGATCGCCCTTTCCATGGTCGGTGCCCTCGGCATGGGGCCGCGTGGCTCGCTGCTGAGCCTGCAGGCCGTGCGCGACGCGCATCTGGACAGCGATCCGCGCGAAGCGTTGGAAGCAGCCGATGAACTACTGCAGCAACTCAATCACGAGTGCCTCGCACTGCTACAGCGCCTGAAGCCGGCGCTCGACCAGATCACCGAACGCCTGCTCGAGTGCGAGACCGTGCCGGGTGAGGAAGTGCTCGCTGCGGTTGCGGCAATTCCTGCCGACCGTGGCCACGGCATCTCGCCATGGCATGGCCCGGTCTCCGGACTCGAGCGCGTCGCCGCCTCAGGCTTCGACGACGGCACCGGGGCGCTGTTCGACCTCGTCGCTGGTGAGCCGAAGGACACTACCGAGCCGGAAGGCCCCGGGATGGCCTAGAGCTCTGCCTGGCGCCTCGGCAACACCCGTGCGCTCAGGGCAATAACACCAGGCGGTTGGGCAGTTCGTTGCGTTCGTGGGTCTTCGGCACATGCTGCGCCAGCAGCGCACCACTGGCCTCGATGCAGCCGAGAAAGCCTTCGAGCACCTGGCCCTGCTTCACCCGCTCGGTGAAGCAGGCGACAACCGATTCCCAGGCGGCATTGTCGATTCGACTGGAAATGCCGCGGTCGACCAGAATCTCCACGTAGCGCTCGGCTTCGGAGACGAAGATCAGCACTCCGGTGTCGCCGTCGGTGTGATGCAGATTGAGTTCGATGAACTGCCGCCGCGCCAGGTTGCAGGCGCGCCAGTTGCGCACCGAACGCGGGATTAGATGGCTGGTCAGCGCCGGCATGCGGAACAGCACCGCGAGCACGATAAAGGTCGCCCACTGCACCAGCAGCAGCTGCCAGGCGCTCAGCCAGCCGCTGAAGAACAGTAATGCACCAGGCAGCAGCAGCGCGATCAGGCTGGCCCAGAGCAGTGGGATGTAGTGGTAGTCGTCGGCCTGCGCGGCGAGCACCGTCACCAGCTCGGCGTCGGTGCTGCGCTCTACGCGCTCGATCGCCTCGGCCACCTGCCGCAGTTCGCTTTCGCTGAGTAAGGTCATCGTTCGTCCATCGTCCGTTTACCAGCCACCGGAAGCGCCGCCGCCACCGAAGCCACCACCGCCTCCACCGAAGCCTCCGCCGCCGAAACCGCCACCGCCAAAGCCGCCTCCGCGCCCCATGCCACCAAGCAAGGCGCCCAGCAGCAAGGCACGACGACCGCCACCGCGGCCACCGCGCCCGCCGCCGATGACGAAAATTGCTACCAGCATGAGGAAGAAACCGAGAATCCCGAGGCCACCCGGTTGTTCCTGCGCCATCGGCATCACCGGCCGCAGCTCGGCCGGCAATGGGTCGCCGCCAAGCACGGTGATGATCGCCTCTGCACCCTCGGTGATGCCGGCGGTGAAGTCGCCGCGCTGGAACGCCGGCGCGATGATCCGGTTGATGATGACCGAGGACTGCGCATCGGTGAGCCGACCTTCCAGGCCGTAGCCGACTTCGATGCGAATCTTGCGATCATCGCGAGCGACGATCAGCAGCGCACCGTTATCCTCGCCCTCTTGGCCGATGCCCCAGGTACGGCCGAGCTCCAGACCGAATTCCTCGATGCTGCGCCCGCCCAGGTCCGGAACCGTAACAACGACAACCTGCTCACCGGTCGCCTGCTCGTGGCCGGCCAGCATGCTGGTCAGCCGCGCCTCGGCCTGGGTGTCGAGCAGCTCGGCACGATCGACCACGCGGCCGGTCAGCTCCGGGACCTCGACTTCCTGGGCGACGAGGTTACCGGCCCAGAGCAGCAGGATCAGCAGTAGCGAAAACCTGGAGGTCATTGAAACTGCACTTGTGGCGCTTGCTCGGCATTCTCGGCGGTAGCCTCGAAGTTCTCGCGAATCGGCATGTCGCTGTACATCAGCGTGTGCCAGATGCGGCCAGGGAAGGTGCGGATCTCGGTGTTATAGCGCTCTACCGCCGCGATGAAATCACGCCGGGCCACCGCGATGCGGTTCTCGGTGCCTTCGAGCTGCGATTGCAGGGCGAGGAAGTTCTGGTTCGACTTCAGCTCCGGATAGCGCTCGGATACCGCCATCAGCCGGCTCAGGGCGCCGGTCAGCTGGTTCTGCGCCTGTTGGAACTGCTGCAGCTTCTGCGGATCATCCAAGGTGCTGGCATCGACCTGAATCGACGTCGCCTTGGCCCGCGCTTCCACCACCGCGGTGAGGGTTTCCTGCTCCTGACGGGCGAAGCCCTTGACCGTTTCAACCAGGTTGGGAATCAGGTCGGCACGGCGCTGGTACTGGTTCTCCACTTGCGACCAGGCGGCCTTCACCTGCTCGTCATAGGTTGGGATGTTATTGATCCCGCAGCCGGCCAGCAGCCAGGACATGAGAACGACAACCGTCAGTTGCCAGGTGTAGCGAAAACGCTGCGTATGCATGATGCGCCTGTCCATTCTGTTAACCAGTACTCAGATAAGAATAGCCAAACGCCATAAGAGTTCAGCCCGGCAACGAACCTGCATGGCTGTGGTGCAAAAACGAGCTACAACGTCCGCCAGGGCGCGCGCGCCAGCAGCGCCTTGCAACGCGTCTGCAGATGTTCATGCAGCAACCGCACCGGCTTGCTCAACTGTGCGCGATGGGCGCAGAGCAGGTTCAAGGGCGCCGCCTCGCCGAGACAGTCTGGCAACAACACCTGTAGACGGCCCGCGGCCACGTCGTCGGCGATGTCCAGCCAGGACTTGTAGGCCAGCCCACCGCCGGCCAGCGCCCACCGCCGCACCACGTCGGCATCGTCACTGACCCGATCACCGCTGACCTGCACGGTGAGCGCCCGGCGTCCCTCCTGAAAGCACCAGCGGTCATGCACGCGCCCGGCGAGCATGAAGCGCAGGCAGTTGTGCGCCGCCAGTTCGTCCAGCCGCTGCGGTGCACCGTGACGCTGCAGGTAGGCAGGCGAGGCGCACAGCACACGGCGGTTCTCGCCAGCGACCGGCAGCGCGACAAGGCTGGAATCCTCCGGTGCGCCATAGCGCAGGACCAGGTCCACCGGCTGGCGGAACAGATCGGTCAGCCCGTCGCCCAACAGCAGGCGCAGCTGCAACTGCGGATGGCTCGCCTGGAATTCGTCGAGCCAGGGCAGCAGCACGTTGCGCCCGAAATCCGATGGCGCCGACAGCTGCAGCACGCCGCTGATCGCCTCGCGCCCGCCAGCGAGCGCCTGGGCACCCTCGTCCAGACTGGCCAGCGCCGCCCGGGCATGTAGCAGATAAGCCTCGCCCTCGGCGGTCAGACGCAGGCTGCGGGTGGAGCGCACGAACAGCCGCACACTCAGGCTCGCTTCCAGGCGCTTCAAGGCCGCACTGGCCACTGCGGGCGACACGTCGAGCCCGCGCGCGGCCGCGGAAAGGCTGCCGCTGTCGGCGGTACGGACGAACAGCTGCAGGTCGTCGATACGCAGCATTTTCAAAATCCTGTTGAAAGAGACTCGCTTATCGCCCCGTTTTTCCGCCGAGTCAAATAAACGAGCATGCCCGCACTCAACCGAACCCAATGGAGCATCAGCATGAAAGCGGTCGCCTTTTTCGAATCCCTCGCCATCGACGATCCCCGTGCCCTGCAGGACGTGGAGCTACCAGAGCCGGTGCCCGGCCCGCGGGACCTGCTGGTGGAGGTGCGCGCCATCTCGGTCAACCCGGTGGATACCAAGGTACGCCGCAACACCCAGCCAGAGGCCGGTCAGCCGAAGGTGCTGGGCTGGGACGTCGCCGGCGTGGTGGTCGGGGTGGGCAGCGAAGTCAGCCTGTTCAAGGTCGGCGACGAGGTGTTCTACGCCGGCTCCATCGCCCGCGCCGGCGGCAACAGTGAACGCCATCTGGTGGACGAGCGCATCGTCGGACGCAAGCCGCAGAGCCTGAGCTTCGCCGAGGCCACCGCGCTGCCGCTGACCGCCATCACCGCCTGGGAGCTGCTGTTCGAACGCCTGCAACTGGTGGAGGGCCATGGCGCCGGGCAGCTGCTGCTGATCGTCGGAGCCGCCGGCGGCGTCGGTTCGATCATGCTGCAGCTGGCCCGTCAGCTCACCGAGGTCAGCGTGATCGCCACCGCCTCGCGTCCGGAAACCCAGGCCTGGGCGCGTGAACTCGGCGCCCATCATGTCATCGACCATAGTCAGCCGTTGCACGCCGAGCTGCAGCGCGCCGGTTTCGCCAGCGTCAGCCATGTCGCCAGCCTGACCCAAACCGATCAGCACTTCGATCAGCTGGTCGAGGCGCTGACGCCGCAGGGCCGCCTGGCACTGATCGACGATCCGGCCCAACCGCTGGACGTGATGAAGCTCAAGCGCAAGAGCCTGTCGCTGCACTGGGAACTGATGTTCACCCGCTCACTGTTCGAGACGCCGGACATGATCGAGCAGCACCACCTGCTGCAGCGCGTCAGCCAGCTGGTCGATCAGGGCGTGCTGCGCACCACCCTCGGCGAACATTTCGGCACCATCAACGCGGCCAACCTGCGCCGTGCCCATGCCCTGCTGGAAAGCGGCAAGGCCAAGGGCAAGATCGTGCTGGAAGGCTTCTGAGCTAGATAGCCTCCAGGCTAGATAACTCTGGCCGCGCGCAGGCCGGCGATCTGCTCGTCGTTCATGCCCAGCAGGCGCTGCAACAGCGCCTCGCTGTGCTCGCCGAGCAGCGGCGGCGGCATGCGGTAATCCACTGGCGAAGCGGACAGCCGCAGCGGGCTGGCCACCTGCGGCAGGTGGCCGGCCAGCGGGTGCGGCATCTCGACGTTCAGCCCGCGGTGCTGCACCTGCGGGTCGGCGAACACCTGGGCCAGGTCGTTGATCGGCCCGCAAGGCACGCCGGCCTGCTCCAGCGCACTGACCCATTCGGCCGTGGTGCGGAACACCGTGACCTGGCGGATCAGCGGAATCAGTTCGGCGCGATGGGCAACGCGCGCGCGATTGGTGGCGAAGCGGGCATCGGCCGCCCACTCGGGACGCCCGGCCACCTCGCAGAACTTGCGAAACTGACCGTCGTTGCCGACGGTGAGGATGATGTCGCCGTCGGCAGTGGGGAAATCCTGATAGGGCACGATATTCGGATGGGCATTGCCCATGCGCCTGGGCGCCACGCCGGTGGTGAGGTAGTTGAGCGCCTGGTTGCCGAGGCAGGCGACCTGCACGTCGAGCAGCGCCGTGTCGATATGCTGGCCCTCGCCGCTGCGTTCGCGGTGTGCCAGCGCAGCGAGCACGCCAACGGTGGCGTAAAGGCCGGTGAGGATATCGGTCAGCGCCACGCCGACCTTCACCGGCCCGGCGCCCTCCTCCGCATCGCTGCGGCCGGTCAGGCTCATCAGCCCGCCGAGGCCCTGGATCATGAAGTCGTAGCCGGCACGTGTGGCGTAGGGGCCGTCCTGGCCGAAACCGGTGATCGAGCAGTAGATCAGCCGCGGATTGATCGCCTTCAGGCTTTCGTAATCCAGCCCGTAGGCGGCCAGCCCGCCGACCTTGAAGTTCTCCAGCAGCACATCGCACTGCGCCACCAGCTCGCGGATGATGCGCTGGCCCTCGGGCCGGGTGAAGTCGACGGTCAGCGACTGCTTGTTGCGGTTGGCGGTCAGGTAATAGGCCGCCTCAGAGGTGTTCTCGCCGTGCTGATCCTGGAGATAGGGCGGGCCCCAGTGGCGGGTATCGTCGCCCGTGCCGGGGCGCTCGACCTTGATCACCTCGGCGCCGAGATCACCGAGGATCTGCCCGCACCAGGGCCCGGCGAGCACGCGCGACAGGTCGAGAACGCGGATATGGGACAGGGCGCCGGGCATGGACGAAACCTCGAAGGCTATTGGACGGAGCAAGCACCCTCTCCTCCTGGGAGACGGGTGCAGTTTCAGAAGAACGCCTGAATGCCTGTCTGCGCGCGGCCGAGGATCAGTGCATGCACATCGTGGGTGCCCTCGTAGGTGTTCACCACCTCCAGGTTGACCAGGTGCCGGGCCACGCCGAACTCGTCGCTGATGCCATTGCCGCCCATCATGTCGCGCGCCATGCGTGCCACGTCGAGCGCCTTGCCGCAGCTGTTGCGCTTCATGATCGAGGTGATTTCCACCGCGGCGGTGCCCTCGTCCTTCATGCGGCCGAGGCGCAGGCAACCCTGCAGGGCCAGGGTGATCTCGGTCTGCATGTCGGCCAGCTTCTTCTGAATCAGCTGGTTGGCCGCCAGCGGCCGACCGAACTGCTGGCGGTCGAGCACGTACTGGCGCGCGGTGTGCCAGCAGAACTCGGCGGCGCCCAGTGCACCCCAGCTGATGCCGTAGCGGGCACTGTTCAGGCAGGTGAACGGCCCCTTCAGCCCGCGCACGTCGGGGAAGGCGTTCTCTTCCGGGCAGAACACGTTGTCCATGACGATCTCGCCGGTGATCGAGGCGCGCAGGCCGACTTTTCCGTGGATCGTCGGGGCGGACAGCCCTTCCCAGCCCTTTTCCAGCACGAAGCCGCGAATCTCGCCGGCGTCATCCTTGGCCCAGACCACGAAGACATCGGCGATCGGGCTGTTGGTGATCCACATCTTGCTGCCGGACAGGCGATAGCCGCCGTCGACCTTTTTCGCCCGGGTGACCATCGAGCCAGGGTCGGAGCCGTGGTTCGGCTCGGTGAGGCCGAAGCAGCCGATGTATTCGCCGCTGGCCAGCTTGGGCAGGTACTTCTGCCTAGTCGCCTCGTTGCCGAACTCGAAGATCGGCACCATCACCAGCGAGGACTGCACACTCATCATCGAGCGGTAGCCCGAATCGATGCGCTCGACCTCGCGGGCGATCAGGCCGTAGCACACGTAGTTCAGCCCGCTGCCGCCGTAGGCTTCGGGAATGGTCGCGCCGAGCAGACCGGTCTCGCCCATCTCGCGAAAGATCGCCGGATCGTTGCGCTCATGGCGGAAGGCTTCCAGCACCCGCGGCGCCAGCTTGTCGGCGGCGAACTGCGCGGCGCTGGCCTGCACCATGCGTTCTTCCTCGGTCAGCTGCTGGTCGAGCAGCAGCGGGTCGATCCAGTTGAAGCTTGCTTTGCCGGCCATTCGGGAGGCTCCTCTTTTGTTGTCTTCGGCACCGCGGGCGCGCGGGCGGGATGAGCTGATCCTAGGCGCCGCAACGGTGTGTCGCAAACGAGGATTTCGCACCAAACTGTGCGTTTCGCTCACTCCGAGATAAGCTCCGCGTCCATTATCAGGCTTATCCCGTGAGGTCTTTGCATAATGCGCCGCAAGATCCCTAGTACCGCCGCGCTGATCGCCTTCGAGGCCGCCGCCCGCCACGAGAGCTTCACCCGCGCGGCCGACGAGCTGGCGCTGACCCAGAGCGCCATCTGCCGGCAGATCGGCGGGCTGGAGGAATTCCTCGGCCTGGCGCTGTTCCGCCGTTCGCGGCGCGGCGTGAAGCTCACCGCCGCCGGCCAGTCCTACGCCCGCCGCATCGCCGCGCAGCTGGACGCGGTGGAGCGCGACACGCTGTCGGTGATGGGCCAGCAGGGCGCCATGAGCCTGGAGCTGGCCGTGGTGCCGACCTTCGGCACCCAGTGGCTGGTGCCGCGCCTCAGGCGTTTCCAGGCGCTGCATCCGGAAATCACGGTGAACCTGACCAACCGCACCCGGCCCTTTCTCTTTGCCGATACCGAGTTCGATGCTGCCATCTACTTCGGCGATGCCGACTGGTCCGGTACCGAGGCGCACTACCTGATGCCCGAGGACCTGCAGCCAGTCTGCAGCCCCGCCCTGCTGCGCGACGGTCAGCCGTTCACGACCCAGGCCCTGGCCGAACTGCCGCTGCTGCAGCAGACCACCCGGCCCTATGCCTGGCGGCAGTGGTTCGATTCGTTGGGGCTGAAAGTCGCCCGCGACATGACCGGCCCGCGCCTGGAGCTGTTCTCCATGCTGGCGCAGGCGGCCGAGCATGGCATGGGAGTAGCGTTGATTCCGCCGTTCCTGATCCAGCGCGAACTGGCCGAGGGGCGGCTGGTGCTGGCGCATCCGCACGCCTATCGCAGCGAGACGCGGGCGTACTACCTGATGATTCCCGAGCGCAAGGTGGAGTCGGCGGGGCTGGTGGCGTTTCGAGACTGGCTGAAGGATGAGGCGAGGGTTTGGAGGGGGCAGGCTCCTAACGAACTCATTGCCGCCCCAAGAGAATCAGGCAGCTAACCTTAATAGGCAGCCACTTATGGCCGTGCCGCCACGACAGGCTCAGGAATAAAGCCTTCGGCCGTCAACGTACGAATGACGCCCCGAAGCAGGTAGTTGTTCGTGAAGCCCAGGGTGTACTGACGGGAGTTGGGCTGAATCGGGACCAGCATTCGTCTGTCAACCAACTTCTTGATTTGATAGGTCCTTTGCGGCCCGTTCAGGTCAGGCATCGCATCCGCTAGGTCTCCAGACTTCGCCACTCCGCTGTCAGTGTCCAGAAGTCGACGAAGAATTGAGTGCTCCTGGCCGGTGATGTGTTCTCTTTCACGAGAGAAGACGAGTGCCGGCTGCAGGATTCTGGCTTTAAGGTAGCCATAGTCACACAGCCGATCGAGCTTGCTCAGCTCTGTGAGGATGCCCTGGAGTACATAGATGCACCACCGTTCCAGACCTAGCTGTGTACCGCGATCAGCCTCGCCCAGCATCTCGTAGTAACGCTCACGATCATTGCAGAACACTGCAGTGGGGTTCAGCAGTCGACCGCCGGCGGAGACATCGAATCCGTACTTGATGAGCATCAGGTACGTCAACAAACGAACCACCCGGCCATTGCCATTGGCAAACGGGTGAATCCATCCGAATCGGTGGTGCGCAAGCGCCACTTTCATAAGGTGATACTTCTGCGGATCGTGAGCATTTATGAACGCCACCAACTCATCCATGTACCCAGCAACTTGCACGGCGTCCGGCGGAAGGTGCTTCGATTGCGCAATGCGAACCTGGGTCGTCCTGAACTGACCGGGATTCCGGTCTCCCTCTCTGTCGAGCCCCCCTACGGTAATGGCGTGCAATTCTCGAATGAGATGGAGGCTGACGTCGTCTCCTTCCTTGAAATGTTGCTCGATGAAGCTCATAGCTCTCTCGATGTTGGAGATTTCGCGCAGTTGATCGGTAGCCGTGTCATCTCCCTCCATCTTGCTTTCAACGTAATCAGCGAGAGTTGTGTGGTTGCCTTCAATGCGGGCAGACCCAAGGCTTTCCAAGATGTGGAAAACATTCTTGAGTTGGAAGAAAAGGCTTGCTGGAGTCGTACCCGCCAGCCTGTAGCGGCGTAGGTGCTCCAGCTCATTCAGGACATCGACAAGTGGTGAGTCGAAGGCTGGATTGAGGAGGGCCAAGTCGTGATGAGTGAAATCCGGCATGTTGAAAATCTCCAACCCGCTCAACAATTAAGTCGACACAATGCCACGCAAACCCGCAAAAATACTAGACAAGGCCGAGATTCAACCCACACCACAAGTCAACTCATGCATTCAGCGAACTTAAATTTGAGTTACGACCAAGTCAAAGCTGATCCGCTCAGGCATGGACGCCCTACGCGGTTTTCCACCCTACGGTTCTTGGCCGGACATGAGAAGGTGACGCGACAGGGTCACTTCTTCTTACGAGGCTTCAGGTACTTCATCAGTCCCTGAAACCACATCACCAGCGCCGGATTCCCCTCGATCTGGATGTCCTTGTTCTGAATGCCCTGCATGAACGCCAGCTGCTTGTTCTTCGCCGTCATGGTGGCGAAGCCATAGGCGGCATCCTTGAACCCCAGGGAGAACGCCGGCTCAGGCGCCGGGCCGCGCTTGCTGGTGACGCGCTGGTCCTTCACCACGAAGTGCCGGGCAACCTTGCCGTCCAGAGTGTGCAGCTGGAAGCTCAGGTCCTTGTCGCCCAGCTGCTGCTGGAACTCGGGATTGGTGCGGCTGGCCTTGGCCATCAGGCGGCCCAGCATCCAAAGCAGAAAGCGGAATTTCATGGTGATGTTCCGACCGGTACGAGAGGAAGGCCGCATTGTAGTGGCTTGGTCGGCGGGGGGAAGGACGGGTACGAACGGGTCCGGGGAAGACCGGTCGGTCAGGTTTACCCGGAGCCGATCGGCTCCGGGTCGGCGCAGCGTCAGTTGACGGCGTCTTTGAGCATCTTGCCCGGTTTGAACGCGACGGTATTGCTGGCCTTGATGGTGACCGGTTGCCCGGTCTGCGGGTTTTTCCCGGTGCGGGCGCCACGGTGGCGCTGAACGAAGGTGCCGAAACCGACCAGGGTGACGCTGTCCTTGCGGTTCAGCGCATTGGTGATTTCATCCAGCACGGCGTTGAGCACGCGATTGGCCTGGTCCTTGGACAGATCAGCCTTCTCGGCAATGGCTGCGGCGAGTTCCGGTTTACGCATTGGGAGCCTCTGAGACGTTTTTGTTGTTGTGTCCGTACTGTTCACAAGAACAGCGCTAAAGGCGCTGCAACAGCTCTAGGCTGGGGCAGACCCATGGAGAATGGCACGGCGCTAGCACCTGCGCCAGTCCCCGCGGACGCCCTGCAAGCTCAGTTGGGGGACTTTAGCGACAGAATTTGCGGTAGTTCCGCCAATACCGGTGGCAACTGCTTGTTCAGCGCCAGCCGCTCCTGCACCGCGGCGCCGGTCAGCGCATAGCCGAGCAACCGCCCGGAAGGCCCGAGATAGAGCGCTTTCACATCATTACCCTGGGCTTCCACGGTCCACGAGCCGGCGCTACCGGTGGCAGGTACGGAGACCACCACAGGGCACGCCGGGGTCTTCACGGTGACCGGCATCGGGCCATAACTGACAAAGGTCGGATTGCCAAACAGCGTTTTAGCCAAGGCCCGTGCGCCGGCCATCAGCGGCATCACGTAGAGCAGACTGAGCCCTTCCACCTCGGCGCAATCGCCCAGGGCATAGACGTGCTCCGCCGAGGTCTTGAGCAGGCGATCGACGACGATGCCGCGCTTGACCTCAAGCCCCGCCTCGGCGGCCAGCTCGGTACGTGGGCGCAGGCCGACGGCACTGACCACCAGATCGCAGGCCCGCTGCGAGCCGTCGGACAGGGTCGCCTGCAGACCGTCGGTGCTGCGCTGCAGGCGCTCCAGCGTGGCCCCGAGATGAAAGCGCGCGCCGATGCCCTCCAGGCCGCGCTTCACCGCCTCGGCGGCCTGCAGCGGCAGCAGGCCCGGCATGACCTGCTCGCTGGGGGCGACCAGATCCACCTCGTGGCCGCCCTGCAGCAGGTCGTTGGCGAACTCGCAGCCGATCAACCCGGCGCCGAGGATCAGCACGCGGCGTTTGCCGGCGGCAGCGGCACGGAAGCGGCCGTAATCGTGCAGGTCGTTGATCGGGAAAATGGCGTCGGCGGCATCGCCTGCGACTGGTACCTGGATCGTCTGCGCGCCCCAGGCCAGCACCAGATCGCGGTATGGCACCGGCTCGTTGCCGATCCAGACACGGCGGTGCGCCGGGTCCAGACGAGTGACGCGGGTGTGCGTGCGAATCTCCGCGTTCAGCTGTTCGGCCATGGCCCCGGCGGTGGCCATGCCCAGGCTGTCGGCGTCCTTGTTGGCGGCGAAACCGGTGGACAGCAACGGTTTGGAATAGGAACGACCGTCGTCCGCGGTGATCAGCAACAGCGGCGTCTGCGGGTCCAGCTTGCGGAACTCGCGCGCCAGGTTGTAGCCGGCCAGGCCGGTGCCGATGATGACTACGGGTGCGCTCACGTCATGTCCTCGTTTGATGGGTTGGCGAAACGGGATCAGCCGATGGCGATCATTTCGAAATCGAGCTTGCCGACGCCGCAGTCGGGGCAGACCCAGTCTTCCGGCACGTCTTCCCAGGCCGTCCCGGGGGCGATGCCCTCTTCCGGTACGCCCAGCGCTTCGTCATAGATGTAGCCGCACACCACACATTGCCATTTCTTCATGATCAACCTCGACGGTTATCGACTGCGACGCACGCTATACCAGAACGATGCGCCGTACCAACTGCACAAATGAAAACGGGCGGCCTGGGCCGCCCGTCACGCTACCGCCAGGCTCAGCCTGCGGCACCCACCAGCGGATCGCCGATGCCCATCACGTAGAACCCGATCAGGCCGATGCTGCCGGCCAGGATGAGGTAGTACAGGGTCGGCAGCATGGTCTTGCGCAGGGTGATCCCTTCGCGACCGAGCAGGCCGACGGTGGCCGAGGCCGCCACTACGTTGTGGATGGCGATCATGTTGCCCGCCGCCGCACCGACCGACTGCAGCGCCACCATCAGCGCACCGGACAGCCCCAGCAGGCCCGCGGTGTTGAACTGGAACTGCGACAGCATCAGGTTGGACACGGTGTTGGAACCGGCGATGAAGGCGCCCAGCGCACCGACCGCCGGCGCGAAGAACGGATAGACATCACCCACGCTGTTGGCCACCAGCTGCGCCATGGCCACCGGCATGGACACCAGGTCGGAGCCGTTCACGCCCGAGTTGATCAGGATGCGCACCATCGGGATGGTGAAGATCAGCACGAAGCCTGCGCCGAGCAGGGTCTTGCTCGACTCGGAGATCGCCGCGCCCAGTTCCCGCGCGCTCATGCGATGCAGGAAGAAGGTGATCAGCACCACGATGCAGAGAATGCCACCAGGCAGGTACAGCGGCTCCAGCGTGCCGGAGACGCCGGTCTCACCGAGAATGTCCTTCCAGCCGAACGATAGCGACATCAGCAGCGCCTTGAAGTCCGGGAACACCCGCGAGGCCACCAGCAACGCGGCCAGGATCAGGTACGGCGCCCAGGCCATCGGCACGGAAATCGGCGTCTTGCCGGCGACGTCCTCGATCTTCATCTCGATCTTGCCCATCCACTCGGATGGCCACTCGCTCGCCGGCGCAAAATCCCAGCTGTCCTTCGGCAGCAGGAAACCGGCCTTGGCCGCCGGTACGACGATGGCCAGACCGACCAGCGCACCGATCATCGACGGGAATTCCGGCCCGAGGAACACACCGGCCGCCGCGTACGGAATGACGAAGGCCAGGCCGGTGAACACCGCGAACGGTGCGATTGCCAGACCTTCGGTCCAGGATTTGTTGCGGCCGAAATAGCGGGTCATGATGCTGACCATGATCAGCGGCATGAGAATCCCGCACAGCGCGTGGATGATCGCCACGCGCGAGAAGATCAGGTGGAAGAACACCTCCCAGTTACTGCCCACCGCCGCCAGCTGCTCGCTGATGCCGGTCTTGTCCAGGCCGGCACCGACACCGACCAGGATCGGCGTGCCCACCGCACCGAAGGACACCGGCGTGGACTGCACCATCATCCCCATCACCACCGCCGCCAACGCCGGGAAGCCCAGCGCTACCATCAACGGTGCCGCCACCGCCGCTGGCGTACCGAAGCCCGAGGCCCCCTCGATGAAGCAGCCGAACAGCCAGGCGACGATCAGCACCTGGACGCGACGGTCAGGGCTGACGTTGGAGAAGCCACGCCGAATCGAACTGATCCCCCCGGAATGTTTCAGCGTGTTGAGCAGCAGGATCGCACCGAAGATGATCCAGAGGATCGCCGCGGTGAGGATCAGGCCCTGGAAGGTCGAGGCGATGACCCGGTTGAGGGTCATGCCCCAGGCCAGCAGGCCGATCAGCGCAGTGAGGACGAAAACCAGCGGCATGGCGTACTTGGCCGGCCAGCGAAAGCCGATCAGCAGCACACCCGCCAGCACCAGCGGCACGAAGGCCAGGATGGACAGTAGTGTTTGACTCATTTGTTGGGTCCCTGCGTTTTTTGTTGTGAACCACTTCTATTGTGTCCGGGCGTGCCCGGTGCTTCGCATGAAGCGCAGCCACGCGGTGCGCTTCCCGACGGCCCGGCCGAAGCCGTGCCGCTCATGCTCGAAAGCCCCGGGCGCCGTTGGACGCCTGGGGCTCCTGTCCTCACCGCGGGGGCCGAACCTCCGGCCGCACGCGGTTCCCCCTGTTCATCAGCCCTGGGCGGCCTTGAAGCGCTG
This sequence comes from Stutzerimonas frequens, assembly GCF_024448335.1. GTDB lineage: Bacteria > Pseudomonadota > Gammaproteobacteria > Pseudomonadales > Pseudomonadaceae > Stutzerimonas > Stutzerimonas frequens. The sequence goes on from NZ_JAMOHM010000001.1 coordinate 215,354, forward strand.
GCGCCACTGGTGCAGCAGCGGCTCGGTATAACCGGACGGCTGCTCGCGGCCCTTGAACACCAGATCGGACGCCGCCTGGAAGGCGATCGACTGAGTGTAGTCGCTGGACATGGCGCGATAGAGCGGATCGCCGGCATTCTGCTGGTCGACCACCTTGGCCATGCGCTCCAGGGTTTCCTGCACCTGCTCGCGGCTCACCACACCGTGGTGCAGCCAGTTGGCGATGTGCTGGCTGGAGATGCGCAGGGTGGCGCGGTCTTCCATCAAGCCGACGTTGTGGATGTCCGGCACCTTGGAGCAACCGACGCCCTGCTCGACCCAACGCACCACGTAACCGAGGATGCCCTGGCAGTTGTTGTCCAGCTCCTGCTGCTTTTCCTCAGCGCTCCACTTGTCTTCGGCGACCACCGGGATGGTCAGCAGATCGTTGAGCAGCTGCTCGCGCTCGGCGGCCAGGTCGACTTTTTCCAGCTCGCTCTGCACCGCCTGCACGTCGACCTGGTGGTAGTGCAGCGCATGCAGGGTGGCGCCGGTCGGCGACGGCACCCAGGCGGTGTTCGCACCGGACTTCGGATGGCCGATCTTCTGCTCAAGCATGGCCGCCATCAGGTCCGGCATGGCCCACATGCCCTTGCCGATCTGCGCCTTGCCGCGCAGGCCGCAGGCCAGGCCGACCAGCACGTTGTTGCGCTCGTAGGACTGGATCCACGGGGTGGACTTCATGTCGCCCTTGCGCAGCACCGGGCCGGCTTCCATGCAGGTGTGCATCTCGTCGCCGGTGCGGTCGAGGAAGCCGGTGTTGATGAACGCAACGCGGTGCTTGGCCGCGGCGATGCAGGCCTTGAGGTTGGCGCTGGTGCGTCGCTCCTCGTCCATGATGCCCATCTTCAGGGTGTAGCGCGGCACGCCGATCAGGTCTTCGACACGAGCGAACAGCTCGTCGGCGAAGGCGACTTCCTTCGGCCCGTGCATCTTCGGCTTGACGATATAGAAGCTGCCGGTGCGCGAGTTGCCCTTGCGCTTCAAGTCATGCTTGGCGATCAGGCTGGTGAACACGCCGTCCATGATGCCTTCCGGGATCTCGCGGCCGTCTTCCAGCAGGATCGCCGGGTTGGTCATCAGATGGCCGACATTACGGATGAACAGCAGCGAGCGGCCGTGCAGCTTCAGCTCGCCGCCGTTGGGCGCGCTGTACTCGCGGTCCGGGTTCAGGCGGCGGACGAAGCTCGAGCTGCCCTTGGCCACTTCCTCGCAGAGGGTGCCCTGCACGATACCCAGCCAGTTGCGGTAGGCCAGCACCTTGTCGTCGGCATCCACCGCGGCGACCGAATCTTCGCAGTCGAGAATGGTGGAAACCGCGGACTCGATCAGCAGGTCCTTCACGCCGGCGGCATCGGTCTGGCCGATCGGGCTGTTCGGGTCGATCTGAATCTCGATGTGCAGGCCGTTGTTCTTCAGCAGCACGGCCTTCGGCTCGACCGCTTCGCCCTGGAAGCCGACGAACTTCTCTGGCTGCTTGAGGCCGGTGACACTACCGTTCTCCAGGGTGACCTTCAGCTGGCCATCCTGCACGCGGTAGGCGGTGGCGTCGGCATGGCTGCCTTCGGCCAGCGGCGCGGCCTGGTCGAGGAAGTTGCGTGCGTAGGCGATGACCTTGGCGCCACGGACTTCGTTGTAGCCCGGGCCCTTCTGCGCACCGCCCTCTTCGGAGATGGCGTCGGTGCCGTAGAGCGCGTCATACAGCGAGCCCCAACGAGCGTTGGCGGCGTTCAGCGCATAGCGCGCGTTCATGATCGGCACCACCAGCTGCGGACCGGCCTGGGTGGCGATCTCGCTGTCGACGTTGGCCGTTTCGATCTTCACATCGCCCGGCACCGGCAGCAGGTAGCCAATGGATTCGAGGAAGGCGCGGTAGGCGGCCATGTCCTTGATCGGGCCTGGGTTGGCCTTGTGCCAGCTGTCCAGTTCGACCTGCATGCGGTCGCGCTCGGCGAGCAGCTCACGGTTCTTCGGCGCCAGGTCGTGGACCAGGGCGTCCAGGCCCTGCCAGAAGGCGGCGGCTTCGATACCGGTGCCCGGCAGGACTTCGTCTTCGATGAATCGCTGCAGATTGGCCGCAACTTGCAGGCGGCCCAGGGTTACACGCTCGGTCATCTGTCGTTCTCCTTGTCTTGTTCAGTTGGCCAGGGCAGCGACGCCGGCCTTGGCGATCTGGGCGTCCTGCGCGGCGGTCACGCCAGAGACGCCAACGGAGCCGATGACCTGGCCGTCGACCACCAGCGGCACGCCGCCTTCCAGCGAGCAGACCACCGGCGCGGAGAGGAAGGCGCTGCGGCCGCCGTTGACCATGTCTTCATAGCCCTTGGTTTCGCGACGCCCGAGGGCCGAGCTGCGGGCCTTCTCGGTGGCGATGTAGGAGGCGATCGGCGCGCAGCCGTCCAGACGCTCCAGCGCCAGCGGATGGCCGCCGTCGTCGGCGACGACGATGGTCACGGCCCAGCCGTTGGCCTGCGCTTCGGCACGGGCGGCGGCGAGGATGGTGGCGACTTCGGTCTGGCTCAGTACGGCTTTGCTTTTCATCTCGATTCTCCTGTTCTCATGTTCCAGTTGTTCGTGCGTAGCGTTACGTGACGCTCGCGATCCAGTTCCCGTAGGGTGGGCTTCAGCCCACCGAAGGTGCCCCAGCTGCATGCTGGTGGGCTAAAGCCCACCCTACGGCCGAGGCTCACCTACGGTTACTGCATCGATTCCTCGACCACTTCGATCCAGTGCTTGACCGGCGTGCGGCCGGCGCCATCGAGGTGGGTCTGGCAACCGATGTTGGCGGTGACGATCACTTCCGGCTTGCCGCTCTCCAGCGCGTTGAGCTTGTTGTCGCGCAGCTGGTAGGAAATCTCCGGCTGGGTGATCGAATAGCTGCCGGCCGAGCCGCAGCACAGGTGCGCATCGGGCACTGCAGTGAGCTGGTAGCCCAGACGGGTGAGCACGTCTTCGACCGCGCCGCCGAGCTTCTGTGCGTGCTGCAGGGTGCACGGGCAGTGGAAGGCCATGCGCTTGTCGGCACGCACGTCGAGTTTTTCCAGCTCGGCGCTGCGCAGCACTTCGACCAGGTCCTTGGCCAGCTCGCTGACACGGGCGGCCTTGGCCGCGTAGGCCGGGTCGTCCTTGAGCAGATGGCCGTATTCCTTGACGAAGGCGCCGCAGCCGCTGGCGGTCTGCACGATGGCTTCGGCACCCGCCTCGATGGCCGGCCACCAGGCGTCGATATTGCGCCGCGCGCGGTCCAGGCCGGCATCCTGCGCGTTTAGGTGGTAATCCACCGCGCCGCAGCAGCCGGCTTCGCGCGCCGGGCTGACGCTGATGCCCAGGCGATCGAGCACGCGCGCGGCGGCGGCATTGGTGTTCGGCGACAGGCTCGGCTGCACGCAGCCTTCGAGCATCAGCACGCGGCGGCTGTGCAGCACCTGCGGGCGCGGTTTGGCCGGGCGAATCTCGCGCGGCAGGTGGTCCTTCAGCGAGGCCGGCATCAGCGGCTTGAGCGCATTGCCGGTACCGAGCAGCGCCTTGAACAGCCCCGGACGCGGGATCACCGTGCGCAGACCGCCGCGCACCAGGCGCTCGCCCAGCGGGCGCTGGACCTGGCGTTCGATGAAGTCACGGCCGATGTCCAGCAGGTTGTGGTACTTCACCCCGGACGGGCAGGTGGTCTCGCAGTTGCGGCAGGTCAGGCAGCGGTCAAGGTGCAGCTGGGTGCTCTCGGTCACCTCGCCGCCCTCGAACATCTGCTTCATCAGGTAGATGCGCCCGCGCGGGCCATCCAGCTCGTCACCGAGCAGCTGGTAGGTCGGGCAGGTGGCATTGCAGAAACCGCAGTGCACGCAGGAGCGCAGGATGCTTTCGGCTTCCTCGGCGCGCGGCAGTTGCTTGGCGGCTTCGCTCAGATTCGTTTGCATACGTCGTCAGACCTCGGAATACATGCGGCCGGGGTTGAAGATCCCCTGCGGGTCCAGCGCGGCCTTGAGCTGGCGGTGGTAGCGCAACAGCGGCGCCGACAGCGGTTGGAACGGCTCGGCGGCACCGGCGGTAAAACAGGTGGCATGGCCGCCGACTTCAGCAGCGATGGCGCGGATGCTTGTGGCGTCGGCATCGGACTTCAGCCAGCGCTGGGCGCCGGCCCAGTCGACCAGCTGCTCGCCCGGCAACGCCACGGCTGGCGTGTTGTTCGGCAGCGACAGGCGCCACAGCGGGCGCGAGTCGGCGAAGAAGGCCAGGCGCTGCTCGCGCAGCTCATTCCAGTAGCCGGGGTCGAGATCCTCGCCACCGATGCGTTCGCGCGCGGCATTGACCGACCCTTCGCCACCTTCCAGGCGCAGGTAAAGGGCCTTGCCGTCATGGCTGGCGGCGCTGATCGGTACCGGCTGCTGGCCCCATTCGGCGAGCTTGAGCAGCGCACGTTCGAGATCGATTTCCAGACGCAGGCTGGTGCACAGGCGTGGCTTGGGCAGCACCTTGAGCGAGACTTCGGTGAGCACGCCGAGGCAGCCGAAGCTGCCGGCCATCAGGCGCGACAGGTCGTAACCGGCGACGTTCTTCATCACCTCGCCGCCGAAACGCAGGTGCTTGCCCTGGCCGGTGATGACCCGCGAGCCGAGCACGAAGTCGCGCACCGAACCGCTCCACGGCCGACGCGGCCCGGACAGCCCGGCGGCGATCATGCCGCCGACGGTGGCGCCTTCGCCAAAGTGCGGCGGCTCGCAAGGCAACATTTGCCCGGCTTCGTCCAGCGTCGCCTCGAGTTCGGCGAGCGGCGTGCCGGCACGCGCTGTCACTACCAGCTCGGTGGGGTCGTAGCTGACGATGCCGCGGTGCTCGCGCACGTCGAGCAGCTGGCCCTCGACCGTACGGCCGAGAAAGGCCTTGCTGCCGCTGCCCTGGATGCGCAGCGGCGTGTTGGCGGCGAGTGCCTGGTTGACCTGGTCCAGCAACAGCGCGCTGGCGTCGTTGGCGATTACGGACATCAGAAACGCTCCAGTTCGGGGAAAGGCAGCTGGCCGTTGTGGATGTGCATGCGGCCGAATTCGGCGCAGCGATGCAGGGTCGGGATGTTCTTGCCGGGGTTGAGCAGGCCGCTCGGGTCGAACGCCGCCTTGACCGCATGGAACAGCGTCAGCTCGTCGGCGTTGAACTGCGAGCACATCTGATTGATCTTCTCGCGGCCGACGCCGTGCTCGCCGGTGATGCTGCCGCCGACCTCGACGCAGAGTTCGAGGATCTTGCCGCCCAGTTCCTCGGCGCGCTCAAGCTCACCGGGCTGGTTGGCATCGAACAGGATCAGCGGGTGCATGTTGCCGTCGCCGGCGTGGAACACGTTGGCCACGCGCAGGCCGAACTGCTCGGACAGGTCGGAAATGCCCTTGAGCACGCCCGGCAGCTCGCGCCGCGGGATGGTGCCGTCCATGCAGTAGTAATCCGGCGAGATACGTCCAACCGCCGGGAAGGCATTCTTGCGCCCGGCCCAGAAGCGCACGCGCTCGGCTTCGTCCTTGGCCAGGCGCACTTCGGTGGCGCCGGCCAGCTTGAGCACTTCGCTGACGCGCGCGCAGTCGTCGTGCACGTCGGCTTCCACGCCATCCAACTCGCAGAGCAGGATCGCCTCGGCATCCACCGGGTAGCCGGCGTGGATGAAGTCCTCGGCGGCGCGGATCGACAGGTTGTCCATCATCTCCAAGCCGCCGGGGATGATGCCGGCGGCGATGATGTCACCCACCGCACGCCCGGCCTTTTCCACCGAGTCAAACGCGGCGAGCAGCACCTTGGCCACCTGCGGCTTGGGCAGCAGCTTGACGGTCACCTCGGTGACGATGCCGAGCATGCCCTCGGAGCCGGTGAACAGCGCCAAGAGGTCGAAGCCCGGCGAGTCCAGCGCATCGGAGCCGAGCGTCATGCGCTCGCCCTCGACAGTGAGAATCTCCACCTTGAGCAGGTTGTGCACGGTCAGGCCGTACTTCAGGCAGTGCACGCCACCGGCGTTCTCGGCGACGTTGCCGCCGATCGAGCAGGCGATCTGCGACGAGGGGTCCGGCGCGTAGTACAGCTCATAGGGTGCGGCGGCCTGGGAAATCGCCAGGTTACGCACGCCGGGCTGCACCCGGGCGAAACGACCGGCCGGATCGACTTCGAGTATCTTGTTGAAGCGCGCCATGACCAGCAGGATGCCCTGCTCCAGCGGCAGCGCACCGCCGGACAGCCCGGTACCGGCGCCGCGGGCGACCACCGGCACGCCACGCTGGTGGCAGAGCTTGAGCAGTCTTTCGACCTGCTCGACCCGCTCGGGCAGCACCACCAGCAGCGGCGCGGTGCGGTAGGCGGACAAGCCGTCGCACTCGTAGGGCTTGAGGTCTTCGCTGCGGTGAAGAATGTCCAGATCGGGCAGCTGCGCCTGCAGCTCGGCCAGCAAGGCGGCCTTGTCGACCTTGGGCAACGCACCATCGACGCGTTCGTCGTAGAGAATGTTCATGGCAGGTTCCGCTTTCGTGGGTCACCGTCAGCACGGGCAGCTGCGGTGCAATGACGCATCTTTAGCGCCGATGGGTCTTGGCCGTCCATGCTCGCGACAACTGGTCCTACCAGTTTTTTGTAGTCAGCCAGGGAAAGGCACTACCTGATGGCCGTCTATCCCTCGCGATTAGGCGCTTCCTGCCATCAAGGGTAAACTTCCCACCAACTGGTCCTACCAGCTGGAGAACTGGCATGTCGAACGAACCCAACAATGATCGCCGTCAAGTCGCCGACGTGGTTGCCGAACGCATCGAGCGACTGATCGTCGACGGCGTGCTCAAGGTCGGCCAGGCGCTGCCCTCCGAGCGGCGCCTGTGCGAAAAGCTCGGCATCTCGCGCTCGGCGCTGCGCGAGGGCCTGCGCGTATTGCGCGGGCGCGGCATCATCGAGACCTCCCAGGGCCGCGGCTCCTTCGTCGCCGAACTGTCCGGCAACCACGACGCCAGCCCGCTGATGCACCTGTTCAACTCGCAACCGCGCACCCTCTACGACTTGCTGGAAGTGCGTGCGCTGCTCGAAGGCGAGTCGGCGCGATTGGCGGCCTTGCGCGGCACCGACGCGGATTTCGTCCTGCTGCGCCGGCGCTACGAGGAAATGCTCGCCGCGCATGCCGATGGCGAGGGCGCCGACCCGCGCGAACATGCCCGCCTGGACCACGCGTTTCACCTGGCCATCTGCGAGGCCTCGCACAACCCGGTGCTGGTGCATACGCTGCAGTCGCTGACCGACCTGATGCTCAGCACCGTATTCGCCTCGGTGAACAACCTCTATCACCGCCCGGCGCAGAAACGGCAGATCGACCGCCAGCACTCGCGGCTCTACCACGCGGTGATCGAACGCCTGCCGGAACAGGCGCAGCGCGCCGCGCGCGACCATATCCACGGCATTCGCGACAATCTCAAGGAGATCGAGCAGGAGGAGCAGCGCCTGGTGCGCGCCACCATGCGCCTGGAAGGCTGGACCTGAAATCCTGTAGGGCCTGCCGCAAGGGCCTACAACCGACGCGAGGGCCGCATTGTCGCGCGCAGCCTGCAGCAGCCAGGGCGCGTGCTAGACTCGCCGCTCTTTTCGCTATGCCCGAACGCGCCGTGTCCGAATTCCTAGACTGGCTGAGTGCCGATCAGTTGCCCGCCCCCCTCGCTCCCGCCCTGCACGACTGGCTGTACGTCGACAAGGGCTCGCTGACCCGCCGCCTGACCGAGCTGGCCGATGGCGCCTTCAGCGTGATTCCGTTGCACCAGGCCTGGCAGCCGCTGCGCGCCGACGAATGCCTGGCGCTCGGCGTTCCGGCAGCGAGCGAGGGGTGGGTACGCGAGGTCTACCTGTGCGGGCATGAGCAACCCTGGGTCTTCGCCCGCAGCGTCGCCCCCCGCGCCCAGCTGGAAGCCGCCGGACTGGACCTGCAAAGCCTGGGCAATCGCTCCCTGGGCGAGCTGCTGTTCAGCGACCCCGCCTTCGCCCGCGGGCAGCTCGAAGCCTGCCATTACCCGCCGCAATGGCTGCCACAGGCGCAGCGTGTCGACGGTCTCTGGGCACGGCGCTCGTGCTTCCGCCAGAATCGACTCGGCGTGCTGGTCGCCGAGGTGTTCCTGCCCGCGCTGTGGCGGGCCGCCGCCGTCACGCCCTGAGCGAACCGCTGCATGTCCCCCTTCGCCAAGGAGAGCCGCTGATGTATTCGAAGTTGCTGCAATCGTGCAATCGCCTGCACCCGCGTGCCTGGGATTTCATCCAGCTGATGCGCCTGGACCGGCCCATCGGCACCTACCTGCTGCTCTGGCCGACGCTGTGGGCGCTGTGGATCGCCGCCGAAGGCGTGCCGAGCGCGAAGAACCTGTTCATCTTCATCACCGGCGTGATCCTCATGCGCGCCGCCGGCTGCGTGGTCAACGACTTCGCCGACCGCAACTTCGACGGTCATGTGCAACGCACCCAGACGCGCCCCATGGCCACCGGCAAGATCAGCTCGCGCGAGGCCTGGACGCTGTTCGCCATCCTGGTGGGGCTGAGTTTCGTGCTGGTGCTGCTGACCAACGCGACCACCGTCTACCTGTCCTTCGGCGCGCTGGCGCTGGCCGCCTGCTACCCGTTCATGAAGCGCTACACCTTCTACCCGCAGGTGGTGCTCGGCGCGGCCTTTTCCTGGGGCATGCCGATGGCCTTCACCGCCGAGACCGGCAGTCTGCCGCCGGAAGCCTGGTTGCTGTTCATCGCCAACCTGCTGTGGACGGTGGCCTACGATACCTACTACGCCATGGCCGATCGCGAGGACGACCTGAAGATCGGCATCAAGTCCACCGCCATCCTCTTCGGCGAAGCCGACCGCATCATCATCGTCACCCTGCAGGGCCTGGCGCTGTTCTGCCTGATCCTCGCCGGGGTGCGCTTCGAGCTCGGTCAGTGGTTTCACCTGGGACTGGTGGTCGCCGCTGGCTGCTTCGCCTGGGAGTACTGGAAGACCGCCTCGCGCAAGCCGCAGGCATGCTTCAAGGCGTTCCTGCACAATCACTGGGCGGGGCTGGCGATTCTCGCGGGTATCGTGCTGGATTACGCGACGAAAGCTTGAGCAAAACGCCAGCATTGAGGGGCGATCGCTCTTGCACGGATTGCCGTCTGTCTGTCACATGCCTGCAATAATTCCGTTATCTAATGCCGGACGACAAGAACGGACCCGAGGCTTGACCATGAATGGCAAGAGCATACTGATCGTCGATGACGAGGCGCCGATCCGGGAGATGATCGTCGTCGCCCTGGAAATGGCCGGCTACGATTGCCTCGAAGCGGAAAACACCCAGCAGGCCCACGCCCTGATCATCGATCGCAAGCCCGACCTGATCCTGCTCGACTGGATGCTGCCCGGCACTTCGGGCATCGAACTGGCCCGCCGGCTCAAGCGCGACGAGCTGACCGCCGACACGCCGATCATCATGCTCACCGCCAAGGGTGAAGAGGACAACAAGATCCAGGGCCTGGAAGTCGGCGCCGACGACTACATCACCAAGCCGTTCTCCCCGCGCGAACTGGTGGCCCGGCTGAAGGCCGTGCTGCGCCGCGCAGCGCCGGTAGACAGCGAGTCGCCGATCGAGATCGGCGGCCTGTTGCTCGATCCGGTCAGTCACCGCGTCACCATCGACGGCAAACCGGCCGAAATGGGCCCCACCGAATACCGTCTGCTGCAGTTCTTCATGACCCACCAGGAACGCGCCTACACCCGCAGTCAGCTGCTCGATCAGGTCTGGGGCGGCAATGTCTACGTCGAGGAGCGCACCGTCGACGTGCACATCCGTCGCCTGCGCAAGGCGCTCGGCGAGGCCTACGAGAACCTGGTGCAGACGGTGCGCGGCACCGGCTATCGTTTCTCCAGCAAGAGCTGAGTGCGCCGGGTAACCATGCGTTCCGGCCCACACACCATTATCGCCACCAGCGGGGAGTGCATCGGTTGAATCAGGACTGGCAAGGAGCCCTCGTGCGTCGCCTGCTGCTTCTGCTGGGCGGCTGCCTGCTGCTGGGCCTGATCACCGGCGAGTACGCCTGGGCACTGGTCATCGGCCTGAGCGGCTACCTGGTCTGGACGCTGCGCCAGCTGTTGCGCCTGCAGCGCTGGCTGCGGCGCAGCGACCCCGACGAACCGCCGCCGGATTCGGCCGGGATCTGGGGTGACGTGTTCGACAACCTCTACCAGTTACAGCGCCGCGACCTGCGCCTGCGCGGCCAGCTGCAGAGCATCATCGATCGGGTGCAGGGCTCGACCGCAGCGCTGAAGGACGCGGTCATCATGCTCGATAGCGACGGCAACCTGGAGTGGTGGAACCTCGCCGCCAACCGGCTGCTGGGCCTGAAGAAACCGCAGGACTCCGGCCATCCCATCACCAATCTGGTGCGTCATCCGGCGTTCAAGGAGTACTTCGACAGCGGCAGCTACGATCAGCCCCTCGAACTGGCCTCGCCGGTGGATGACCGCATCCGCCTGCAGTTCAACATCACCCGTTACGGCAACCGCGAGCACCTGTTGCTGGTCCGTGATGTCACCCGGCTGCATCAGCTGGAGCAGATGCGCAAGGACTTCGTCGCCAATGTCTCGCACGAGCTGCGCACGCCCCTGACGGTCATCGCCGGCTATCTGGAAACCATGCTGGAGAGCGCCGAGGCGGTGAGTCCGCGCTGGCTGCGCGCGCTGCAGCAGATGAACCAGCAGGCGGGCCGCATGCAGCACCTGCTCAACGACCTGCTGTTGCTGGCGCGCCTGGAAGCCAGCAGCCGACCCGCCGACAGCCAGCCGGTGGCGGTGGGGCTGCTGCTGCAGTCGATCGTCAGCGATGCGCGGGCGCTGTCGGGTGCGCGCGGCCACCTGATCAGCCTGGACGCAGCCCCGGAGCTGCAGCTCAAAGGTAGCGAGACCGAACTGCGCAGTGCATTCTCGAACCTGGTATTCAACGCCGTGAAATATACGCCCGACGGCGGCACCATTCATGTTCGCTGGTGGAGCGACGAGGCCGGCGCGCACCTGAGCGTCGAGGACAGCGGTATCGGCATCGAGCAAAAGCACCTGCCGCGCCTGACCGAACGCTTCTACCGCGTCGATTCCAGTCGCGCCAGCAGCACCGGCGGAACGGGTCTGGGCCTGGCCATCGTCAAGCATGTGCTGTTACGTCATCAGGGACGCCTGGATATCACCAGCATTCCCGGTCGGGGCAGCTGCTTCTCCTGTCACTTCCCGCATGGGCAGGCGGCGGTTCGCTAAGCCACGCCGTCGCGGAAAGTCTCGCTCGGGCGCTTGAAAAGCCGACGCGCCGCCTCCATCCTGTCGCGACATTGGCTACCAGACCCCTTCATGGACCCTTCCCCCAGTTACGCCGCCTCTTCCTATTTCGCCGACTTCGGCCTGATTCTCTTCGCCCTGTTCCTGGTGCTGCTCAACGGTTTCTTCGTCGCCGCCGAGTTCGCCATCGTCAAACTGCGCGCCACCAAGGTGGAAGCGATCGCCAACCGCCATGGCTGGCGCGGACACATCCTGCGCACCGTGCACCAGCAGCTGGACGCCTACCTGTCGGCCTGCCAGCTGGGTATCACCCTGGCTTCGCTGGGCCTGGGCTGGGTCGGTGAGCCGGCCTTCGCCCACCTGCTCGAACCACTGCTGGCGAGCATCGGCATCGAATCGCAGGCGCTGGTGCATGGCGTTGCCTTCTTTACCGCGTTCTTCATCATTTCCTACCTGCACATCGTCATCGGCGAGCTGGCGCCGAAGTCCTGGGCGATCCGCAAGCCGGAGCTGCTGTCGCTCTGGACGGCCGCGCCGCTGTACGCGTTCTACTGGCTGATGTATCCGGCGATCTATCTGCTCAACGCCAGCGCCAATGCCATCCTGCGCATCGCCGGCCAAGGCGAGCCGGGCATGCACCACGACCATCACTACAGCCGCGAAGAGCTCAAGCTGATCCTGCACTCCAACCGCGCCCGCGACCCTGGCAACCAGCAGATCCAGGTCCTGGCCTCGGCGGTGGAGCTGAGCGAGCTGGAGGTGGTCGACTGGGCCAACTCTCGCGAGGACCTGCTGCAGCTCGACCACGACGCACCGCTGGCCGAGATCCTCGAGATCATCCGCCGCCACAAATACAGCCGTTACCCGGTCTACGACAGCGAGCAGGGTGACTATGTCGGCCTGCTGCACATCAAGGATCTGCTGCTGGCACTGGCGGCCGACGAACGCCTGGCCGAGCACTTCTGCCTCGACGAGCTGCTGCGTCCGCTGGAGCGGGTGTCCAAGCACATGCCGCTGGCCAGCCTGCTGGAGCAGTTCCGCCAGGGCGGCGCGCATTTCGTGCTGGTCGAGGAAGGCGACCACAAGGTGATCGGCTTCCTGACCATGGAAGACGTACTGGAAGTGCTGGTCGGCGATATCCAGGACGAGCATCGCAAGACCGAGCGCGGCGTGCTTGCCTACCAGCCCGGCAAGCTGCTGGTGCGCGGCGACACCCCTCTGTTCAAGCTGGAACGCCTGCTTGACATCGACCTCGACCACATCGAGGCCGAGACCCTGGCAGGGCTGGTCTACGAAACGCTCAAGCGCGTTCCCGACGAGGACGAAGTGCTGCAGGTCGAAGGCCTGCAGATCGTCATCAAGAAGATGCGCGGGCCGAAGATCGTGCTGGCCAAGGTGCTCAAGCAGGCCTGAGCCGGGCAATCGACCTGGGCGCCGGATGTGCCTCGGCGGCTACGGCCGGCGGCAGCAAGCCTCACTCACCGCCGACTGCGAAGTTCGGCAGGCTGTTGACCGGCTGGGAGAAGTCGAACGGGATCGACTCGATGGCCAGGCCCACGTTGCGCTGTACCACGAAGTGCAGGTGCGGGCCGGTGCTGTTGCCGGTGTTGCCGGAACGTGCGATGCGGGTGCCAGTCTCGACCCGCTGGCCTTCGCGCACGGCCACCGAGCCTTTCATCAGGTGTAGATAGACGCCCATGGTGCCGTCGTCATGCATGATGCGCACGAAGTTACCGGCCGGGTTGTTGCCGCGGCCGCTCTGCTGGTTCTCGATCTTCACCACCATGCCGCCGCGCGCAGCGACGATCGGCGTGCCCTCGGGCATGGCGATATCCACGGCATAGCGGCCCTTGGGGGTGAAATGGCTGTACTGGCCGTTGGCACCCTGGGTCAGGCGGAACGGACCGCCGCGCCAGGGCAGCGGATACTTGTAGGGCTTGGGTATCAGCCGCGGATCGCCCAGCGCATGGCGAAGCTTGGGCGTGTACTTGAGCGGCTTGCTGGCATCGCGCGGGGCGAGGGTGGCCAGGCGAATCTGGCTGCGCGGCGGCAATACCCAGCGGATCGGCTTGGCCGGTGCGCCGACGGCGTTCTCGACGTTGTCCAGCTTGAGTTCGATATCCACCGGCGCGAACAGGTCGTTGCGCACCAGCAGGGTCTCGCCCGCCGCGTGCTTGCGGGTTTCCAGTTTCACCTGGGTATCGAGCTTTTCCACCATGCGGTCGCTGAAGACGAAGACCTGCGCACCAGGCGCGGCCTGGTCGCTGTAGGTCACGACCCCATTGGCGTCGGTGTATTTGTAGATGGTCAGGGCCAGCGCCGGCGTAGCCAGCAGCGGCAGCCCGAGCAACAAGAGAATGCGCCCCAGCATAACGGCAGTTTCTAGTGGTTATAGTGTTGGAGCGGGAACTCTAGCAGCGGCGAGTGGCCTGTGCGAGCCACCGACCGTCGGGGTGTGATGGCGGTCAGTTTGTCTGCGCGACCAGGCGCCGAACGGTCGCCTGGCTGGGGGTGAATCAGGCGCCGGGGACGAAGTGCCGCTGCGCCGTGCCGCGAGCGATCAGCCGCGACAGGTAGTCGAGTTTCTGCGGGTCGCGGTCGACGAAGCGGAACGACAACTGCAACCAGTCGCTGTCCGGCTTCGGCTCGAACGCCGCAACGGCGTGCAGATATCCGTTGAGGCGAGCGATCTCGCCGCCCTCGCCCTGTTCCAGATCGAGCACGGCACTTTCCAGCACCTGCGGCAGCTGTTCGCCGCGTTTGACTACCAGCAGTGCCTCTTTGAGGCTCAGCGCCTTGATCACGCAGGCGACACTGCCATTGGCCAGTCGTAGCTGGCCCTGCCCACGCCCGGAAGCCGGTGCGGCGGGGGCACTGCGCGGCACCGGCGCAGCGGGCTGCACCAGTGGCGCGGGGTTTGCCTCCGCAGTCGGAGTCGGTGGCGCGGAGGGCCGCACCACCTCGGCTTTGCCACCGGTCAGCGCAGTCAGCGAGTCGTTGGCGACGCCAGTGGACAGGATTCGTGTCGGTGCGCTGGCAGCCAGGGCATCCAGCTTGCCGGCACGCCCGAGGGCCTTGCGCACCTTGCTGGTCAGCTGTTCGTTGGAAAAGGGTTTGCCGATGAAGTCCGAAACGCCGGCCTGAATGGCCTGCACAACGTTCTCCTTGTCGCCACGGCTGGTCACCATGATGAACGGCGTGGTCTTCAGCGAATCCTGCGCACGGCACCAGCTCAGCAGCTCCAGACCGGACATCTCCGGCATTTCCCAATCGCAGAGAATCAGGTCGAAACGCTCGCGGCTGAGCATCTGCTGAGCCTTGCGTCCGTTTACCGCGTCCTCGGTGCGAATACCGGGAAAGTGGCTGCGAAGCGCCTTCTTCACCAGATCGCGGATAAAGGGTGCGTCATCCACTACCAGCACACTGACCTTGCTCATCCATCTCTCCTGCGCGAATGCCGGCAAGCATAGCCGCCTGGCGGGGTCGACAAAAGCGCTAGAGGCCATGAGCTGTAAAGTTGTTGCGCCCGATCAAGCCGGCGCAGCGCGCCACGAGGGGACAGCCGGTTGCCGGCGCGGCATACTGGCCGCTTTCGCCAGCTTCGCGAGGCCGTCATGGTTCAGCACATTCTCGTCGCCCACGATCTCAGCCCGGACGCCGACCTGGCACTGCAGCGGGGCGCGCAACTGGCGCGACAGAGCGGCGCGCGGATCAGCCTGCTGCACGTGCTCGACGAACGCGACCCAGGTTGCGATGAACAGGCGGCCCGCGCCCTGCTCGGGAGCCGCCTGCAACAGAACGGACTGCGCGATGTTGAACCCTGGCTGCGCCGCGGCCACCCCGCCGAAGAGATCCTGACCCAGGCCCAGGGGCTGGAAGCGGACCTGCTGGTGCTGGGACGACACCACCGCGAATCGGCCCAGGGCTTCATCGGCACGACCTTGGAACGCGTACTGCTCGACGCTCCGGCACCGCTGCTACTGGCAACTATCCCCGGCAACATCGTCTACAAGCGAGCAGTGGCCGCGCTGGATTTCTCCCGCTGCGCCACGCATGCCATGCACTGCGCCTGGGAGTTGCTGGGCGAAGGGGCCGAGCTGCACGCCCTGCATATCGACGAGATGGCCGAAGTACACGGCCCCGATTACGAAGGGCTGTCGCTGCAGCAGGAGCTGTTCGACCAGCTGATCGAAGATATCCAGCCGCAGCTGCCGGATACCGGCGCGTTGCTGAGCTACAGCCTGCATCAGGGCGAGCGCAACAATTGCATGGACGCGGCGCTGCGCGACCTGCAACCGCAGCTGCTGGCCCTTGGCAGTCACAGCCGCGGCGAGCTGAGCAGTGCATTGCTCGGTAGCCTCGCCCGGCAGTTCATCGACAACCCGCCCTGCGACATCCTCATCGCGCGCTGAGGCGCGTCCTTACCCGCCTGCGCTCGATGGCGCAGGCACTGCATTGCCGCTCGACATACCACCGCCAGGTTGCGTCCCTGCAAACCCCTGCTACGTTTAGAGCCAGAACAACAATAAGAAGAAGACGCCCATGTGCCTCGCTTCGACTCGTTTCTGGTCCCGCTGTCCAGCTCCCATCTCTACGACTTTCCACGACGACGTGGTGCCCCGCACGCGCCTGCGCTCGGCGTGCGCGCGTCAATGCCAGGCCGCGGCATTCAGCCAGCCGGCGACCCACGACGTCGTGCGCCTGACCGCCTGCCCAGCTTTCCCCTAACCCGCCCATACGGACCGCTTCGCATGGGGCGAGCCCGTATGCCGAGCAAACCGTGCAAGGAGATACGCATGAAGCTTTCAGCAATCGCAGCGGCAACCCTGACGGCAGTGGCCGCCGTACCCGCGTCGGCCGAGATTACCGACGGCAAGGTAAAGATCGGCATCCTCAACGACCAGTCCGGCGTGTATGCCGATTTCGGCGGCAAGTGGTCGTTCGAGGCGGCGAAGATGGCGGCCGAAGACTTCGGCGGCAAGGTGCTCGATGCCCCCATCGAGATCGTCACCGCCGATCACCAGAACAAGCCGGACATAGCCTCCAACATCTCGCGGCAGTGGTATGACCGCGAGCAGGTCGACGCGATCATGGAGCTGACCACCTCCTCGGTGGCGCTGGCGGTACAGGGCATTTCCAAGAGCAAGAAGAAGATCAATCTGGTGACCGGCGCCGCCACCACCGAACTGACCGGCAAGCAGTGCTCGCCCTACGGCTTCCACTGGGCCTACGACACCCACGCGTTGGCGGTCGGCACCGGCGGCGCGCTGGTTTCCCAGGGCGGCGACAGCTGGTATTTCCTCACCGCCGACTACGCCTTCGGCTACTCGCTGGAAGAGCAGACCTCCAAGTTCGTCAAATCCAAGGGCGGCGAGATCAAGGGCTCGGTGCGCCATCCGCTGGCAACAACCGACTACTCGTCGTTCCTGCTTCAGGCCCAAGCCTCGGGCGCCAAAGTCATCGGCCTGGCGAACGCCGGTCTGGACACCGCCAACAGCATCAAGCAGGCCGCCGAGTTCGGCATCGTAGCCGGTGGCCAGCGCCTCGCCGCGCTGCTCTTCACCCTCGCCGAAGTGCACGGCCTGGGCCTCGATGCCGCCCAGGGCCTGACCCTGACCGAGAGTTTCTACTGGGACCGCGACGACAAATCCCGGGAGTTCGGCGAGCGCTTCTTCAAGCGCACCGGGCGTATGCCGAACATGGTCCACGCCGGCACCTACTCCGGCGTCATGCAGTACCTCAAGGCGATCGAGAAGGCCGGTACCGACGCCACCGAACCGGTGGCCAAGGCCATGCACGAGATGCCGGTGGACGATGTCTTCGCGCGCAACGCCAAGGTCGGCGCCAACGGCCGGCTGATCAGCGACGTCTACCTGATGGAGGTGAAGAAGCCCGAAGAGAGCAAGCGCGAGTGGGACTACTACAAGGTGCTGGCGACCGTGCCGGGCAACGAGGCCTACATCGATCCGGCCGAGAGTGGCTGCGATCTGGTCGGGCAGTGAGCATGGCGGCAGCGCAAGGCCTGGACGCCGGCGGTTCGACCGCCGGCACAGCCACGGACACGCCGGTGATGCTCTCTGCCCGCGGCCTGCGCAAGGAGTTCGGCGGCTTCGTCGCGGTCAACAATGTCGATCTGGACGTGCACCATGCCCGGGTACACGCCCTGATCGGCCCCAATGGTGCTGGCAAGACCACGGTGTTCAACCTGCTGACCAAGTTCCTGCAGCCCACCAGCGGGAGCATCCGCCTGCTCGACCATGACATCACCCGCACCGACCCGGCCAAGGTGGCGCGCATGGGGCTGGTGCGCTCGTTCCAGATTTCCGCGGTGTTCCCGCACCTCTCGGTGCTGGACAACGTGCGCGTCGCCCTGCAGCGCCCGGGCGGGTTGGCCACGCAGTTCTGGCTGCCGATGCGCTCGCTCAACCGCCTCAACGAGCGCGCCATGCAGCTGATCGAGTCGGTCGGCCTGGCCGACAAGCGCAACGAGCTGGCGGCTGATCTCTCCTACGGGCGAAAACGCGTACTGGAGATCGCCACCACCCTGGCGCTGGAACCCAAGGTGCTGCTGCTGGACGAGCCCATGGCCGGCATGGGCCACGAAGACGTGCATGTGGTGGCCGAGATCATCCGCGAGGTCGCCACCCAGCGCGCGGTGCTGATGGTCGAGCACAACCTCAAGGTGGTCGCCGACCTCTGCCATCAAGTGACGGTGTTGCAGCGCGGCGAAATCCTGACCTCCGGCGACTACCGCACGGTCAGCCAGGACGAGCGCGTGCGCGTGGCCTACATGGGGACCGACGATGACTGAACCCTTGCTCAGCGTGCGCGACCTCAACGCCTGGTATGGCGAAAGCCATGCCCTGCATGGCATCGACCTCGACGTGCAGCAGGGCGAGACGGTGACCCTGCTCGGCCGTAACGGCGTCGGCAAGACCACCGCGCTGCGCGCGATCGTCGGCATCATCCGCCAGCGCAGCGGGACGATCCGCTTCGACGGCAAGGACATGCTGCGCGTGCCACTGCACCGCACTGCCCGCCACGGCATCGGCTACGTGCCGGAGGAGCGCGGCATCTTCTCCACGCTTACCGTCGAGGAGAACCTCACCCTGCCGCCGGTGATCGCCAAGGGCGGCATGAGCCTGGCGGAGATCTACCAGCTGTTCCCCAACCTCGAGGAACGCCGCAAGAGCCCCGGCACCAAGCTCTCCGGCGGCGAGCAGCAGATGCTGGCCATGGCGCGCATCCTGCGCACCGGCGCCCGGCTGCTACTCCTCGACGAGCCCACCGAAGGCCTGGCGCCGGTGATCATCCAGCGTATCGGCGAGGTGCTGCAGACCCTCAAGCAGCGCGGCATGACCATCCTGCTGGTGGAACAGAATTTCAGCTTCGCCAGCAAGGTGGCCGACCGCTTCTATGTGGTCGACCACGGCAAGGTTATCGATACCTTCGATGTCGCCGATCTGCCCGGCCGCATGACCATGCTCAACGAAGCCCTGGGGGTCTGATGACGACGATTTTCGATGTACCGATCCAGGCCTTTCTCGGGCAATTGCTGATCGGCCTGATCAACGGCTCGTTCTACGCCATGCTCAGCCTGGGCCTGGCGATCATCTTCGGCATGCTGAAGATCATCAACTTCGCCCACGGCGCGCAGTACATGATCGGCGCCTTCGCCGGCTATCTGTTGCTGGCGACCCTCGGCATCGGCTACTGGCCGGCGCTGATCCTCGCGCCGATCATCGTCGGCCTGTGCAGCGCGGTGATCGAGCGCCTGGCGCTGTCGCGGCTGTACAACCTCGACCACCTCTACAGCCTGCTCTTCACCTTCGGTCTGGCGCTCGCCCTGGAAGGCGCGTTTCGCTACTTCTATGGCTCCTCCGGGCAGCCCTATGCCGTGCCGAAAGAACTGGCCGGTGGCTACAACCTGGGCTTCATGTTCCTGCCCAAGTACCGCGCCTGGGTGGTGCTGGCCTCGCTGGTGATCTGCATCGCCAGCTGGCTGCTGATCGAGAAGACCAAACTCGGCGCCTATCTGCGTGCCGCCACCGAGAACCCGACGCTGGTACGCACCTTCGGTATCAACGTGCCGCTGCTCCTGACCTTCACCTATGGCATGGGCGCGGCGCTGGCCGGCCTGGCCGGCATGCTCGCCGCGCCGATCTACCAGGTCAGTCCGCTGATGGGCTCGAACCTGATCATCGTGGTGTTCGCCGTGGTCGTGGTCGGCGGCATGGGCTCGATTCTCGGCGCCATCATCACCGGCTACATGCTGGGCATTCTCGAAGGGCTGACCAAGGTGTTCTATCCGGAGGCTTCCAACATCGTGATCTTCGTGATCATGGCGATCGTGCTGCTGGTGCGCCCGGCCGGCCTGATGGGGAGGGACGCCTGATGAACAGCCAGGTGAACGTCACGCCGACCACCAAACGCCCGCTGCTGCGCCTGGAGACCGTGCTGATCCTGATCGGCGTGGTCGCGCTGGCGCTGGCACCGTTCTACTTCTACCCGATCTTCCTGATGAAGGTGCTGTGCTTCGCCCTCTTCGCCTGCGCCTTCAACCTGCTGCTCGGCTATACCGGCATCCTCTCCTTCGGCCATGCGGCGTTCTTCGGCGGCGCGGCGTATTTCACCGCCCACGCGGTCAAGGAATGGGGATTGCCGCCGGAGCTGGGTATTCTCGTCGGCGTTGCCGGCGCGGCGTTTCTCGGGCTGATCATCGGCTTTCTTGCGATCCGCCGGCAGGGCATCTACTCGACGATGATCACCCTGGCACTGTCGCAGATGTTCTTTTTCTTCTGCCTGCAGGCGCCCTTCACCCATGGTGAAGACGGCATTCAGAACGTTCCACGCGGGCAGCTGTTCGGCTTCATCGATCTGCAGGAGCCGCTGTATATGTACTTCTTCGTGCTCGCGGTATTTCTCGCCGGGATGCTGCTGATCTGGCGCGTGATCAACTCGCCGTACGGCATGATCCTGCGCTCGATCCGCGAGAACGAGAACCGCGCCATTTCCCTGGGCTATTCGGTGTCGCGCTACAAGCTCGGCGCCTTCGTCATGTCCGCCGCCTTGGCCGGGCTGGCTGGCGGGTTGAAGGCGCTGGTGTTCCAGTTCGCCACGCTGACCGACGTCAGCTGGCAGATGTCCGGCGAGGTGGTGTTGATGACCCTGCTCGGCGGCATCGGTACGCTGGTCGGGCCGATCTTCGGCGCCGCACTGGTGACCAGCCTGGGCAACTACTTCGCCACCTCGGAGCTGCCGGTAACGCTGGTCACCGGGATCATCTTCATGGTCTGCGTACTGGTGTTCCGCCGCGGGATGATCGGCGAGCTCTATGCCTCACGGCTGGGCAAGAAGCTGGAGCGGCGCGCCGACGACTAGAGCCGCCAGGCGCAGCGCGGGGCAATTCAGCCGTTCGCTTCGAGCAGGTCGTGCAGCTCAACGAACTGCTGGCTCAGCTTGTGCCGCGGGTCCAGATAGACCAGCGGCATGCAGGCCTGGTGCGACTCGCGCATCTTTACCGAACTCATCAGGTTGACCGGCAGCACCGGCAGTCCTTCGCTCAGCAGCTCGTCGATCATCTGCTGCGGCAGCGCGGCCCGTGGCTGGAATTGATTGACCACGATGCCCTCGACCTCGAGCGCTTCGTTGTGGTCGTCCTTCATGTCTTCGATCTCGTCCAGCAGGCTGTACAGTGCCTGACGGGAAAAGCTGTCGCAGTCGAAGGGGATCAGGCAGCGGTCGGCAGCGATCAGTGCCGACACGGTGTAGAAGTTCAGCGCCGGCGGTGTGTCGAGATAGATACGGTCGTAATCCTCGGCAAGGCCGTCGAGCAATTTTCGCAGTTTGTTGATCTTGTGCTTGGCCTCCAGCTTGGGCTGCAGGTCGGCCAGCTCGGCCGTGGCGCTGATCAGGTGCAGGTTGTCGAAGGCCGTTTCGAGGATCGGCGGACGCGCCTTCTTGCCAGCCGTACCGCCAGCGAGGATCTGCTTGAAGAAGTCGGCGATGCCGGTGGGAATGTCATCGCCGGTCAGCCCAGTCAGGTAGTGCGTGGAGTTGGCCTGGGCGTCCAGGTCCACCAGCAGTGTGCGGTAGCCCTGCGATGCGCTGACCGCAGCCAGATTGCAGGCGATGCTCGACTTGCCGACACCGCCCTTCTGATTGAACACGACCCTGCGCATGACCCGCCTCCCAAGAAATCCTGAGCGGTCGAGTCTATACGGCAAATGTGACAGCCGGGTTATCCGCGACGACAAACCCGACCAAAGTCAGACCGCGACGGGCGCCTTGATGTGCGGGTGCGCCTCGTAGCCGACCAGCTCGAAGTCCTCGAAGCGGAAGGCGAACAGGTCCTTCACCTCCGGATTGAGCTTCATTGTCGGCAGCGGCAGCGGCTCACGGGTCAGCTGCAGGTCGGCCTGCTCCAGGTGATTGGCGTACAGATGGCAGTCGCCGCCGCTCCAGATGAACTCGCCCGGATCAAGGTCGCAGACCTGCGCCACCATCAGCGTCAACAGCGCGTAGCTGGCGATGTTGAACGGCACGCCGAGGAAGATATCGGCCGAGCGCTGGTACAGCTGGCAGCTGAGTTTGCCGTCGGCGACGTAGAACTGGAACAGCGCGTGGCACGGCGGCAGCGCCATCTGCTCGACCAGCGCCGGGTTCCAGGCCGAAACGATCAGCCGGCGCGAATCCGGGTTCTTGCGAATCATCGCCAGCAGGTTCGAAATCTGGTCGATGGATTCACCATTCGGCGCCGGCCAGGAGCGCCACTGGTAGCCGTACACCGGGCCCAGCTCGCCGTTCTCGTCGGCCCATTCGTCCCAGATCGAGACACCGTTTTCCTTCAGGTAGCGGATATTGGTGTCGCCCTGAAGGAACCACAGCAGCTCGTGAATGATGGATTTGAGGTGGCACTTCTTGGTGGTCACCAGCGGGAAGCCTTCGGCCAGGTCGAAGCGCATCTGGTAGCCGAACACGCTGTAGGTGCCGGTGCCGGTACGGTCGCTCTTGAAGGTGCCGTGTTCGCGCACGTGGCGCATCAGGTCGAGGTACTGTTTCATCGATTGACTCGAAGCAGGCGCCGAAGCGCGGTGATAAGGCTGCGCGAATAGTAAAAGGCCTGCGCCCCGCTTGTCGCCCTCATGGCGACAGGCAGGGCAACGGATTCAGGCCGGCGCCCGGCCGGCGTCGCGCCGGTAGGCCCAGGCGATCATCCCGGCGCCGAGCAGCACCATCGGCACGCAGAGCAGCTGGCCCATGGTCAGCCAGCCGAACGCCAGGTAGCCCAGTTGGGCATCCGGCACGCGGACGAACTCGACGATGAAGCGGAAGATGCCGTAGCACACCGCGAACAGTCCGGACACCGCCATGGTCGGCCGCGGCTTGCGCGAGTACAGCCAGAGGATGACGAACAACGCGACGCCTTCCAGGGCGAACTGATAGAGCTGCGACGGGTGCCGCGCCAGTTGTTGCGGGTCGGTCGGGAAGACCATCGCCCAGGGCACATCGGTGGCCTTGCCCCACAGCTCGGCATTGATGAAGTTGCCGATGCGTCCGGCGCCAAGACCAATCGGCACGAACGGCGCGATGAAGTCCATCAGCTCGAAGAAGCTCTTGCCGTTGCGCCGGGCGAAGATCCAGCTGCACAGCAGCACGCCGATCAGGCCACCGTGGAACGACATGCCGCCCTTCCACACCTGCAGGATCAGACTCGGCTGATTGATGTAGGCGGCCAGGTCGTAGAACAGCACGTAACCCAGGCGGCCGCCGACGATCACCCCCATGGCGACCCAGAACACCAGGTCGGACAGTTTGTCCTTCGGCCATTCCGGCGCGAAGCGCTGCACCCGCAGCGAAGCCAGCCACCAGGCGCCGCCGATGCCGATCAGGTACATCAGACCGTACCAGTGAATCTGCAAGGGGCCGATGGATATCGCCACCGGATCGATCTGCGGATAGGGCAGCATCGGTTACTCCTCAAACCAGAAAGTTGATGCCAACGCTCAGCAGCAGCAGAGCGAACAGCCGTTTCAGAACCTTGGCCGACAGCCGGTGCGCCAGCTTCGCACCCAGTCTGGCGAAAAACATGCTGGTTGCCGCGATGCCCAGCAGCGCCGGCAGATAGACGAAACCCAGACTCCAGTCGGGCAGTTGCGTCTCGTGCCAGCCGACCACCATGAAACTTAGCGCCCCGGCGATGGCGATCGGCAGGCCGCACGCCGCGGAAGTCGCCACCGCCTGCTGCATCGGCACGCTGCGCCAGGTCAGATAGGGCACAGACAGCGAGCCGCCGCCGATGCCGAAAATCGCCGAAGCCCAGCCGATCACCACGCCCACCAGCGACAGTTCCGGTCGTCCCGGCACCTGGCCGGTGGCCTTGGGACGCAGGTCGAAGCCCATCTGCACCGCCATCGCCAGGGCGAACACGCCGATGATCTTCTGCAGCATCGGCCCCTGGATCGCCGCCGCGGTCAGGCTGCCCAGCGCCGCGCCGAGCAGGATGCCGAAGGTCATCCAGAGCACCATCGACCAGCGCACCGCGCCCAGGCGATGGTGGGTGAGAATCGAATTGACCGAGGTGAAGACGATGGTCGCCAGCGAGGTTCCGACCGCCAGGTGCGTGAGAATGTCCTGGGAAAAGCCCTGCGCACTGAAGCTGAACACCAGCACTGGCACGATGATCAGCCCGCCACCCACGCCGAACAGACCGGCCAGCACCCCGGCGAAGCCGCCCAGCAGCAGATAAAGCAGAAACTCCATGCGCCCCGTCCCGGCGAAACAAAGCGGCATGGTAGCGAAAATGCCCGGCCGGCGCTTGCTCGCCGACGCGCTGACGCCGGCTACCCATGGCCCTTTCGGCCGCCGCGCCTGTACCCTTGCAGGTCTGCAACCGCGAAGGTGTCCCATGTGCCTGATCGTTTTCGCCTGGCGCCCCGACCACGCCCAGCCGCTGGTGGTGGCCGCCAACCGCGACGAATTCCACGCCCGCCCGAGCCTGCCGCTGGGCTGCTGGGAAGACGCACCCTGGATCATCGGCGGACGTGACCTGCAAGCTGGCGGCACCTGGATGGGCGTCACCGCCCGCGGCCGCTTCGCCGCGCTGACCAATATCCGCGCGCCCGGCCAGGCGATCGGGCCACGTTCGCGCGGCGAGCTGCCGGAACAGTACCTGCGCGGAAACTTGCCGCCAGCCGACTACCTGGCCGAACTGGCCGAGCGCCGCGGCGACTACGCTGGCTTCAACCTGCTGGTCGGCGATCGGCAGACGCTGTGGTATCTGAATTCCCATGATGGTCAGCCACAGGCGTTGCAGGCCGGCGTCTACGGTCTGTCCAACGCCGGGCTGGATACGCCCTGGCCCAAGCTCAGAAAGGCCCGTGCGGCACTGGCCGACGCCCTCGATCAACCGGAGCCGGAGCGCCTGCTGGCACTGCTAGCCGATGCTGAGCCAGCCGCCGAGCATGAGCTGCCGCAGACCGGGGTGCCGCTGGAATGGGAACGGCGGCTGTCGAGCGTCTTCATCGCCAGTCCTGAGTACGGCACTCGCGCCAGTACGGCGCTGATCCGTCATGCAGACGGTTCGCTGGACATCATCGAACGCAGCTTCGGCCCGGCCGGTCCGTTGGGCGAGGTGCGCTACCGCCACCCACCCGCCAGCTGATGGCGCGCGACCGCGGCGGGCTCAGACCGCGGCGGAGGGGTTGATCAGCTTGTTAAGGCCGAGGTTGCGCAACGTCAGCTGCACCGTGCTGTGGATGACCTGCGGGCTGTCCAGCAGCATGACGCGGGCGAGCAGCTGCTGGGCGGTGTCCATGCTGATCTGACGCAGCAGCCATTTCACCTTGGGCAGGTTGGTGGCGTTCATCGACAGGCTGTCGAAGCCCATCGCCAGCAGCAGCATGGCCGCCGCCGGATCGCCAGCCATCTCGCCGCAGATGCTCACCGGCTTGCCCTCCCCATGGGCTTCCTTGACCACCCGCTGCAGCGCCTCGAGCACGGCCGGATGCAGATAGTCGTAGAGATCGGCGACCCGTGGATTGTTGCGGTCCACCGCCAGCAGGTACTGGGTCAGGTCGTTGGAGCCGACCGAGATGAAGTCCACCATGCGCGCCAGCTCGCGGGTCAGGTAGACCGCCGCCGGCACCTCAATCATCACGCCGACCGGCGGCATGATCACGTCCAGCCCCTCGTCGCGCACCTCGCACCAGGCGCGATGGATCAGGTGCAGCGCCTCTTCCAGCTCGCGGATGCCGGAAATCATCGGCAACAGGATGCGCAGGTTATTCAGCCCGGCGCTGGCCTTGAGCATGGCGCGGGTCTGCAGAAGGAAGATCTCGGGATGATCGAGGGTGACGCGAATGCCGCGCCAGCCGAGGAACGGGTTCTCTTCCTTGATCGGGAAGTACGGCAGGCACTTGTCACCGCCGATGTCGAGGCTGCGCATGGTCACCGGCAGCGGATGGAAGGCTTCCAGCTGCTCACGGTAGATGGCCATCTGCTCCTTCTCGCTGGGGAAGCGCTCCTTGATCATGAAGGGCACTTCGGTGCGATACAGCCCCACGCCTTCGGCGCCACGCTCCTGGGCGCGCACCACATCGGCCAGCAATCCGGTATTGACCCACAGCGGAATGCGGTGACCATCGGTGGTTTCGCAGGGCAGCTCGCGCAGTACGTCGAGGCCTTCGGAGAGCTGCCGCTCCTGCTCGGCGAGCACCTCGTACTGCTCGCGCAGCACCTTGCCAGGGTTGGTGATGATCTCGCCGCGGTAGCCGTCGACGATCAGCTCGATGCCGTCGACCTTCGAGTAGGGCAGGTCGACCGCGCCCATCACCGTCGGAATGCCCATGGCACGGGCCAGGATGGCGACGTGGGAGTTGCTTGAGCCCAGCACCGAGACCATCCCCACCAGCTTGCCTTCGGGCACCTCGCCGAGCATGGCCGGCGACAGTTCCTCGCTGACCAGGATGGTCTTGTCCGGATACACCAGAGCCTGCTGGCGTGCCTCCTGCAGATAGGAGAGCAGGCGCCGGCCGATGTCCTTGACGTCCGAGGCGCGCTCGCGCAGGTAGGCATCGTCCATCATCTCGAAACGCCGGACGTGCTCGGTGACCACCTGGCGCAGCGCGCCCTGGGCCCACTGGCCGGTGCGGATGACCTTGGTCACCTCGCCACCGAGGGCGGAGTCGTCGAGCATCATCAGGTAGACGTCGAACAGCGCGCGCTCTTCCTTGCGCATCTGCGTGGCGAGCTTTTCCGACAGGTTGCGCATGTCGGCGCGCACCGCTTCCAGCGCCGCCTCGAACAACGTCAGCTCGGCCTCGATGTTGTCGATGTGCTTGTCTGGCACCACGTCCAGATCGGCCGGCGGCAGCACCACCAGGGCGGTGCCCACCGCGGCGCCCGGGGCGCCGGGAATGCCGATGAAGCGAGTTTCCTGGATGCCCTTGCCCTGGCGGCCGAGGCCGCGGATCGAACCGGTGGCCTCGGCATGGGCGATAACCCCGGCGAGCTGCGCGCTCATGGTCACCAGAAAGGCTTCCTCGCCTTCATCGAACTGGCGGCGCTCCTTCTGCTGGATGACCAGTACGCCCATCACCCGCCGGTGGTGGATGATCGGCGCGCCGAGGAAGGAGGCGTAGCGTTCCTCGCCGGTCTCGGCGAAGTAGCGGTAACGCGGGTGCTCAGAGGCATGTTCGAGGTTGAGCGGCTCTTCGCGGGTGCCCACCAGGCCGACCAGGCCCTCGTTGGGCGCCATGCTGACCTTGCCGATGGCGCGCTTGTTGAGGCCTTCGGTGGCCATCAGGACGAAGCGTTCGGTTTCCGGATCGAGCAGATAGACCGAGCAGACCTGGCTGCCCATGGCCTCCCTGACTCTCAGCACGATGATGCCCAATGCCGCCTTGAGGTCCTTGGCGGCATTCACTTCCTGGACAATCTTGCGCAGCGTGCCGAGCATGCTCAGAGGCTTTCTCCCCGATTTTTCAGTCCCGCACCGGCAACCGCGGCGCGAGTTCTTTGAGTGCGCGACGATAGACTTCGCGCTTGAAGGTGACCACCTGCCCCAGCGGATACCAGTAACTGACCCAGCGCCAGCCATCGAACTCCGGCTTGCCGGTCAGGTCCATGCGCACACGCTCTTCGGCGCTGGTCAGGCGCAGCAGGAACCACTTCTGTTTCTGGCCGATGCACAGCGGTTGGCTGTGCGTACGCACCAGGCGTTGCGGCAGACGATAGCGCAACCAGCCACGGGTGCAGGCGAGGATATTCACATCCTGCTCTTCCAGGCCGATCTCTTCGTTGAGTTCGCGATACAGGGCCTCTTCCGGCGTCTCGCGGGCGTTGATGCCACCCTGCGGGAACTGCCAGGCGTCCTGATTGATCCGCCGGGCCCACAGCACCTGACCGACATCATTGGTCAGGATGATGCCGACATTAGGGCGAAAACCATCGGAATCGATCACGGCATACAACCTCGCAGACGCATGTCGCGGCATTGTTCCACAAAACTGCGACGAGCCGAAAGCGCGGCAAGGCGCCATTCGGCATGCATCTCCGGGCACGCCAGGCGGCCGGTCGAAGCTGCGTCGAGGGCACTCTACCGTTATGCTTGGCGCTGCCCTGACTCCATCTTCGAGGAACTCTTCCGTGCGCCTGGCTCTATTCGATCTCGACAACACCCTGCTGGCCGGTGACAGCGACCACGCCTGGGGCGAATACCTCTGCCAGCGCGGCATCGTCGACGCCAGCCACTACCGTGCGCGCAACGATGCCTTCTATCAGGACTACCTCGCCGGCAATCTCGATGTGCATGCGTACCAGAATTTCTGCCAGGAACTGCTCGGCCGCAGCGAAATGTCGCAGCTGCAGGCGTGGCACGAGGAGTTCATGCGCGACCACATCGAACCCATCGTGTTGAGTAAGGGCGAGGCGCTGGTCCGTCAGCACCTGGATGCCGGCGACAAGGTGGTGATCATCACCGCGACCAACCGTTTCATCACCGGACCGATCGCCGCCCGGCTGGGGGTCGACACCCTGCTGGCGACCGAGTGCGAGATGCGCGACGGCCGCTATACCGGCCGGCTGACCGACATTCCGTGCTTCCAGGAAGGCAAGGTCCAGCGCATCGAGCGCTGGCTGGCCGAGACCGAACAGACCCTGGAAGACAGCTACTTTTACAGCGATTCGCGCAACGACCTGCCGCTGCTGCAACGGGTGACGCATCCGGTGGCGGTGGACCCGGATCCGGTCCTGCGCCAGATTGCCACCGAGCGTGGCTGGCGGATCATCTCGCTGCGCTGAACCCGCTCAGCAGCGATGCCCGGGCCGGTCGAGTCAGACCGGCTTGGCGCCCATCAGGGCGGTGATTGCGATCAGCACCAGCAGTACCAGCACGCCGTAGATGCCGGCATTGCGCGCCGCGGTGGCGTTGCCCGGCGCCTGCCAGGCGGCAAGACGCCCGGCCAACAGCAGGACCAGCGGGATCAGCGCGAGGAACAGCACGGAGCTGGCCAGCAGCCAGAACTGGCCCAGCGGCCATCCGGCCAGATGGGTCATCCACCATCCGGTCAGCGGCAATGACAGGCCGATCACCGCCAACAGCGGCAGGGACAGCCGGTGGGTACGTTGCAACTTGCGCTGCAGCACGGCCTGGTCGCCGCCGCGGGCCGCCTTCCACAGCATCAGCAGGTGCACGATCACACCCAGCAGCAACAGCACTGCGGTGGCGCCGTGCACGATGCGGAGGGTCAGGTAGTGTTCCATTGGCTTTCCTTTATCTGCGCTCAGCCGAGAAACAGCTTGTAGGCGGGATTGTCGCTTTCATCCCAGTAGCGGTAGCCGATCTTGTCCAGAGCCGCCGGCAGCAGATGCCGGTCCTCGGCCGGCACCTGCAGGCCGGCGACCACCCGGCCATCAGCCGCGCCGTGGTTGCGGTAGTGGAACATCGAGATGTTCCAGCGCCCGCCCAGCTTGTTGAGGAAGTTGAACAGCGCGCCGGGCCGCTCCGGGAACTCGAAACGCAGCACCATCTCGTCGCTGACCCCGGCCGCGTGCCCGCCGACCATGTGCCGGGTGTGCAGCTTGGCCAGCTCGTTGTCGGTCAGATCGAGCACCGGGAAGCCCTTGTCGCGCAGGCCCTGCACCAGCGCCGCACGCGGGTCGTTCTCCGGATGGGTCTGCACGCCGACGAAGATGTGCGCCTCGCGGTCGGTGTGGTAGCGGTAGTTGAACTCGGTGATCTGGCGCTTGCCGATCGCCTCGCAAAAGGCCTTGAAGCTGCCGGGCTGCTCGGGAATGGTGACGGCGATGATCGCTTCGCGCTTCTCGCCCAGCTCGGCGCGCTCGGCGACATGGCGCAGGCGGTCGAAATTGACGTTGGCCCCCGAGTCGATGCCCACCAGCACCTGACCGCTGACGCCGTCGCGCTCGACGTACTTCTTGATTCCCGCCACCGCCAGGGCACCGGCCGGCTCGGTGATCGAGCGAGTGTCGTCGTAGATGTCCTTGATCGCCGCGCAGATCTCGTCGGTGCTTACGGTGATCACCTCATCGACGTAATGCTTGCAGACATCAAAGGTATGCTGGCCGATCTGCGCCACGGCCACGCCGTCGGCGAACAGCCCGACCTGCTCGAGCACCACCCGCTCGCCGGCCGCCATGGCTGCCTGCAGGCAGTTGGAGTCGTCCGGCTCGACGCCGATCACGCGGGTCTGCGGATAGAGGTATTTCACGTAGGCGGCGATTCCCGCCACTAGCCCGCCACCGCCCACCGGAACGAAGATCGCATCGATCGGCCCCTGATGCTGGCGGAGGATTTCCATCGCCACGGTGCCCTGTCCGGCGATCACGTCGGGATCGTCGTACGGGTGGATATAGACGTAGCCTTTCTCTTCCACCAGCTTCAGCGAATAGGCCAGCGCCTCGGGGAAGGCATCGCCATGCAGGACCACCTTGCCGCCACGGGCACGCACGCCCTGCACCTTCAGCTCCGGGGTGGTGCGCGGCATGACGATGGTAGCCTTGATCCCCAGCTGCTTGGCCGCCAGCGCGACGCCCTGGGCATGGTTGCCGGCCGACGCGGTGACCACACCGCGCGCCAGTTCCTCGGGCGAAAGCTGCGCCAGCTTGTTGTAGGCGCCACGCACCTTGAAGGAGAACACTGGCTGCAGATCCTCGCGCTTGAGCAGAATCTGGTTGCCGATCCGTTCGGAAAGCTGGCGGGCGGGTTGCAGCGGCGTTTCGACGGCGACGTCATAGACGCGCGAAGTGAGGATCTTCTTGACGTAGTGTTCGAGCATTCTGGCTATCTTGGGCGGGCCTTGCGGGGAACGCCGAGTCTACCCCCGCGAGCGCCCCGGCGACCACCGGCAATCCGCGAAGGCCTCGGCATTGCCGCAGCACACGAGACCGGTCGCCGGCGCGGGGCTATAATCCGCGCTTCGTCTTTCCCGCCCGGATTCCCCCATGACCCAGGACCAGCTCAAGCAGGCCGTCGCCCAGGCCGCTGTCGACCATATCCTTCCCAAGCTCAACGATCGCAGCATCGTTGGCGTCGGTACCGGCTCCACCGCCAACTTCTTCATCGACCTGCTGGCCAAGCACAAGGGCTTCTTCGACGGTGCCGTGGCCAGCTCCGAAGCCACCGCCGAACGTCTCAAGCAGCACGGCATTCCGGTCTACGACCTGAACTCGGTGAGCGAACTGGAGTTCTACGTGGATGGCGCCGACGAGGCGAACAAGCACCTGGAGCTGATCAAGGGCGGCGGTGCGGCACTCACCCGCGAAAAGATCGTCGCGGCGGTGGCCAAGACCTTCATCTGCATCGCCGATGGCAGCAAGCTGGTCGAGCAGCTGGGCGCCTTTCCGCTGCCGGTGGAAGTCATCCCGATGGCGCGCAGCCATGTGGCGCGCGAGCTGGTCAAGCTCGGCGGCGACCCGGTCTACCGCGACGGCGTGGTCACCGACAACGGCAACGTCATCCTCGACGTGCACAACCTGATGATCGGCTTCGCCCCCGAGCTGGAAGGCAAGATCAACAATATCGTCGGCGTGGTCACCAATGGCCTGTTCGCCATGCGCCCGGCCGACCTGCTGCTGCTCGGCACCCAAGACGGCGTGCAGACTCTCAAGCGCTGAGCCTTTCGGGCTAAGCGCAACGGCGCGACGCCCAACTGGCGTCTACGCTTTAGCGTGCGCTGCGACGAGTCCGCCGCAGCTCACCACAGGAGGTGTCGCCATGTCCGGCAAATTCCAGTTGAAGAAATCCAGCAACGGCCAGTTCCACTTCAATCTTCTGGCCAGCAATGGCCAGGTCGTACTGTCCAGCGAGCAATACAAAGCCCATGCCTCGGCGCTCAACGGCATCGATTCGGTACGCAAGAACGCGGTGCGTGAAGGTGCGTTCGAGGTCAAGGAGTCGAGCAACGGCAAGTACTTTTTCGTGCTCAGGGCAACCAACGGGCAGGTCATCGGCCAGAGTCAGATGTATGCCAGCCTGCACAGTGCCGAGCAGGGTTGCGACTCGGTTCGACGCCATGCACCGAACGCCGCGCTGCAGGACGAAAGCGCTTCGGCGGTCGGCTGACCTGCCGCTGGACCAGGTGGCCGGCGAGGCCTAGTCACCTGGTCTTGCGAAACACGTAGAACAGGTTCGGCTCGCTGACCAGATAGAGCGTGCCGTCCGGTCCCATCGCCATCCCCTCCGCCTGCGGCACGTCCCGCTCCAACCCGTGCCGGCCCGCGCTCAGCGAAAGGCTGCTGAGCGGCTGGCCGTCACCATCCAATTCGATCACCAGCCGTGACTCGTCGGACAGCGCCAGCAGATGGCCGGTCTGCTCGTCGTATTGCAGGCTGGAGAGGTCGCGGACGAACAGCCTGGCCTCGTGTTCACCGATATGCACCGACGGGCTCGGTTCGCGGTAAGGAAAGCCGGAAATCTCGTAGATACGTACCGGATCGCGCTCCTTGGCGACGAACAGGCGCTTGCCGGCGGTGTCGTAGGCCAGGCCTTCGAAGCCCTTGTTACCGTTGAGATCGATGCCCAACGAAAGCTGTTGCGCCTGCTCGGCGTCGATGACGCTGGTCTGCTCGTTTACCTCGACACGCAGCAGCCGCTGCAGGCGTTCATCGCTGATCACGTAGACGCCTTCGGAGATGTACTCGATGGCCTCCGGATCGCCGAAGCCGACCATCGGAATGGCGCGCAGCAGATCGCCTTCCAGGCTGAGTTCCAGCCAGTGCGGATCACCATTGGTGACGGCGATCAGGCTGTTGCGATCCGGATCGAAGGTCAGCGCCGACAGGTCATCGTCGATACCGGCGACGACCTTGCCTTGGATCCCGACCCGGTAGTCCGGCAGCCACAACGAGGCGCTGCCGCTCTGCTCGCCCTGCTGCCACTGGGTGAAGTGGAACCAGCCGCGCTCGAACAGACGGTAGTGAACACCGGCCGCCACGGCCAGTAACAGGGCAACGCCGAGCAGCGCAGCCAGAAGGATTTTCAACGCACGCATGACCACCCGCTTTCTTCTAGTTGTTAAATCGCGATTGTGGCGCGCCCGGCTTACACCAGGCTTAATCGGCTCAGCGACTCAGCGCTTGCGGCTGAATACGTAGAAGTGGTTGGGTTCACCGACCACATAGATGTTGCCCTCGCCATCCATCGCCACGCCTTCTGCCTGCTCGATGCCCTGCACTAAGCCGTTGAGCCCGCCGAACAGGCTGATGAAGCTGCGCGGCTTGCCCTGCAGGTCCAGCTCCACCAGCAGCCGCGACTCGTCGGAAAGCATCAGCGTATGGCCGCTGCGCGGGTCGATGGCGACAGAGGAAATGTCGCGTACCAGCAGCGGTTGGCTGGACAGTGCCTGCAGTGCGCCGGGCGCGCCGTCCTCACCCGGAAATGGCAGCTCGAACAGGCCCTGCGGGTCACGTTCCTTGGCCAGCAGCAGGCGCTGCGTACGCGGATTCCAGGCCAGCCCCTCGAAGCCCTTGTTGCCGGCATCGGCGAAGCCAAGGTCGTAACTGGCCAAGTCGTCCAGCTCCAGGGTTTCCACGTCCGGCTGCAGATGGAACACTGCCACCAGCCGGCGACGCTCGTCGACGATCGCCAGACGGCCATCACTCAGCGCTTCCACCGCTTCCGGGTCGGCGAAGCCATTCAGCGCGATCCGGCGTAGCACCACGCCAGCAGGGCTGAACTCGACCAGCTGCTCACCGGTGACCGTGAACAGCGTGCCGCTCAGCGGATTCCAAGTCAGCCCCGAGGTTTCCTCGTCTTCCAGCCCGGCCAGCGTCGTCTCCAGCGCCAATTCGTAGTCCGGCAGCCAGATGCCGGCAGCACGCTGTTCGGCAGTGACCGAACGTTCGCCCCAGTACAGCCGCAGCTGGTCATCCCAGTGCAGCAGGCGGCCTGCGACGAGCAGCGCGACGAACAGCAGCAACAGGACGCCAGCCACGAGCAGGCGCCAACGGGAATAACGAACGGGCATGGAAAGCGTTCCAGCGGAGGGTGCTGGATTACAACACGAGAACGGTTCGCAAAGAAGCGGCAAACGCGGCGGGTGAATCCCGCCGCGTCGATGGATCAGAGCACGCGGCTCTCGAAGCGGGACAGGCCGACCAGCTCCAGCACCAGCTCATCGCCCTGGTTGAGCGGGCCGACACCGGCCGGCGTGCCGGTCAGTACCACGTCGCCCGGCTGCAGGCTGAAATGCCCGGCAATGTGCTGCAGCAGCGGCAGGATGGCATTGAGCATCTGGCTGCTGTTGCCGTCCTGGCGGACTTCGCCATTGATGGTCAGGCGGATGCCGATGTCGCCCAGATCCTCCACCGCGTCGCCCGGCACGAACGGCGCCAGCACGCAGGCACCGTCGAAACTCTTGGCGATCTCCCATGGGTGGCCCTTTTCCTTGAGCCTGGCCTGCACGTCGCGCAGGGTCAGGTCCAGCGCCGGGGCGAAGCCGGAAATGGCATCGCGCACCTCTTCCTCGTTCGGCTTGCGCGACAGCGGCTTGCCGATCAGCACGGCAATTTCCGCCTCGTAGTGCACCGCACCACGATCGCTGGGGATGCTGAAGCCGCCTTCCAGCGGCACGCTGCAGCTGCCGGCCTTGATGAACAGCAGCGGCTCGGTCGGCACCGGGTTGTTCAGTTCCTTGGCGTGCTCGGCATAGTTGCGGCCGATGCAGACCACCTTGCCCAGCGGGTAGTGGATCGGCGTGCCGTCGGTGTAGTGGTGCTGGTAGCTCATCGAGGACTCCTTGGGTCGGTGGGCCACTCAGGCCGCGAAGATCTTGCCGGGGTTCATGATGCCGTTCGGATCGAACACCGCCTTCACCGCTTTCATGTATTCGATTTCGGCCGGCGAGCGGCTGTACTCGAGGTAGTCGCGCTTGGTCATGCCGACGCCGTGTTCGGCGGAGATCGAGCCGTTGTACTTCTGCACGGTCTCGAATACCCACTTGTTCACCGTCGCGCACTTGCCGAAGAACTCGTCCTTGTCCATGGCATCGGGCTTGAGGATATTCAGGTGCAGGTTGCCATCGCCGATATGGCCGAACCAGACGATCTCGAAATCCGGGTAATGCTCGCCGACGATGGCGTCGATTTCCTTGAGGAAGGCCGGCACCTTGGCGATGGTCACCGAGATGTCGTTCTTGTACGGCGTCCAGTGGCTGATGGTCTCGGAGATGTACTCGCGCAGCTTCCACAGATTCTGCAGCTGCTGCTCGCTCTGGCTTATCACGCCATCGAGCACCCAGCCCTGCTCGACGCAATGCTCGAAGGTCGCCAGTGCCTGGTCGGCACGCTCGTCGGTGGTGGCCTCGAATTCCAGCAGTGCATAGAACGGGCAGTCGGTTTCGAACGGCGCCGGCACGTCGCCGCGACCGAGCACCTTGGCCAGCGCCTTGTCGGAGAAGAACTCGAAGGCAGTGAGGTCCAGTTTGTCCTGGAAGGCGTGCAGCACCGGCATGATCGACTCGAAATCCGGGGTGCCCAGCACCAGCGCGGTGAGGTTGGTCGGCTGGCGCTCCAGGCGCATGGTCGCCTCGACGACGAAGCCCAGGGTGCCCTCGGCGCCGATGAACAGCTGGCGCAGGTCGTAGCCGGTGGCGTTCTTGATCAGGTCCTTGTTCAGCTCCAGCAGATCGCCCTTGCCGGTCACGACCTTCATGCCGGCGACCCAGTTGCGGGTCATGCCGTAGCGGATCACCTTGATGCCACCGGCGTTGGTGCCAATGTTGCCGCCGATCTGGCTGGAGCCGGCGGAGGCGAAGTCCACCGGGTAGTACAGGCCCTTGTCCTCGGCGAACTGCTGCAGCTGGGCGGTGACCACGCCGGGCTGGCAGACGGCGGTGCGATCCATCTCGTTGAATTCGAGAATCTGGTTCATATAGTCGAAGGACACCACCACCTCGCCATTGGCCGCCACTGCCGCTGCGGACAGCCCGGTGCGACCGCCCGAGGGCACCAGCGCGACCTTGCGCTCATTGGCCCAGCGCACGATGGCCTGGACCTGCTCGATGCTCTTGGGAAAGACGATGGCCGAGGGTGCCGGAGCGAAATGCTTGGTCCAGTCCTTGCCGTAGGCATTCAGCGAATCGGCGTCGGTCAGCACTTTGCCGGGCTCGACCAGGGTTTTCAGCTCATCGATCAGGGCGGGGTCGGTCATCACGGGAACTCTCATACGATTCATGGTCACCCTGAGCACGCTTCAGCACAGGGGTGGGGGTGTTTCGAGGGGCTCGTATGCTAGCATACGCACCCCTTTGAAACGTGCCTCGGCAGACTCCCGACACCGCTAATGACGGGTCGGCCAGCCTTCGCTGGACACTTCAGTCCTATCCTTCGGCCTTAAGGTTTTAATACAGATGAGCCAGACCTCTCTCGACAAGAGCAAGATCAAGTTCCTTCTTCTCGAAGGCGTGCACCAGAACGCTGTCGACACCCTGAAGGCGGCCGGCTATACCAACATCGAGTACCTCAAGACCGCGCTGTCCGGCGATGAGCTGAAGGAAAAGATCGCCGACGCCCATTTCATCGGCATCCGCTCGCGCACCCAGCTGACCGAGGAAGTCTTCGACGCGGCCAAGAAACTGATCGCCGTCGGCTGCTTCTGCATCGGCACCAACCAGGTCGATCTCAACGCCGCTCGCGAGCGCGGCATCGCGGTATTCAACGCGCCCTACTCCAATACCCGTTCGGTAGCCGAACTGGTGCTGGCCGAGGCTATCCTGCTGCTGCGCGGCATCCCCGAGAAGAACGCCTCCTGCCATCGCGGCGGCTGGATCAAGTCGGCGGCCAACTCCTTCGAGATCCGCGGCAAGAAGCTGGGCATCATCGGCTACGGCTCCATCGGTACGCAGTTGTCGGTACTGGCCGAAGCGCTGGGTATGCAGGTCTTCTTCTATGACGTGGTGACCAAGCTGCCGCTGGGCAACGCCACCCAGATCGGCTCGCTGTACGAGCTGCTGGGCATGTGCGACATCGTCTCGCTGCACGTTCCGGAGCTGCCGTCCACCCAGTGGATGATCGGCGAGAAGGAAATCCGCGCCATGAAGAAGGGCGGCATCCTGATCAACGCTGCCCGCGGCACCGTGGTCGAGCTGGATCACCTGGCCGCCGCGATCAAGGACGAGCACCTGATCGGCGCCGCCATCGACGTGTTCCCGGTCGAACCCAGGTCCAACGACGAGGAGTTCGAAAGCCCGCTGCGCGGCCTGGATCGCGTGATCCTGACCCCGCACATCGGTGGCTCGACTGCCGAAGCACAGGCCAACATCGGCCTGGAAGTCGCCGAGAAGCTGGTCAAGTACAGCGACAACGGCACCTCGGTGTCCTCGGTCAACTTCCCGGAAGTCGCCCTGCCGTCGCACCCGGGCAAGCACCGCCTGCTGCACATCCACCAGAACATTCCGGGCGTGATGAGCGAGATCAACAAGGTCTTCGCCGACAACGGCATCAACATCTGCGGCCAGTTCCTGCAGACCAACGAGAAGGTCGGTTACGTCGTCATCGACGTCGACAAGGAATACTCCGACCTGGCGCTGGAGAAGCTGCAGCACGTCAACGGCACCATCCGCAGCCGCGTGCTGTTCTGATTCGCTGACGTGGTGCACTGAACTAAAAGGGAGGCTTCGGCCTCCCTTTTTCGTTGCTGCGACTTCCGTCCGGCGCACCGCGACGGACTAGCTGCGCAGCGCACGCGGGGCCGCGGCATCCTCATCGGTGCCGGGCTGCTCGTCCGCCGGATCGAGCTGGGGTGGAACATCGGTTTCGATCGGCGCCTGACGCGGCTGCAGCACGGGAGTTTGATCGCGCTGGGGTCGCTGCCTCGGCTGCTCCATCGAATCGTCACGCGGCGCGCTGTTGTCCAGCGGGTGCTGGCGCGCCTTGTCCGGCTGGGTGGGGCCGGTGCCATCGGCCATGGCGCCGACAGCGAACGCCAGCGAAAGCAGCAGCATGCCGTCACGCAGAATACTCATCGTCGCACCTCCGAGCGTCTCTATAACGCTTTCGGCATACCCACGCCGCCAAGGTTTCAGCGGCGCCGCGACTGTCGGTCGGGCGGTCGCAGGCCAGACATAAAACGACCCGGCAAGGGAGCGCCTTGCCAGGTCGTCGTATTGCCGGGATCAGTAGGCGCCGCGTGCACCGCCCTCGCCGCCGGTACCGGTCGTGCCCTGCTTACCGGACGCACCATCGCCCCCAGAACCGACGCCGGTGCCGTGATCGCTGCCGTGTGTGGTCGCCGGGCGCTCAGTCTCGTCCGGCATTTTGCCGGTATCGGAGGTCGAATCCATGCCGTTGCCCGTGCCACCCATGGTTCCAGGCTGCTCGGTACTATGTCCCTTCGAATCGCGGTGGCCGGTATCGGCGCCGGTGCCGGTGTTGTCAGCCGCGAATGCCGCGCCGGAAAGCAGTCCCGCCAGGGTGAGTGCCGCGATCTTGTGCATGTTCATGATTCGTCTCCTGCCATCGTTCTGTGGGTACACAGATTCCGGCAGCAGGGCCGGCCAGGGGTTTCCTCGGCCGCCTTTACAAAACATGAACTCCCCGCGCAGGCGGCAGCGCAGAGCGGACGCTAGGAGGAACCGTTGGTCAGCTGCTCGCGGTCACCGAGCAGATCCTCGACATACAGCATGCGCACCAGCACCATGCCGACCGCCGCCAACGGCGTCGCCAGCAGCAACCCCAAGGTGCCGGCAAGCAGGCCGAACAGCAGCTGCACGCCGATGGTCAGTGCCGGCGGCACCGAGACGATGCGCTGCTGCATCCAGGGCGTGAACACATAGCTTTCCAGCGCCTGGACGAACAGATAGAGCGCGGCAACATAGAGCACCGTGCGGCCGCCCTCCAGCGAGGCCAGCAGCAGTGCCGGAATCACCGCCAACACCGGACCGATGTTGGGAATGAACGACAGCAGCCCGGCGATCAGCCCGAGCACCAGGGCCAGTTCGATGCCCAGCAGCCAGAGACCGAGGGTGGTCAGCACGCCGATCAACAGCATCTCTAGCAGCTTGGCCAGCAGCCAGGCGCGCAGCGTCGCCCCGCTCTCGTCGAGCACCTCGGCGGCGCGCGGGCGATAGCTCAGCGGCACCAGCTTGAGCAGGCCGCAGACATAGATCGGCGGGTTGATGGCGAGGCAAACACCGATGGCGAAGGCAATCACGAAGCTGCTCAGCGCCCCGGCCACCGAGCCCATCACCTTGCTCACCACACTGAAGGCACTGGAGCCGTCGGGCAGGGAGTCCTCGATGCGTTCACGCTGCTGCAATAACTCATTGGTCCAGGGCAGTTGCTGCGCTCGCTCACGCAGCCGCTCGACGGCCTCCGGCAGTGAATCGGACAACGCATCGGCCTGCTCGGCAATACTCGGCGCCACCAGCCAGCCTGCACCTCCCAGGCCGAGCAGCGTGACGACAAAGAACAGGCCCATGGACGCCTTGTAGGACAGCGGCGTGCGGCAGCCCAGCCATTGGCTCACGCCATGGATCAGCACACCGAAGAGAATGGATGCGAACAGCAGCAGCAGGAAATCGAACGCCAGCCAGGCGACGATGCACAGCAGTACCACGGTCGCGAGCACGGCCGCCTGAACCATGGCGCGGTTGGCGACCTGCTTGTTGTCGTCTGCTGACGTTGGTTCGGACATACCTCTCCCCTTGCTGGCTACAAGGGGTACGACAGGCTGTGCGGCAGAATGATTCAGCTCAGCAACTGCCAGAGCGATGCACCGACGCCCGCCATGCTTTCGCCCGCCACCAGCCCCGCGGCAGCAACGATCACGAAACGCTCGCCGAGGCTGCGCCAGCGCGAGACGAAACACCAGGCCAGCACGGCGCCAAAGGTCATCATCAGCGAGATCGACGCCGGGATGATGAAAGCCAGACCGAGCGCCGCGGAGCTGGGTAGCCAATGCACACGACGCTCCGGCAGCAAGGCTTCCAGAGCCCCGAGCGTCACGCCACAGAGCGCACCGACCAGCATCGCCCAGCGCACGTCGAGCGGCAGTGCGCCGAGCCCACCGGTCAGTGCCTCGGCCACGGCCTTCCAGGTAGCGACCGCCGGCGCGGGCCATTCCGGCGTGATCAGCATGCTCTGCGGATCGGGGATCAACAGCTGATAGGCCAGCACCCCGACCACACTGCCGAGCAGGATGCCCAGACACTGCGCCACGGCCTGACGGCCAGGTGCCGCGCCGATGGCGTGCCCGACCTTGAAGTCGTTGAGCAGATCGGTGCACTGCCCGGCGGCGCCGCCGGCGGTATTGGCGCTCATCAGGTTCACCGGCACCTGGCCGGGGGCGAACACACCAAAACCCAGCTGCGACAGCTGGCCGATGGCACCAATCGGCGGAATGCCGGTGGCGCCGACCACCCGAGCCGCGACTGTCGCCAGCAGCAGCGCCAGCGGAATCGACAGCAGCGCCAGGCCGGGATGAATGCCGAACAGGCCTATCTGCAGCATCACCACCAGCACCACCGCAAGCCCGAGGCCGACAGCCGGCCACAGCGCCACTCGCGGCAGGCGCCAGTCGCCGCGTTTCGCCATGGCGCG
Source organism: Stutzerimonas frequens (assembly GCF_024448335.1). Lineage (GTDB taxonomy): Bacteria > Pseudomonadota > Gammaproteobacteria > Pseudomonadales > Pseudomonadaceae > Stutzerimonas > Stutzerimonas frequens. The sequence continues at coordinate 255,726 of NZ_JAMOHM010000001.1, forward strand.
CGGGCGCAGCAGGCGTACGCCTAGAGAAGTCAGGGTGGCACAGACCATCAGGCTGACGCCGGGCCACAGCAACCATTCGATCAGTACCGCGAACTGCGGGCCGTCGGCCGCCGCCGGCAACCGCACCAGGCCCTCGGCCAGCAGCCAGGGAGCCAACAGCCCCCACGCCAGCAGGGCGCCGAGCAGCAACGAGAGCCCAACGCGCAAACCGATGATGCCGCCGAAGCCGACCAGCAACAGCGACGGCTCGAACGTGAAGGTCAGCCGCTCCAGATGCGTCGAGGGCGCCCAGCGCGGCAGCATCCAGACAAAGGTATCCATCAGCTTGACCGCTGCCGACAACAGTGCCGCACCGCCCAGCACCCACAATCGGCGTCCGGCCTCGGCCCCATGGCTGAAAATCTGTTGCAGCGTCGCCAGTGTCGCCATGCCCTCGGGAAAGCGCAGGCCCGCGCTGACGATCAGCGACGGCCGCAGGTACCAGGCCACCCATACGCCGAGAAAGCTCACCGAGAACACCCAGGCCATCAGCGCCGGGCTGCCCAGCTGCTGGCCAGTGAGCAGCGTGTACGCCGGAATCGGTGCCACCAGCCCACCGGAGATGATCGAGGCGCAGGACGAGGCCGTGGTCTGGGTGATGTTGCTCTCCAGCAGCGTCCAGCGTGGGCGGCCGAAGGTCGACGCAACGCTCTGCCAGAAGGCGAAGCCAACCAGCAGCGCGATGACCGACATATTGAACGACCAGCCGATCTTGAGCCCGGAATAGACGTTCGATGGCGTCAGCAGTGCGCCAAGCAGCAACCCTGTCAGCAGGGCACGAGCCGTGAGTTCGCGAGATGAAACGGCAACGGGGATGTCAGTCATGCAGCTACCTTAGCAGCCGTTCCGTGCAAAAACGCGCGACGCTCCCGGCCACGCGTCCCTCGCTCGGCCAGGTTGCGCACCTGCTGGCCGGATAGTGCCCGTTCGCCATCGCTCGGCTGAACTTCGCTGCAAGGTGCTGGTCGTTTAGTAGCTTTTTAAACGATTACGCCCGACTGACTAGGTACCGAACATGGACGCGGATCTTACGCGGGGCAACACCTCCCCAACCGTCACGCTGTTAACCGGCAATGAATTGCTCGGCTTGTTCTTCCGCCACTTCCTCGGCGAGCAGGCCCAGGTCGAGGTGGCCCTGGCCAGCCTGGAATCACCGGAGAATCGCGGCGCCGACCTGTTTCTTGTCGATGCCGGCCACAGCGAAGCCGAACAGATTTCCAGCCTCATCGATCAGCTCGACGAGCACACCCCCGTCGCGCTGGTGAACATCGTGCCAGAGCAGGCCGAACAGCTGGTCGAGAAGCATCCGGTCATCCGTGGAGTGTTCTACAGCCACGCGACACGCGAACACCTGCTCGAAGGCATCCGCGTGCTGCTGCAGGGCGGCGACTGGCTGCCACGCATTCTCACCGAGCGCCTGCTTGGCCAATGGCGACGCATGCGCCAGCTTGCCGAAAGCAAGTCCAGCCTGACCCTGCGCGAGCGCGAGATCCTCACGCTCGCCGGCAAGGGCCTGTCCAACGCCGAGATCGCCGAGCAGCTGTGCTTGAGCCCTCACACGATCAAGAGCCATATCCACAACCTGCTGCGCAAGATCGGCGCCTCCAACCGCGCCGAAGCCGCCTATCTGCTGCGCAGCCGTCTGGACTGGGACAAGTCCTGCAGCGCCTGAACGTCGGAGTCCCGGTAGCGCCGCGGCGACGGGCGGCCTATCGGGTGCGCCGTGCGGGCCAAGCGCTCAAGCACGGCGCGCGCAGTGCCAGGCATTAATCCTTGGCCGCCATCGCGCGCCGTGCCTTTACATCGTTCGATGGATGTTCAGCCTCGCCCGCTGCGTTAAAGAATCGCACCCACTGCCATCAGGTACACGCCCATGTCCCGTTGCGTCCCAGCCACTGCCAAGCGCCTGATCGCCCTCGTTGCCGGCCTGATCTGCTCACCGCTGATGGCAGCCGACCTGCTGGATAACGGTGACCTCGCACCGGGAGGCATCGCCGGGCCTGCCACTGCCATCCAGCTGACCGACGCGCGGGCGGCCTACATCCAGCAGATTGGCCAAAGCAATCTCGCCGAGCTGTCCCAGAACGGACAGGCATTGAATGCATGGGTGCTACAGCAAGGCGGCGACCAGGAAGCGTTCATCCTGCAGAACGGCGACAACCTGCTGGCGATCATCGAGCAGGTCGGCCAGGGCAACTACGCCGCCATCCGCCAGTCCGGCAGTGACAACCAGGCCAGCATCAGCCAATACGGCGCGTACAACGACGCGCGCATCGAACAGACCGGCAATGGCCTGCGCAGCGCGGTGACGCAATACGGCGTCGGTCAACAGATCAATATCGTGCAGGGCCGCTGAAAGGCCACGGAGAACCAGATGATCAAGCCCGCGGCAATCGCCACCCTGCTCGCCTTCAGCACGTCACAGGCGCTGGCGGAGAACAGCATCGAACTCGAGCAGCGCGGAACCGACAACGTCGCCGAGTTGCAGCAGACCGGCCTGGTTGAATCCAGCGCGATCGAGGTCAGCCAGGACGGCAACCTGAATGTCGCCGCGATCACCCAGGTCGGCGATGCCTACTTCAAGGTGGCCAACCTCCAGCAGGTCGGCAATGCCAACGTCGCCACCATCGAGCAGACCGGACGCACCAGTACCCTGAACGCCAGCAGTATCGGCAACCGCAACCGGATCAGCGCTAGCCAGACGAGCTTCGTCACGGCGCAGGTCGAGCAGCGTGGCGACGACAACGTGCTGACCTTTCGCCAGGAGGGCTATTACGAAGGCTCGCGGCTGAACGTCTCGCAGGATGGCACAGGCAACCTCGCGGACATCTACCAGGGCGACGGCAACCGCATGAACCTCGCCCAGTCGGGCGGCTACAACTTGGCCGAGATCCGGCAGAACGACTACCACAACGAGCTGGATTTCAGCCAGAACGGCACGAGCAACCGGCTCACGGTCGATCAGAACGGTTTCGGCGGCCGCATCAGCGGTTCGTCCACAGGTAGCGGCAACAGCGTCGATATCGCGCAAAGCTTCATGTCCAACAACGCATCGGTCATCCAGAACGGCAACGACAACCTGGCGAGCATCGAGCAGGGCAACTTCGGCCACCAGGCCAGCATCACCCAGCTGGGCAATGCCAACGAGGCGCGGATCACCCAGAGCATGCCGGTGCAGGACTACACGCGCCTGCCGGCCAGCGCGACGATCATCCAGAACGGCAGCGGCAATACCGCGAGCATCGTTCAGCAGTAATGTGGCAACCGAGCCGAGGACCGGCTCTCAACGGAAGCAAAACGGATGCTGACCATGACCCTCTTCACCTGGCTGCTCGCAGCCACTCCCTCACCCCCCGGCGCACCCGTCGCGGCCGACCTAGGGCTGCAACCGCTCGAGGACAACCGCGTGGCCCTCTCGCTGTGCTTCAAGGGCAGCGGACAACAGGTTCGCTTCCGCCTGAAGGTCCGTTCCAGCGGCAGCGCCGGGACCTCGCAGAGCACCCAGAGCGGCACGCTCATCGCTGACGCAACATCCCAGTGCCCGGTACGCAACCGCCTTGGTATCGCCGCAGACACCGAGGTCGAAGCCGAACTGCAGTGGTGGATCGACGATGCCGAGCAGCCCCCACTGCTGCGCCGCTATCCGGGCAGCACGGGCGATACCGATGAGCGCGAGGAGCCGGATCAACCGCAGCAGATCGCCTGAAACCAGCCCTGGGCGACCGGCGGCACGGCGCGTCCGATCCGTTCAGCGCAGGTTCAGGCAGGGTTCAGTTGGCGTTCAGTGACATCCGTTCAGGCTAGGGGCCGTCAGTTTCCCACTGCCTGAAACGGAGTCACCGATGAACAAACTCAGCACCCTCGCCCTGGCCACATCCCTTGGCATCTTCAGCTTCGGCGCCCATGCCGCGGAGAACTTCGCCGGTCTCACCTGGGGTAAAACCACCGTCAACACCGATCGTTCCAGCGCCTTGAAGCAGAACATGGGCGGCGAGAACCGCTTCGATGACACCATCAGGAACAGCGGCACCTGGGGTGTTCGCGCCGGTCAGATGACCGACGAAGGCCGCTACTACATGACTTACGAGAACGTCTCGGACGATTACGGCAGCACCTTCAAGCTGCGCCAGCAGAACCTGCTCGGCAGCTACGACCTGTTCGTCCCGCTGGGCGACACCACCCGCCTGTTCGGCGGTGCCAGCGCCGGCCTGACCAAGCTGGAGAACGAGTCCAGGGGCTACAGCCGCGACAGCGACATCGGCTACCTGGTCGGCCTGCAGGCCGGTATCCTGCAGAAGCTCGGCGACAGCACCTCGGTGGAAGCCGGTTACCGCTACCTGCGCAGCAACGCCGGAACCGAAGTCTCCGAGCGCGGCGTCGGCAAGCTGGGCTCGATCGACCTGCACAGCAGCAAGCAGGCCTATCTGGGTCTGAACTATCACTTCTGATGGCGTTTACGCTGACAGAACGTTGAACGACGGCCGGGCATTGCCCGGCCGTTTGCACAGGGAGCACAAGACATGAAGGTGCTGGTGGTGGAAGACGAGGCGCTGCTGCGCCACCACTTGCAGACGCGGCTCGGTGAAAGCGGGCATATCGTCGATGCCGTGCCGGACGCCGAAGAAGCGCTGTATCAGACCCACGAATTCAACCACGATCTGGCCGTCATCGATCTCGGCCTGCCGGGTATCAGCGGGCTGGACCTGATCCACCAGCTGCGCAGCCGTGGCAAGACCTTTCCCATCCTGATCCTCACCGCCCGCGGCAACTGGCAGGACAAGGTCGAGGGCCTGGCCGCCGGCGCCGACGACTATGTAGTCAAGCCGTTCCAGTTCGAGGAACTGGAGGCCCGGCTGAACGCGCTGCTGCGCCGTTCCAGCGGCTTCACCCAGGCCACCATCGAAGCCGGCCCACTGCTGCTCGATCTCAACCGCAAACAGGCCACGGCCAACGGCGAGCCGCTGGCGCTGACCGCCTACGAATACCGCATCCTCGAATACCTGATGCGTCACCAGCAGCAGGTGGTGGCCAAGGAACGGCTGATGGAGCAGCTCTACAGCGGCGACGAGGAGCGCGACCCGAACGTGATCGAAGTGCTGGTCGGACGGCTGCGGCGCAAGCTCGAAGCGCAGTGCGCGATGAAGCCCATCGAAACCGTGCGCGGCCTCGGCTATCTGTTCACCGAGCGCTGTCGATGAGTCGACGCTGGCGCCGGCTGCAGGCGCGCATACGAACCCGTCTAGGCGGTGCGATGTCGCTGCGTCTGCGTCTGATGCTCGGCGCCGCAAGCCTGGCCGCGCTGTTCATGCTGGTCCTGCTGCCGGTTTTGCAGGGCGCTTTCAGCCTGACCTTCGAGCGGGTCATCGAGCAGCGCCTGGCGGCCGATGCCAATACGCTGATCACCGCCGCCCAGGTCGAGGAGAGCCGGCTGCAGATGCCCGAGCGGCTGCCGGACGAGGAGTTCAACCTGCCGGATGCACGACTGCTCGGTTTCATCTACGACCGCCGCGGCAAGCTGGTCTGGCGTTCCCGCTCGGCCGCCGACGAGCGCATCGACTACCGCCCGCGCTATGAGGGCGGCACCAGCGAGTTCCTGCGCGTGCGCGACGAAGCCGGAACGGAATACTTCGCCTACGACGTCGAGCTGCACCTGGCCGGCAGCCGCGACAATGCGTTCAGCTTCGTCACCATGCAGCCGACCAGCGAGTACCTGAGCCTGTTCGAGGAGTTTCGCCGGCAGCTCTACCTGTGGCTGGGCAGCGGCCTGCTGGTGCTGCTGGCCCTGCTCTGGCTCGGCCTGACCTGGGGCTTTCGCACCCTCAAGCGGGTCAGCGCCGAGCTCGACCAGGTCGAGGCCGGGCAGCGCGAGCGCCTGAGCGACGACCACCCGCGCGAACTGCTGCGCCTGACCCGCTCGCTGAACCGCTTGCTGGACAGCGAACGGCGCCAGCGCGAGCAGTACCGCAACTCCCTGGGCGACCTGGCGCACAGCCTGAAGACGCCGCTCAGCGTGCTGCAGGGCGTCGGCGAGACCCTCGCCGCGCAGACGCAGAGCCGCGAACAGGCCCAGGTGATGCAGGCGCAGATCGAGCGCATGAGTCAGCAGATCGGCTATCAGCTGCAGCGCGCCAGCCTTGGCAAGAGCGGCCTGGTGCGCCACCGGGTCGAGCTCAGGCCATTGCTCGACAGCCTGTGCAGCACGCTGGACAAGGTCTACCGCGACAAACACGTGCAGGTCGACATGCAGCTCGCCGAGCCATGCCAGGTGCCGATCGAACAAGGCGCGCTGATGGAGCTGCTCGGCAATTTGCTGGAGAACGCCTACCGGCTCTGTCTCCGGCAGGTCCGTATCAGCGCACGCACGCATGACGGCGACCTGCTGCTCGGCATCGAGGACGACGGCCCCGGCGTGCCGATGGACCAGCGCGCGCGCATCATCCGCCGTGGCGAACGCCTCGACGCCCAGCATCCCGGCCAGGGCATCGGCCTGGCGGTGGTCAAGGACATCCTCGACAGCTACGGCGGCGAACTCAGCCTGGGCGAGTCAGCGCTCGGTGGCGCGGCTTTTCGCATCCGCCTGCAGGCCGACTGACCGAACGGCACTCCCGCACTGCCCCGACCGCTGCTAGAGTTCGCTGCCGAGCTATCTGCAGCCCATTGGAGAGTGCATGTCACTGGATGACCGCAAGAAACTCGTCCGTCAGCACATCGACCTGACCTGGAACCGCGGGCACCTGGCGCTCGCCGAGCATCTGCACAGCAAGGATTTCCTCTACAAGAGCTCCTTTATCGGTCGCCCGCTGGGCAGTGCCGAGTTTCTCGACATGGTCCGGCAGATCCGCCAGGTCATGCCGGAGCTGGAAGTGGTGGTCGAGGAATGCCTCGCCGAAGGCAACCGGGTGGTGACCTGGAGCACGCTGATCGGCAGCATCGCGCAGCCGGCGTTCGGCTATCCGCCCAGCGACAAGGTGCTGAGCATCTCCGCCATGGCCTTCTGGACCATCACCCCGACGCAGCAGGTGCAGGAGATCTGCACCATGTTCGACATGGAAAGCTTCCGCGCCCAGCTCGGCCTGGAGACCCGGCCGTTCGCCGAAAAGGCCCTACCCTGATCACCACAGCCAGCCCAACCAGAGCAGCAGCACCAGCAGCCAGGCACTGATCGCCAGGGCGCCGCGCTCCCATAGCCGGTTCCAGCGTCGCTCCCGCCTGCGCCAGCGCCCGCGATCGAGCCGCACGCTGGGTTCGGGCAGCGGTGGCTGGCGCAGGAGACGCGTCAGGTATGACGATGCCCACAGTGCGGGGTTGGGCATACGCGCGAGATTGGACGGCACCTGCCAGCGCCGAAACAGCGCCCACCCGGTGAGACCCAGCGCCAGCAGCAACGGCCAAAGCGCTCCCCACAGACCCGCCGGATACAGGCCTGCCAGCAGCGGATCGCGCAGCGCCGGCCACAACCACGGCAGCGCCACCGAGGCCAGGCTGAGCAGTACCCAGGGCAGCCATTGCCCGAGCGGCACGCGCGTGCTGACCTGCTGCTGGTCGCGCCACATCAGCCAGAGTGCGCGCCAGAGCAGCAGTGCGGTGGCGAAGCTGGCCAGCGTCAGCCATGGCGCCCAGGCGGCAAAGGCGCTGTCGTGCCAGGCGTCCTTGAGCAGGTACTTCACCGCTGCACCACTGGTGAGCGGCGCCCCCATGATCGCCAGCGCCGGCAGGACCAGCAATAACCAACCGAGGCGTGGCAGGCGCCCCTCGTGAACCATCCCGGCGGCGAGAAACAGCGCACCCTTGGCCAGCCCGTGATGCACGCCAAACAGCACCAGCAGCGTGAGCAGCGCGGGGGACGGCGCCTCCGCGCTCCAGGCCAACGCGAGGATCATCAGCAGCCAGCCCATCTGGCTCACCGATGACCAGGCCAGCACCGCCTTGGGCTTAGCGGCGCGCAGTCCCAGCGCAGCGGCATAGAACGCGCCGAACAGGCCGACCACGAGCAACGGCGTGCTCCAGGCCGTCAGCGTTGGATCGGCCTCCGGCACACAGCGCCAGACACCGAGGATGCCGGCCTTGAGCATCGCCCCGGAGAGCACCGCGCTGGCCGGTGCCGGCGCCTCGGGATGGGCCAGTGGCAGCCAGACGTGCAGCGGCCAGAAGCCGGCCTTCAGCCCGAGCCCGAGCACCAGCAGGGCCAGGGTCAGGTGGTCGATCGGCTGCGCCTGCCAGCTGGCGAAGTCGAAGGCCAGCGCGGCGCCGTGGCTGCGCAGCAGCAGCCCGGCAAGCAGCAGCATTTCGCCGCCGATCGCCAGTTGCAGATACAGACGCCCGGCGCGCCGCGGCCCCGGTCCGCCGTGGTGCACGATCAGCCCGTAGGCAGCCAGGCTCATGGCACTGAAGCCGAGATAGAAGCTCAGCGCATCGGTGGCAATGATCAGCAGCAGGTTGCCGGCCAATGCCAGCTGCCAGAAGACCCAGAAGCGCAGCCGTCCCGCCCCATGGGCCAGGCTGCTGCTGGCGAAAACCGCGGCGCAGCCCCAGAGCACGGCGGAAAAGCCCAGCCAGGCGCGAGTCAGCGCATCGTCGGCACCCCAGCGCACGCCTTCCCAAAGCCAGGGCAGCTCCAGTGACGGCGGTGATTGCAGCGTCGCCAGCAGCGCCGGCAGACAACTCAGCCAGAGCCAGGGCAAGCAGCGTTCGCGCAGCCAGGGCAGCAACGCGCCGCCGAGCAGCGGAGCGAAGGGCACCAGCAGCCAGAGCCAGGCGTTCATATGGCGAACTCCCGCTCGACGATCAGCTGGCTCCAGCCCAGCGGGCTGAGCGCCGTCGCCGCCAGCAACCCGACCAGCAGCGACAGCAACGCGGTGATCAATGGCGGAAGCAGCAGCATCCAGTGGGTCTCGAAGCGCTCGTCGGTCCAGCGGTTCTGGTGCCAGTCGGCGGGCTCGGCGAACCAGCCGCGCCAGAGCAGCGGCAGGAAGTAGGCGGCGTTGAGCAACGCGGAGCCGAGCAGCACCAGCAGCACCCAGTCCTGCCCGACCTCCAGTGCGCCAAGCCCGAGCGTCCATTTGCTGATGAAGCCGGCGATCGGCGGTATGCCGATCATGCCCAGCGCGCCCACCGAGAACGCCGTCATGGTCCAGGGCATGCGCCGGCCGACGCCATCCATCTCGCGGATGCGATGGATGCCCAGGGTCTCGGCGAAGTTGCCCGCGCAGTAGAACAGCGTGACCTTCATCAGCCCCTGATGCACCAGGTGCACCAGGCCGCCCACCGCGGCGATCGGCCCGAGCAGCGCCACGCCCAGCGTGACATAGGACACCTGACTGATGGTCGAGTAGGCCAGGCGCTTCTTCAGTTCCTGCTGCTGCATGGCACGCAACGAGCCGTAGAGAATGGTCGCGGCCGCCAGCCAGAGCAGCGGCGTGGTGAGGTCCAGGCGCAGCAGCGCCTCGGCGCCGAACACGTCGTAGACCACCCGCACGATGCCGAAGGCGCCCGCCTTCACCACCGCCACCGCATGCAACAGCGCGCTGACCGGCGCCGGCGCGACCATCGCCTGCGGTAGCCAGCCATGCAGCGGGATCAACGCGGCCTTCACGCCGAGGCCGAAGATCAGCAGGGCGAAGGCCACGCGCAGCGTCAGGTCATGTTCCTCGACCTGTTCCAGCAGGTAGCCGGCGGCCTGGAAATCCGGCGTACCGGCGATGCTGTGCAGCAACGCCACACCCATCAATACCAGGGTGCCGCCAGCGACCGTGTAGGCCAGATAAATGCGACCGGCGGCCAGCGACTCCGGCGTGCCGCGATGCACCACCAATGGGAAGGTGGCGAGGGTCAGCAGCTCGTAGAACAGCAGGAAGCTGACCAGGTTGCCGGCCAAGGCCAGGCCGACGGTGGCGCTGACGCACAGGCTGAAGTAGCCGAAGAAGCGCGAGCGCAGCGGCGAGTTTTCCAGATAGCCGATGGCGTAGACGGTGGTCACCGCCCACAGCAGCGAAGACAGCGCGACGAACAGCAGCGACAGCGCATCGGCCTGCAGCACCAGCGGCGCGCCCGGCAGCAGCGGCACGCTGAAACGGTACTCGCTGCCCTGGCTGACGCCGTAGAGCATGCTCGCGACCAGCACCAGCTTGAGCGTCACGCCGAGCAGGTTGAGGCTCACCCGCAGGCGCTGCTGTTCCTCGCGCAGCGCGAAGATCACGAGGCCCGGCAGCAGCGAACTGAGCACGATGCCCAGCGGCAACAGCTCACGCCAGCTCATCGCCCGAGCCCTCCGAGCCAGAGCAGCAGCGGCTCGCTGATCAGCGCCAGCCCCCAGACCAGCAGCGCCGGCAGCAGGGCCAGCCACTGCGCCAGGCGATCGGGATGGATGCTCGGTGGGTTCGGCCTGGCGCGATCGAAGCCGTGGGCGACGACGCGGAACACGTAGGCGGCCGACATCAGCGTGCCGAACAGCGCACCCAGCGCCCAGGGCCAGTGCTGCGGCCGCTCGAACAGTGGCTGCAGCAGCAACCACTTGGCCAGGAAGCCGCCGCTGGGTGGCAGCCCGACCAGGCTGCCGCCAGCCACGGCGAAGGCGGCCAGGGCGATCGGCACGTTCTGGCTGGCGCCCTTCATGCCGTTGACCCGCTTGCTGCCGAGGATGGTCTGCAACTCGCCGGCGGCGAGAAACATCGACACCTTGGCCAGCCCATGGGCCAGCACGAACAGCCACAGCGCCGCATGCAGACGCGGCTCGTCGAGGTGCAGCAGCAAGCCGAGCGCCAGCAGCGCATAACCCAGCTGGGCGACCGTCGAGTAGGCCACCAGGGTCTTCAGCCGTGGCGCGCGCAGTGCCGACCAGCCGCCAGCAACCAGCGCCAGCACGCCGGCAGTGCCGAACAGCAGGCCGGCATCGTGACTGAAGGGTGCCGGCGCGATCTCGCTCCAGATCAGCCAGAGGATGTAAAGCGGGCCCTTGACCACCAGCGCCGAGAGCAGCGCGCTGACCGCGGTCGGCGCCGCGGCGTGGGCTGGCGGCAACCACAGGTGCAGCGGCCAGAGTGCGGCCTTGAGCATCAGCCCCACGCTCATCAGCAGCAGTGCCAGATGGGTTGCGCCGTCGGCTTCAGTCAAGCGCGCCAGCAGGGCCAGATCGAGCAGCCCGTAGCGCCCGTAGATCAGCGCCACGCCAAGCAGGTAGGCCAGCGAGCCGGCCAGCGACAGCAGCAAGTAGTTCAGCGCGGGTTTCCACGCCTTGCGCCCGGCCAGCGACACCAGCGCCACGGCCACCAGGCTGAGCAGTTCCAGGGTCACGTAGAGGTTGAACAGATCGGCCGACAGCCACAGCGCCGCCAGTGCCGCGTGCAGCAGGCAGGACAATGGCCAGTAGTCCGCCTTGCCGGTGGCATGGGTGATGCGCGCGGCATATAGCGCCACCAGCAGGTGCAGCCCGGCGGTGAATACCAGCAGTAGCGCGGCCAGCGGCGTCAGGCGAAAACGAATCGCCAGCCCCGCCTCCCAGCCGCCGATGAACAGGCTGCGTTCGCCATGGTCGAGCACCACCTGCAACGCCATGACCGCCGCCAGGAGCGCGCCGAGGCTCAGCGCGATCACCCAGCGGCCGCCGCGTGCCGGGCGCAGCAGGATCAGCAGCAACGCGCCGGCCAGGGGCAGCAGCAGGCTGACCATCGCGGCGTTCACCGCTTGGTCTCCGACGCCAGCGCACTGCTCAGGCGCAGCGCCAGCGCGGTGGCACTGACGGCGACCACCAGCCCGGTGACCACCAGCGCCACCAGCAGCGGGTCGCTCGGATCATGACGCGCCGCCAGGGCGATCATCACCAGGAACACACCACTGCCCATCAGGTTGATGGCGATGATCCGCCGTAGTGCGTGACGCAGCGTCAGCAGGCCGTGCAGACCGAGCAGCCAGAGGGCGAAACCGATGGCGATCCAGAACAGCGTGGCGCTCATGACTGCGGCTCCGGATCGTCGCCGATCACCAGCAGGCTCAGGCTGGCGGCGATGGACAGCGTCGCCGCGGCCTCGATGAAGACGATCAGCGGCTTGGCCCAGCCGACCGGGTAATGCAGCCAGCCATCGCCGAACCAGGCACAGGCGGCGGCCACGCCGACGAACAGCAGCAGCCCGATCAGCACCAGCAGGCGCAGCGGCCAGAAACTCCAGTACAGCGCCGGCAGCGCACCCGCCAGGCGCAGCAGGACGATGCCGGAAGCCAGCAGCGCGCCAGCCTGAAATGCGCCACCCGGCGAGGCCGCACCGCGCCAGAGCACATAGCCGCCGGCGAGCACCAGCAGCGGCGCTAGGGTGCGGCCCCAGGCGCGCAACAATGGCCAGGGCTCGCTCAGCTGCGGCTGCAGCGTGCCGAGCTGGCGCGCGCCAAGCAACGCCAGCAGCAGCACCGCCAGTTCCAGCAAGGTGTCCCAGGCACGGAAGTTCAGCAGCACCGCCGTCACCGGATGCTCAACGCCGCTCTGTGCCAGCGCAGCATCGATTTGCGCCGGAACGCCTGGCTGCAACTCGGCCAGCGGCGCCAGCTGGGGCAACACCATCAACAAGAGCGGCAGCAGCACCGCCACCGCGGCCAGACGCCGGCGGCGCGACAGCTGCGGCTCGCTGCCGGCCCGGGGCTGGCGCGCCAGCGCGGCGAACAGCAGCACACCGGTCAGCCCGGCACCGATCGCGGCTTCGGCCAGCGCCAGGTCGGCGGCTCCCAGCCGCGCCCAGACCAGCGCCAGCACCAGGCCAAAGGCGATGAACAGCAGCACGCCGGCATATAGCTGGCGTACATGCAGCGCGCCGCCGGCCAGCCCGAGCAGCAACAGGCCGAGCACTGCATCGAGCAGCCAGTCAGTCATCCTCGCCCTCCTCGCCGGCCTGGCGCGCCAGCAACTGGCAGGCGGTGGCGCCGGATGCCAGCACCAGCAGCCAGATCAGCAGCATCTGCGCCACTTCCAGCAGGCTCGTCGCACGCAGCGCGAGCCCGGCGACCACCAGGCCGAGGCCGAGGGTATCGGCCTTGGTCAGCGCATGCAGCCGGCTCAGGGTATCGGGAAAGCGCAGCAGGCCGACGCTGCCGGCAAAGAAGAACAGCAGGCCGCCGGCCAAGAGCAGCCAGCTGAAGACACTCAGCAGCTCATTCATGGCGACTGCGCCGCAACAGTTGCACCAGCGCGGCGCTGACGATCGCCGCCAGCAGTGCCAGCACCAGCGCCGCATCGCGCAACGCCGGCGCGCCCTGCCACTGCGCCAGCACCAGCAACAGCGCGGTGCCAGTGGTGCCGAACAGCTGCACGGCGAGCAACCTGTCGACCCGGCCGGGCCCGAGCAGCACGCGCCAAAGCCCGACCAACAAGGTCAGCAGCAGGAGCGCCGCGAAGACCGCCATCACGACGCATCCCCTGCAGCGAGCAGCTGATCGAGGCGTTGCTCCAGCTCATCGACGGCGGCCTGCCAGGGCTGGCGCTCGTCCAGCACGTGCACCCACATCCGATCGCCGTCGATGCGTGAAGCCAGTGTGCCGGGCAGCAGCCCGACCATCGCCGACAGCAGCAGGCGCACCCGCGGCGAACGGCTGCTGAAGGCGTAGGGATGCCATGCCGGCTGCAGCGGGCAGCTCGGCCGCAGGGCACGAAGGGCCACGTCCCAGCCACCCAGCAGCATGTGCTTGAGAAACAGCCCGACAAACGCCGGCAGCGCAGCCAGCCGGATAGTCAGCGGCCGCAACCCAAGCCAGAGGCTCAGGGCAACCGCCAGCAGCACCGTCGGCGCACCCAGCAACCAACCCTGCCCGGCGGCGAACAGGGCCCAGAGCGCGGCGTAGATCAGCAACCAGAAGAGCGCGTCGGCAGCTCCGCGACGCAGTGCGGCGTGGCTCATCCCATTCTCCTTGGCATTCCGATCTTTGTAACAAGTCGAGGCCAAGAGTTCGCCGCTGTCCATATTCCGCGGCGAAATGCGTTGTATCAGCAGATTGCCGCTCGGCTTGGCGCTTCGCCGCGAGACAGACGGGACGACCAGAACAGACACGGGGCCTGGCTCCGATACCGCAGGCTGAACGCCCGGTACGACGAGCACCCATGAGGGCATTGAAGGACAGCGATGCCGCTGGCATACCGCATGCCGGGAACCCCGGGTGCGTGCAATCGCGGTGATGCTGGTCGGCCAGGGCACTAGGCGCTGAGTCAGCTGCCGCTTCTGGAGTTACAACCGCTAACCGTCAATTTGGTCGGCGTAGCGGCGCTGCGGCCTTCGCCCGCCGACCTGGTGTCGCGACGGCGAAGCTACAGCCAGCCGTTGTCGCCAAGTACCTGGCTCTTATAGAAATCGAGATTGGCACGCATGGCGAACACGCCAGCGACACCATAGGAAAGGAAGCGCGCGAACTCGCCATAGCCCAACGCATCAAGCCCCATGATGATCAGGCTGACCGCGATCAGTGCCAGCAACGTATAGCTAACCGCCCGACGCCACATGCCCTTGGCCAGGTAGTACAGCGGCCCGAACAAAAAGGCGAGGATGTTGAACGCCATGGCTTTGCGCCGCTCGGCGGCAGGCAGACTCTTGAATGCTGGCAGGCGTGGCCCTCCAGCCTGGGCAATGGCAATGAAACGCCGTTTCCAGGCGTCGGAAACGGGCAATGCATCGATCCGGTGCGTCTCATCGGCGGCCAGCGTGGCAGCGGGTGGTGCGTAAGGATTGTGGATACTCATGAAACCTCCTTGTTGTCGAGCGCCCTATCATCGCGGCCGCCGTCGATCCTCGCCAATCGAAGTGCCAGCAGCGTGCTGCACCGCATATTTCTCGCGATCTGCAGGCGCCGCGCTCAGCGCAGGTAGCGCACGAACCAGTCGCCGGCCAGCTGGGCAACCTCTTCCAGCGTGCCGTGCTCCTCGAACAGGTGGCTGGCACCGGGCACCACCACCAGTTGATGTTCGCATTGCAAACGTGCCGCGGCGGCGCGGTTGAGTTCGAGCACCTCCAGATCGCGGCTGCCGACGATGAACAGCGAAGCCGCCCGCACCCCGCCAGCGAAGGCTCGGCCAGATCGACACGGCCGCCGCGCGAGACCACCGCCGCGATGTCCGCCGGGCGTGACGCCGCGGTGGTAAGGGCCGCGGCGGCACCGGTGCTGGCGCCGAACAGGCCGATGCGCAGTTCGCGCAGCTGCGCATCGCTGCTCAACTGGTCGACCACGCCAGTCAGGCGCTGGCTGAGCAGCGGAATGTCGAAGCGCAGCTGGCGGGTGATCTCGTCGATGGGTTGTTCGTGCTTGGTCAGCAGGTCGAACAGCAAGGTGCCCAGGCCCAACTCGTTGAAGCGCCGCGCCACGCTCTGGTTGCGTGGGCTGTGCCGGCTGCTGCCGCTGCCGTGGACGAACACCACCAGCCCGGTGGCATGCGGCGGCAGACAGAGGTCGCCATGCAGGCGGGCCTTGCCGAGGGTGAAGCGCATCGGTGTCGATGAAGGTTGGCTCATGCTGGCTGCCCTCCGCTGCTCCAGGCGCGCCGCAGCAAATCGACCACCAGCTGGTCCGGGGTCTGGTCGAAATTCTGATACCAGCGGCCAATGGCGTAGAGGTCGTGGGGCATGTGCAAGCAGACGACACGGTCGGCCAGCGGCTCCAGCTGTGCGACGCTTTCCGGCGCCGCCACCGGCACCGCCACGGTGATGCTCGCCGGCTCCAGCTGGCGCACCGCCTTCACCGCAGCACGCATGGTGGCGCCGGTGGCCAACCCGTCGTCCACCAGGATCACCGCGCGCCCGGCGACCACCGGCCGCGGACGGTCGCCGCGATAGGCCTGTTCGCGGCGCTGCAGCTCGTGGCTCTCCTGAGCGATGGTGCCGTCGATCTCGGCCTTGGAGACGTGCACGTAGCGCACGATGTCCTCATTCATCACCCGCACGCCGCCACTGGCAATGGCGCCCATGGCCAGCTCGCGATTGCCCGGCGTGCCGAGCTTGCGCACGACCAGGATGTCCAGCTCCAGGCCGAGGCGCTGCGCCACTTCGAACGCCACCGGCACACCGCCGCGCGGCAGCGCCAGCACCAGGGCATCGGTCCAGTCGTCCTCCTGCGCGAGCCGCTCGGCCAATGCCTCGCCTGCATATACTCGATCAGGGAAAGGGATCTTCAGGGTCATGGCCGGTTCCTCGCTACGCTGCCGATTGCAATGGAGTCTGGCTCAAGAATGGGAGGTCCGTGGACTGCTGCGACAAACAACGCGGTCGCCACTGATCGGTGCAGGTACGAAAGGCATTGCCGTCATATGCCTGGCGCCATTAAAGTGCCATTATTGCGACCGTGCCGCTCGGCCGGCGCGACCTCTGCCAGCGGAAGGATACCCATGCCGAACAACAAGAAACCCCGGGTTGCCTGGTGCGCACGCAGCGTTCTGCTGACGACCGTGAGCCTGCTGTTTCCCTCCGCCTCGCTGCAGGCGGCACAGAGCCTGACGCTGCTGACCTGGGAGGAATTCCTTGGCGAGGCGGTGATCGAGCGCTGGCAGGCCGAGACCGGCGTTGAAATCCGGCAGATCTACTTCGACAGCGGCGACAAGCGCGACGAAGTGCTGGCCAAGACCGACCACCAGGTCGACGTCGCCCTGACCGAGCTGATCAGTTCCACCCGTTTCGGCGCGCGCGGGCTGCTGCAACCGCTGGACCAGGCCGCACTGCCAGGGCTGCGCCACATCCCGCAACGCTGGCGTGACAGCTGCGGCCCGCACAGCGTGCCGTATCTCTGGGGCACGCTCGGCATCGCCTACCGCAGTGACCGTGTCGAACGCACGCCCCGCTCCTGGGCAGACCTGCTGCAGCCGGCTCGGGCGAACGAGCCACACATCATCATGATGGAAGACCACGAGGACATCCTCGCCAGCCCGCTGATCCTCCAGCAACGCTCGATCAACACCGCGGACAACGACGAGCTGAAGGCCGCGTTCGAGCTGCTCATGGCCCAGGCGCCGGCCGTGCTCACCTACGAATACGTGATCACTTCCCTGCGCAGCCAGCGCTATCTGGATCAGGCGGACATGGCCCTGGCCTACAGCGGTGACCAGCAGGTCCTCAACGAGGTCGAGGGCATCGACGGCGAACCCTGGCGCTACGTGGTGCCGGAAGAAGGCACGCTGCTCTGGGTGGACTGCCTATCGGTGCCGACCAGCACCCCGAACAAGGCCCTGGCGTATCGCTTCCTGGAGTTTCTCCTGCGCCCGGAAATCGCCGCGCTGAACGCCGCCGAGCTGGGTGTGGCGACCCCCAATGCCGCAGCACGGGTACTGCTGCCGGCGGAGGTACGCCAGGACCCGAGCATCTACCCACCGGAGCCGGTGCTCGAGCGCAGCCAGGTCTACGAACCGCGACCGCTGCAGGCCACGCAGACGCGGCGACGCATCATCAGCGCACTGATCAACGCCCATGACCCTCGGTAAGCGCGCCCTGCTGGTGATCTTTCCGGTCATTCTGATCATCCAGCTGGTTGCCGCGACCGCCGCCTACCTGACCCAGCGGTCCGCACTGCTGGATCTGGAACAGGCGCGCCTGGCGCAGCAGCTGTCCGCGCTGAAATCGGCCTATCTGGACTACGAGGCCTTCAACCGCAGCGTGCTCTACTCGATCATGGAAAGCGAGGCGCTGCTGGCATTCCTGCGCGAGGCGGATACCGCCTTTCGCAACGACACCCTCGGGCTGAGCATCCAGCAGGCCATCCGCTCGCTGTCGACCGCCAAGCTGTCCTTCGCCTCGGTCGCCATCGTTCAGCCGGACGGCGAGCCGGCCTACTACTTCGAAAGCAGCCTGTCGCCGTTCGCCAGCATGAACGTGATCCAGCAGCAGGTGGTTCGGCAGGCAAAGCAGGGGCTGGAGCCCGCCGCAATGGTCTACGTCGAGCAGGCCGAGGGCGGCCCGCTTCTGCTGCAGACCGACTTCATCCTGCCCGCATCCGGCAGCCGGCCATTGCCCAGCCAGCGTGGCGAAGCCTTCGCCCTGCAGCTGGCGGTGCGCCCGGAAGCCTTCATTGCGCTGAAACAGGCACTTGAACACGAATACCGCGCGCAGCTGGAGATCGCCGCCGAACTGGCTCCGATCCAGCCGGAGCTGTCCGCCGACGTGCTGCTGTCGCGCTCGCTGTATGCGCGCCTCACCCCTGCCCCGGAATATCTCGCCGAGCGTCTGCAAACGCTGCGCCTGGCGTTCCTCGCCGGTGGCACGCTGGTGTGCGTGGTTTCCATCGGCCTGTTGCTGCTGTTGATCCGCCGCTACGTCACCGCCCCCATCAGCCAGCTCGACGACCAGCTCACCGACCTGTTGCTGTGCAAGCGCGCCGCGCTCGACGAACCCACCGTCGGCGGCGAAATCGGCCGCCTGACGCTGAACATGAAGACGCTGCACGATCACAACACCGCCGCGCTGCGCCGTATCCAGGAGATCTCCTGGACCGACAGCCTGACCCAGACCAGCAATCGCGCGCATTTCGGCATGCTCGCCAACGCCATGTACGAACGCTGCCTGCACAGCGACAAGCGTCTGGCGCTGCTGTTCATCGATCTGGACAACTTCAAGCAGGTCAACGATCAGCACGGTCACGATGCCGGCGACACGCTGCTGCGGATTTTTGCCCAGCGCGCCCAGGGCGTGCTGGAGGCGCACCGGCTGCGCCATCCGCAGACGGAAACGGCCCTGGCCCGTTTGTCAGGCGACGAGTTCGCCATCCTGCTGCTGACCGAGCCCGGCGCTGCAGATCTGGAAGAGCTGTGCGAGGCACTGCTGGGGCTGTGTCGTGGCGGCTTCCGTCTCGAGGATCGGCTCTACCCGGTGGGACTGAGCATCGGCACCGCCCGCTACCCGGAAGACGCGGATTCCATCACCCAACTGCTGACCCGTGCCGATACCGCGATGTATCAGGCCAAGGCCGAAGGCAAGAACGCGGTGGTGGCCTTCAGTGGCGAACTCGCGCTACGCAACGAGCGCATCCGCCTGATCGAAGAGCAGCTGCGCGCGCTCGACGGCGACGACCAGCTGCGCCTGGTGTATATGCCGGCGCTCGACCGTGAAGGTGCGGTGGTCAGCTGCGAAGTGCTGCTGCGCTGGCATTCGCCGATCCTCGGCACCGTCTCGCCGGCGGAGTTCATCCCCATCGCCGAGCGTGCCGGGCTGTTCCCGAAGATCGACAGCTGGGTGATCGACCATGCACTGGCCGAGTACCCCGAGCTGGTCCGCCTGTTTGGCGAGGGTGTCATTCTGGCGATCAACGTGTCCTCGGCCCAGCTGGTGGACGATCGCATCTGCCGCTACCTGATCGAGCGCGCCGCCCACCACGGCATCGAGCCGGGCAGGATTGAAATCGAGCTGACCGAAACCTACGCCGCCGAGCTGAGCAAGGACACCATGGCGGTGGTCAAGGGCATGCGCCAGGCGGGTTTCCGCGTGGCGATCGACGACTTCGGCGTCGGCTACACCTCGTTCCAGCAGCTGCTGCAATACCCGGCGGACACCATCAAGCTGGACATGGTGATCGTCGACAGCCTCACCCGCCCGGACATGCAGCAGAGCCTCGCGGCGCTCATCGCCTTCTGCCATGCGCAGGGCAAACGGGTGAACGCCGAGGGCGTGGACAACATGGAAAAGCAGTCGGCCCTGCTCGAGGCCGGCTGCGACCTGTTCCAGGGCTACCTGCTCTCGCCGCCGCGTTCGCTGTCGGCGCTGGAAGACTGGATGGCCGTGCGCCGGCGCGCACTGGCGCCGCTGCGCCTGGAGCAGCTGACGCCACGCGAGGTGTCGCGGCCCTGTTGAGCGAGCCCTGTCGGCGCACGCCCAGTCACAGCTGATGCTTGCCCGGTCGGGCATCCATACCGGCGCCACCGGCTGGGCGCGACAAATCATCGCAACCCGCAATCGCCACCCATGGACAGCGGACGAGCGCGCCGGGCTGATCTACGCTGCAAAGGCACCCTCCCAATCATCGAGGCCTTCGCCATTGACAATACGCGCGACAAGCTTCTGCAACCCGAACACCACGACCCCTATCTCAAGGCCTGGCACCAGCGCGGCGACACCGTCTGCCCGCAATGCGGCGCCGCCTACCAGGCCGGGCGTTGGACCTGGCACGGCCTGGTCGACGCCGCCAACGCGCAGGAAGCGCTGTGCCCGGCCTGCCAACGCATTGCCGAGAACGTCCCGGCCGGCACCATCAGTCTGCTCGGCGCCT
The DNA here is from genome assembly GCF_024448335.1 of Stutzerimonas frequens. Classification (GTDB taxonomy): domain Bacteria; phylum Pseudomonadota; class Gammaproteobacteria; order Pseudomonadales; family Pseudomonadaceae; genus Stutzerimonas; species Stutzerimonas frequens. Next base: position 275,967 of record NZ_JAMOHM010000001.1, read on the forward strand.
TCGTCAAGACGCACGCCGACGAGCTCTGCGGGCTGATCCGCAACACCGAGGAAAAAGAGAAGAGCGAACATCCCCTCGAGCGCCTGATGGTCATCAGCGACGAACCCGATGGATTGCGCGTGACCACCACCGGACTGCATCTGGCGCAGCGCATCGGCCACGCGCTGGAAGCCGCCTACGATGGCGAATTGAGATCCGCTACGAAGGCGAAGAGTATTACGTGGACGTGCACTGGCGGCGCGACTGAAACTGGCGGGTCGCGGCGACGCTCTGCCACCCGGCCCGCTCAGCAGGGCTGCGGCGGCAGGCAGCCGGCGGCGACCTGACCGCTGGCCGCCAGCAGGCGCAGGTACTCATCGTAGCGATAGGTCGGCCCATCGACACAGGCGTAGCTGCTGCCGATGTAGCAGTGCCCGCACAACCCCACCCCGCAATGCATGCGCCGCTCCAGCGACAGCCAGATCCGCCTGGCGGGCAGGCCACGATCGACGCAGCGCCGCGCCACCGCCAGCATCAGCGCCTCCGGCCCACAGCAAAGCACCTGCGCGGGCGCCTCACCACGGCTCAGCGCCTGCTCCAGCGCATCCAGTGGGTTGCCCTGCGGCCGGCCGTCATCGCCCTGGTCCAGCGTCTCGATCAGCGTCAGCCGCTGGCGCCAGCGCGCGCGTTCGCGCGCCAGCACCTGATAGGCACGGCTGCGTGCGGCGTAGATCAGCTGCAGCTCGCCGGCGGCGCTGTCGATCACTCCGGCCAGCGGCGCCAGCCCGCAACCGCCGGCCACCAGCAGCAACCGCTCGCCCGGCGCAGGGCGTGGCCAGCCGTGGCCGAACGGCCCGCGATAGCCGGGCACGGCGCCCGGCGCGAGGGCGAACAGCGCGGCGGTGAGTGTGCCGGTCTGGCGGATCAGCGCGCTGAAGCGCCCTTCGGCATCCGGCGGGCTGACATAGGTGAAGGCCGCCTCGCCGACGCCGGGCACGGCGAGCATGAAGAACTGCCCCGGCTGCACTACCGGCTCGTCGGCCAGCGGCTCGACGGCGAAGCTGAAATGCCGCGCCGCCTCGCCATCGTCGTAACAATCGAGCAGGCGCATGCTCCGTGGCGTCAGGTCGATCATGGCTGGCCGATCCTCTTCATCACCTGGTGCACGCCGATGCCGCCGGGGCACACCGCGTCGCAGCGCCCGCAACCGACGCAACCGTCGCGGCCGAAGCGCTGGCGGAAGTCGTCGCCGAACTTGTGGTACCAGAAGCGCTGCCCGGGGGTCGCGCTGGGGTTATGACCGCTGGCCTCCTGCTGGAAGCCCCGGTACAGGCAGGAATCCCAGACCCGCTCCTGCACACTGCCGCCTGCGGGTTCGGCCTGCTCGAAGGGCGCGAAGCAGGAACAGGTCGGGCACACCGAGGTGCAGCCGGAACAGCCCAGGCAGCGCAGGCCGAGCGCTTCCAGGCCTGGCTGTCCACCGTTTCGCCATTGAGCGCCGCGCAACCAAGGGCGATCTCGGCCTGCTCGCCCTGCTCGGCGGCCACCTGCAGTGCCTGGGCGTCGCGCTGTTGTGCCCAGTCTGCCGGTGCACGAGCCAGCACCAGCCCGGCCAGCGCCTGCTGCCCACGCTCGGAGGTGACGAGCAGCAGCCAACGCCGTCCCAGCGGGCGCAGGATCAGGTCGGCGGTATGCGCGCGCACCTCCGGCCCGCTGTCCATCATGGCGCAGAAGCCGTGCTGGCAGCTCTGCGCGCAATCGAGGCCGACCAGCAGGGTCGCGGCGCGGCGCGCCTGATAGTGCGGATCGGCGGCGAAGAAGCGGTCCTGGTAGGCCACCGCGGTGAGGTCGCAGGCGGCCAGGCCGAACAGCACCTGCGGCCGCACCTGGGGCTGCAGCGCGATGAAGCGGCCGCTCTCGTAGCGGAACAGCGCCTCGCGCTCGGCGAAGAAGAACGCCTTGGCGGAAAACACCGGCGGCTCGACCGGCACGACGAAGGGCTGCGACGGATCGTCCAGCACCTGCCAGCGCAACGCGCCCTGCCCATCCGGCTGCGGCTGGTAAAGCTGCCGCTCGCGGGCCAGAGGCGCGCGCAGCCGCTCGGGGCTGTCCAGCTCATAGGCCTGCATGGTCGGCCTCCAACGGGCGTTCGAGTTCGATGCGCGGCGCCTGGCCGGGCGCCAGCGGGGTCAGCGCCACCGCGCAGGCCTTGAGTTCCGGCATGTGACTGATCGGGTCCTGGGCGCTGTTGGTCAGACGGTTACAGGGCGCCTCGCGGAAGTGATAGGGCATGGCGACGGTGCCCGGCGGCACGTCGTCGGTGAGGTGCGCGCGGGTTTCCAGCTGGCCGCGACGCGATGCCACGCACACCCCCTGTGCCTCGTTCAGGTTCAGTCGCGCGGCATCCTGCGGGTGGATGAACAGCAGCCCGGCGGGAATCTCCCGCTCCAGCAGCGGCGACTTGCGAGTCATCGCCCCGCCACCGTAGTGAAAGTGCAGGCGCTGAGTGGTGAAGCAGAACGGATAGTCGGCATCCGGACATTCATCCGGCTCGACCTGCGAAACCGGAATCAGCTGCGCGTGACCACGCGGGAAGCACTGTTGGTGGAGGATCGCGGTACCGTCCGGGTGCGCCGCATCGCACGGCCACTGCAGCCCGCCGGTCCGCGCCAGGCGCGCGTGGCTGATGCCGCTGAAAATCGGCGACAGCGCGGCCATCTCGGCAAACACCTCGTCCGCGCTGGCCCAGCGCATGCCTTCATAGCCCATACGCTCGGCCAGCGCGGCGAGGATCTGCCAGTCCGCCCGCACCTGCCCGGGCGGCTCGATGGCCTTGCGCAGCAGCTGCATGCGCCGCTCGCAATTGCTGAAGGTGCCGTCCTTCTCGGCGAAGGCGGCCGCCGGCAGCACCACGTCGGCGAAGCGCGCGGTCTCGCTCAGGGTCAGCTCGACCACCACCAGGAAGTCCAGCGCACGCAGCGCGCGGGCCAGCTTGTGCTGGTCCGGATCGGTGACCACCAGTTCCTCGCCGAGCACCATCAGCGCGTGGAACTCGCCGCGCAGCGCCGCCTCGCTCATGCCCAGCGAGGTCAGCCCCGGTGCCGGCGGCTGCACCACGCCCCAAGCGCGGGCGAATTTCTTCCGCACCGCGCCGTCGCTGACCTTCTGGTAACCGGGATAGACGTCCGGCAGGCAGCCCATGTCGCAGGCGCCCTGCACGTTGTTCTGTCCGCGCAGCGGATTGACGCCGGTACCGGGCCGGCCGAGCTGGCCGCAAACCAGCGCCAGGTTGGCCACCGCAATAACGTTGTGGGTGCCGCTCTGGAACTGGGTGATGCCCATGCCGTAGGCGATGAAGGCGCGCCGCGCCTGGCTGTAGGCGCGCGCCAGCTCGATCAGCGCCAGCACCGGCACGCCGGTCTGCACGCTGGTACGTTCCGGGGTCAGCTCGCGCACATGGGCACGCAGCGCCGCCTCGTTGTCGCAGCGGCGGGCGAGGAATTCGCGGTCCTCCCAGCCGTTGGCGAAGATGATGTGCAGCAGCCCGTTGAGCAGCGCGATGTTGCTGCCCACGCGCAACTGCACGTGCTGGTCGGCCAGCCGCGCCAGGCGGGTGCGCCGCGGGTCGACGACGATCAGCCGGGCGCCGCGGGCCTGCGCCCGGAGCATGCGCGCACCGATCATCGCGTGGTTCTCGGTGACGTCGGCGCCGATCACCAGAATCAGCTCGGCCTCGTCGATGTCGGCGATGGAATTGGTCATCGCCCCGGAGCCCAGGGTGCGACTCAGCCCCGCCACCGAAGGGCTGTGGCAGATGCGCGCGCAATGATCGATGTTGGCCGTGCCGAGCACCGCGCGAGCGAACTTCTGCGCGGCATAGTTATCCTCGTTGTTCGCGTGGGCGCAGCTGATCACCCCGACTCCGGCCGGCCCGGCGACCTCCAGCGCCGCGCGGAACTCGCTGACGATCAGATCCAGCGCCTCGTCCCAGCCCGCTTCGCGGAACCTTCCGTGCTCCTTGATCAGCGGCGTGCGCAGGCGGTTGCCGGCATCGATGGCAAACCCGCTGGCCCAGCCCTTGGCACACAGCTGCCCGGCGCTGACCGGGTGCCCCGGCTGCGGCTCGACGCCCACCACGCGACCGCCCTCGACTCGCAGGCCGAGGCCGCAGCCGACGCCACAGAAGGTGCAGATGCTCGGAATCACGTGCATGGATGCCTCCCGCGTTCGACGCCGCGCCAGCCTCGGGCCTCGATACGCTGAGAGCAAGTTTAGGCGCTGAACGAGTAACGAACCCTGCAGACGCGATAAATGCGCGTGACTGTCCGAAATCCGCGGCCACTCGCTCGGGTCAGGGGCGGGTTCAACCGCTCGCTCGATGTAGGCGCCTGCAGCCCTGCGTCCTCCCGGGCAGCTAGATGGTTTCTTCGCCAGCCGCGCCTGCGGGATTGGCGCGCGTCGGCATGGCGAGGATTTCCGGGACCACCTCGCGGGCGGACACATCGTGCAGCCGGCGCAGCTCGGCGAACGGATCACGGTGGTGGTCGACACGGATGTCCCACAGCGGATACGCCTCCTGATCGACCACATACACCGTCGCCGAGGACTCGCCATGGCGGTCGCCACCTTCAGCATCGCCGGCTTCCAGCGCCGCCATCAGGCGTTCCACCAGCGGCCGATCGGCACTGCCGACATACGCCTGGCACGCCGCCTCCAGCACCTCGCGGCCCTTGAGCCGGTTGCCCTGCACGCAGAACTGCTCGCCGGCGATGGAGCCGGCCCAGGGCAGGCAGCGCTCACCGGTCCAGCAGGCGGTGCGCCCGCTGTTGTCGATGACCGCGCACTGGCGCAGCTCCATGCAGGGGTCGGTGCGCCGCAGCCGCTCGAGGACCTCAGCGGCCGGGCTGAATTCGCGCAGGAAGCGCAGGCCGTCGATGCCGAGGTATGGGTTGATCTGCGCCTGCGTCGCCACCGCCCCGACATGCGCCGCAGCGTGGGTCAGCAGCTTGCCGACGGCCGGCATGGCGGTGGCGGCTGCGACGCCGAACTGCCCGGTGCGCGGGCAGCGGGCGACGATGGAAAAGGTCATGGGCGGGCTCCCTGGATTCGTCAGGGGTTAGGCCCGAGCCGAGCGGCAAACGTTCATGCAACGCGTGCCGGCCGGAGCTGCTCAGGGCAAGCGATCCGAACGCGACGCTCAGGGCTCCCTCGCCACAGCGTCCATGCCGACCACGCAAGCACTGCAGGCCCGCCTTAGCGAGCTCAGCCCTGGCGCAGCGATAGCCCCTGGAGGAAGTTGCGCAGCAGCTGGTCACCGCAGGGCCGGTAGTTGCTGTGTCCCGGCTTGCGGAACAGCGCGCCGAGCTCGGATTTCGACAGCTGCAGGTCGGCGGCCCGCAGGATCGCCTGCAGGTCTTCATCGCGCAGTTCGAAGGCTACTCGCAGCTTCTTCAGGATCTGGTTGTTGCTCACCGGCAGCTCCAGCGGCGGCGCCGGGCGGCTCTCGTCCTTGCCGCGCTTGAAGTAGATCAAGCCGTCGAGAAAACGCGCCATCGCCTCGTCCGGGCATTCCTGATAGCCGTCCTCGTCCTCGCGGGCGAGCCAGGCGCGAACCTCTGCCTCGTCTACCGTACAACCGCCCAGCGCGGCGATTTCGGCCATCTGTGCATCGCTGACCTTGAGGGTGTAGCGCAGGCTGCGCAGGACGTCGTTGTTGAGCATGGTCGCTCCTCGCTGAGAAAAGGCCGGCAGTGTGCGCTTTCGGGCGCCCTGCGGCGAGCCCGATCAACCGTCCTCGCGCTCGCCGAGGCGCCGGTACAGGGTGCGCCGGCCGATGCCCAGCAGGGCCGCCGCGCGGCGCTTGTTGCCGTCCACCAGTTTCAGCACGTGTTCGATATAGCGCAGTTCCAGCTCTTCCAGTGTCGGCAAAAGTGGACCGTCGCTGAGCTGGGCGAGCAGCTCGGCACCGGCACTGCGCGCCTTGTCATCACGATAGTCGGCGATGCGGCTGGGCAGGTGCTCCAGCTCGATGCTGCGCCCGTGGCAGAAGGTCACCGCACGCTCGATGGCGTTCTGCAGTTCGCGCACGTTGCCGGGGAACGGATAGCGCCGCAGCTGCGCCAGTGCCGCCGGCGCGATGCCGCGCACCGGCCGCCCGCTGCGCGCGGCGAAGTGGGCGACGAAACCGGCCGCCAGCAGTTCGAGATCCTCTTCGCGATCACGCAGCGGCGGCACCTGCAGGATGAAGGTTTCCAGACGGAAGAACAGGTCCTCGCGGAAGGCCTCGCGCCCCGCCTCGGTTTCCAGCGGGCGGTTGCTAGCGGCAATGATGCGCACGTCCACGCTCAGCTCGCGCTCGGCACCCACCGGGCGGATCGTGCCTTCCTGCAGCACGCGCAGGAGCTTGGCCTGCAGCGGCAGCGGCATCTCGCCGATCTCGTCGAGAAACAGCGTGCCACCGTCAGCCTGCTGGAACAGCCCCTTGTGCGCGCGGTTGGCGCCGGTGAAGGCACCGGCGACGTGACCGAAGAACTCGCTTTCTAGCAATTCGGCCGGCAACCCGGCGCAGTTGATCGCGAGGAACGGCCCCTTGGCGCGCTCGCTCTCGGCATGCACCGCCCTGGCCACCAGCTCCTTGCCGGTGCCGCTCTCACCGATCACCAGCACCGGCCCCTCGGCGCGAGCAAGTTGGCGGATCTGGTCGAACAAGCCACGCATCACCCGGCTGCGGCCGAGCATGCCGTGGAAGCGATCATCGCTGAGCAGCTGCTGGAAGCGCCGCACCTCGTCGCGCAGACGGCGTGTCTCCAGCGCCCGGGCCACCGCCAGGGCGAAGTGCTCGAGGTCGAGCGGCTTGGTGAGGAATTCGTCGGCGCCCTCCTTGAGCGCCGCCACCGCCTGCTGGATGCTGCCGAACGCGGTGATCACCAGAAAGGCCGGCGCCGCCTGCATCATCTTGACCCGTCGCAACAGCGCCATGCCATCGGCACCGGGCAGGCGCAGATCGCTGACCACCAGCGCCGGCTCCCAGCTTTCCAGCGAGCCGACCGCCTCCTCCGCGCTGGCCAGCGCACGCACCTGCAGGCCGCGATCTTCCAGCTCCTCGACCAGCAACTGGCGCAGGCTGTCGTCGTCCTCGACCAGCAGCACCCGCTCCTGCGTCACTTCAGTCATGCTCGACCTCCTCGTCGATCAATGGCAATGCGATACGGAAGGCTGCGCCCGGCAGGTCGCCGTCGACCAGTTCGATACGTCCGCCGCACTCGCCGACCACGCCATGGGCCACTGCCAGCCCCAGCCCGCTGCCCTCACCCACCGGCTTGGTGGTGAAGAACGGCTCGAACAGCGCCGCGCGGTTCGACTCGGCAATGCCGGGGCCATCGTCCTCGACCTGCAACATCAATTCGGCACCATCGCGCCACCAGCGCAGGCGCACCAATCCGCCAGGGCTGGCCTGGGCGGCATTGCGCAGCAGATTGGTCAGCGCCTGCTCGAAACGCGGCGGGTCGACCCGGCAGTACAGGGTTTGCGCCGGTGCCTGCAGCTCCAGCCGAACCTGCAGTGCAGCCAGCTCATCGGCCACCGCCGCGGCTGCCGAATGCGCCAGCACCTCGGCGGGCACCTTGCGCAGCGGCGAGCCGGCGGCGCGGCCGAAATCCAGCAGCTGGCGGACGATGGCACTGAGCCGCGCCACCTGCTGGCGAATCTGCAACAGCGCGCGGCGGTGGGTTTCGCCCAGCTCATCGTCGCGCAACACCCGCTGCGCCTTGCCATCGATCACGCTGAGCGGGCTGCCCAGCTCATGCGCCACCCCGGCTGCCAACCGCCCCACTGCCGCCAGCTGCTGGCTCTGACGCAGGCGCGCCTGCAACTGCTCCTCGCGGGCCTGCTGCTCGGCGACCTGGCGCTCGGCGGCGGCGATACTGTCGAGCATCTGATTCAGCGCGCCGGAGAGCACGACGATCTCCTGCGGCCCGCTGCGCGGCGCTCGATGCTCGCGCTCGCCGGCCGCGACCCGCTCCATGCTGCGCGCCAGCTGCTGCAGATGCTTGCCCACCGCGGAGCGATGGCCGAGCAGGATCACCACCAGCGCCACCCCGGCGAGCAAGCTGCCGAGGCCCGCAGCGATCAGCCGCAGGCGGCGGATGTCCTGCTCGAAATCACCCCAGCGTCGGGTCACCTGCAGCAGGCCATTGATCTGCCCGCCACTTTCTTCCAGCGGAACGAAGTAGGAATACACCGGGCGGCCATTGATGCGCTGATAGGTGCCGGTCCGCTCGCCACCGGCGGTGAGCTGCTGGATCGCCGACTCATCCTGATCCGGTTCCACCGCGCCGGCATAAGCCGCGAGCTTGCCGTCACGGTCGTAGACATAGGCGCCATACACACGACCGACGCCAAGCACCGATTCCAGCACCTGCTGCAGGGTGCGCTCGTGGTTCTTCTCCAGGCTGGCGCTGAGCGGCAGGCGCACCGCCCGCGCGACCAGCTCGACCTCGGCCTGCAGGCGCCGTTCGCTGCTGCGCTCGACCGTCCAGAGCACCACCGAACTGAAGCCGAACATGATCGCCATCAGCGGCACGATGACCTTGAGCAACAGCGCGCCACGCAAGCTCGCCGGGCGCTGCCAGATTGATACATGTGTCATTCCGGCACACTACAGCAGGCCACTGGCTACGGCCAGCGCGCCCCGATGAAACGATCAATTACTTATATTTCAATCAGTTACGTTAAGAGTGAGCACCTGGCACGGCTGCTGCACTGTTAAAGGCGTCTTTAACCGAAGCAGGAATGAACATGACCCAGCACAACGCTCGTCTCGCCTTCACCGGAATCCTCTCGCTGTTCCTCGGCCTGGCCGCCCCCCTTGCATCGGCGCAATCAGCCAACCCGGCCCCCACCGCGCAGCCTGCGGCCGGTGTACAGGCCCAGCAGTTCGGTGAGAAAAAACTGGAAAGCTTCGCCGAGTCGCTCGGCGAGATCATGGAGATCCGCGAGGAATTCACCGGCAAGCTGCAGCAGACCGAAGACGCCGACAAGGCCCGCGATCTTCAGCAGCAGGCCAACGAGAAGATGCTCGGCGTGATCGAGGAAAACGACATCAGCATCGACGAGTACAACGCCATCAACCAAGCCGTGCAGACCGACCCGGAGCTGCGCAACCGTGTGATCGCGATGATGAAGTGAAGCGTTGCTGTAGCGCTGCGTTAAGCACGTTACGCGACGGGAAATGCCCCGCTCAGGCGATGCGAGCGGGGTTGTTTCGCTTCATGTGGCCTGAGCGCGAGTCCCAGCTTCGCGCTCGGCATGCAACGGGTAGCGGTGGCATACAACGCAGCCCCCCTTTGACGAACGGTTACTCAAGCTCGCCTGGTGTAGCTGACTGGTGAGGTGGGTCTGCGGTCACCGTATCCTGTTCGGTCCGATGCAGATTTCGATTAGGTACCGATTCGCTGTCCGACAAACCTTCGACCGGCCGACCGTCCTCCGTGACGATCTGCCCCTGCTCGTTTCGATGTGTTTCGAGCTTCTCCTGAGGGGTCGGTTTACCCATCTGACTTGCCCGCGAGCCAGTGTCATCACGAGGGGTACCTGCCGGCCATTGTGCGGCCGCATGCGGTACGGATAGAAAAAGCGTGGCCATCGAAATGGAAGCAAGCAAGTATCTGTTCATGGTGTTCTCCTCTTCCCCTGGGCGGTGAGCCCAGCTCAGGGCGGTGGAATCTTCTGCCCAATCAATTACTCGCTGCGCCTACTGGCTTGCAGACGAGCATGGCAATCGGGCCGCCCGCGGAATATTTACCCGGCACTTGCATGACGACCTCTTCGTTCGGGCTGATCGAAGCAGCGGGTGTAGCCGTCATGGCCGTTTCCTCAGGCAGAGCATGGAATTGGCAGGAAGCGGTCTCCGCGCTGCGGTTGGTCACCTTGATCGCCAGTACACCACGCAGATCGACCTGTTCAGAGGATGCCGAAGGCACGCCAAGTTCCTCGATCCCCATATTCATGCCATTCAGACGAGTCACGACCATCGGGTCGTCGGCTAGAGCAGGGAGAGCAGACGCGAGGGCAGCGAACGCCAAAATTGGTCTTTTCATCCGGGTTCTCCATTGAGTCCTACTACGTGAGAACGGTCAGGCACCAAGGAGTTCGCTGGCCCGTCAGGTCACGGCGGGCCCGCAATAATTCGCGCCACCTCTCCCCCTCGGCTTGCAGGTGCTCGGGCACGATGTCGTTTTTTCAACTGCCACCCTCTACAGCAGCAAGACGCGCACGAAAGTCGAAGTAGTGTTCAAGCACCCGCTCCGGCGCCTCGACCTGCGGGTAGTGGCCGATGCCCTCCAGCAGCACGGTGTCGGGCGTCGGAATCAGCTCGCGGTAGCGGGCCACCATGTGTGCACCCGAGATTGGATCGGCGGCACCGTCGATCACCCGCAACGGCACATTGCAGCGCTGCATGGCTGTCACCCAGCGCTCGCGTTGCCTGACCCGCTCGGGCATGTAGCGGATCAGCCGGTGCATCACCGCCGGTCCGTCGCTCTCGGCGATCAGTCGCCAGTAATCGTCCAGCTCGGCGTCGCTCGGCTGCGTCTGCGCACCGAACACCCGGCCGAAGGTCGCCCCGAGCGTACGCCGCGAGAACAGCCTGCCCAGCAGGAAGCCGAACGGGCCGAGCAGCAGCTTCTGCACCCGCACCGGATGATGGGTTTCCGGGAACAGCCCGCCATTGAGGAACACGCAGCTGGCCAGCGCGATGCGCCCTTCGCAATGCCGCGCCAGCAGCTCCTGAGCCACGCTGTCGCCATAGTCATGCGCCAGCACATGGATCGCACCGCCGATACCCAGCTCCGCCAGCAGTGCCTGCTGCAGGTCGGCCTGCTCGATCAGGCTGTAGGCGTGCCCGCGCGGCTTGGCCGAATAGCCGAAGCCGAGCATGTCGCAGGCAACCAGCCGATAGCGCGCCGCAAGCGGCTGCCAGACCTTGTGCCAATCCCAGCTGGCGGTGGGAAAGCCATGGATCAGCAGCAGCGGCTCGCCTTCGCCAGCCGTCCAGTAGCGGATGCGCTTGCCGCCAAAATCGAACTCGCGAGCGCTGGCGCGCCAGCTATCCAGTGCTATGCCGTCGGTGCTACTCATTCGTTCTTCTTGTTTTCGTGGAGACGAAGCCAGTCTAGCGGGGTGCCGTGGAATGACGACTTGCTGTGCCGGCCAGCTTGGTGGCCCGGCGAGTCAGCCGGGCGCTGCTATCCCGTCTAGTCCTTCGCCTTCGACGGTGTGGCCGGTGCCCTTGCAGAGACCCTCGCCAAGCTGGGGCTGCGAGTAACCGCGTCAGGATCCGTTCGGCCGTCGGTAACCGCAGCGGCCGACCTCTCCCCGCTTATCGGGGTTGCACATAGGACACCCATCGATATCCATCCCATACGGCTTGCCGGAAGGAGGAACAGGTGTCCAAAGCGACCCCATGGCTGCTGGCCGGTCTTGCCGGCATTCTCGTTCTGCTGGGCGGTCTTGCCCTGCTGGCCGAGTCACCCTGGGCCCGGCAACTGATCGAGCGCCAGCTGAGCCAGCGCCTGGACGGGCGCGCGGTGTCCATCGGCGAATTCGACATCGAATGGGGCTTGCCGCTGGGCGTGCAGCTTCGCGACCTGCGCATCGCCAACGCCGACTGGGCATCCGACGCGCCGCTGCTGACGCTCGACGCGTTGCGTGCCCGGCTGGGCGTCGGTGCCCTGTTGACCGGTGACGTGCAGCTGCGGTCGCTCCAGCTGGTTCAACCTCAAGTCCACCTCGCCCGCCAAGCCGATGGTCAAACGAACTGGGCCGCGCCGCTGGGTGACGGCCCGGAGCAAGGTTCGCTGCCGTTCAGCCCCGATCCCTTGCGCATCCGCGACGGCGAGATCCATTACCGCGATGCCCAGCTCGACCTTCAGCTTGACCTGTCGGTGGCGACGCCTCCCAGTGACGAAGGTCCGCGTCGGCTGAACGTGGAAGGTTCCGGCCAATTCCGCGGCCGTCCCGTCAGCCTGACGCTCATCGGTGACCCACCAGCGCGGGCGCTGGCGGCCGACGCCCCTTATACCCTCTCGCTGAACGCCCAGCTTGGCGCTCTGCAACTGCGGTTCGAGGGACAGAGTGCCTCGCTACCCAGCCTTGAGCAGCTGCAGGGCCGGTTGACGGCCTCTGCGTCGGACGCCATGGCCTTCGATGCGCTGCCGATCGACCTGCCGCCGCTCAGGCTGCAGGCAAACACGCGGCGCGACGGCTCGCAGTGGGCGTTGAGCGATATCGACCTGCGTACCAACGGCAGCCATCTGACCGGTGCGGCGAGCGTGCAGGCCGGTTCCGAGCCAAGGGTGGCCATCCGCCTCGAAGGCGACCAGCTGGACCTCGACCGCTGGGGCCTGATGCCTCGACCGACCCGCACGGGCGAGCGCCGCCCCATGGCAGCCGATCGCCTGTTGGGCAATGCCCGCGACCTGCTCGAACGGGCTGCGATTGGCCGTCAGCGGGCAGTCCGCGGCGGAGATGGCGGCCGGCGCCGACGGCCGCCTGGAGCTAGCCATGTCGGGCGGCCAGTTGGACAAGGTCGCGATCGAGCTACTCGGGCTCAACGCGGGCGAAGCCTCGATCGCCGCGCTCATCAACGACGCACCTACCGACATGAGCTGCGGCTACCTGCGTTTCGACGCCGACGCCGGCATTGCGCATCTGGAGCGGTTCTTCGTCAGCACCCAAGACAGCAACCTGACCGGGGGCGGCCAGATCGACCTGGCCACCGAGCGGTTGAAACTGGCATTCGACGCCCACGCCAGAGACTTCAGCCTGCTATCGGGTCAGGCGCCGATCCAACTGCGTGGCACCTTGCGTGATCCGCAAGTGGAAGTGATCACCGACACGCTGGTCGCCCGCGGGCTCGCCAGCGTCCTGGGCGCCATCGTCGCGCCGCCGCTGGCGATTCTGCCGTGGCTCGAACCCGGTTTCGGCGAAGGTTCGGGCATGGGCTGCGACAAGGCGCTGAAGCAATTCGAACGGACCGGGACCTAGCCGTACGCGTGTTGGGACATCGGTCCAGGCCCATTGCGCTGTTCCCGCGTGCAACCGGCAACAGCGGCGCGACCAGGGGCCGTCGACGTGTGCAAGCCTGCCAGTGGCGCAGGTGCGTCATTGGTCTGGCCTTTGCCATCGCCGCGATGGCCGGCCTGTCATAGGCACAAACGCTCGATGAGATCACTGACCGAACCGAACGGTTCGCTCAGCGGGAAACGCTGTTGGTCGCCCGCGCCGGCGAAATCGCCGTCGAGCGCGGCTAGCGTGGCCATCGCACGACAGCCGCCACGTACATCAGCTGCGCCTCGCGCCTTGGCAACGAATGGAGCTCTTCGATGCGCCGGTGCTGCTCTTCAAGCAGACGTTCGTGGCGGGCACGCGATCACCCGGCAGAGGGTGGACAAGCTGCTCGACTCGCCGTCTATCGGCAACATGCCCAATCGAGACAGCGACATCGGTTTCGCCAGCCACGCCGAATCCAGCGGAAACAGGACGAGCGAGACGGCGTATGTGACGAGAACCGACCGGTCAGGCGGCCAGGGGCAACGGGGCGCAATTGCCGGTGGTAGAGTCGGCGGCGCCCTTCTGATCACTGGAGAAACCATGCGCCCACTGTTCAATGCCCTGTTGCTGGCCCTGCCGCTCTCGCTCCCCTCGCTGGCCTCAGCTGCCGAATCGCCTGCCGGGCGCTGGCAGACCATCGACGACGAGACCGGCAAGCCCAAGTCCATCGTCGAGATCCAGCAGGCCGCCGATGGCACGCTGACCGGCAAGGTGGCGCAGATTCTGCAATCGGAGCACGGGCCGAACCCGCTCTGCAGCGAGTGCGAAGGCGAGCGCAAGGATCAGCCCATCACCGGCATGACCATCCTCTGGGACCTCAAGCCGGACGGCGAGCAGGCCTGGAGCGACGGCACCATCCTCGACCCGGCCAAGGGCAAGACCTATCGCTCCAAGGCCCGCCTGCTGGATGGCGGCGACAAGCTGGAAGTGCGCGGCTACATCGGCATCGAGGCGCTGGGCCGCAGCCAGACCTGGGTTCGCCAGTAAGCCTGACCGCGTACAACACCCAGGTATTTTGGCAGGGGCTGTTCGTCCGTGCGGCGCACGGGGTCAGATGCGGAAGTAGTTGACCTTGCGATTCAGCTCCTCGGCCAGCATGGTCAGGTCCTGGCTCGACGACGCTACCTGATTCGAGGCGGCCGAACTGGCGACGGTCGAATCATGGATGCGCGTGACGCTCTGATTGACCTCTTCGGCCACCGCGCTCTGCTCCTCGGATGCGGTCGCGATCTGCGCGTTCATCTCGTTGATCGAACCCACTTCCTGGCGAATCTTGGTCAGCGCATTTTCCGCCTGCAGCGTCTGCTCGACAGTCTGCTGCGCCAGCAGCTTGCTCGACTGCATCACCTCCACGGCCCTGCCGGCTCCGGCCTGCAGCGAGGCGATCATCTCGCTGATTTCGCTCGATGACAGCTGCGTACGGTTGGCCAGCGAGCGCACCTCGTCGGCCACCACTGCGAAGCCGCGACCATGTTCGCCGGCGCGCGCCGCCTCGATGGCGGCGTTGAGCGCGAGCAGGTTGGTCTGCTCGGCGATGGCGCTGATGACCTGCAGGATCTTTTCGATATCGCCGCTTTGCGCCGAGACCTGGTTGAAGGTTTCGGTCGCGCTTTCCAGCACCTTGGCCAGGTTATGGATGGAAATGGCCGTCTCGCCGACGATTCGCGTACCGGTCTCGACCTGCTCGTCGGCGCTCTTCGCCGCAGCGGCGGCACGGGCGGCGAAGCTCGCCACCTCGTTCACCGTCGTGGCCATCTGGTTGATCGCCGTGGCGACCTGTTCGGCCTCGGCCGACTGGTGCTGGATCTGCGGGTTGCTGTTCGCCGAGGAGGTACGCAACTCACCCGAGGCGACGCCGACGCCATCGGCGGCAGCGCGCACCTCGGCAATGATCGCGGTGAGGCGGCTGGCCATCTTCGCGGTCGCCCCCATGACGCTGTCCGGGTACGGGGTGACGATTACCTGGCCGAGATCGCCATTGGCCAGGTTGCCGATCACACGGGCTACCTCGTCCGGCTCGGCACCGAGGGTCGAACGCAGCTTGCGGATGATCACCACGGCGATGGCCACGCCCAGCAGAACCGCCACGCCGGTCACCGCGACGATGAGCGCGAGGAAGCCGCTGGCGGTCTCGCGGACCACGGTCACGTCCTGATTGATGCTCGATTCCTGGTGATCGATGAATGCGTTGATCAGCCGCAACCATTCGGTATAGGCGCCGGCGACGTTTTCCAGGAGAAAGTCGTAGGCACGCTCCGAGCCCTCGCTGAAGCGCAGCTCGACCACCTGCTGGGTCAGCGCGTTGGTCTTCGCCTCGATGGTCTCGATCTGCAGCATCAGCTGCTTTTCCACGGTATCGGCGGAGGGCTGCGCGAGCATCGTCTTCATCGGCGCCGCCGAGTCGGCGTACAGCTGCGCCAGTCGCTCGATCTCCGCCACCTGCTCACGGGCAAACGCGGGATCAGCCGCACTGACGGCATCGCGCACGGCGATCGCACGGTCGTGCACGCTGCCGCGAAAGTTGATCGCATAGCGCTGCTTGAGGCCGGCCTGCGAGCTGATCTGGCTCATGCTGCGGTCGATGATGTCGACTTTGAGCGCCTGACCACGGCGACCACCACCATCAGCGCCAGGATCACCAGAAACCCCAGGGCCAGGCGCATGGATACCGACATCTGCTTGTTCATCGAACTCTCCTTGCGAGGCTGCGCGGCAGCCCATCAGCCAGTCGTTGGTGCTTCGAGCGATACACGAAGCGATGCAAAACTTGTACATGATAATGTCGCTATGACACTACCTGTACAAGTTTTTTATCGACGGAATGTCGAGCGAAAGCGGGCTGAATCTGGACATACCTGCCAGCAAGGCGTGCTCTCGCAGGCTCAAGGGCGAGACTTGTAGAGGTCTTGTAGAATTTTGGCAGGCCGCTCGCTGCATGCTCGGCACGCCGGAGCAGGTCGACTTGGCAATCAGCAGACAGCAAAAAGGCGCCCGAAGGCGCCTTTCTGTTGTCTCGCAACGAGTGTTAGACCTTGGCGCGCTCGTAGCGCTTGCGGTCGTTCTCGTTGAGCATCTTCTTGCGCAGGCGGATCGATTTCGGCGTCACTTCCACCAGCTCGTCGTCGGCGATGAACTCCAGCGCCTGCTCGAGAGTGAACTTGATCGGCGGAACCAGCGCGATGACCTCGTCCTTGCCGGAAGCGCGCATGTTGTCGAGCTTCTTGCCCTTGGTGGGGTTGATCACCAGGTCGTTGTCACGGCTGTTGATGCCGCACAGCTGGCCTTCGTAGATGTCCTGGCCGGGCTCGAGGAACAGCTTGCCGCGGGCCTGCAGGGTTTCCAGCGAGTAGGTCAGCGCGGTACCGGTGGCCATGGAGACCAGCACGCCGTTCTGGCGGTTGGTGACTTCGCCGGCCTTGATCGGGCCGTAGTGGCTGAAGGTCGAGGTCAGGATGCCGGTGCCCGAGGTCAGGGTCAGGAAGTTGTTGCGGAAGCCGATCAGACCGCGCGCCGGGATGGTGTACTCCAGGCGGATGCGGCCCTTGCCGTCGGGAATCATGTTGGTCAGATCGCCCTTACGCAGGCCCATCTGCTCCATCACCGGCCCCTGGTGCTGCTCTTCGATGTCGATGGTGACGTTCTCGTAGGGCTCCTGCTTCTCGCCGGCCTCGTTCTCGATGATCACCACTTCCGGACGGCCGACGGCCAGCTCGAAGCCTTCACGGCGCATGGTTTCGATCAGTACCGACAGGTGCAGCTCACCACGGCCGGAGACCTTGAACTTCTCCGGGCTGTCGCCCTGCTCGACGCGCAGCGCCACGTTGTGCAGCAGCTCCTTGTCCAGACGGTCCTTGATGTTGCGGCTGGTGACGAACTTGCCTTCCTTGCCGGCGAACGGCGAGTCGTTGACCTGGAAGGTCATGGAAACGGTCGGCTGGTCGACGGTCAGCGGCGGCAGCGCCTCGACGGCGCTCTGGTCGCAGAGGGTGTCGGAGATGTACAGCTCGTCCATGCCGGACACGCAGACGATGTCGCCGGCGGTGGCTTCGGCCACCTCAACCCGCTGCAGGCCGGAGTGGCCCATGATCTTCAGAACACGACCGTTGCGCTTCTTGCCGTCGGCGCCAATGGCAGTCACCGGGGTGTTGGTCTTCACGGTGCCGCGAGCGATGCGGCCGATACCGATAACGCCAAGGAAGCTGTTGTAGTCCAGCTGCGAGATCTGCATCTGGAACGGGCCGTCGACGTCCACCTTGGGCGCCGGAACGTGGTCGATGATGGCCTGGAACAGGGCATCCATGTTGTCGTCCATGTTCTCGTGGTCCATGCCGGCGATGCCGTTCAGGGCGCTGGCGTAGACGATCGGGAAGTCCAGCTGCTCGTCGCTGGCACCGAGGTTATCGAACAGGTCGAAGATCTGGTCGATGACCCAGTCCGGACGCGCGCCCGGGCGGTCGATCTTGTTCACCACGACGATCGGACGCAGGCCGGCCTTGAACGCCTTCTGGGTCACGAAGCGGGTCTGCGGCATGGGGCCGTCCTGGGCGTCGACCACCAGCAGCACGGAGTCGACCATGCTCATCACGCGCTCGACCTCACCGCCGAAGTCGGCGTGGCCGGGGGTGTCGACGATGTTGATGTTGTAGCCGTTCCACTTCAGCGCGGTGTTCTTGGCCAGGATGGTGATGCCGCGTTCCTTTTCCTGGTCGTTGGAGTCCATCACGCGCTCGTTTTCCGCTTCTTTGCGGTCGAGGGTGCCGGACAGGCGCAGCAGCTTGTCGACGAGGGTGGTCTTGCCATGGTCGACGTGGGCGATGATGGCGATGTTGCGAAGATTCTCGATCACTGATTCGTTTCTCTGTAGATAGCTTCGAACTCGGGCTCGAAGCTGGGAATTGTCCGGACGACGTCAGGCTGTCCGAGTTGTAACGACTGGGCCTTGCGATCAGCAGCGGTCGGGAGGGCGGTGGCGAATGCTGCCACCCAACAGCCCCGGCTGTTTCACCGATGCGTCAGGCCGGACGATAGACGCGAACATTCACATGCCCCTCGCTCAGCAGATGGTGAGCATGCAGGCGGCTCATGACACCTTTGTCGCAATACAGCAGGTACTGGCGGTTTTCATCCAGTTCCTTGAAACGGTTGTTCAGCGCGTAGAACGGCAAGGTCTGAACTTCGATGCCGGACAGTTCGAGGGGTTCGTCCTCGGCGGCGTCGGGGTGACGAATGTCGAGGATGACCTGGCCGGCCGTCGCCTCGCTGACCTCCTCGACCTTGATGTCTTCGCCCAACTCGTCGATCACCCGGTCGATCGGCACCTGGCGGGCACTGGCCAGGGCGCGCTCGAGGATGGCCATGTCGAACTGCTTTTCCTCGTGCTCGACGCGATAGCGCTTGGCGCGGGTGGTCGGGTTCTTCGAGATCACGCCGCAGTATTCGGGCATGTTCTTGGCGAACTCGGCGGTGCCGATCTCGAAGGCGGTGTCGATGATGTCCTGCTTGTGGCTGGCGATCAGCGGGCGCAGCACCAGCATGTCGGTGGCCGAATCGATCACCGAGAGGTTCGGCAGGGTCTGGCTGGAGACCTGGGAGATCGCCTCGCCGGTGACCAGTGCGTCGATGTGCAGGCGCTCGGCGATCTCGGTCGAGGCGCGCAGCATCATGCGCTTCAACACCACGCCCATCTGGCTGTTGTCGACCTTCTGCAGGATCTCGCCGACCACTTCCTCGAACGGCACGCTGATGAACAGCACGCGGTGCGAGCTGCCGTACTTCTTCCATAGATAGTGGGCGACTTCCATCACGCCCAGCTCATGGGCGCGGCCACCGAGGTTGAAGAAGCAGAAATGCGTCATCAGCCCGCGGCGCATCATCTGATAGGCGGCGACGGTGGAGTCGAACCCCCCGGACATCAGCACCAGGGTCTGTTCCAGCGCACCCAGGGGATAGCCGCCGATGCCGTCGTGCTGCTCGTGGACGACGAACAGGCGCTGGTCGCGAATTTCCATGCGCACTTCGACTTCCGGCGCCTTCAGCGAAATGCCGGCGGCACCGCACTGCTGGCGCAGCTGGCTGCCGACATGCCGTTCGACGTCCATGGAGCTGAACGGGTGCTTGCCGGCGCGCTTGCAGCGCACCGCGAAGATCTTGCCCGGCAGGCGCTCGGCGTAGTGTGCCTTGCACTTGGCGACGATGTCGTCGAGATCGCCCAGCGGGTACTCGTGGACCTCCAGGCAATGGGCGATGCCGGGCGTGCAGCGCAGGCGCTCGATCATCTCGCGCAGCGGCTTCGATTCGCTGAGCGCGGTTTCCACCTCGATGTTGTCCCACACGCCTTCGACCCGCACCTCGGGGTCGAGCTCGCGCAGCACGGTGCGGATGTTCTTCGCCAACTGGCGAATGAAGCCCTTGCGCACCGGCGGGCTCTTGATGGTGATTTCGGGAAAAACCTTGACGATCAGCTTCATGGAAACAGCGCGGGTGCCGGTATGGCTGGAAAAGAGGGGCGCGGAGTATAGCGGAAACTGCTCAAGATTTAATCGCTTTCTTTGAGGCCGGGCGCCGCGCACCAAAACGATGCGCAGCCACGACCGTTCGCACCATTAACGCGCACGCTTCGGCCGTGACAGCTAGCATTTAGCACGGCCAAAGGCTGCGGCAGCGCTGTTGCGGGCCTGCAGTCCCAAGACGGAGCACTGGCATGCAATTTGCTCTCTTGTGAGGCAGGTCGCCTTGGCGGAACATCGCCGCCCGGCTTCACCCTGATTCGGAAGCTCACTGTCACGCTTCCACCACTTGGAGAACACCATGTCGAAGTCGCTTCAACTGATCAAAGATTACGATGTGAAGTGGATTGATCTGCGCTTCACCGATACCAA
The DNA here is from genome assembly GCF_024448335.1 of Stutzerimonas frequens. Lineage (GTDB taxonomy): Bacteria > Pseudomonadota > Gammaproteobacteria > Pseudomonadales > Pseudomonadaceae > Stutzerimonas > Stutzerimonas frequens. The sequence goes on from NZ_JAMOHM010000001.1 coordinate 295,934, forward strand.
AGGCAAGCAGCACCACGTCACCGTCCCGGCTCGTGATGCCCAGGATGAAGACTTCTTCGAGCACGGCAAGATGTTCGACGGTTCGTCCATCCATGGCTGGAAAGGCATCGAAGCCTCCGACATGATCCTGATGCCGGTCGACGAGACCGCTGTGCTCGATCCGTTCACCGAAGAGCCGACCCTGATCCTGGTCTGCGACATCGTCGAGCCGAGCACCATGCAGGGCTACGACCGCGACCCGCGCTCCATCGCCAAGCGCGCCGAGGAATTCCTCAAGTCCACCGGCATCGGTGACACCGTATTCGTTGGCCCGGAGCCGGAGTTCTTCATCTTCGACCAGGTCAAGTTCAAGTCGGACATCTCCGGCTCGATGTTCAAGATCTACTCCGAGCAGGGCTCCTGGATGACCGACCAGGACGTCGAAGGCGGCAACAAGGGCCATCGCCCGGCCGTCAAGGGCGGTTACTTCCCGGTTCCGCCGTGCGACCACGACCACGAAATCCGTACCGCCATGTGCAACGCCATGGAAGAGATGGGCCTGGTCGTCGAAGTGCACCACCACGAAGTGGCCACTGCCGGTCAGAACGAAATCGGCGTGAAGTTCAACACCCTGGTCGCCAAGGCTGACGAAGTTCAGACCCTGAAGTACTGCGTACACAACGTCGCTGACGCCTACGGCAAGACCGCGACCTTTATGCCGAAGCCGCTTTACGGCGACAACGGCTCGGGCATGCACGTGCACATGTCGATCTCCAAGGACGGCAAGAACACCTTCGCTGGCGAAGGCTATGCCGGCCTGTCCGAGACCGCTCTGTACTTCATCGGCGGCATCATCAAGCACGGCAAGGCGCTGAACGGCTTCACCAACCCGTCGACCAACTCCTACAAGCGTCTGGTCCCGGGCTTCGAAGCACCGGTCATGCTGGCCTACTCGGCGCGCAACCGCTCGGCCTCGATCCGTATTCCGTACGTTTCCAGCCCGAAAGCCCGTCGTATCGAAGCGCGCTTCCCGGACCCGGCTGCCAACCCGTACCTATGCTTCGCTGCACTGCTGATGGCTGGCCTGGATGGCATCCAGAACAAGATCCATCCTGGCGATGCCGCCGACAAGAACCTGTACGATCTGCCGCCGGAAGAAGGCAAGCTGATCCCGCAGGTCTGCGGCAGCCTGAAGGAAGCCCTGGAAGAGCTGGACAAGGGCCGCGCGTTCCTGACCAAGGGCGGCGTGTTCTCCGACGAGTTCATCGATGCCTACATCGAGCTGAAGTCCGAGGAAGAAATCAAGGTGCGCACCTTCGTGCACCCGCTGGAATACGACCTGTACTACAGCGTCTGATCCAGTTCGCGTGACAGGAAGGCCACCCTCGGGTGGCCTTCTTCGTTTCTGCCCGGCGACTGCGATCCATGCAGCTTGTCACGCCTCGCAAATCGCAGCGATCGTGCTTGCCTGAAGGCCGTTGCAGTGCAAGGCTTCGACGGTCCACCTCCTGCGGAGCCACCCATGCGTAGCGCCCTGTTCAGCCTGCTGTTCATCCTCAGCGTCCCGGCCTTCGCCGAGATCTACAAGTACACCGACGAGCAAGGCAACACGGTGTTCACCAACCAACCGCCGGAAGGCGTGCAGGCCGATACGGTGGATCTGCCACCGGCCAATACCGTCAATATCCGTACGCCCGAGCCGCCACCGCCATTGCCGGACAGCCAGCAGACGCAGCAGGCGCCCTACCAGACGTTGCAGGTAGCCGGAATTCCCGATGATGAGGCGCTGCGCGCCAACAACGGCAGCTTCGTCGTCAGCGCTGTGCTGGAGCCGCCGCTGCAACCCAGCCACAGCCTGCGCTTCGTACTCGATGGCATCCCTCAGGCCGCCGCCAGCGCGGCCACGTCCCTGCAACTGAACAATGTCGAACGCGGCGAACACCGCCTGCATGTCGAGATATTGAGCGGCGAGCGGGTCATTCAGCGCAGCCAGCCGGAGCGGTTCACGGTGCAGCGTGTGCATACCTCGAGCCCGGCGTTGCGGCCGAAGCCGGCGAGGCCTGCGCCTTGAGAATCGTTCGCCAGGCAGCTGCCATCCTGCTGCTCGCCAGTGCGCTGCCGGCTCTCGCCGGCGTCTATTCCTACATAGATGCGGAGGGCAATCGGGTCTTTACCGATCGCCCGGCCGGCCAGATGGCGGAGGAGGTACGGCTAAAACCATCGAACAGCATGCCTGCGCCTCCCGTGCAGGCCGCACCGACCGCCGGGCCAGCGGTGAAAGCAACACCCGTCGACTATCGGCTGCACATCATCAGTCCGACCGAGGACGAGGCGATCCGCAACAATGCGGGCACGGTCAACGTCACCCTGCAAGCCGAGCCTGCGCTGCAACCCGGGCACGCTTATCAGGTGCTGCTCGACGGACAACCGTTCGGTGCGCCAGCCGAGCAGGCGGAATTCGAGCTGAGCAATGTCGATCGCGGCACACACCAGCTGGCAGTGGCGGTGATCGATGAGCAGGAACGCGAACTGCAACGCAGTGCGATCCGGTCCTTTCACCTGCTTCGCACCTCTCTGGCCCAGCGACGCATGGTCAACCCGTGCAAGAAGGCCGATTACGGCGTGCGCCCGGAATGCCCGCTGAAGGACAAACCGGTAGAAAAACGCGACATTCCCTTCGTGCCCTTTCTATGATCATTGAGTGCACCTGTTTGGTGCGCCCAATGAACGAGCCGATCGCTCGTCACCAATTTGGGTCACCGGACAGCCCGTAGGGCTGCAGCATCAGGCCGATCCGCGCCGCAATGGCGCGCTTGGTTTGGTTCTTGCATTTCCTGCACGAACCTCCGGATGCAGACCAGTCATGATCAACGAAGCCCTGCAACGCCTGCTGATCGAGAACCTGACCACCGCGACGCTGCTGCTCAACTCGCGCTTGCGCCTGGAGTACATGAACCCGGCGGCCGAAATGCTGCTGGCCGTCAGCGGTCAGCGCAGCCATGGGCAATTCATCAGCGAACTGTTCACCGAATCGCCGGAAGCCCTGGCGGCATTGCGCCAGGCTGTGGAAGAAGCCCACCCGTTCACCAAGCGCGAAGCCACCCTGACCTCCGCCACCGGCCAGTCGCTGACCGTCGACTACGCGGTGACCCCGGTGCTGACGCGCCAGGAGACCATGCTGTTACTGGAAGTGCTGCCGCGCGACCGGCTGCTGCGCATCACCAAGGAAGAGGCCCAGCTGTCCAAGCAGGAAACCACCAAGATGCTGGTGCGCGGCCTGGCCCACGAGATCAAGAATCCGCTAGGTGGCATCCGCGGCGCGGCACAGCTGCTGGCCCGCGAGCTGCCGGAAGAACATCTGAAGGACTACACTGAGGTCATCATCGAGGAGGCCGACCGTCTGCGTAATCTGGTCGACCGCATGCTCGGCTCGAACAAGCTGCCGTCGCTGGCGATGACCAATATCCACGAAGTGCTCGAACATGTGGCCAGCCTGATCGAGGCGGAATGCCAGGGAAGCATCATTTTGGTGCGCGACTATGACCCGAGCATTCCCGAGGTCCTGATGGACCGCGAACAGATGATCCAGGCGGTGCTCAATATCATGCGCAACGCCATGCAGGCACTGGCCGGACAGAACGAGCTGGGCCTCGGCCGCCTGACCCTGCGCACCCGCACGCTGCGCCAGTTCACCATCGGCCATATCCGCCATCGCCTGGTGGCGCGCATCGAGATCATCGACAACGGCCCGGGCATCCCCGCCGAGCTGCAGAACACGCTCTTCTATCCGATGGTCAGCGGTCGCCCGGACGGAACCGGGCTGGGCCTTGCCATCACCCAGAACATCATCAGTCAGCACCAGGGATTGATCGAATGCGAGAGCCATCCCGGCCACACCGTGTTCTCGATCTTCCTACCGCTGGAACAAGGAGCCACATCAGCATGAGCCGAAGCGAAAACGTCTGGATCGTCGACGACGACCGCTCCATCCGCTGGGTCCTGGAAAAGGCCCTGCAACAGGAAGGCATGGCCACGCAGAGCTTCGACAGCGCTGACAGCGTGCTGGCCCGCCTCGCCCGCCAGCAGCCGGATGTGATCATCTCCGACATCCGCATGCCCGGCCTCAGCGGCCTGGACATGCTCTCGCAGATCCGCGAGCAGTACCCGCGCCTGCCGGTGATCATCATGACCGCGCACTCCGACCTGGACAGCGCGGTGGCCTCCTACCAGGGCGGCGCCTTCGAATACCTGCCCAAGCCGTTCGACGTCGACGACGCCGTGTCGCTGGTCAAGCGCGCCAACCAGCACGCCCAGGAGCAGCAGAACCAGCAGCAGCCGGCCAATCGTCATCACACGCCGGAGATCATCGGCGAGGCACCGGCGATGCAGGAGGTGTTCCGCGCCATCGGTCGCCTCAGCCATTCCAACATCACCGTGCTGATCAATGGCGAGTCGGGTACCGGCAAGGAGCTGGTGGCCCATGCGCTGCACCGCCACAGCCCACGCTCGGCATCGCCGTTCATCGCGCTGAACATGGCGGCGATCCCCAAGGATCTGATGGAATCCGAGCTGTTCGGTCACGAGAAAGGTGCCTTCACCGGTGCGGCCAACCAGCGCCGCGGCCGCTTCGAGCAGGCCGACGGCGGCACCCTGTTCCTCGACGAGATCGGCGACATGCCGGCGGACACCCAGACCCGCCTGCTGCGCGTGCTGGCCGATGGCGAGTTCTACCGGGTCGGCGGCCACACGCCGGTGCGGGTCGATGTGCGCATCATCGCCGCGACGCACCAGGACCTGGAAACCCTGGTGCAGGCCGGCAAGTTCCGCGAAGACCTGTTCCACCGCCTGAACGTCATCCGCATCCACATTCCGCGCCTGTCTGATCGCCGCGAGGACATCCCGGCACTCGCCGAGCACTTCCTCGCCAGCGCCGCGCAGGAACTGTCGGTGGAGACCAAGGTGCTCAAGCCGGAAACCAAGGAATACCTGCAGCACCTGCCCTGGCCGGGCAACGTGCGCCAGCTGGAGAACACCTGCCGCTGGATCACGGTCATGGCGTCCGGACGCGAAGTGCATGTCGACGACCTGCCGCCCGAGCTGCTCAACCAGCAGGCCGAGGCGCAGCCGGCGCACAACTGGGAACAGGCGCTGCGCAACTGGTCCGATCAGGCCCTGGCGCGCGGCCAGAGCAACCTGCTCGACGAGGCGGTGCCGGCCTTCGAGCGCATCATGATCGAGACCGCGCTCAAGCACACCGCCGGCCGCCGCCGCGACGCCGCGCTGCTGCTCGGCTGGGGTCGCAACACCCTGACGCGCAAGATCAAGGAGCTGGGCATGCGCGTCGATGGCAGCGATGACGACGACGGCGACGACAGCTGATCAGACGCTGATCCGGCCTGCGAAAAAGAACCCCGCCACTGGCGGGGTTCTTCTTTCTGACGCACCAGCCATGTGCGAATCCATCATGGCCGCCAGGGCGACACGCTGACCTGCACCTGCCAGCCGCCGTCGCCGCGCGCGCCCTGCCACTGCCCCTGCAGCCGCCGCGCCGCCACCAGATGCAACAGCAGGCCCTTCTCGGTCTGCTGCACGCGCCAGGCCACCGGCATGCCGTCGATCTGCAGCTGCCCGGACTGCGGCTCACCATCGGCCTGGAACAACAGGGCGAACGCCCCTTCGAGGTGCTCGTCATACACCTCGGGCTCGCGGTCGAACTGCAGCGAAAGGCCTTGCGGCTGCACCTGCACCAGTTCTAGTTGCACCGGCCCCGGCGCGGTAAGCCGGCCGATCATCAGCCCGATCAGCAGACCGATCAGCACCAGCGAGCCGAAAAAGCGCCGCCGCAGCCGCGGCATCGGATCCTGCTCCCCGGTAGAATGCCGCCGATCCTCAACCTCGGTGCTGCGCATGTTTCACGTGATCCTGTTCCAACCGGAAATACCGCCCAATACCGGCAACATTATCAGGCTCTGCGCCAATACCGGCTGCCACCTGCACCTGATCGAGCCGCTGGGTTACGAGCTGGACGACAAACGCCTGCGCCGTGCCGGCCTGGATTATCACGAATATGCCACGCTGGAGCGCCACGCCGACCTGCCGAGCTGCCTCGCGCGGATCGGCATCGACGCCGCCAACCCGGACGGCCCGCGGTTGTTCGCCTTCACCACCAAGGGCTCGCAGCCCTTCCACGAGGTGCGTTACCGGCGCGGCGACGCCCTGCTGTTCGGCCCCGAAAGCCGCGGCCTGCCGCCAGAGATCCGCGATGCCCTGCCCAACGAGCAGCGCTTGCGCCTGCCGATGCGTCACGACAGCCGCAGCCTGAACCTGTCCAACACCGTGGCCGTCGCGGTGTACGAGGCCTGGCGCCAGCACGGCTTCGCCATGGAGTGAATCGCACCGCCTGGTGACAAAGGGCCGTGAACATTCCGGCCTCGGCCCGTCGTAAACGGACAAGCTGGCGAGGTGCCGGCGGCCAAGTCGATTCCGGTCGGGCTGCGCAAGATGACCGCAGCCGCGGTCGCCGGCGACGTGCCGCGCCAGCCCCGTCGCCCGCAACGCAGCGAACCACCCCGGCCTGACTGAGCGCCTCGCGCAGAACCGCGATTGCAGGTGAACCTCGCCGACAGCTGTTGAAAAGCCGGCAGCAGTCCCCCATATCAACCGCATTCGGGCATTCATCGCCCCGCAGTGTGGAGATTTTCCCTTGACCACCATCGTTTCAGTGCGCCGCAACGGCAAAGTCGTCATGGGCGGCGACGGCCAGGTTTCCCTCGGCAACACCGTCATGAAAGGCAACGCCAAGAAGGTCCGCCGTCTCTATCACGGCCAGGTCCTGGCCGGCTTCGCCGGCGCCACCGCCGATGCCTTTACCCTCTTCGAGCGCTTCGAAGGTCAACTGGAGAAGCACCAGGGCCATCTGGTGCGCGCCGCCGTCGAGCTGGCCAAGGACTGGCGCACCGACCGCTCCCTGAGCCGCCTGGAAGCCATGCTCGCCGTGGCCAACAAGGACGCCTCGCTGATCATCACCGGCAACGGCGATGTGGTGCAGCCCGAAGACGATCTGATCGCCATGGGCTCCGGCGGCGGCTTCGCCCAGGCCGCGGCCAAGGCCCTGCTGCTCAAGGCCGGCGCCGACATGTCGGCCCAGGAAATCGCCGAGACGGCGCTGAACATCGCCGGCAGCATCTGCGTGTTCACAAATCAGAACCTGACCATCGAGGAGCTCGACAGCGCGATCTGATCGCCTGTCGTTCCGGAGTACCGCACCATGTCCATGACGCCCCGCGAGATCGTCCACGAACTCAACCGCCACATCATCGGCCAGGACGACGCCAAGCGCGCCGTGGCCATCGCCCTGCGCAACCGCTGGCGGCGCATGCAGCTGCCGGCCGAGCTGCGCCAGGAAGTCACGCCGAAGAACATCCTGATGATCGGCCCCACCGGCGTCGGCAAGACCGAAATTGCCCGCCGCCTGGCCAAGCTGGCCAACGCACCATTCCTGAAGGTGGAAGCGACCAAGTTCACCGAGGTCGGCTATGTCGGCCGCGACGTCGAGTCGATCATCCGCGACCTGGCCGACGCGGCGCTGAAGATGCTGCGCGAGCAGGAGGTGCACAAGATGCGCCACCGCGCCGAAGACGCCGCCGAAGAACGCATTCTCGATGCGCTGCTGCCGCCGGCCCGGCCGGTGGGCTTCTCCGAGGAACCGGTGCAGAGCGGTGATTCCAACACCCGTCAGCTGTTCCGCAAGCGCCTGCGCGAAGGCCAGCTGGACGACAAGGAAATCGACATCGAGGTCGCCGAGAGCCCGGCCGGGGTGGAAATCATGGCCCCGCCCGGCATGGAGGAAATGACCAACCAGCTGCAGAACCTCTTCGCCAATATGGGCAAGGGCAAGAAGAAGAGCCGCAAGCTGAAGATCAAGGAAGCCTTCAAGCTCATTCGCGACGAGGAAGCCGCGCGCCTGGTCAACGAAGAAGACCTCAAGGCCCGTGCCCTGGAGGCGGTGGAGCAGAACGGCATCGTTTTCATCGACGAGATCGACAAGGTCGCCAAGCGCGGCAACACCGGTGGCGCCGACGTTTCCCGCGAAGGGGTGCAGCGTGATCTGCTGCCGCTGATCGAGGGCAGCACGGTCAATACCAAGCTGGGCATGGTCAAGACCGACCATATCCTCTTCATCGCCTCCGGCGCCTTCCACCTGTCCAAGCCCAGCGACCTGGTGCCGGAACTGCAGGGTCGCCTGCCGATCCGCGTGGAGCTCAAGGCGCTGTCACCGCAGGATTTCGAGCGCATCCTCACCGAGCCGCATGCGGCGCTCACCGAGCAGTACCGCGAGCTGCTGAAGACCGAAGGGCTGCACATCGAGTTTCTCGAGGACGGCATCAAGCGCATCGCCGAGATCGCCTGGCAGGTCAACGAGAAGACCGAGAACATCGGTGCCCGGCGCCTGCACACCCTGCTCGAGCGCCTGCTGGAGGAGGTCTCCTTCAGCGCCGCCGACCTGGCCGGCAAGCAGCAGGGCGAACCAATCCGCATCGACGCCGCCTACGTCAACGAGCACCTCGGCGAACTGGCTCAGGACGAAGACCTGTCGCGCTACATTCTCTGACCGTCACGGCCGTGGCCATTGCCACGGCCGATTTTTCCGGAGCGTCGCATGCGCATCCCCACTGCAATCAAACTGCACAAGGCGTCCAGAACGCTGGAACTGGAATACGGCGCCGACGAGCGCTACGTGCTGCCCGCCGAGTTCCTGCGCGTGCATTCGCCATCGGCGGAAGTCCAGGGCCACGGCAACCCGGTGCTGCAGACCGGCAAGCTGAAGGTCGCGCTGGAGCAGATCGAGCCGGCCGGCCAGTACGCCCTGAAGCTGACCTTCAGCGACGGCCACGACAGCGGCCTCTACACCTGGGACTACCTCGAACGCCTGGCGCTGAATCAGCAGGCGCTATGGGACGCCTATCTCGCGGCACTGGCGGCCGCCGGCAAGTCCCGCGACCCCGATGAGTCGGTGGTCAAGCTGATGCTCTGAAAGGGAAACCGTAGGGTGGATCACGCTTCATCGATCCACCGAACAGCGTCGATGCTCCGCGGCCGCGGATGTAAAAATCGACAGCCACCCTACGTTCCGCGCACCTTATTGCGACCGATAGGCTGAAGGCCAGCTGCCTCAGGCCAGCGCCTTGTCCAGTGCCCGCTCGATCTGGCCCTGGATACTGCTGCCCATGGCCGAGAGCAGCAGACCGAGGTTGAGCAGCACCTTGACGCTGTCCTCGTAGACTTCGATGCGCCCGTCCGCACCGCTGCGCCTGACCGCCAGCACATCGCCCTGCCATTGGCAGCTCACGCCGAACTCGCGAGCCAATCGCGCGGCCAGTTCGTCGGCCTTTTCACGCGCGGCCTCGCGGCCGAGATTGTGGGAACGTTCGACGATGATCTGGGCCATGACGACTCCTGGCTGCCCGAAAAGGCGCGCACTATAGCAAAGCGCCGACAGACGGCGCGGCCGGTCAATACCCTGCCGCCAACGGCCATAGCGCTCGCACCCACACCGGGCAGCCACAGCCCGCGCCATGACACGGCGAACTGCGACATGTCGCCGCTAGTCCTTTTGCCAGCCGTCGGCAGCTCGACGCTTATCAGCCGGCTTTTTAGGTTTAGAATGCCGGGCACATTCTTCCCGGCGAAAGTGACATGACCGACCCTCGCAAAGCGCATGACGCAGAACCGACCACCCATTTCGGCTACAAGAACGTGCCGGAAAGCCAGAAGGCGCAGAAGGTGGCCGAGGTGTTCCACTCCGTGGCCGCCAAGTACGACCTGATGAACGACCTGATGTCGGGCGGCGTGCATCGGCTGTGGAAGCGCTTCACCATCGAGCTGTCCGGCGCCCGCCACGGCAATCGCATCCTCGACATCGCCGGCGGCACCGGCGACCTGACACGGCAGTTCTCGCGCATCGTCGGACCCACCGGCGAAGTGGTGCTGGCCGATATCAATGCCTCGATGCTCAAGGTCGGCCGCGACAAGCTGCTGGACAAGGGTGTGGCCGGCAATGTCAGGTTCGTTCAGGCCGATGCCGAGAAGCTGCCCTTCCCGGACAACTATTTCGATGTGGTGACCATCGCCTTCGGCCTGCGCAACGTCACCCACAAGGAAGACGCCATCGCGTCGATGCTGCGCGTCCTGAAGCCGGGCGGCCGGCTACTGGTGCTGGAATTCTCCAAGCCGACCAACCAGCTGTTTTCCAAGGCCTACGACGCCTACTCGTTCAGCCTGCTGCCGATGATGGGCAAGCTGATCACCAACGACGCCGACAGCTATCGCTACCTGGCCGAGTCGATCCGCATGCACCCGGATCAGGAAACCCTCAAAGGCATGATGGAGACCGCCGGTTTCGAGCGCGTCAGCTATCACAACATGACCGGCGGCATCGTCGCCCTGCACCGCGGCATCAAACCCTGATGTTGCGCGCTGCCCTGCTGGCCGGTGCCGAGCGTGGCATCAATCGCGTCTTGCGCCTGGATCCCACGGCATTGCCGCGACTGGCACGCCTGAGCGGCCGAATCATCGAGATCGACTGCACGGCGCCGGCCTGGCGCCTGTTCGTTCTCGCCGACGATGAAGGACTGCGTCTGGCCGGCACCTGGGGTAGCGACGCCGACTGCCAGCTGCGCGCGCCGGCGAGCAGCCTGCTGCGCCTGGCCGTCAGCCGCAACAAGACCGCGGTGCTGCATGGTCCGGACGTCGAGATCGAGGGCGACAGCGGCTTGCTGATGAACCTCGCGGAGGTGCTGCAGGATCTGGAGCTGGACTGGGAATACGAAATTTCCCGCTGGCTCGGCCCGGTCGGCGCACAGCTGCTCGGCTCCAGCCTGCGCAACCCGCTGGACTGGCTGCGCGACAGCGCCGGCTCGCTGCGCCAGGATCTGGCCGACTATCTCAGCGAAGAGTCACGCACGCTGGTCGGCCAGGCCGAAGCCCAGGCGCGTTTCGACGAGCTGGATGACATGAAACTTGCCCTCGACCGACTCGAAGCCCGCATCGAGCGCCTCGCCCTCAACCTGAATCCAGATCGCCCCGAATGAAGCTGTTCGCCGCCGCCCGCCGCCTGTTTCGCATCCTGCTGGTGGTGATCCGCTACCGCCTCGATGACATCATTCTCGACCTGCCGATGCCCTGGTGGCTGCGCGCCACCAGCTACCTGCTGCCCTGGCGCTGGATCCCGCGGCGGCGCAGCGAGCTGTCGCGCGGCGCTCGCCTGCGCCTGGCGTTGGAAGGACTCGGGCCGATCTTCATCAAGTTCGGGCAGATCCTCTCCACCCGCCGCGATCTGCTGCCGCTGGATATCGCCGAAGAGCTGGCGATGCTGCAGGACCGCGTGCCGCCCTTCGATTCAGCCGTTGCCACGGCACTCATCGAGCGCCAGCTGGGTGCGCCGGTAGGCGAGATCTTCGCCCGTTTCGACAGCAAGCCGCTGGCCTCCGCTTCGGTGGCGCAGGTGCATGCGGCCAAGCTGCGGTCCGGCGAGGAAGTGGTGGTCAAGGTGGTGCGCCCGAACCTTCGGCCGATCATCAGCCAGGACCTGGCCTGGCTGTTCATGCTGGCCAATACCGCCGAGCGCATCTCCATCGACGCGCGCCGCCTGCACCTGGTGGAAGTGGTCGACGACTACGCCAAGACCATCTACGACGAGCTCGACCTGCTGCGCGAAGCGGCCAACGCCAGCCAGCTCAAGCGCAATTTCGAGGGCTCGGCGCTGCTTTACGTGCCGCAGGTGTACTGGGACTACTGCCGCCCGCAGGTGCTGGTGATGGAGCGCATCTACGGCGTACCGGTGACGGACATGGCCGGGCTGGCGCGGCAGAACACCGACATGCGCCAGCTGGCCGAACGCGGCGTGGAGATCTTCTTCACCCAGGTGTTCCGCGACAGTTTCTTCCATGCCGACATGCACCCCGGCAACATCTTCGTCAGCACCCACCAGCCCTGGAGCCCGCAGTACATCGCGGTGGACTTCGGCATCGTCGGCAGCCTGACGCCCGAGGACCAGGACTACCTGGCGCGCAACCTGATGGCCTTCTTCAAACGCGACTACCGCAAGGTCGCCCAGCTACACATCGACTCGGGTTGGGTACCGGCGGAAACCAAGGTCAACGAGTTCGAGGCGGCGATCCGTACCGTCTGCGAGCCGATCTTCGAGAAGCCGCTGAAGGACATCTCCTTCGGCCAGCTGCTGGTGCGCCTGTTCCAGGTGGCGCGGCGCTTCAACATGGAAGTGCAGCCACAGCTGGTATTGCTGCAGAAGACCCTGCTCAACATCGAAGGCCTCGGCCGCGAGCTGTACCCGGATCTCGACCTCTGGAGCACTGGCCAGCCCTATCTCGAGCGCTGGATGCGCGAGCGCATGAGCCCCAAGCAGCTGATCAAGAACGTGCACGCGCAGATCGAACAGCTGCCGCACCTGGCCAACATGACCCGCGAGCTGCTCGAACGGATGGCGCACCCGCATGCGAACAACCCACCGCCGCCCTGGCGCGAGCGTCACCACGGCTGGCCGCTGCGGCTGATCGGTGCGGTATTGCTCGGCAGCGGCGCGACCCTGGCAGCCAGCGCGGACAGCCTGACCGCCTTAACCGCCTGGCCGGCATGGGTGATGCTGGTGGCCGGCGTCTTCATCGTGGTGCGCCGATAGCCATCCCTGGTGCAGGCTGGCACACTTGGCCCATTGAGCGGAGAATCCGATGAACTGGCTGGACGAAATCAACTGGAACGCCGACGGTCTGGTGCCGGCGATCGCCCAGGACCACAAGACCGGCCGCGTGCTGATGATGGCCTGGATGAATCGCGAAGCCCTGGCGCTGACCGCGCAGGAAAACCGCGCCATCTACTGGTCGCGTTCGCGCAACCGGCTGTGGCGCAAGGGCGAGGAGTCCGGACATGTGCAGCAGCTGCACGAGCTGCGCCTGGACTGTGACGCCGACGTGATCATCCTGATGGTCGAGCAGATCGGCGGCATCGCCTGTCACACCGGGCGCGAAAGCTGCTTCTACCGCGTGTTCGAAAACGGTGCCTGGAAAGTCGTCGAGCCGGTTCTCAAGGACCCGCACGCCATCTACGCGGAGCACAAGCATGAGTGACACCCTCACCCGCCTGGCCGAGGTGCTGGAGGCCCGCAAGGGCGCGGCGCCGGACAGTTCGTACGTGGCCAGCCTGTACCACAAGGGCCTGAACAAGATTCTCGAGAAGGTTGGTGAGGAGTCGGTGGAAACCATCCTCGCCGCCAAGGATGCCGCCGTCAGTGGCGACTCCAGCGACCTGATTTACGAAACCGCCGATCTCTGGTTCCACAGCCTGGTCATGCTCGCCGCTCTCGGCCAGCACCCGCAGGCCGTGCTGGATGAACTGGATCGACGCTTCGGTCTCTCCGGACACGCGGAAAAAGCCGCGCGTCCGCAAACCTGATTCACATCGGAGATATCACCATGGGTTTTGGCGGCATCAGCGTCTGGCAACTACTGATCATCCTGCTCATCGTCATCATGCTGTTCGGCACCAAGCGCCTCAAGGGCCTGGGCTCCGACCTCGGTGATGCGATCAAGGGCTTCCGCAAATCCATGGGCACCGACGAGGAGAAGCCCGGCGTCGAGGACAAGCAGAACCAGACCATTGACGCACAGGCGCGCAAGGTCGAAGAACCGACCAAGAAAGACCAGTGATACGTTCCATGCGGCCGAGCGGCGACCTTCGCTGCCCGGCCGCTCTCCCTATTGATGTGAGCACGTCCTGATGTTCGATATCGGTTTCACCGAACTGCTATTGGTCGGCCTGGTGGCATTGATGGTGCTCGGTCCGGAACGCCTGCCCGGTGCGGTTCGCACCACGGGACTGTGGGTTGGCCGGCTGAAACGCAGCTTCAGCAACATCAAGGCCGAGGTGGAGCGCGAGATCGGTGCCGACGAGATCCGCCGGCAACTGCACAACGAGCGCATCCTCGATCTGGAGCGGGAGATGAAGCAGAGCATCATGCCGCCGTCGCCCTCCAGCAGTCCGACCGCCACAACCCCGCCGACGTCCGCAGACGGCGCCGGCCAGGCCGCGAGCACAGCAAGCAGTAGTTCCAGCGATACGCTGACGCCCGCTGCGAACCCACCCGCTCCTGGCACCGAGACCGCTCAGCCCCTTCGCTCCGACAGACCATCCGAACCATGAGCAAGCCTTCCATCGACGACCAGGAAATGCCGCTGGTCGCGCACCTGACCGAGCTGCGCAAGCGCCTGCTGCGTTGCGTGGTCGCCATCGCCCTGCTCTTCGCCGGGCTGTTCTACTTCTCGCAACAGATCTACGCGCTGGTCGCCGCGCCGCTGCGGGCCTATCTGCCCGAAGGCGCGACGATGATCGCCACCGGCGTCGCCTCGCCGTTCCTGACGCCGTTCAAGCTGACCCTGATGGTCGCGCTGTTCCTCTCCATGCCGATCATCCTGCATCAGATCTGGGGTTTCATCGCCCCCGGTCTGTACAAGCACGAGAAGCGCATCGCCGTGCCGCTGCTGGTGTCGAGCATCTTCCTGTTCTACGCCGGCATGGCCTTCGCCTATTTCGTCGTGTTCCCGATCATGTTCGGCTTCTTCGCCAGCGTGACGCCTGAGGGCGTGTCGATGATGACCGACATCGGCCAGTACCTGGACTTCGTGCTCACCCTGTTCTTCGCCTTCGGCGTGGCCTTCGAGATTCCGGTGGCGACCTTCCTGCTGATTTGGGTCGGCATCGTCGATGTGGAAACCCTGCGCAAGAGCCGCCCGTACGTGATCGTCGGCTGCTTCGCCATTGGCATGGTACTGACGCCACCGGATGTGTTTTCGCAGACCCTGCTGGCCGTGCCCATGTGGCTGCTGTTCGAAGCCGGCGTGATTTGCGGCAGCATGGTCAAGAAGCGTGAGGAGCCCTTCCGCGGCGACGCCGAGGACGACGAAGCGGAAGCCAGCGACCAGCCGCCCGCGCCGCGCCCGTGAACCTGTTGCTGCTCGAACCGGCCGACTTCATCGCCGGTGACCGGGTCCTGCTGCGCGACCGCCGCCTGACCCACATGCGCGAGGTACATCGTGCCGAGGCTGGCGAGCACCTGAAGGTTGGCCTGGTTGGCGGCAATATCGGCAGCGGCCAGTTGCTGCGCCTGGACGCCACCGAGGCCGAGCTGCAGGTGAGCTTCGATCAACCACCGCCGGCCAAGCTGCCGGTGACCCTGCTGCTGGCGCTGCCACGACCCAAGATGCTGCGCCGGGTGCTGCAGACCGTCGCCGCCATGGGCGTGCCAAAACTGGTCGTGCTCAACAGCTACCGAGTGGAAAAGAGCTTCTGGCAGACGCCCTTCCTCGAACCGTCCGCCATTCGCGAGCAGCTGATCCTCGGCCTCGAACAGGCGCGCGATACCGTGCTGCCCGAGGTCGTCATCGAAAAGCGTTTCAAGCCTTTCGTCGAAGACCGCCTGCCGCAGCTGGCGGTAGGCACCTGCGGCCTGGTCGGCCACCCTGGTGATTTCCCGCCCTGCCCTCGCGCGCTCAGCGAGCCAGTCATCCTGGCGATCGGTCCGGAAGGCGGCTGGATTCCCTACGAGGTGGACAAGCTCGCCGCCGCCGGCCTGCAGCCGGTGCAGCTGGGTGATCGCATCCTGCGTGTGGAAACGGCGGTCGCCGCATTGCTGGCACGGCTGTTCTGACCCTGGGATCGTTTCGATCGAAAGCGACCGGTGCCAGCTGCACGCCGATGAACGTAACGCACCCACCCGGTACGAGGGAGTCAGAGATTGGGACTGCTCACGCCTCGGCGCGCCTGCGCCGCGGCCTCGACATTCCAACGAATCCCTAAAAGAGCCGTTCTTGCCATGCGACCACTGACCATCGACATGCACCGTCTGGAATATGCTCTGGACGGACGCGACATCGCCGAGTACTACCTGGATCTGGAAAGCGGCGAAATTCGCGCGATCTTTCCCGGTGATCCTCCTCCCGGGGCCATGGAGAAGTATGACGTCAAGGAGGACCGCTACCTGCACATCGAACCACTGGATCTCGCGCAATCGATCGCCATGCGTGAGGCCTTCCTGTTCACCCAGCACGATCCCATCGCCCATGCGGTGCTCAGCAATGCGCTCAAGGGGCGCAAGCCGCTACGCACCTTCGATTTCAAGCTGGAGGACTTCCCCGACGTCAGGGAGGCCTGGCTGCGCTACCAGACCGTACAGCTACGCGAATACGCTATTACCTGGTTGCGCGACAACGATCTGGAACCGATGCGCCACTGAAGCTCAGCTTTCGAGGAGAAAGGTCACCGGGCCGTCGTTGACCAGATGTACCTGCATCTCCGCACCGAAGCGCCCACAGGCAACCAGGGGATGCTGGTCGCGCGCCTGCGCCAGCAGATAGTCGTACAGCGCCTCGCCTTGCGCAGGTGGCGCCGCGCTGGAAAAACTCGGGCGCAGGCCGCTGCGGGTGTCGGCGGCCAAGGTGAACTGCGAAACCAGCAGCAGGCCGCCGCCGATGTCCTTCAGCGACCGGTTCATCTTGCCCTGCTCGTCGCTGAACACCCGGTAGTTGAGCAGCTTGTGCAGCAGCTTGTCGGCGCGCGCCTGATCGTCTTCACGCTCGACACCGACCAGCACCAGCAAACCCTGATCGATGGCGCCGACCACCTCGCCAGCCACCTCGACCCGCGCCTGGCGAACGCGCTGGATCAGCCCCTTCATTCGGCATCCGCCGGCGGCAGGTCGAGCAGGCGGTGGGCGATCTCACCGGTGGCACGGACCAGCGCATCGGTGATACCGACTTCCGCCGCCGAGTGCCCGGCATCGCGGATGATCTGCAGCTCGCTGTTGGGCCAGGCCTGGTGCAGTGCCCAGGCGTTGTCCAGCGGGCAGATCGCATCGTAGCGGCCATGCACGATGATGCCTGGCAGGTGGGCGATCTTCGGCATGTCGCGTAGCAGCTGATCAGGTTCAAGGAAGGCGTGGTTGACGAAGTAATGGCACTCGATGCGCGCCATCGACAGTGCCCGGTGCGGATCGGCGAAGCGCTCGACGACGTTGGGGTTGGGTCGCAGTGTCGCCGTGCGGCCTTCCCAGCATGACCAGGCCTTGGCCGCATGCATCTGGGCGATCTGGTCGCTGCCGGTGAGCCGGCGGTAGAACGCCTGCATCAGATCGTCGCGCTCCTCGGGCGGAATCGGCGCGAGGAAATCCTGCCAGTAATCAGGGAACAACCGGCTGGCGCCTTCCTGATAGAACCAGGACAGGTCATCGGGCCGGCAGAGGAAGATGCCACGCAGGATCAGCGCGTGCACGTGTTCGGGGAAGGCCTGGGCGTAGGCCAGCGACAGCGTCGAGCCCCAGGAGCCACCGAACAGCACCCACTTGTCGATACCCAGATGCTCGCGGATGCGCTGAATGTCGGCGATCAGGTGCGCGGTGGTGTTGTTCTCCAGGCTGGCATGCGGTGTCGAGCGACCACAACCGCGTTGGTCGAAGGTGATGATGCGGTACAGGGTCGGATCGAAGAAGCGCCGGCTGATGGCGTCGCAACCACCGCCGGGGCCGCCGTGGACGAACAGCACCGGCAGGCCGTCCGGCGATCCACTCTCGTCGACATAGAGCACATGCGGTTCTTCCACCGCCAGCTCGTGCCGGGCGTAGGGTTTGATCTCCGGATACAAGGGCTGCATGGCACACTCCTGATCTGCGGCGGGCCGGCCGGCCCGCATGACGTTTGCGGCATCATAGCGAGGTTCGGGGAGTTGAGCATGTCAGCATGGAAAATAGCGGCGCTGGCGGTACTGCTGGCACTTGTCGGCTGCGGACGGGACGATCCGCAGGCGGCGCTGCAGCGCGCGGCAGAACAGCTGCAGACGAGCCTGGAGAGCAAGCAGACCGGGGAGCTGATGGCGCTGCTGCACGCCGATTTCCAGGCCCAGCGACAGTACGATCAGGAATGGGCGCGGCGCACGGCAACGCTGATGTTCCTGCGCCACCGCAACGTCCGGGTGATCGCCCTGAGCCAGCGCAGCTGGGTCGATGCGACTTACCCGGACCGCGGCTATACCGAGGCGCAGGTCGCGCTGACCGGCGCCGAGGCGCTGTTGCCGCAGCAGGCCGGGCACTATCAGGTCAGACTGGAATGGCGACAGGAGAACGGCAACTGGCAGCTGGCGCGCCTGCAATGGCAGTGAGCGGCGCCGAGCGCTGAACGCTCATCGCCGCCAGATCAACTCGGAGGTGTCGTAGCCCCTGCGTTCGGCCTCGCTGAGCAGGCGCTCCCGCGTCGCCTGGTCGACCTCGGCGTCGCGCGCAAGCAGCCAGAGGTACTTGCGGTCGGGGCTGCCGACCAGCGCGGTGTTGTAGCCCTCGTCGAGGTAGAGCACCCAGTAGTGTCCCTTGGTCAGATCGGGGAACAGCCGGCTGAACCAGTTATCGAAGCGCACCCATAGTCGATCGGTGCGCCCTGCCTCCTGCGGTACCGCCTCACCCTTTGCTTCCTGCCATTCGCCATCTTCCGTCTCGCAGCGATTGGTCACCGCGACATGACCGTCGTCCTTCAATTGGTAGTGCGCTTCGGAGCGCAGGCAGTCACGCTGAAAGAACATCGGCAGGCGTGCTAGCTCGTACCAGGTGCCCTGGTAGCGCTCGAGATTCACCTCGCCCACGGTTTCCGGCGGCCGTTCACGCCCGCCTCCCACGCAGCCACTCAACAGCATCATCAAGCACAGCAGGGCGACACTTGCACGCATCGGATATCTCCAGGGTTGCATCAGCGGTTATTGCAGCCCCTTGCCGGAAAACATCATCACCTTGTCGCCGGCGAACTGGACGCTGATGAAGCGGTTCTTCTCACCCCAGGTACAGCTGGACATGCCCAGCGCGCCGGCGCATTCCGAAGGCTTGCCGAGCAGCTTCTCCACCTCCACCCGCTCCATGCCGGGCTTGAGCTTGGCGAAGTTCTCCTGGGTGATCGGGCTGCAGGCGGCCAGCAGAGCCGTGCAGACAATCAGCAATGGGGTACGCAATGACATATCGAGCTCCTTGCTTCTTTTTAAGTTCAGCATTGCCGAGCGAGGTTTCTGCAGCGCTACGACGGCGGCACGCTAGAACGACGAACCCGGCTGCTGCAGGAATGATCGTTCGGCGTCGCTGCTGCGACGTCCGAGAATGGCGTTGCGATGCGGGAAGCGGCCGAAGCGGGAGATGACGTCCCGATGGCGCTCGGCATAGTCGAGAAAGCCGGCGAACAGCACCTGCTCGTGCTCGGCAGCGATGTCGCGCAGGGCCGTGAAGTGCGCCACAGCCAGATCCTGCACCGCCAGGTTCTCCGCGTGTTCCAGCACCAGATAGATGAATACCCGCTGGATCGGCGAGAGCAGCATGTCGCCGCCATGGGCCAAACCATCGCGGACCAACTGCTGTGCGCGCTCATCGCCGGCGAAGGCCCGCGGGGTGTCGCGGTGGATCATGCGTGGCAGCTGGTCGAGCAGCAGTACCAAGGCCAGCCAGCCCTCGGGCAGTTCGGCCCAGTCCTCCAGCTCTCCGTTCAGCGCCTGTTCGACCAGTGCACCGAAGCGTTCGCGGGCCTCGGCATCCTGCTCTGGACGGTAACCGAACCAGAGGCGCTGCTTTTCAGCCGCGATCTCGCTTGCGCTGGTGCCCTGGCCGAACCACCAGTGGAGCAAGTCCTGCCAGGGCGCCTGCACCGGTCAGCCCTGGTGGTAGCCGGTGACGCGCTCGACTTCTTCCTTCGAGCCGAGGAACACCGGCACGCGCTGGTGCAGGGAATCCGGCTGAATCTCGAGGATGCGCTGGGAACCGGTGGTGGCGGCACCGCCGGCCTGTTCGATGATCATCGACATCGGGTTGGCCTCGTACATCAGGCGCAACTTGCCAGCCTTGTCCGGCTCGCGGGCGTCGCGCGGGTACATGAAGATGCCGCCACGGGTGAGGATACGGTGCACGTCGGCGACCATCGAGGCGATCCAGCGCATGTTGTAGTTCTTGCCCAGCGGGCCTTCCTTGCCGGCCAGCAGCTCGCTGACGTAGCGCTTGACCGGTTCTTCCCAGTGGCGCTGGTTGGACATGTTGATGGCGAACTCGGCGGTGCTCTGCGGCACGCTGAGGTTCTCATGGGTGAGCACGAAGCTGCCCAGCTCGCGGTCGAGGGTAAAGCCCATGACGCCATGGCCGAGGGTCAGCACCAGCATGGTCTGTGGACCGTAGATGGCGTAACCGGCGGCGACCTGTTTGGTGCCCGGCTGCAGGAAGGCTTCCTCGCCGAGAGCGTCGTTCTGGCTGAAGCAGGCATCCGGGCAGCGCAGCACGGAGAATATGGTGCCTACCGAGACGTTCACGTCGATGTTGCTGGAACCGTCCAGCGGGTCGAAGACCAGCAGATAGGCGCCCTTCGGGTACTTGCCGGGAATCTGGTAGGCGTTATCCATTTCCTCGGACGCCATGCCGGCCAGGTGGCCGCCCCACTCATTGGCTTCCAGCAGGATTTCGTTGGAGAGCACATCGAGCTTCTTCTGCACTTCGCCCTGCACGTTCTCGCTACCGGCACTGCCTAGTACGCCGCCCAGCGCGCCCTTGGAGACCTGATGGCTGATCGCCTTGCACGCACGCGCCACGACCTCGATGAGAAAGCGCAGATCCGCCGGGGTGTTGTTGCTGCGAGTCTGCTCGATGAGGAAGCGACTGAGGGTTACGCGTGACATGGAAATGACTCCGGAGGAAGGATAAACCCGCGCAGTTTAGCAGGCCGTAGGAAAACTAACTCCCCTCAGACCGGTTCGCCCCCCGCAGAGTTCAGCGCAGCGGCGAGCAGATTGCCAGCACGAGCGCAACGCCCCGCAGGTTCCGGCTGCCCGCCAGCGAAAAAGCGCCGGCGGGCCTGCCGTCACATCACTTTCCAGATTTCCAGGGCGTACTCGCGGATGGTGCGATCGGACGAGAACCAGCCCGTGCGCGCGGTATTGAGCACCGAGGAACGCCACCAGCGGGCCGGATCGCGCCAGCGCTCCTCGACCTCCAGCTGGGCCTGCCAGTAGGCCTCGAAATCGGCGCAGACCATAAAGGTATCGTGCCAGCTGATGCCATCAACAAGGCCGGTATAGCGCCCGGCGTCACCCGGCGAGAAGGCACCGCCGCGAATGGCCGAAAGCACCTCGGCCAGCCGCGGCGAAGCGGCGATGATGGCTTCGGCGTTGTATTCGTTGGCCTGCTTGCGCGCATTCACCTCCTGCGCGGTGAGCCCGAAGATGAACATGTGCTCCAGGCCGATCTGCTCGCTCATCTCCACGTTGGCGCCGTCGAGGGTGCCGATGGTCAGCGCACCGTTGAGGGCAAACTTCATGTTGCTGGTGCCGGAAGCCTCGAGCCCGGCGGTGGAAATCTGCTCGGACAGGTCCGCCGCGGGAATGATGTCCTCGGCCAGGCTGACGTTGTAATTGGGCAGGAACACCACCTTGAGCAGCCCGCGCACGGTCGGGTCGGCGTTGATGGTGTTGGCGATGTCGTTGGTCAGCTTGATGATCAGCTTGGCCTGGTGATAGCTGGCGGCCGCCTTGCCGGCGAAGATCTTCACCCGCGGCACCCAGTTGCCGCCCGGATCGGAGCGAATGGCCTGGTACAGCGCCACGGTGTGCAGCAGGTTGAGCAGCTGGCGCTTGTACTCGTGGATGCGTTTGACATGCACGTCGAACAGCGCGTTCGGATCGACACTGATGCCCAGCCGTTCCTGGATCACGTTGGCCAGATGGCGCTTGTTGGCCAGCCGTTGTTCGGCGAAGCGCTGGCGGAAGGCCGCCTGTTCGGCATAGGGCTCGAGCTGGCGCAGACGGGTTTCCGGCTCGTCGAGGACTTCCTCACCGAGATGCTCCACCAGCAACTGGGTCAGCTGCGGATTGGCCTGATAGAGCCAGCGGCGGAAGGTGATGCCATTGGTCTTGCTGTTGATCCGCTGCGGATAGAGGCGATGCAGGTCGGTGAACACGGTCTTGCGCATCAGCTGCGTATGCAGACCGGACACGCCGTTGGTGCTGTGCGAACCGAGGAAGGCCAGGTTGCCCATGCGCACCCGCCGGCCGTGCTCCTCCTCGATCAGCGACACCGAGCGCAGCAGCTCGGCGTCGTGGATGCCGCGCTCGCGCAGGTTGTCCAGGTGGTAGGCATTGATCAGATAGATGATCTGCATATGCCGTGGCAGTAGGCGCTCCATCAGCCCCACCGGCCAGGTCTCCAAGGCCTCGGGCAGCAGGGTGTGGTTGGTGTAGGACAGGGTGGCGGTGGTCAGCCGCCAGGCATGCCGCCATTCGTAGCTGTGCACATCGACCAGCAGCCGCATCAGCTCGGCCACGGCAATCGCCGGATGGGTGTCGTTGAGCTGGATCGAGGTGTAGTCGGGCAGGCTATCCAGCGAGCCGCGCTGCTTGAGATGGCGGCGCAGCAGATCCTGCAGCGAGGCGGCGACGAAGAAGTACTCCTGGCGCAGACGCAGCTCCTGACCGGCCTCGGTGCTATCGGCCGGATAGAGCACCCGCGAGATGCTCTCGGCGCGGGCCTCTTCCGCCGCGGCGCCGATGTGGTCACCAGCATTGAAGCGCGCCAGGTGGAAGTCCGCTTCCGGCCGCGCGCGCCACAGGCGCAGCGTATTCACCCCGGCACCGCGCCAGCCGACGATGGGCGTGTCGTAGGCGATCGCCCGCACGCCCTCGGCCCAGTGCCAGAAATGCTGGACCTCGCCCTGCTCGTTGGTGGTCGCCGTGACGCTGCCGCCGAAGCCGATCAGGTACTTGACCTCTGAGCGCTCGAACTCCCAGGGATTGCCGAAATCCAGCCAGGTCTCGGTTTGCTCGTGCTGCCAGCCGTCGACGATCGCCTGGCGAAACAGGCCGTGGTCATAGCGAATGCCATAGCCGTGGGAGACCACACCAAGGGTCGCCATGCTCTCCATGAAACAGGCCGCGAGCCGCCCGAGGCCGCCGTTGCCGAGCGCCGCGTCCGGCTCCAGCAGACGGATGCGATCGATGTCCACATCCAGCCCGGCCAGCGCCTCGCGCGCCACATCGAACAGGCCCAGGTTGCTCAGGCTGTCGACCAGCAGACGACCGATCAGGAACTCGAGCGAAAGGTAGTAGACCCGCTTCTGCCCGCCGGTATAGGCCTCGCGCGTGCAGTCCATCCAGCGATCGATGGTGCTGTCGCGGGTGGCAAGGGCGACCGCATGGAACCAGTCATAGTCGGAAGCGTTCTCCGGATCCTTGCCCACCGAGTAGGTGAGCTTGCGCAAAACCCGCTCACGAAAAGCGGCGACTTCTTCGGCGGTGACAGTGGCTGATTCCTGCGTCATGGACAGACCTCGGTTAGCGAAGACACACAAGAGGGACTCACGGCAGCCGCGCCCGTTCACCTCTGATTCGGCGTTTCCGAAAAGGGTTACAGGTTTCCTTTACATCTGCGCTACCGCCTGTCCGGTGGCCAGCGCCGGAAGGCACTGGTAATTGGCGCGCGAGCCGTTATGATCCGCGCGCCCAACCGCACCGAAAGACCTCCCGTGAAGACAAGACTGATCGCCTCCGCCGACCCGGAACGCCTGGAAACCTGGGTGCGCTACAGCGCCGGCCTGTGCCGCGACTGCCATGCGACCTGCTGCACCCTGCCGGTGGAGGTGCGCATCGATGACCTGATCCGCCTGGAGCTGGTGGATGCCTTCGAGCGCGACGAGCCGGCGAAGAACATCGCCAAGCGTCTGAGCAAGGCCGGCATCGTCGAGCACTTCAACCACAAGCACGAGATCTTCACGCTGACGCGCCTGACCAATGGCGACTGCCTCTACCTGGACCGCAAGACACGTCTTTGCACGGTCTATGCCAAGCGTCCGGATACCTGCCGCAACCACCCGCGCATCGGACCGCGCCCCGGTTACTGCGCCTATCGCAGCAAGACCAACGGCTAGCGGCGCACCAGCGAACGTCACCGTCAACCGCCACGGCACCGGCCCGGGGCACGCGCAGGGCCAGGAGCGCAGCGGATCTGGCGGCCCCGGCCTGATGCCTGAACGGACTGGCCAAAGCGTGACTCAGGAGTCATGCTTGGCGTCTGTCTGTATCTTCGCAACGTTTAGGAATCTACCCGGCATGAGCCGCGATAGCCGCTACCTGGAAGCCATCCTCCATCACGACATTCCGCTGACCCGCTCGCTGGGGCTGCGTGTCGAGCGCTGGGAAAACCACGAGCTGCGCCTGCAGGTGCCGCTGCAGCCGAACATCAATCACAAGAGCAGCATGTTCGGCGGCAGCCTCTACTGCGCTGCCGTGCTGGCGGGCTGGGGTTGGCTGCATCTGCGCCTGCGCGAAGCCGGTATCGAGGACGGGCACATCGTCATCCACGAAGGCAAGATCGAATACCCCCTGCCGGTGGTCGACGACGCCATGGCCATCTGCTCGGCACCGAGCCCCGAGGCCTGGGAGCGTTTCGAGGCGATCTATCGTCGGCGCGGGCGCTCGCGCCTGGAGCTGCACAGCCGCATCCTCGCCGCCGACGGTCGCGATGCCGTGCGCTTCACCGGGCAGTTCGTACTGCACAAGTGATCGGCTGCGCCAGGGCGGCGCAGCATATACCCTGTCGATCGCGCGCCCGGCTCGCGCGATCAGTCGCGGCCGGCCAGCTCGATCAGCATCTCGCGCCAGTCGACGCCGACCGGCAGTGCCAGGAACGACGGATTCAGATAGCTTTCCCGCGCCTCGTAGCGCAACGGCGCACCTCCCACCTCCAGCACTTCGCCACCGGCGCCTTCCAGCACGCCCTGTGCCGCTGCGGTGTCCCATTGCGAGGTTGGCGCCAGCCTTGGATAGCAATCGGCCGAGCCTTCGGCGAGCAGGCAGAACTTCAGCGAGCTGCCGACATTGGCCAACGCCAGCTCCCCGAAGCGCTCGCGCATGCTGTTCAGCAGCTGCTCCTGCGCCGGGCTGCTGTGCCGCCGACTGGCGACGACGGTGAAGGCTCCCGCGGGGTGCTGGCGCACGCGCAAGGGCTGCGCCGCGCCATCGGCCTCACTGCGCCAGGCGCCGAAATCCTTGCCGCCGTAGTAGCAGCGCCCGGATGCCGGAATGCCGACCACGCCGAAGCGCACCTCGCCCTGTTCGATCAGCGCCACATTGACGGTGAATTCCGCGCTGCCGGCGATGAACTCCTTGGTGCCGTCCAGCGGGTCGACCAGCCACCAGCGCGTCCAGCCGGCACGCTCGGCCAGGGGCACCTCGCAGTCCTCCTCGGAAAGCACCGGGATGCTGCCGTCGAGCGCCTTGAGGCCATCGAGCAACACATGATGTGCAGCCATGTCCGCCGCCGTCACTGGTGACTGGTCGGCCTTGGCCTGCACCTCCAGCTCGCTGCGCCAGTGCGGCAGGATCACCTCACCGGCCTGGCGCACCAGATCGATCACCGTCGAAAGATAAGGATGACTCATTGGCCGAACTCCCCGCGCTGGGTCAGCAGATCACGCGCCAGATAGAGCGCCGCCAGTGCGCGGCCTTCGCTGAACTGTGGATGCTGTACCAGGCTGGACAGCTCGTGCAGGCTGACCTTGTCGAGCCGCATCGGCTCCGGTTCGTCGCCTGGCAGCCGCTCTGGATAGAGATCGCGGGCCAGCACGACCTGGATCTTCTGGCTCATGTAGCCGGGTGACAGCGACAGTTCGGTGAGCAGCTCCAGGCGCCGGGCGCCGAAGCCGGCCTCCTCCTTCAGCTCGCGGTTGGCCGCCTCCAGCACGTCCTCGCCCGGCTCGATCAGCCCCTTGGGCAGCGACAGCTCGTAGCGGTCGGTCCCGCCGCAATACTCTTCGACCAGCAGCGCGTTCTCGGCGTCGGCCAGCGCCACGATCATCACCGCGCCGTAGCCGCTGCCCTTTCCGACAAGGCGCTCGTAGGTACGCTCCACGCCGTTGGAAAAGCGCAATTGCAATTCCTCGACGCGGAACAGGCGGCTGCTGGCAACGATTTCACGAGCTAGCACGGTGGGTTTCTGGCGCATGGGAAACTCCTGGAAACGCGAGCGGCTATCATAACCCGTGTTCCCGCGCTGGCCGCGAATGCTTTGCGACCAGCTGAACGCCCTGTTCATCCCCTTCGCCGACCCGAGCCCGCCCATGACCGCCACCCTGCCCTGGCCCGACATCGACACCGTCCTGCTCGACATGGACGGCACCCTGCTGGATCTTCACTTCGACAATCACTTCTGGCTCGAGCTCTTGCCGCAACGCTACGCCGAGCTGCACGGCATCAGCCGCGCCATGGCCGAGCTGGAGCTGGCGCCGCTGTTCAACGAACACGTCGGCAAGCTCACCTGGTATTGCCTGGATTACTGGTCGCGCGAGCTGAACCTGCCGATCCGCGAGATGAAGCGCGAGATCGCCGAGCTGATCGCCCTCCGGCCCAGCGCCGACGAGTTTCTCGCCGCACTGCGCCAAGCCGGCAAGCGCGTGGTGCTGATCACCAACGCCCACCGCGACTCGTTGTCGCTGAAGCTGGAAAAAATCGAACTGGCGCCCTGGTTCGACCGCCTGATCAGCTCCCACGACTATGGCTACCCGAAAGAGGAAGCGCAGTTCTGGTATGCGCTGCGCCAGGATCTGGAGTTCGACCCGTCCCGTGCCCTGTTCATCGACGATAGCCTGCCAATCTTGCGCAGTGCCCGGCGTTTCGGCATCGCCCATCTGCTCGCGGTGCGCGAGCCGGACAGCCGCCGCGCGCCGAAGGACACCGAGGAGTTCGCCGCCGTCGAGGATTATCGCGACCTGGCAAGCAGCCTGACCGGCCCCCTGGCGTGACGGCTGGCTCTGCCGTGGGCCAGCCAGAAGCCTTACACTACGCAACAATTGCCGCCGGCAGAACCGACTCAGGATGAGTTAGGGCCGAGCAACATCGAAACAGCGAACGCCGGTCGTCGAGACCCGGCGTTCGCGGTTCAAAAGCCACGGATGATCGATAGGAAGTGACATGGCAGCAGTAGGCGCCGAGTTCTGGCCCCACAGTCAAAGCGAGATGAGCGAGCGCATTCGCCGGCATGCCTGGAAAGAAAGCGTGCTCGGCCCGCTCGATAGCTGGCCGCAGACGCTGCGGTTGCTTCTCGACACCATCCTCGAAGCGCCGCTGCCCATGTGCATCCTCTGGGGCGACCAGGCGCTGCAGTTGTACAACGACGCCCATGCCCGGCTTATCGGCGACCGCCACCCGGCCGAACTGGGCATGCCGGCCTGCCGGCGCTGGGGCGCGACCTGGGAGCTGCTCGCCCCGGCATGCGACAGAGCCCGTCGCGGCGAGCCGCGAACGCTGCGCAACCAGCAGCTGGCGGTCGAGCGCGACGGCCAGCGGGTCGAGGCCTGGTTCGACCTGGCACTGAGCCCGATACGCAACCAGCCGCACGGCATTGGCGGATTGCTGCTGTGCCTGAGCGAAACCAGCGAACGCGTGCGCACCGAAACTCGGCTATCGCAGACCGCCCTGCACTACAAGCTCAGTGCCGAAGTACACCGGATCAGCGAGCACCGCCTGCAGCTGGCGCTGGAGGCCAGTGACCTGGTCGGGATCTGGGATTGGGACATCCGTAGCGGTGGCATTCCGGACCATGCCGAGCTGCTGCGCATTGCGCCGGTCGAGCGCTCGGGACCGACCGGGCTGCGCCATCAGGCATTCTTCGAGCACGTTCATCCGGACGACATACCGCGCCTGCAGGCCGCGCTGTCGCGATGTATCGACGGCCGCGAAGAGCTCGAGGTGCGCTATCGCCTGCGCAGCCCCGACGGCACCGTGCGCTGGGCCCTCGCGCGCGGTCGTCGGCATTGCGACGAGCACGGCCAACCGCAGCGCTTTCCCGGCGCGGTAATGGACATCAGCCGCCAGCAGGCCAGCGAGGATGCACTGCGCCAGAGCGAAGCCGAGCTGAAGAAGATCACCGATGCCCTGCCGGTGCTGATCGGCTATGTCGATAACAACGAGTGCTTCCGCTTCAACAATCGCTACTACAAGGACTGGTTCGGCCATTCGACCGAATGGCTGCGGGGCAAGTCCGTTCGCGAAGTGCTCGGTGAGCAGGGCTATGCCGCGCGACGTGACTATATCGGGGCCGCGCTGGCCGGCCAGGAAGTGGTATTCGAAGCCTACAGTCCGCATCGCGACGGGCAGCCGCGACGTATGCTGGTGCACTATCTGCCGCGTCGAGACAGCCAGGGCAAGGTGCTAGGTTTTTTCGTCATGGCGCTGGATGTCACCGAACGATGGCGCGCCGAGCAGGCCCTGCGCGAACTGAACGAGACTCTGGAAAGCCGCATTCAGGAGCGCACCCAGGCGCTGGCCGAAGTCTATGAGCGGTTGCTCAAGGAAATGGCCAGCCGCGAACAGGCTCAGGAAGCGCTGCGTCAGGCGCAGAAGATGGAAGCGGTCGGCCAGCTGACCGGCGGCATCGCCCACGACTTCAATAACATGCTGACCGGGATCATCGGCGGCCTCGACCTGATCCAGCGCTATATCCAGTCCGGCCGCCATGATGAAACCCAGCGCTTCATCGACGCCGCGGTGACCTCGGCCAACCGCGCCGCGGCACTGACCCATCGTCTGCTGGCCTTCGCGCGTCGGCAGCCGCTGAATCTCAAGTGCGTCGAACTCAACCAGCTGATCGAGTCGATGCACGATCTGCTGAGCCGCACCCTGGGCAGCCATATCCGCATCAGCAACCAGCTGCAAGCCGGTCTGTGGCCGGTCTCGAGCGACGAGAACCAGCTGGAGAGCGCGCTGCTCAACCTGGTCATCAACGCTCGCGACGCGATGCCCGACGGCGGCTCCCTGCTGCTCGAGACGCGCAACGTCGAGCTTCGACAGCAGAGCGAGGTAGGTGAACTGGCGCCGGGACGCTACGTCATCCTGAGCCTGACCGACAGCGGCTGCGGCATGAGCGCCAAGGTCCTGGCCAGCGTCTTCGAGCCTTTCTTCACCACCAAGCCGATCGGCCAGGGCACCGGGCTGGGCCTGTCCATGGTCTACGGCTTCACCCGCCAGGCAGGCGGGCACGTTCAGATCGCCAGCGAACCGGGCAAGGGAACCCAGGTGAGCCTCTATCTGCCGGTCTTCGACAGCCAGCCCGAGGCGATACCGCTGACCAGCGAGGTGCATGGCCCGCTGCGCGCCCGGCAGGGCGAGACGGTACTGGTGGTCGAAGACGATCCCGCCGTGCGTCTGCTGGTTCTCGACGTGTTGCAGATGCTCGGCTACCAGGCCCTGGAAGCGGCGGATGGCAACGCCGCGGTGCGCATCCTGGAAAACACGCCCGACATCGACCTGCTGGTGACCGATGTCGGCCTGCCGGGAATGAACGGGCGCCAGCTGGCGGATATCGCACGGCAGCAACGCGCCGGCCTGCCGGTCCTGTTCATGACCGGTTATGCCAGGCAGGCGGCCAGTTCGGACTTCCTCGAACCGGGAATGGACATGATCAGCAAGCCCTTCAACCTGGACGCGCTGGCCAAGCGCGTGCGCGACATGCTGGCGAAGGCCGACCAACGGTGAATCGTCTTCGGCCGGGCGGGGTCATAACCCTACCGGCTGCCGGCAACCTGATCGGCGCTCGCAGCGCAGTTGCCCGACCCCGGCCCTGAAACCGACCCTTACGAGCCTGCCGATGAACGCGCCTTCCCGTCTGCCCGCCGGTATCGCAACGGCTACGCCAACGCCCAGCGGTGCCAGCCAGCGCTATCACTATCAGCCGATCGACGAGGCCGAACGGTGCGATGTCGACCTCGCCGAGGAATGCGCGCTGGCGATCGCCTATAACGGGCTCAATCAGGCGGTGATGATGATTTCTCCGGCGGACCTCGAGGATTTCGTCGTCGGCTTCAGCCTGGCGAACGGCATCGTCGAGTCGCCGAACGACATCTACGACATTCATCTGCACGGCCAGGGCAGCGCCCGGCGGGCGGAAGTCGAGATATCCAGCCGCAGCTTCTGGCAACTCAAGCGACAGCGCCGCCAGCTCCCCGGCAACAGCAGTTGCGGCCTGTGTGGCGTCGAAGCGCTGGAACAGGCCCTGCCGCAGCTGCCGATCATGCCTCCAGCGGCGCTGCCGCCGGCACACTGGCTGCACGACCTGCGCGAGCGCATCTCCGCTTATCAACCGCTGGGACGCGGCTGCGGCGCGGTACATGCGGCCCTGTTCATGGACAACCAGGGGACGATACGTCTGGGGCGTGAAGATATCGGTCGGCACAACGCGCTGGACAAGCTGATCGGTGCCATGGCGCGCGAAGGATTGGAAGCTGCCGGCGGCCTGGCTATCGTCACCAGTCGCTGCAGCCTGGAGCTGGTGCACAAGGTTCAGCGCGCAGGCATCCCGACCCTGGTCAGCCTGTCCTCCCCCACTGGTCTCGCGACACGCTGGGCGCAGCGACACAACCTGAACCTGATTCATCTGCCGCATCGCAGCCCGCCGCGCGTCTACAGCCCGGCGGCAAGCGCCGCCCGCGATTGAGTTGCGGACGCCGCACAAGCGGCACAAGACCCCCGCCCGCAAAGCAAGTTCCGACCGTAAATCAAAGAGTTAGCAAACAGGAACTGCTTCACGCATTTCATCGGAAAGCCCTTGCCGGAAGCGAAGCGGCACGTGAGGATCGCGGCGCAATTCCACATACGGGATCACACCATGAAGTACGCCTCGATTTTCCTGTTGTCCACCAGCCTGCTCAGCGCAGCCGCCTTTGCCGGCAGCAACACCGAAGCCGCCGTTGGCGGTGCCCTCGGTGGCGCGCTCGGTTCCGTGGTGGGTGAGCATCTGGGTGGCTCGACTGGCGCGACCATCGGCGCTGGCGTCGGCGGTGCGGCAGGTGGCATGGTCGGCGCCGACAAGCGCAGCCGCACCGAAGCGGCCATCGGCGGTGGCCTTGGTGCGGCCGGCGGCAACGTCATCGGCCAGCAGGTCGGCGGCAGCACCGGCGGTCTGATCGGTGCAGCCGTCGGCGGCGGTGCCGGCGGCGCGATCGGCAACGCCTACGGCGACGATGATGACGACCGCTACCGAGGTGATCGCCGTTACCGCGACCGCCACTACTATGGCCCGCCCGGCAAGGCCAAGGGGCATTACAAGCATCGTCACAAACACCATTGATGCCTGAGCAGGTCGCCGGCCTGCTGCAGCATCCCTCGAGAACGCCCGGATTCGCCCTGCCGAGTCCGGGCGTTCTCGTTTCTCTGGCTAAATGAATCCAGCCGCTACGCCAGAGCCTCCAGCGCCGCACGCAGGCGCGGCGGGATCGCCGTCGGCCGGTTGCTTGCCCGCTCGACGAAGACATGCACGAAGCGGCCCGCCGCGCTGGCCTCCTGCTCGCCCTCGCGGAAAATCGCCAGCTCGTACTGCACCGACGAGTTGCCCAGCTTGGCCACCCGCAGGCCCACCTCGATCAGGTCCGGATAGGCGATCGAGGCGAAGTAGTCGCAAGCCGAACTGACCACGAAGCCGACGATGTCGCCATCCTGGATATCCAGCCCGCCCTGCTGGATCAGGTAGTTGTTCACCGCCGTGTCGAAAAACCCGTAATAGACGACGTTGTTCACATGACCGTAGATGTCATTGTCGTGCCAGCGCGTGGTGATGGGCTGAAAGTGCTTGTAGTCGCGGCGCAGGTGTTTGGGTTGCTCGGGCATGGTCGTTCTCGCGGTACGCAATGAAGAGGAAGACTGGCTCAGTAGGCGGCCTGATAGATCGCCAGCGCATCGGCCTCGCTGACCTCGCGCGGATTGTTGACCAGTAGCCGCTGCTGCAGCATCGCCTCCTTCGCCAGCTGCGGCAGCATCTCTTCCGGCACGCCGGCGTCGCGCAGGCGGGTCGGCAGGCCGACGCGGGCGCTCATCTGCTCGAACTCCGCGATCAGCTGCTCGGCGTAGGTGGACGGATCATCCGTGCGCAGGCGCTCGCCGAGAATGATCGGTGCCAGTTCGCCGTAGTGCGTGGCCGCCGCGCTGACGTTGAAACGCAGCACCTGCGGCAGTACCAGGGCGTTGGACAGGCCGTGGGGAATGTGGAAATTGCCTCCCAGCGGATAGGCCAGCGCGTGCACGGCGGCGACCGGCGCATTGGCGAACGCCTGTCCGGCCAGGCAGGCGCCCAGCAGCATGGCCTGGCGTGCCTCGCGGTTGCTGCCGTTGTGCACCGCCTCGTCCAGATTGGCCGCCAAGAGGCGCAGCGCCTCGCGGGCCAACAGGTCGGACATGGGGTTCTTCTTCAGCGCGCTGGTGTAGGCCTCGATGGCATGCACCATGGCGTCGATGCCGGTGGCCGCGGTCACCGCCGGCGGCAGGCCGAGGGTGAGATCGGCGTCGAGCAATGCCAGGTCCGGCAGCAGCAGGGGCGAGACCACGCCCATCTTGGTCGTCTCACCGGTGGTGATGATGGCGATCTGCGTGACTTCGGAGCCGGTACCCGCCGTTGTCGGCACCTGAATCAGTGGCAGGCGCCGGCCCTTGGCGTTGCCGACACCGTAGATGTCCTGCAGCGATTGCGCGCAATCAGGATGGGCCAACAGCGCAACCAGCTTGGCCACGTCCATGGAGCTGCCGCCGCCGAAGCCGATGATCAGAGCGGCACTGCACGCTTTCGCCTGCTCGACTGCAGCCATCACGATGTTTTCTGGCGGATCGGCGACGACCTGATCGTAAACGGCGACCTTCAACCCTTCCGTCTCGAAGCCCGGCAGGACCTCGTTGAGCAGGCCAAAACGGGTGATGCCGGGGTCGGTCACCACCAGCACCGAGCGCGCTCCACGTTCCTTGCAGAGGCTGGCCAGCCGGCGCGACGAGCCGGGCTCGCAGATCAATTGAGCGGTTGTGGCAAAGCTGAACGGATGCATGCTGCCTCCTGATTGTCTTGATGCGGCGTTGAGAGAGCAGCAAATCAAAAGCCCCCTCACCCCAAGCCTCTCCCGGAGGGAGAGGGGGTAGTTCTGTGTAGTAGCCCAACACCGCGCGGCCTACCGTCATTCGATCAACGCCCTCTCTTTTCGGGGAGAGGGCTGGGCCGCCCGGCGTAGGGGCGAGGGGCAGCGGGTTAGCTCGATCGCCACTTCTCGTTAAAACGCAAAATCCGCCTCCGGCAACGCCATCAGACAATCCGCGCCACCCTGAATGGCTTCCCGATGCGCACTGGCACGCGGCAGTACACGGCGCAGATAGAAATCCGCACTGGCCAGCTTGGCCTGATAGAACGCCTCCTCGCCGGCGCCCTGCTCCAGCGCATCCTGCGAGCGCGCCGCAGCCTGCAGCCAGAGGCCGGCCAACAAGACATAGGCGGAGTAATGCAGGAAATCCACCGACACCGCGCCGATCTCCTGGGGATCGCGACCGGTGGCGGCGATGATCTCGGCCGTCAGCTCGCGCCATTCGCCGATGCGTGCCTGCACCCTGCTGGCCAGTTCGTGCAGCGCCGGGCGATCGATCTGCCGGTCGCAAATCTCGCTGAATTCCGCCTGTAGCGCCGACAGTTCCGCGCCGCCGTCACCGAGCAGCTTGCGGCGGATGAAATCCAGCGCCTGAATGCCGTTGGTGCCTTCGTAGAGCTGGGTGATGCGGCTGTCGCGCATCAGCTGTTCCATGCCCCATTCGCGGATATAGCCGTGGCCGCCGTAGACCTGCACGCCGAGGCTCGCCACCTCCTGGCCCATGTCGGTGAAGAACGCCTTGACGATGGGGATCAGCAGCGCCGCACGCTTGCTTGCGGCCTTGCGGTAGCTCGGCTCGAGATGGCCGTGCTCGAGGTCCAGCTGCCGGGCGCAGTAGGCCGCCAGCATGCGGCTGCCTTCGACCAGCGTCTTTTGCGTCAGCAGCATGCGGCGCACGTCGGGGTGCACGATGATCGGGTCGGCTGGCTTGTCCGGATGCTGCGCGCCTGCCAGTCCGCGCGATTGCAGGCGCTCGCGGGCATAGGCCAGCGAGCCCTGATAAGCCTGTTCGGCAATGCCAAGTCCCTGCAAGCCGACCTGGAACCGCGCGTCGTTCATCATGGTGAACATGCAGGCCAGTCCCTGATTGGGCTCACCGACGATCCAGCCGGTGGCGCCATCGAAGTTCATCACGCAGGTCGCCGCGCCCTTGATGCCCATCTTGTGCTCGATGGCGCCGCAGCTCAGCGCGTTGCGCTCGCCCGGCGTGCCATCGGCATTGGCGATGAACTTGGGCACCAAGAGCAGGCTGATGCCTTTCACCCCGGCCGGCGCATCCGGCAGGCGCGCCAGCACCAGATGCACGATGTTCTCGCTCATGTCGTGCTCACCGCCGGAGATGAAGATCTTGCTGCCGCTGACCTTGTAGCTGCCGTCCGCCTGCGGCTCGGCGCGGGTGCGCAGCAGGGCGAGGTCGGTGCCGGCCTGCGGCTCGGTCAGGCACATGGTGCCGCTCCAACTGCCGCTGACCAGCTTCTCCAGATAGGCATTCTTCAGTTCATCGCTGCCGTGCTTGTACAGCGCCAGCACCGCGCCCTCGGTCAGGCCGGAATAGATGCGAAAGGACAGCGACGCGCCCATCAGCATCTCGTGGAAGTTGCAGGCCACCAACTGCGGGAAGCCCTGGCCGCCGTACTCGGTCGGCCCGGTCATGCTCGCCCAGCCGTTGTCGACGTACTGCTTGTAGGCCTCGACGAAGCCCTGCGGCGTGCGCACTTCACCGTTTTCCAGGGTCACGCCTTCTTCGTCGCTGTTGCGATTGAGCGGCGCGATCTCGCCGCCGGTGTAGCGCGCAGCTTCTTCCAGCACACCGTCGATCAGCTCGCGGTCCAGGCCGTTGCCGAGCAATTCGCAATGGCCGGTGGCGTCGAACAGCTCGTGCAGCACGAAGCGCATGTCACGCAGGGGGGCCTTGTATTCCATGCTCAAGCCTCCTTCTTGTAGTCGGCGAAGCGGCCGCCGAGTGTGGCCAGGCTGTCGATCAGTCCGGCCGGCTGCCAGTGCTCGCCGTGGCGCTCGGCCAACGCGTTGAGGCGCTCACGAATGGCCGGCAGACCCTGACGGTCGGCCCAGGTCATCGGCCCGCCGACTTCGGCCGGGAAGCCGTAACCGTAGAGGTAGACGGTGTCGATATCGGCGCTGGACTCGGCCATGCCTTCCTCGAGAATCTTGGCGCCCTCATTGACCAGCGCCAGCAGGCAGCGCTCGAGGATTTCCTCCGGGCCGATCTCGCGGCGCTCATAGCCGAGGCGCTCGGACTCGCGCTGCACCAGGGCGTCCACTTCCGGGTCGTGCTCGGCCTGGCGGCTGCCCTCGGCGTAGCGGTAGTAGCCCATGCGCGACTTCTGGCCGAAGCGGCCCAGTTCGCAGAGACGGTTATCCACCTGCACCTCGGCCTCGTCCTGGCCCTTGCCGGCCAGCTCGCGGGCGCGCCATTCCAGGTCGATACCCACCACGTCATACATGCGGAACGGCCCCATGGCGAAGCCGAAGCCCTGCAGCGCGGCGTCCACCTGATGGGGATAGGCGCCTTCGAGCAGCATCATCCGCGCCTCGCGCACGTAGGTGGCGAGCATGCGGTTGCCGATGAAGCCCGGGCAGTTGCCGGCGATCACGCTGACCTTGCCCATGCGCTTGCCGAGGGCCGTGGCAGCCTCGAGCACTGCTGGCGCCGTCTTCGCGCCGCGGACGATTTCCAACAGCTTCATGATGTGCGCCGGGCTGAAGAAGTGCAGGCCTACCACCTGCTCCGGGCGCTTGGTGACAGCAGCGATGGCATCGATATCCAGCGCCGAGGTGTTGCTGGCGAGGATGCCGGCCGCCTTCACGATGCCGTCCAGCTCGCGGAAGATCTTCTGCTTGAGTTCGAGGTTCTCGTAGACCGCCTCGATCACCAGGTCCACGTCGGCCAGCGCCGGGTAATCCGCCGCCTTGGCGATGCGGGCCCGGCGCGCCGCCGCTTCGGCCTCGTCGATCCGCCCCTGACGCACGTTGTGTGCGTAGGTGTCGGCCACCACGCCCAGCGCCTGCTCGAGCATCTCGGGATTGTTGTCCAGCCACAGCACCTGCACACCGGCATTGGCCAGGCTCATGACGATGCCGCGGCCCATGGTGCCCGCGCCGATCACGGCGGCGGTCTGGATATCGAAGCGGGGTTGGCTCATGTGAACGGTCCTCGTCGCAGGCTGGAAAAAGTGGAGACCAACCATAGACGAAGACGCTACTATTTTTGAAATTTAGTCTTGTGATGTTTCGGATTCACCAAGTGAATATCTACAACTTCGACCTCAACCTGCTTCGCGTGCTGGACGCCCTGCTGCGTGAGCGCAACGTCTCGCGTGCCGCCGAGCGCCTGTCCCTCAGCCAGCCGGCGGTCAGCAACGCTCTGGCCCGCTTGCGCGAACTGCTCGACGACCCGCTGCTGGTGCGCGTCGGCCGGGCCATGCAACCGACGCCGCGAGCCCTGGCGCTGGAGGCGCCTATCCGTCATGCGCTGCAGCAGATCGAACACAGCCTGATCGCCGGCGAAGCCTTCGATCCGGCGTGCAGCCAGCAGCGTTTTCGCATCGCCGTGACCGATTATGTGGAGCTGATCTGCATGCCGGCGCTGATGCGGCGCCTGGCCGAGCGGGCGCCGGGCATTCGGCTGGCGATCCAGCACCTGACACCCAGCCTGCCCACCGAGGCGCTGGACAATGGCGAAGTCGACCTGGTGCTGGGACGCTTCCTCGACGTGCCATCGCGCTTCCATGTGCGCCATTGGGCCAGCGAAACGCTGCAGGTGGCGGTGCGCCGCGGCCATCCACTGGTGACGGACGGCCTCGACCTGCAAGCCTTCCTGGGCCTGCGCCATCTCTGGGTGCATGGCGGTCAGACCCGCGGCATGGTCGATCAGTGGCTGGAGGGCCAAGGCCTAGCCCGCGAGGTCGTCTACACCACGCCGAACTACCTGCAAGCCGCCCATATCGTCGCCAGCAGCGACCTCGCGGCGGTGCTGCCGACGCAGCTGGCCCGCCATTTCGCCGACCTGCTGCCGCTGCGACTGTTCGACCTGCCGTTCGAGCTCGGCCCCTTCGAGCTGGACATCGTCAGCGTGGCGCAACGGCAGAATGATGCGGCGCTGCAATGGCTGATCGAACAGATCGACGGCGTAGCGCCAGGCTAAGCGGCGAATCACGCGCGACGATTCGTGCACCCCTGTCCTATGCCTATTTGCTAGTATTCCCCAGCGTTTTCGTCGGGTTTCCACCCCAAACGCAGATGACTGAGCCGCGTTCGCGGAACATCGCCGCACAGCGGACATCTATTCCTGTTACGCGCCATGGTGAACATGGACGACCAAGCAAATCTGGAGCTACACCTATGGCGGCCCTGCTGCAACGTACCCTGGACACCATCACCCGCAACCAAGCCGAGCTGCTGAGCAGCTGGAAATCCGATCTGCAGAGCCTTGGCGGCTACCACAACGTCAAGCCGGAAGAGCTGACCCAGCAGACCATCGACCTGATCCGCCAACTCATCAGCGCAACGGCGGACGGCTCTGCCGACGTCAACGGCCCGACCTGGGACGGCATGCGCCTTTATCTGGAAAAGCTGTCGCGCAGCCGTGCGCTGCTGGGAATGGATTCGCAGCAGACCGCCGGCTTCCTCTTCGCCATCAAGCGTCCGCTGATGACCCTGCTGCAGAGCGAATATGCCAATGAACCGGCGGTGTTCGCCGAGCAACTGTGGGCCGTGTCCGAGCTGATCGACAGCCTGGGTCTATACACCGTGCGCACCTTCCAGAAATCCCGCGAAGAGGTGATCAAGCGCCAGCAGGAAGAGCTGCTGGAGCTGTCGACCCCGGTGGTCAAGCTGTGGGACGGCGTACTTGCCCTGCCGATGATCGGCACCCTCGACTCACAGCGCACACAGGTCGTGATGGAATCGCTGCTGCAACGCATCGTCGACACCGGTTCGGAAATCGCCATCATCGACATCACCGGCGTGCCCACCGTCGACACCCTCGTCGCCCAGCACCTGCTGAAGACGGTCACCGCCATCCGTCTGATGGGCGCCGACTGCATCATCAGCGGCGTACGTCCGCAGATCGCGCAGACCATCGTCCACCTCGGGCTCGACCTGCAGGGCATCGTCACCAAGGCCAGCCTGGCCGACGCCCTCGCCCTGGCCCTGCGCCGCTCCGGTCTCACCGTCACCAGGACTGCCTGATGGACCGAATCCCTATTTTGCGGATGGGCGAGTTCCTGCTCGTCACCATCCAGGTCGACATGCATGACCAGCTGGCCCTGACCCTGCAGGACGACCTGGCCGAGCGCATCAGCGCAACTTCGGCAAAGGCCGTGCTGATCGACATCTCCGCGCTGGACATGGTCGACTCCTTCATCGGCCGCATGATCGCCAATATCTCCGGCCTGTCGCGAATCATGGATGCCGAAACCGTGGTGGTGGGCATGCAGCCCGCCGTGGCCATCACCCTGGTCGAGCTTGGTCTCGAACTGCCCGGCGTGAGCACCGCCCTGAATGTCGAGCGTGGCATGCAGTTGCTGCGCGCCCGCGTGGCTGCGCAATGATCGTGCGCAGCAGCGGCAGCCAGCCGGTGCGCCTCGAACAGGATGTCGTGCTGGCCCGGCAGACCGTGCGCAAGCTGACCCAGGAATGTGCCATGCGCCTGATCGACCAGACCAAGCTGGTCACTGCGGTCAGCGAGCTGGCGCGCAACACCGTGGTCTACGGCGGCGGTGGCGACATGGACTGGCAGCTGATCGAGGACGGCACGCGGGTCGGCGTGCGCCTGACCTTCCGCGACGAAGGGCCGGGCATCGCCGACATCAAGCTGGCCATGACCGACGGCTGGACGTCCGGCAGCGGACTCGGCCTGGGGCTGACCGGCGCCAAGCGGCTGGTGGACGAGTTCGAACTCGACAGCACGGTCGGCGTGGGCACCCGAATCACCATCACGCGGTGGACATGAACGTTCCGGGCAGCGTCACTCAGGTCCTGCTGATCGAAGACAACAGCCAGATCGGCCATGCCCGTCGGGTCGCCCAGCGGCTGGCCGAACAGCAGGGCTTCGATGTCACCGATGCAGGACGCGTCGCCTTGCTCGCGACCGAACTGGCTAGCAACCTGCTCAAGCACGCCGGACGCGGCGAACTGCACCTGCGCGTAATTCCTGGACGAGAGGGGCGCGGCGTCGAAATCATCGCGGTCGACCGCGGACCGGGCTTCGACCTCGATCAATGCCTGACCGACGGCTTTTCCACCCGCGGCACCCAGGGCATCGGACTCGGCGCGCTGGCGCGTCAGGCCCAGGTGTTCGACGCCTACTCCAATGCCCGCGGCTCGGTGGTGCTGGCGCAGCTGTTTCCTCGCGGCGTGCAGCCGCCGCTATGGCGCTACGGCGTCAGCCAGCATCCCTACCCAGGTGAACAGGTTTGCGGCGACACCTGGCAGCTGGCCTTCGATGGGCAGCGTTGCAGTGCCCTGGTCATCGACGGCATCGGCCATGGCGAGCTTGCCCGTCAGGCCGCCCAAGCAGGCGCCGCGGCGTTTGCAGAAGCCCCGATGGACTCCCCCTTCGCCCTGTTCAGCAACATGCACCAGGCAATGAACGGCACTCGTGGCGGCGCCGCAGCCATCGCTCATTTTGACGGCGAGCGGCAGACGCTGAATTTCGCCGGGGTTGGCAATATCGGCGCCAGCCTGATCGGTAGCGGGGGCTCGCGTGGCCTGGCCTCGCACCCAGGCATCGTCGGTGTGCGCTTTCGCAAGGCGCACGTCTTCGACTACCCGTTGGGCGAGGCGCGACTACTGGTGCTCTTCAGCGATGGTCTGCAAACCCGCTGGAATCTGCGCGACTATCCAGGGCTGGTTCATCGACACCCAGCCATCATCGCCGCACTGCTGCATCGGGACTTCTGTCGCGGTCGCGACGACGTGACCGTGCTGGCACTCAATCTGGAGGCTCCTCGTGGCTGATCCGACATCCCCCGGGTCCGGGTTCGGCGACGCCGGCCTCATCGAGCAGCTGCGCCGCGATAACGACTCGCTGCGCGCCGAGCTCGAAGAAACCAATCAAGGTGTCCTGGCGCTGTATGCCGAGCTGGACACCCAGGCCGAGCAACTACGCCAGGCCTCGGACCTGAAAAGCCGCTTTCTGTCGTACATGAGTCACGAGTTCCGCACGCCGCTGGGCTCGATTCTCAGCATCACACGCCTGCTCAGCGACGAACTGGACGGCCCGTTAAGCCCGGAACAGCACAAGCAGGTACGTTTCGTCAGCTCGGCGGCCAATGAGCTGAGCGAGATGGTCGATGACCTGCTCGATCTGGCGAAGATCGAAGCAGGCCGTGTCAGCATTTCCCCGGCCTGGTTCGACATGCTCGACCTGTTCTCCGCGCTGCGCGGCATGTTCCGGCCGATCGTCGAAGGCTCTCAGGTGGATCTCATCTTCGAAGAGCCGCAGGGGCTGCCGCGCTTCTACACCGACGACAAAAAGCTCGCGCAGATCCTGCGCAACTTCATTTCCAACGCGCTGAAGTTCACCCCGCACGGCGAGGTTCGGGTCTCGGCACGGATGGAAAATCCGCAGCAGGTACGGTTCGCCGTTACCGATACCGGCATCGGCATCGCCGCCGAGCTGCATGATCGCCTGTTCGAGGACTTCTCCCAGGTCGATTCGCCGCTGCAGAAGCGCCTGCGTGGCACGGGTCTGGGGCTTGCCCTGTGCAAGCGCTTCGCCGCCTTGCTCGGCGGGCGGGTCGGGCTGGAGAGCGAACCGGGCAAGGGCTCGGAGTTCTATGTGATCATCCCGTTCAGCATCGAGGCGGAGGGAAGCGATGGAGCGTGAAAGCCGCCTGTTGATCGTCGATGACAACGCCACTACGCGTTACGCGATGCGTCGGGTCCTGGAGCGCCACGGCTATCAGGTGCTGGAGGCCGGCACCGGTAGCGAAGGGCTGGCGCTGCTCGCCAGCGCCATGCCGGATGCCTTGGTGCTCGATGTCAACCTGCCGGACATCAGCGGTTTCGACATCGCGCGTCAGCTGCGCGCCGATCCGAATACCGCACTGCTGCCGCTGATTCACGTGTCCGCGGCATCCATCGAGACCGGCGACATCATCACCGGTCTCGACGCCGGCGGCGACGCCTACCTGATCCACCCGGTCGACCCCGACGTGCTGCTGGCGACGCTGCGCACCCTGCTGCGGGTACGCGATACCGAGCGCGCGCTGCGTGACAGCGAGGCGCGCTTTCGCGAGATATTCATTCACGTCGCGGCGCCCATCGCGGTACTCGACGCCCAGCTGCAGCTGCACGAGTGCAATCACGCATTCGAACTGCTGATCGGCGGCGCCAGCCCGGCTTCGCCTCTGTTGCAAAGCGTCACCGCCGGGCAGGAGGCGATTCTCGCCGAGCTGCGCACGCATCTGCAGGCCGGCGAACGCTGGCATACACCACTGCAAATGCAGGTCAACGGCGAGACCCGCGAGACCGAGTGGCAGATCTCGCCGTACCGCGCACAGGGGCTGGGCCTGGTGTTCGTCGAGGACGTCACCGAGCAGCGTCACCGTGAACGCGCCCAGCGGCAGGAGATCGCGACCACCACCAGTCAGCTGGCCCATGAGGTGGCCGAGCGCGCGCGTACCGAAGAGCAGCTGCTGCAGGCACAGAAGATGGATGCCCTGGGCAAGCTGACCGGTGGCATCGCCCATGACTTCAACAACCTGCTCACCGGCATCATCACCGGCATCGAGCTGATGAAACAGCGGATCATCGAAGGCCGCGGCGACAGCGTGCTGCGCTTCGCCGACGCCGCACTGAGTTCGGCGCGCAGTGCCGCGTCGCTGACCAATCGCCTGCTGGCGTTTGCCCGCAAGCAGCCGCTGGACGCCCGCGCGCTGGACATCAACGAGCGCATCCGCTCGCTGGAGGATTTGTTGCGGCGCACCATCGGCGAGCGCATCACCCTGAGCTTCGACTTCACCGACGGGCCGGCCGTGGCGCGGGTGGATGTCAGCCAGTTCGAGAGCGCGCTGCTCAACCTAGTGATCAATGCCCGCGACGCCCTGCCCGAAGGCGGCCACATCGGCATCCGGACCTTTTCCACCGACGCTAGCCAGCACCCTGAGCTGGCCGCCGGCCGTTACATCGGCCTGTGCGTCAGCGACGATGGCACGGGCATCGACCCCGCCGTGCTGGACAAGGTGTTCGACCCCTTTTTCACCACCAAACCCCAAGGCCGCGGTACCGGTCTGGGGCTGTCGAGCATCTATGGTTTCACCCTGCAGTCGGGCGGCGACGCGCACATTCGCAGCACCCTGGGCGTCGGTACGGACGTGACGCTGCTGCTGCCGGCCGCCGACGGCGAAACGAGTCTGGCACCCAGCGCGGCGCCGGATGATTCGGCGCGTCTGGCCGGCCATGAGCACGTGCTGGTGGTGGAAGACATGCCCAGCGTGCGCATGCTGATCGCCGAGACCCTCATCGAGGCGGGTTATCGCTGTAGCCAGGCCGGCGATGTGGAAACCGCCCAGGCACTGCTGGAGGCCGATCCGTCCATCGACCTGCTGCTGACCGACGTTGGCCTGCCGCGCCTGTCCGGGCAGCAGCTGGCCGAATGGGCGCGGCGCTCGCGGCCAACGCTACCGGTGGTGCTGATGACCGGTTATGCGGAAAAAGCATCCAGTCGCGAGGGATTCGTCGATGAACGCATGGAGCTGGTACTCAAGCCGTTCAAAGCCGCGGACCTGCTGGTCAAGATCCGCGGCCTGCTCGACGAGGCCTGATGTTGTCAAGCGCCATCCCGAGCCGCTGAAAAAGCACCACGCTGCGGCTGAGGACGGATTTTGCGCAGGCAACAAAAAACCCGCCGTAGCGGGTTTTTTCTGACCATTCCGAATCCTTCCGGTTGCCGTCCTGGCGATGGTCGATCCTCCTTGATCCTGAGCGCGTCCTGCGCTTCAGAGACGGGCAAAGATTAAGCTGCGCCGTGGCGCAGACAAAGCGCCAATGGCTGAGCTGCGTGTAAGCCTTTCGCTACGGCGAGCGCTGCAGTCGATGCAGTCGAAGCAGCACGGAAAAGCAAAAACCCGCCGAGGCGGGTTTTTCTGACCGTTCCGAATTCCCTTCGAGTGCCGTCCTGGCGATGGTCGATCTTCCTGATCCTGAGCGCTTCCTGCGCTTCAGAGTGGGTGTAGATTAATTACATGCCGTGATCGGCAAAAGGGTCGAACGCCGCAGCCTCTTGTAAGCCTTTTGCTATAGCGGTAGAAAGCGGAGAACTTTCAGACCCCAGCCGCGCCTCGCAGTCGCCCTGCAAGGCCCGGCATAGAGCCCGCCATAGCGGGTGACGCAGCGGATCGACGATGCATCGTGGCGACGAGCTGCAGCACACGCAACACGTCGCCAGCAGCCGTATTAGTCCCTGGTCAGGTCAACCAGCGGCTGGTCACGGATTTCAGTTTCGCGACCAGCCTGTACCGCTTCGATCCGTTTGCGCGCGGCGTCGACCGCGGCGCTATCGGCCAGCAGCTCGTAGGTCACGCGAAAATGCTTCTGCTCGCCCGGCTCGATCTTCGGCACCAGCCCCAACGGCCGTTGATAGCGGCGGTTGTAGGAAAAGCTGGTACCCGGCTCGAGGCCGGTCACGTATCCCTGCTGCTCGGTATCGGTGTTCTTCCACAGCGAGAACACCGGCAGCTCGGCGGTATTGAAGCCGACACTCACGCCGAGGTTGCCGGCGCGGTTGTGCAGCATGGTCAGGGTCCTGCCCTGTTCGTCCGCATAGGGCACCACGTTGAACACCGTCTCGTCGTAGTCCCTGGTCGGACCACGGTAGCGCTGCCAGTCGCCCAGCTCCTTCGCCGCGCGGGGGTTGAACGGTGAGACCTGCTTGACCGGCGCCACGAAGCGCGCGCCCTCCTCCAGCAGCGGCGTGCCGAAATTGGTGTGGTACAGCACCTGGTATTCCTTGGCGTAGTCGCCCTGATTGGTCAGCGTGTCGTGCAGCGAGAATCCGCTGCGGCCGGGCTCGGTGCTGAGCTCGGTGAGGATGGCGAAGTCGAGTTTCTTGAAGGCCTTCTCCTGCAGCTCGCCACGCAGGCGAATGGCATAGGGCGGCTTCTCGTCGATCTGCAGCACCACCCGCGAAGCCGGAATGTTCGCCGCACGACCATGCAGCGTGAGCAGTTCGCCATTGTCCTCGCCGGGGTGGCCGACCCACTCGAAGCCGCAGCGGGTGACCAGTTCGTTGAAACCTTCGAGCCAGCCCAGACCGCCGCGCCCGTTGAGCTCGATAAAGGCCGGGTTGACCACTTCATCCACCGGCGAATCCCAGCCCAGGCGGACCTCGCCGGCCACCGCTTCCAGCACGTTCATGCCGCGTGTGGGCACAACGGTCATGCGCATGCTGCCGTTGTCGATCTCGATCAGGTTGACGCCTTCCTGCCGCCCGCCATGCAAGGTACGCATGCTGACCGAGAATGGCTTCGGCGC
The DNA here is from genome assembly GCF_024448335.1 of Stutzerimonas frequens. Lineage (GTDB taxonomy): Bacteria > Pseudomonadota > Gammaproteobacteria > Pseudomonadales > Pseudomonadaceae > Stutzerimonas > Stutzerimonas frequens. The sequence continues at coordinate 340,417 of NZ_JAMOHM010000001.1, forward strand.
GTCGATGCCCAGCTCTTCGCTGGTGATGCGCCAGTTCTTCGCCGGTTTGTCGTGGTCGATCAGCACCTGTTCCCAGGCCATGGCAGGAGTGGCCAGGCAGATGCCCAGGCCGAGGAGAAGCTGCAAACGGGTCATGGGGGTTCCCTTTGTAGTTATGACTCCTGCTCAAGGTAGATGAAACGTTTCATCTGGCAAGCCAAAGCGGTTGCCGAATGACCGAAGGCAGGTGGAACACGCGCGGAAGGTGTGATCGGAGCAGGCTTTAGCCTTTGCTGTAGCGACTCGGCTGCCAATAGCCGGTGAGCAGCGGCAGCGCGGGACCACGCCAGCCGCGCTGACGAAGTTGCCGGGCGATCAGCGCATTCATGATCTTGTGTCCCATCAGCAGCACGCTTTCATTGGCCTCGGCCAGCTCGATCAAACGCTCTGCCGCTGCGCTGGCACGCCTGGTGGACTCGCCGATGTGCTCGGTATGGCTGGCAAAGCCGAGAAACCAGGCGGTGCGAAACACCAGGCGCCAGAAGCGCGACGGCAACAGCGGCAGCCCCCAGTCCGGATAAGGCAGGTGCGCCTCGGCGAACAGCGGATCGGGCCGTTCACAGCAGTCGCACTCCAGATGCGAGCGCGATTCGATGCAACGCTGCAAGGAGCTGCAGACCACGATGCCAACCGAGCCTGCCAGCGCGACCAGACTGTCCGGGCGTTCGGCGGCGACGACCTCCGCCGCGTTGTAGCGCTCGACCCAGGTCTTCATGCCGACCGGTGTGCTCCAGCGCGCTGCACCGTGATCGGGTCTACCGTGCCGCACGAGGATGATCTGCATCTGACTACCGGATACACGGGGCCGGCCGCCAAGGCGCAGGGCGGCAGCAGGGGGATAGAATGAGAATGAAGCTGGTGGAAACGCCCCGGCGCGCAGCCGGGGCGACAGGATCACTTGTCGAGCTCGTCCTGCTTTTCCAGGAACTCCTCTTCGAGCATCGCATCCTTGACGGCCTGTGGTGACTCGTCACGCAGGGGGTCATTCAATTCACCGCCAGACAGGACCCGACTGTCCAGCTTGCCCATCAGATGCTCGAGCGCATGGTGCATCTTCTCGGCGGCACCATCGACCGCCAGCTGCATCGACTCGGCCTTGTGCGTTACGGAAACCGCCTGATGGCCTTTCGGCCGCGCCTCGATCTGGCAGCGCTTGTCGTCGGCGCCGGCCTTCTGCGCGTTCTCGTCGCTGATATGCACCTCGATGCGGGTGAGGAAATCGTCAAACCGTTCCAGGCGATCCTCCACGGTCGTGCCGACCCACTCGTGCAGCTCTACGCTGCCGGGAATGTGGTTGCTATTGACCTGAACATGCATACGACTGCTCCTGATAATTGACGGGTCTACGAAGATTCGAGGGGCCGGTCTCTTCGAAGGTTCAGGTGCTTCGTCCGGTTGCGAGCTCAAGTGGGTCGGCTGGCTGCTGGCTACGATGTGCTTCAGTCATTCCTGCATCAGCTCGCGGTAGCGCTGCTGGTATTGATCGTATGGAAGGTTCTCGCGCATAAGCAGCTCGAGCTGATGCTGACGATAGGCTTCTTCGCTCAGCGGTGCGTCGAGCATTTTCTCTGCAACGGCCCCGAGACCATGGGCGCCGTTGGGAAAGAGTTGATCGGTCAGTTCGGCGATCTTGTCCTCGGCACTGATGAACTTGTCTGGCCGGCCGCCGCCCCAGCGAGCGTCATACTCCGCCTGGCCAACCTGGCGACCGTTCTCGTAGACGCGAATATCGGCATAGCTCATATAAAGCAGCAGATCCCAGCGCCAGGTTCCTGTATAGGTCGTGGCGAGAGCGCAACGAGAGGGGCTACTGCCTGCGGCGAGCTGGCGAGTCTTGAAACCCTTGTCTCGAAGCAGTTGTTGATAGGTGGTGTTGAAGCCGGAGCGCAGCCCGACAGCAGGTATCGTGCAGATCTCGGGCGAGAGCTCAGCCGAAAGGCTGGCGGGGGTTACGGTCTGCTTGATACTGCAGCCGGTCATGAAGAGCGTGGCGAGAAGTACGGGCAGCGCTGTGCGCATGTTGACGTCCTTGTCCGGATAGAAAGACGGCATTGTGCCATCACAACGTCGATCTAGTCGCTTCCTTCCCCTGATCCGCACGGTCAGCCCGACCACCGAGCAGCCAACCCAGCACACCCCAGACAACCGCACACATCGCGCCCACCAGCCCCACCAGCCAGGCGCCCTGACCGAGGCTGTCGAGCAGGCTCTTGGCCCAGCCGCTCAGGGCATCGCCGCCGCGATAGACCACGGTATCGATGAAGTTCTTCGCCTTGTACTTGCTCTCGGCATCCAGCGGCGCGAAGAGCATCTCGCGGCCCGGGCGGACGAAGGCGTATTCGCCGACGCGGCGGACGATCATCACAGCGGCCAGCACGGCAAAGGTCGGCGCCAGCGCCAGGCCGATGAACCCGAGGCAGACCAGCGCCGGCACCGCTGCCAGCAGAATCCGCACGCCGAGCCGCTGCGCGATGCGCCCTGTGATGAACAGCTGCGACAGCAAGGCACCCGCCTGCACCACGAAATCGATCGCACCGAACACCCGTACCTGCTCGGCACGATCCGGAAACAGCTCGGCGACCAGCCGTGCCTGTTCGAAGTAGAGAAAGGTGCTGGCGGTCGTCAGCAGCAGCACGAACGCCGCGATGCCGAGCAGATAGCCCGAGCCCAGCACCCGCGTCAGGCCACTGAATGGATTGCCCGCTACCGGTCGCCGTGGACTTTCGGCGTGTTCGGCTCCGGGCCGGCCGGCACCCATATCCTCGCGCCAGACCATCAGGTAGTGCTTGAGCACAACCGCGGCGACCAAGAGCAGCGCCGCCAGCAGCATCAGCCCGAACTGACCGAGCACGCCAACCAACAGTGCGCTCGTCGCCGGGCCGACAAGTCCGCCGACGCTGGCACCCGCGGCGATGAAGGCGAACAGCCGGCGCGCCTGAGGCGCATCGAACACATCGGCCATCAGGCTCCAGGCCACCGAGACCACGAACAGGTTGTAGACCGAGATCCACACGTAGAACACTCGCGCCAGCCAGACGCTGTCACGCAGCGCGAAGAACAGCGCGGCAAACAGCAGCAGGTTGACGCAGAAGAAGCCGTACACCCAATCGATGTAATGGACGCGCGCCACCCGCGAGTTGAGCCAGGCGAACAGTGGCACCGCCACCAGCATGGCGATGAAGGTCGCGGTGAACAGCCACTGCAGGTTCTCGACGCCGCCCTGGATGCCCATGGACTCGCGGATCGGGCGCAGCATGAAATAGCCGGCGAACAGGCAAAAGAACAGGCCGAAGCCGGCCAGCGCCGCGCGGAGTTCGCCGGGGCGGGCATTGATCAGCGCGGCGAGGCGCGCAGCCGGAGCGACGGGCATTTGGCCCGGCTCAGCGGAAGGCGTCGACGATCATCTGCCGCTGTCGCGCATCGGGCAGACGGCCCTGGCCGGCAAGCAGGTTGTCGGCCATGTAGCGCGGGTTAGAAGTCGCCGGTATGACCGCGGTCACCGCCGGCTCGGCGAGGATGAACTTGAGCAGCAGCTGCGCCCAGGAGCTGGCGTCGATCTCCGCGGCCCAGTCCGGCAGCGGCTTGCCCTTGACCCTGGACAGCAGGTTGCCACGGGTAAACGGCCGGTTGATCAGCGTGGCGATGCCGTGGTCGGCGCAGTACGGCAGCAGCTGCTTCTCGGCGTTGCGCTCGCCCACCGAATAGTTGAACTGCACGAAGTCCACCTGCTCCTGCTTCAGGGTGTCCAGCAGGCGATCGTGGGCCGATTCCAGATAGTGCGTCACGCCGATGTAGCGCACCCGCCCCTCCTGCTTGAGTTCACGCAGCAGGCCGAGCTGGGTGCGGGTGTCCTGCAGGTTGTGCACCTGGATCAGGTCGATGACCTCGGTCTGCAGGGCCCCGAAGCTCGCCTCGATCTGCGCCAGGCCGCGCTCGCGGCCGGTCGAAGACACCTTGCTGGCGAGAAACACCTGGCCGCGCTGGCCCAGGCGCTCGACCAGCTCACCGACGACGCGCTCGGCATTGCCATAGCTCGGCGCGGTGTCGATCACCGAGCCACCACCCTCGACCAGCACCCGCAGCACCTCGAGCAGGCGGTCCATGCGCGGATCGTCAAGGCTGACATTGTGCGTGATCGAGGTGCCGAGGCCGATCACGGGCAGCATCTCGCCGGTGGAAGGAATCTCGCGTCGACGCAGCCCCGCGGCTGCCCGCACCAGCGACGGTAGCAGCGGACCGAGCGCCAGCAGCGCTGCGGCCACTGCTGAACGTTGGATGATCTGGCGGCGCGTCAGCATGGGCGGAGTCTCCGATCAGTTGCGGTATCGACCTCTGAGTATGGTCGAGCCATCCCGCGATACCGGTCCGGCGACGTACGGAGCTTTTCCTGATGTTTCAGAGCGACGCGAAGCGTACGGAAGCGATGCCACAGTAGTGGCGATACGCCTCCATTTGCGCTTTACTGCGCCGCTTCCGATGCCTGCTGCGTTGACGGCGGGCTGATAACTGTCGAGACGAGCATGTCCTGCAACATACCCCAGTCGCGCCAGCCGAGCCCAGACGGCAAGCCACCTGCCGCGTCGCGCCCGCCCCGCGCACGCTCCCGGCTGAGCAGCCTCTGCTATGCCGCCGGACTGCTGCTGGTGTTCATCCTCAGCCTGCTTTTGCTGCCGAACGACAGCGGTCTGGGTCGGCTGCTTTGGGGCTCGCTGTAACGGCAGCGCGCCCGGCCTCAGGTGCGGAAACGGCCAACCAGTTCCGCCAGCGTCTTCGACAGCCCGGACAGCTTTTGACTGGCGAGCATGCTCTGCGAGGAGTAAGTGGCCGCCTCGTTGGACAGGTCACGGATATCTGTGATGTTGCGAGCGATTTCCTCGGTGACGCAGCTCTGCTCCTCGCACGCGGTGGCGATCTGGGCGGCCATATCGTTGATGCGCTGCACCGACACGGAGGTTTCCGCCAGCACCTGATCGACACCGGATGCCCGCTCGACACTGTCTCGCGCCTTGTCACTGCCGGTCTGCATGGCCTGTACGGCCTTGCCGACGCCACTCTGCAGGCGCTCGATGCGCGCCTGGATATCCTTGGTCGAATCCTGCGTGCGCGCGGCCAGTGCCCTTACCTCGTCGGCCACCACGGCGAAACCACGGCCCTGCTCACCGGCGCGCGCCGCCTCGATGGCGGCGTTGAGCGCGAGGAGATTGGTCTGCTCGGCGATGCCGCGAATCACTTCGAGCACCGCGCCGATGCTGGCGGTTTCCTCGGCCAGCGCACCGATGGTCTGCGATGCGCCTTCGACCTCCCCGGCCAGCTGACGGATCGACTGGATGGTGCTGCTGACGACCGACGCGCCCTGGCGTGACTGGGTTTCCGCCGCACGCGCGGCGTCCGATGCATTCTGCGCATTGAGCGCAACTTCGTGCACCGCCGCGCTCATCTCGGTCGCCGCGGTGGTCACCTGATCGACCGCGGCGTGTTCGCTGCTGATCAACTGATCGTTGGTTTCAGCCATCGCCGCCATGCCACGCGCGGCTGTCTCGACCTCAGCGGTAACCCGTCCGACCTCGGCGATCAGCGGCTGCAGCTTGTCGAGAAAGCGGTTGAAGGCATTGCCGAGCTGGCCCAGCTCGTCAGCCGAATGCACCTCCAGGCGAGCACGCAGGTCGCCATCGCCATCGGCGATCTGCTTCAGCCGATCGAGCAAACGGCGCATCGGGCGCAACACCACCAGCGGCAGACCGAGGATGAGCAGTGCGCAGCCCAGCAGGCCGATGATCAGCACCACGGTCTGCTGACTGGATGTGGCGGCGCCCTCGGCGATCGCCGCCGCGCCCTCGGCCTCGGCGGCTGCGCCTTCGAGTTCACCGAGTTTGTCGATGGCATCGCGCATGGCATCGAAGCGCGCCTCACTGTCACCGAAGCTCAGCGCGCTGGCGGCCTGAGGATCGAGATCGACCTGCTCGATGACCCGCTGCGATACCGCGGACCATTGCTGAAAGCCGCCATTGAATTGCTCGACCAGCGCCAGTGCCTCGGCGCCCGGTTGCATGGCTGCGTACTTCTGCACACGGTCGTAGGCCTGCCTGAGGTTTTCCGCATGGCTGGCCTTGAGTGCCTGCACATGCTCGCCAGCATCGCTGTCGAGCAGGCTACGCTCGGCGACGAAGGCCTGATACAGGTCGCGATCGGCATTGAGCAGCAGACCGATGGCCGGCAGATGGCGTGTGGCCAAGACCTCACTGGAGCCGGTGACGCGCTCGATGCCGCGCATCCCGAAAATGCCCATCAGCACCAGCAACAGGGCCAGCGCCGCAATGGGCAAGGTGATCTTCCAGCGGAATCCGAGATCGGTGAACAGGCGGGGCATGGCGTCGCTCCTCGAGAGGCTTTCCTTGCTATCGGCTACAACAACTGCGGCAACAGGCCACCGGTCGACAATCGCACAGCCGCGCGCGACTTCCTTTGCGCCATATCAAGGGCAATCGCCGCGCCACCCACTACTTCCGGATGAAGACCATGGTTGCATGGCGATCTTCGATCTGGCGGCCGATAACGTGGCTGACGGTGACGGCGCCGAACGGGCATCAGCTCGCGGCCCGGGCGTCGATAACAAAAAAGTAGCCTCTGATCGACGGCTGATCAGTGCGGGAGCGGCCGAGTTTCCCGCTTCCTGTCCCCAAGCGCGAGTAACGCCCATGATTTCGCTCTCCCGATTCAAGCCAGGCCATACGCAATCCACCGGCACGGCGAGCCTGCTCTGCCCGGCTCAGCAGCTCTCACAGCAGCTCGCCGCCCTGCGCTTCAACCCGACCTACATCGCCGGCTTCGTCTCGCCGCATGTGGATCTGGACGAAGTCGCCAGGCAGGTAGCGCAGCGCTTTCCGCAGGCGACGATCAGCCTGTGCACCACTGCGGGCGAGCTGTCCAGCGAGGGGCAGCGGCTTTACTGTGCCACCGGTGCGCAGTGGGATCGGGTGGTGTTGCAGCTGTTCGACGCCAGCGTCATCGCCGCCGCCGAGATCGTCCGCGTACCGCTGGAGTGCGAGGACATCCGCGGCGGGGGTCAGCGGCTGTCGATGGGCGAGCGCATCGCACGCCTCACGGCGTCGATCAAGCGCGTGCAGGTGTCGATGAAGATCGATTACCGCGACACCCTGGCGAATATCTTCTTCGACGGCCTCTCCGCTTCGGAATCCTTCTTCATGGAGGCCCTGTACGAGTCCGGGCGCTTTCCCTGCCTGTTCGTCGGTGGCTCGGCGGGCGGCAAGCTGGATTTCCAGCGCACCCAACTCCACGACGGCCAGCGCAGCTACCAGAACCATGCGCTGATCGTCTTCCTCAAGTGCGCCCGCGACGTCCGCTTCGGCGTCTTCAAGAGCCAGAACTTCGAGCCCACGCCGCTCAGCCTGAGCGTACTCAGCGCCTCCCTGGAGGATCGCTACATCAGCCAGGTGGTCGACGCTCGCGGCAACATCCGCAGCATGGTCCAGGCGCTCTGTGAGGCGCTCAAATGCGCGCCGCAGGAGTTGGAGCAACGGCTCTCGGACTACTCCTTCGCCATCCGCGTCGGCGAGGAAGTGTTTGTCCGCTCGATCTCGCAGATCGACTTCGTCAACGAGCGCGTGCATCTGTTCTGCGACGTAGCGCCCGGCGAAGAGCTGATCATGGTCAAGCGCACGCCGCTGGCCGAAACCACCCGCCGCGATTATCAGCAGTTCATGCGCAACAAACCCGGCAAGCCGATCGTGGGCATCCTCAACGACTGCATCCTGCGCCGGCTGAACAACGAACGAGCGCTCGGCAGCATGGACCCGGTGTTCGATGACGTGCCGGTGGCCGGTTATTCGACCTTCGGCGAGATCCTCGGCCTCAATCTCAACCAGACACTGACGGCGGTGTTCTTCTTCCGCACCAACGGCAAGGACGAGTTCCACGACGAGTACACCGACAACTTCATCGCCTACCACGGTGAATTCAAGGCGTTCTTCCTGCGGCGGCAGATCAAGAAACTCACCGGCCTGAGCCAGGTGGTGGTCAAGCAGATCGAGCAGTTCAAGCGCCAGGACTACAGTAGTGCGGTGGACATCAACGGTCTGGACGAGCATATCCGGCCGGTGTTCCGCGGCCTCGCCGACCTCGGTCAGGTGCTCTCGCAGGCCGACGAGGAACGCCGCTCGATGTCCGAACAGCTGAGTCAGTGCGCCACTGAACTGCACGGGTCGATGGACGACCTGACCCTGAACATCAACCAGCAGGGCACCGTCATCGAACAGGCCGGCAGCTCGGTCAAGCAGATGGTTCACCAGGCCGACGAGGTGGTCAGCAGCGCCCGCGACCTGGCACAGTCCAGCCAGCGCATCCAGTCGGTGGTGCAGACCATCCAGCAGATCGCCGGGCAGACCAACCTGCTGGCGCTCAATGCGGCGATCGAGGCGGCGCGCGCCGGCGACATGGGCCGCGGTTTCGCAGTGGTGGCCGACGAGGTGCGCAAGCTGGCCGAGATCACCGGCAAGAACGCCGAAGAGATCGGTACCGACATCGACCGCCTGGCCAGCGAGATTCGCGCGGTGGCGCAGCATATCGAGACGCAATCGGCCGGTGTCGGCTCGCTGACCGGGCTGCTCGATGCGCTGGAGAACTCGAGCAACCTCACCGCTGGCACCTCACGCCAGACCAAGGGCGTCGCCGACCGGCTGATCGGCCTGACCGCCCGCTAACCAGCCAGGCGCGCGCGGACCTCGGCGTAGGGGTAGGCCTCCAGCGAGGCGAAACCGGGGAGCTGGCGCGCCTTGAGCCTGGTGAACAGCGGCACGCTGATGCCGCAGAGAAAGCGCGTCAGGCACTCGGCACTGGGCGCACCGCCCTTGAGCTGCGTGTAACGCTGACTGAATTCGGCGCAGCGGGCGGCCAGGTCGATCTGCTCCAGCGGCGCCAGTGTCGGCGGTTCCGGCAGCTTCGCGACCTGTCCGCGGCAGACCGAGCAATGCCCACAGCGCTGTGGTGCCTGGCGATCACCGAAATAGGCGGCCAGTCGCTGGCTCAGGCATTCGCGGGACTCGAACAGGGCCAGCATGTTGTCGATGCGGGCGATCTCGCTGGCTTCGTGCTCCTTGAAGTAGGCGTGCAGCTCGGCGCTCAGGGCCTCGGCATCGAAGCGCGTGTCGAGCAGCGCGTAGACCTCGGTCATCTGCTTGCTGTCGAGCTCGATCCAGCCCTTCTCCTGGAAATATTCCAGCGCCTTGACCACCCGAGCGCGGTCGGCGCCGTGCTGCCCGTATAGCGCTTCGAAATCCAGCGTGCACCAGGTCCGCGCCCGCGCCGAGGTGTGCACGATGGCTTCGACGAACTGTCGCCGCTCGCCTTCGAACTTCGCTACCAGCGCCTCGGGCTCGAGCAGGTACTTGAAGCGGTACTCGGCGAAGTAGGCAAAACGCGGTGCGATGATGCCGCGCAGCTCCAGCTGCACCAGCAGGGTTTTCAGCGGCAGCTGGCGGATGTTGCTCTGATCGGACAGCTGGTTGAGCATCAGCTCCCATTGCCCCCCGGCGCCGGCCTGCAGCAGCTCGTCGAGCACGCAGCGGATGCCCTCGCGTTCCGGCGTATCGCCGTAGACGAAGTTCTGCAACACGCTGAGGCTGTCGCGATTGGCCAGCACCAGGCAATCCGAAGCGTTGCCGTCGCGCCCTGCCCGACCAATTTCCTGACTGTAATTTTCCACCGACTTGGGCAGGTCATAGTGCACCACGTTGCGGATATCGGCCTTGTCGATGCCCATGCCGAAGGCGATGGTGGCGACGATGCAGTTCAGCTCGCCGGCCATGAAGCGGCGCTGGATCGACTCACGCATCTCGTGAGCCATGCCAGCGTGATAAGCGCTGGCCGGAAACCCCCGCTGCGCCAGATGCTCGGCGACCTGCTCGGCGGTCTTCTGCTGGGTGACGTAGACGATGGTCGGCTGCCCAGCCTTGTCCTCTAGCCATTCCACCAGCCGGCGCGGCTTGTTGAAGCCGCTGACCGGCTCAACCAGCAGATTGAGATTGGGCCGGTAGAAGCCGGTGGTGACCACGTCGTCCGTGGCGATCGAGAACTTGGCCTGCATGTCGGCGATCACCGGCGGCGTCGCCGTGGCAGTCAGCAGCAGTACCTGGGGAATGATGAACTGGCGCTGGTAGTCGGGGAGCTTGAGGTAATCCGGGCGGAAGTTGTGGCCCCATTCGGAGATGCAGTGCGCCTCGTCAACCACCAGCAGCGAGATCGGCACCTGACTGATGAAATGGCGGAAGCGCTCGTTCTTCAGTCGCTCCACCGAGATCATCAGGATCTTCAGTTCGCCGGACTTGGCCCGCGCCATGGTTTCGCTGGCCTGCTCGCGGCTCTGCGCCGAGTCGATGCTGCCGGCGGCGATGCCATGCCGCTGCAGAAAGGCCAGCTGATCCTGCATCAACGCCAGCAACGGCGAGACCACCAGGGTGAGATGCGGCAGCAGCAACGCCGGCAGCTGATAGCACAGCGACTTGCCCGACCCCGTGGGAAAGATCGCCGCCGCCGAGCGGCCGGCCACCACGGCGCGAACGGCCCGTTCCTGGCCGGGACGAAAGCCGTCGTAGCCGAATGTCTGTTCGAGCGTCTGTTCGATCATGCTGAGTCACTCCCTTGACTGGAGGCCGGAGGGTAGCAAAAGGAGGGAGACGGTACTGCAAAGCGGCTGACATGTGCGTCCGGTCGTCGGAGCGCGTGGCCATCAGCCCAGCGATGGCCCTGGGCGGGCCGGATGAGGCTTCGAGGAGGGCAAAGCGGGCCCAGCGGAAGGGCGCATTGCGCGCCCTTCGCCAGAAGACTCAGAAGCGATCGCGGATGACCACCTCATCGAACGGCAACTTGCCGACGCGCGGCTTGGGCTCGGCGGCGCGCTTGCCCACCGCGACCATCAGCGCGATGACATGGTTGTCCGGCAGGTTGATCAGCTTGCCGACCGCATCGAAATCGAAGCCATCCATGGGGCAGGAATCCAGGCCCTTGGCCCGTGCCGCGAGCATCAGCGTCTGCGCCATCAGGCCGCAGCTGCGCATGGCCTCGTCACGCTGGACCTGCGGCTTGCCACGGTAGTAGGCATCGATGGCACCGGCCATGTAGTCCTGCACCTCACTCGGTGCACCGTCCCAGACGCGACGGACATTCTTTTCCCAGCTGTCGACTTGCGCGCAGACCACCACCAGCATCGAGGCATCGGTCATCTGCGCCTGATTCCAGCCCACCTCGCGGATCTGCGCGCGCAACGCCGGGTCGCTGACCTCGACGAAGCGCACATGCTGTAGATTGAAGGCAGAGGGCGCCAGCAGTGCCAGTTGCAGCAGCTCGTCCTTTTCCTCACGGCTCAGCTGAAAGCTCGGGTCGTACGCCTTGACGGCGCGACGGGTGCGGATGGCTTCTTCGGTATTCATGGCGCGCGGTTCCTCGTAATGAACAGTGGCGCCATGCTAAGGGCGTCGACCAATCGAATCCATGCGTCTTGACCGATAAGAATCATCGACGCCTTTGATCTAACTCACCGCCCGGCTCAAACGAAAAAGCCGCCCGGAGGCGGCTTTCGATCACGCGGCAGGCAGCTTAGAGCTGCGGACCGGCGTTGCGGATGGCGTCGGAAACATCGAACTTCTTGAAGTTCTCGATGAACTTGCCAGCCAGTTCCTTCGCGGCCTGGTCGTAGGCACTCTTGTCGGCCCAGGTGTTGCGCGGGTTCAGCAGCTGGGTATCGACACCGGCAACGGCCTTCGGCACGTCCAGGTTGATGATCGGCAGGTGCTCGGTCTCGGCACCTACCAGTGCACCGCTCTGGATTGCCGCGATCACCGCACGGGTGGTCGGGATGTTGAAGCGCTTGCCGACACCGTAGCCACCACCGGTCCAGCCGGTGTTGACCAGGTAGACCTTGGAGCCAAAGCCGTTGATGCGCTTGATCAGCAGTTCGGCGTACTCGCCAGCCGGGCGCGGGAAGAACGGTGCACCGAAGCAGGTGGAGAAGGTCGACTTGATGCCGCTGCCCGAACCCATTTCGGTGGAACCGACCAGCGCGGTGTAGCCGGACAGGAAGTGGTAGGCAGCCTGCTCGTTGTTCAGGATCGACACGGGCGGCAGTACGCCGGTCAGGTCGCAGGTCAGGAAGATCACCGCGTTCGGCTCGCCACCGAGATTCTTCTCGGAACGCTTCTCGACATGCTGCAGCGGGTAGGCGGCGCGGCTGTTCTGGGTCAGGCTGGCGTCTGCGTAGTCCGGCAGGCGGGTGCGCTCGTCGAGGACCACGTTCTCCAGTACAGCGCCGAACTTGATGGCCTTCCAGATCACCGGCTCGTTCTTCTCGGACAGGTCGATGCACTTGGCGTAGCAGCCACCCTCGATGTTGAACACGCGACCAACGCCCCAACCGTGCTCGTCATCACCGATCAGGTAACGGCTCTCGTCGGCCGATAGGGTGGTCTTGCCGGTGCCGGACAGACCGAAGAACAGGGTGGTGTCGCCGTCTTCGCCAATGTTGGCGGCGCAGTGCATCGGCAGCACGTCGACGTCCGGCAGCAGGAAGTTCTGCACGGAGAACATGGCCTTCTTCATCTCACCGGCGTACTGCATGCCAGCGATCAGGACCTTTTTCTCGGCGAAGTTGATGATCACGCAGCCGTCGGAATTGGTGCCGTCACGCTCGGGTACGCACTGGAAGAAAGGTGCGTTGAGGATGCGCCATTCGCTCAGACCGGCCTGGTTGAACTGCTCGGGAGTGATGAACAGGCAACGGCCGAACAGGTTGTGCCAGGCGGTTTCGGTGGTCATCTTGACCGGCAGGTAGTGCTCGGGATCGGCACCGACATGGACATGGGAAACGAAGCTGTCACGCTCGCCGAGGTAGGCTTCGACGCGGTTCCACAACGCCTCGAAGTTGCCGGCCGGGAACGGACGGTTGATCGGGCCCCAGGCGATCTTCTGCTGGGTGCTCGGCTCTTCGACGATGAAGCGGTCAGCCGGAGAACGACCCGTGCGGTGCCCGGTCTTCACCACCAGAGAGCCATTGGCGGACAGTTCGCCCTCTCCGCGCTTGACGGCTTCTTCAATCAGTTGAGCGGTGCTGATGTCGGTGTACACGGCGTTGGTGGCTTGCGTCATGAGTGTTCCCGTCGGCCCTGGGCCGATTCCTCCATGCTGTTGTAGCCCGCCGAACAGCGAACTACATCGAAAAAAGTGCGCGCGATTATGCCAGATAATGCGCCGCGCTGGGTATGAGGCCGTGATGGCCAAATAGTTCACTGTCGGCGCGAGGCCGCCGGCATCAACGGGCAGCCCCGCGGAACCTTGATGCAGACGCGTTGCGCGTCAGGCCGATTCAGTGGCGGGTATCAGACGGCGCCTCGCTGCCGCCGCCGGCGAACAACTGGGCCACGTCCGCGGCGTCGTAGGTGTATTTCTCGTTGCAGAACTGACAATCGATGCTGACCGTCCCACCCTGCTCAGCCACCAGTTGCAGGGCGTCTTCCTCGCCCAGGCTGACCAGAGCACGGGCGGAGCGCTCGCGTGAGCAGCTGCAGCGGAAGCGGATCGGCAGCGCATCGAACAGGCGCAGCTGCTCCTGGTGGTAAAGCCGATGCAGCAGCGTCTCGCTGTCCAGCCCCAGTAGCTCCTCGGCGGTCAGCGTGTCGGCCAGAGTGAGCAGGTGCTCCCAGCTGGCGTCACGCTCCTCCGGATCCTTGAGCCGATCGGCCGGCAGCTGCTGCAGCAGCAGACCGCAGGCGCGACGACTGTCAGCATTGAGCCAGAAACGCGTCGGCAGCTGCTCGGAGGCGGCGAAATAGTCGGTCAGGCAGGCTGCCAGGTTGACCCCCTCCAGCCCGACGATGCCTTGATAACGCTGGCCGTTGGCCGGGTCGATGGTGATCGCCAGCATGCCTTCGGGCATCAGCTCGCCCAGCGTTGCACCTGGCTGAATCTGCTCGGCGTGATAGCGGGCGATGCCACGCACTTCGCGCGCGCTGGAACACTCGACCATCAACAGCGGCACGGCACCGTTGGAGCGGGCCTGGAGGATCAGCAGCCCGTCGAACTTGAGCGTGCCGACCAGCAACGCGGCCGCCGCCAGCAGCTCGCCGAGCAATTGGGCCACAGGTTCTGGATAGGCGTGCTTGGCGAGCACGTGCTGGTAGCTTTCCTCGAGCGTGGCGATCTCGCCGCGAACATCGGAATCATCGAAGAGAAAACGCTGGGTTTGATCGGGCATAGCCGGAAAGCTCGCAGGTACGGCGGAGGAGGCGGGCAATTTTAGGCGCAAATCCGGCCCTTACCAAGGGCGGGCGCCAGACGGAGTTCCGGACAGCCGCAAGCTGAACGCGGGCTGAACGGCTCGCAGGTAGTCAGGACAGGCGTAACGGCAGGCCCTAGCATCGCGCGCCATCGCAACTCCAGGGAAGACCCCATGCCCATGACCACGCCCCAGGCGCGCTGGCGCCCGCTGCCTTTGTTCATCACCCACCTGCTCGCCGGCCTGTTGCTGCTCAGCTGGCTCTGGCCCACCAGCCGCCCGCTCTGGAATGCCATCGACCAGGCGACCTTCCAGCTACTCAACGGCTCGCTGGGCCAGCAGGCCTGGTGGGACTGGCTGTGGGCACTGGCCAGCATTCGCGTGTTCGACATCCTCGTCGGCGCCCTGCTGCTGACTCTGCTGATCCGCCGCGACTGGCTGTTCGCGCAGCACCAGCTGCGCCCGGCGCTGTTCACTTTCGTCGCGCTGCTGCTGGTGCTATTGGTGATTCGCGTGCTGGTGACCAAGCTGGCCGGGCACTTCGGCTGGCAACACGCCAGTCCCTCGCTCGAAATCGCTGGCGCCTATCATCTGAGCGACCACTTCCCGCTGCTCGAGCAAATGTTCGAACTCAAGGATCGTTCCAGCCGCAGCTTCCCCGGCGATCACGCCTCGGTGCTGCTGATCTGGGGACTGTTCATGGCGCTGTTCGCCCGCGGCGGCCGCCTGGCACTGGTGCTCGGCATCACCTTGCTGTTCATGCTGCCGCGGTTGGTCGCTGGCGCCCATTGGCTCAGCGATGACTTCGTCGGAGGGCTGCTGATCGCTTTGCTGGCCATCGGCTGGGGCTATTGCACACCACTGGGCGCGCATATCGCTGCACTGTTGCAGTGGCTAGCTCGTGCGCCCATGCAGCTGGCCACCAGGCTGCCGCTGCTGCGCCAGCTGGCCGTGCTGCGCGGCTAGTCGGGCTTGAAGTCACGCAGCAGCTGGATCTGCCGACGCTGCTTCTTGCTCGGCCGGCCGTCGGTCTGCATGCCGAGGGCACCTGCCTTGCGCTGGGCTGCCGCTTCCTCGCGAGCAGCCAGGCTCTGCGGCGTCTCGTCATAGAGCGTCTGCGCCTCGGGTGCGCCGCGGCGCACCGCCGATAGCGCGCGGATAACCACCGTACGCGTGTCGAAGCCAACGCGAATCACCAGTTCATCGCCCACCTTCGGTTCCTTGCTCGGCTTGCAACGCTCGCCGCGACAGTGCACCTTGCCTCCTTCGATGGCCGCCTTGGCCAACGCGCGAGTCTTGAAGAAGCGCGCGGCCCACAGCCACTTGTCCAGGCGCACCTTGTCGTCGTCTTTTTCAGCCATCGTCCAGCTCTAACTCCTACACATCGTTCTAGGGTGTTACAGACGGATGCAGTTGTCATGCACCCCAACTAGAATGCCGCCAAATTCTTCGGACACGCCCATTGAAGAGACTCGACCCCCACACCGTGATCGGACTGCGTGAATGGATCGCCCTGCCGGATCTCGGCGTGGTGGGCCTGCGTGCCAAGGTCGATACCGGGGCCAGCACCTCGGCGCTGCACGCCACCGACATCAGCGAATTCGAACGCGATGGGCAGCGCTGGGTTCGCTTCACCGCGCACCTGGGCACGCTGGTGCAGCGACGCCATCGCTGCGAGGCGCCACTGGTCACCCGCAAGCTGATCAAGAGCTCCAACGGCCAGGTGCAGACGCGTTACGTGGTGCGCACCCTGCTCGCGTTGGGCAGCCACGTCTGGCCGGTGGAGTTCACCCTGACCTGCCGCAAGACCATGCGCTACCGCCTGCTGCTCGGCTCCAAGGCACTGGTCGACGGTCAATGGCTGATCGATCCGTCGCGAACCTATATCCAGGACAAACCCCAGATCCTCACTTCTTCCGGTGCTCAATGAAAATCGCCGTGCTGTCGCGCAATCCGCGTCTTTATTCCACCCGTCGTCTGGTCGAAGCCGGCGAGCAGCGTGGCCATGAAGTGGTGGTGATCGATACGCTGCGCGCGTACATGAACATCGCCAGCCACAAGCCGCAGATCCACTACCGCGGCAAGCCGCTGGAGGGCTTCGACGCGGTGATCCCGCGCATCGGCGCCTCGGTGACCTTTTATGGCTGCGCCGTGCTGCGCCAGTTCGAGATGCAGGGGGTGTTCCCGCTCAACGAGTCGGTGGCCATCGCCCGCTCGCGCGACAAGCTGCGCGCCCTGCAGCTGCTCTCACGTCGCGGCGTCGGCCTGCCGGTAACAGGCTTCGCCCACTCGCCGGACGACATCCCCGATCTGATCCAGATGGTCAATGGCGCCCCGCTGGTGATCAAGGTGCTGGAAGGCACCCAGGGCATCGGCGTGGTGCTCTGCGAAACCGAGAAGGCGGCCGAATCGGTGATCGAGGCCTTCATGGGGCTCAAGCAGGACATCATGGTGCAGGAGTACATCAAGGAAGCCGGCGGCGCCGATATCCGCTGCTTCGTGGTCGGCGACAAGGTCATCGCCGCGATGAAGCGCCAGGCCAAGCCTGGGGAATTCCGCTCCAACCTGCACCGCGGTGGCTCCGCCAGCCTGATCAAGATCACCCCGGAAGAGCGCATGACCGCCATCCGCGCCGCCAAGGTGATGGGCCTAAACGTCGCCGGTGTCGATATCCTGCGCTCCAACCATGGCCCGCTGGTGATGGAGGTGAACTCCTCGCCGGGCCTGGCCGGTATCGAGGAAACCACCGGCAAGGACGTCGCCGGGCTGATCATTCAGTACTTGGAAAAGAACGGCGGCCCGCACCTGACCCGCACCAAGGGCAAGGGCTGATCCGTCCACGCTGCGAGCCGGCTTATTCGGCCGGCTTGCCCTGCACCGCGTCGCGCGGCAACAACAGCCCCAAGGGTAGGCTGACGCGTGCCTCCAGACCACCACCCTCGCGATTGCGCAGCTCGACGATGCCACCGTGCTGCGAGGCGATACGCTTGACGATGGCCAGGCCCAGCCCGGCGCCCTGCCCACCACGGGCGCGATCGCCGCGGATGAAGGGGTTGAACAGGCCTTCCAGCTCGGCCGGATCAATTCCCGGCCCGCGGTCGAGCACGCTGAGCACCACATAGGGCGCATGCTGGTCGCCGGAGACATACGCCGCCACCTCGACCCCGTCACCGCCATAACGCAGCGCATTCTCGATCAGGTTGACCAAGAGCCGCTTGACCGACACCCGACGCAGGGCGAACGGCGGCATCGGCTCGACGCACAGACGCACGATCTCCTGCTGCTGGTTGTAGGGCGCCACCACTTCGCGGATCAGCTCGCCGAGGTCGGTGGTCTCCACCGGCTCGTCGCTGCCGTCGCGGACGAAGGCGAGGAACTGATCGAGGATCGCATTCATGTCCTCGACATCACGAATCATGTCGTCGGTCAGCTCGTCATCGCTGCTCATCAGCTCCAGCGACAGGCGCAGGCGCGTCAATGGCGTGCGCAGATCATGGGACACCCCCGCCAGCATCAGCTCGCGCTCGCGACCGGCCTGCTCGACGTCTTCGGCCATCTGGTTGAAGGCGCGGTAGACCTCGGTCATCTCGCTCGGCGTGTCGCTGATCGGCAGGCGGACGCGCCGGCCCTTGCCGATCTGCCGCGCGGCGAAGACCAGCCGCTTGAGCGGCAGGTTGAGCTGACTGACGAATATCCAGGCCGCGCCGGTGGACAGCAGGCCGATGCCCAGGAACCAGCCGAGCACGCTCCAGATGCGCTGGCCACGCAGCGGATAGGCATAGAGCGGCACCTGCACCCAGTCCGGCCCCAGATTCGGCGCGCGCACCCAGATCGCCGTGGACGGCTGGATGCGCACGCGCACCTCGGTGTCGTCGCCCAGTTCGTCGCGCATCTGGCGCTGGAAGATCTCGGTGTAGGGCCAGTGATACTCGCTGCGCGGCACGTTCTGCTCGGCCACCAGCTGCAGGCCGGCGGCACGACCGATACGGTCGCGGTCTTCGAGATCGGCGGCCCAGTAGGCACGCAGCGTCAGTGCCGCGCCGTGGCTGTACTGGCGGTCCACCAGCACGTCCTCGTTGGTCATCAGATAGACCAGCGTCAGGACCTTGGAGAACAGCACCACGATCAGCACCATCCACAGGGTGCGGGCGAAGAAGCTTTGCGGGAACCAGAGCGGAGTCTTCATGAAAAAGCGGCGGCACGCCCGGGACGGCAGGCCGCGAGCCTGACACGCTCGCAGCCTGAAACAGGCCGCAGCCGACTCACTTGTTGCCGTCCGGCACGAATACGTAACCCACACCCCAGACGGTTTGAATGTAGCGCGGTTTGGACGGGTCCGGCTCGATCAGCCGACGCAGGCGGGAGATCTGCACGTCGATGGAGCGCTCCAGCGCATCCCACTCGCGGCCGCGGGCGAGGTTCATCAGCTTGTCCCGGGTCAGCGGCTCGCGAGCATGCTGGACCAGCGCCTTGAGCACGGCGAACTCACCGGTCGTGAGCATGTGCACTTCGTTGCCCTTCTTCAGCTCACGGGTCGCCAGCGACAGCTCGTACTCGCCGAAGGTGACGGTCTCGTCCTCGCTGGCCGGGGCGCCCGGCACCTGCGGCGCCTGCCGGCGCAGCACCGCACGGATGCGCGCGAGCAGCTCGCGAGGGTTGAACGGCTTGGCCAGGTAGTCGTCGGCGCCCTGCTCCAGGCCCTGGATGCGGCTGGCCTCGTCGCCCTTGGCGGTGAGCATGATGATCGGAATCTGGTTGTTGCCCTCGCGCAGCCGGCGGCACGCGGAAAGCCCGTCCTCGCCCGGCATCATCAGATCGAGCACCACCAGCTGGAACAGCTCGCGGCTGAGCAAACGGTCCATCTGCTCGGTGTTTTCCACGGTACGGACGCGGTAGCCCTGCTCGTCGAGAAAACGCTCGAGCAGACGTCGCAGACGGGCATCGTCATCGACGATGAGGATTTTTTCGCCTTCGCTGGCTGGCGCAGTGCTGCTCATGGAAACTCCCAGATGGTCGACGGCGCATTATTGCGCAGTGTGGATCGGCCCTACTGACAGCCATTGTTAGCAGATTTTTCGCCCAGCGGCAGTCACCACGCGCAAACCGTCATGCCGCACGCCATGTGCCGGGATTAGCTTGAGGCCGATCGCCGCACTTCCCCTATAATCGCCGGCTTTCGCGCAGGCCCGACCTGCATGCCTCGACTGACCCAGGTAGGTTCATGGACAGCATCAATTCCCGTATCGCCAACGAGCTGGGCGTACGCCCGCAACAGGTCGCCGCCGCCGTGGCGCTGCTCGACGAAGGCTCCACCGTTCCCTTCATCGCCCGTTACCGCAAGGAAGTCACCGGCAGCCTCGACGATACCCAGCTGCGTAACCTGGAAGAGCGCCTGCGCTACCTGCGCGAGCTGGACGAGCGACGCGTCTCGATCCTCGCCAGCATCGAGGAACAGGGCAAGCTGACCCCCGAGCTCAAGCGCGAGATCGACCTCGCCGACACCAAGACCCGCCTCGAAGACCTCTACCTGCCCTACAAGCAGAAGCGCCGCACCAAGGGCCAGATCGCCCTGGAAGCCGGTCTCGGCGAGTTGGCCGATGCGCTGTTCGGCAATCCCGAGTTGAATCCTGAAAGCGAAGCCACCCGTTTTATCGACGCTGAGAAGGGCTTCGCCGATGTGAAGGCCGTGCTCGAAGGCGCCAAGTACATCCTCATGGAGCGCTTCGCCGAGGACGCCGACCTGCTGGCCAAGCTGCGGGACTTCCTCAAGCACAACGCCACCCTCAGTGCCCGCGTCGTACCGGGCAAGGAAACCGAAGGCGCCAAGTTCAGCGACTACTTCGAACACGACGAGGTGCTGAAGAACACCCCTTCGCACCGCGCGCTGGCGATCTTCCGCGGGCGCAACGAGGGCATCCTCAGCGTCAGCCTCAAGGTCGGCGACGAGACCCCGGGCAGCATGCACCCCGGCGAAGGCATGATCGGCGAGCGCTTCGGCATCGCCAACCGCGGCCGCGCCGCCGACAAGTGGCTGGCCGAGGTGGTGCGCTGGACCTGGAAGGTCAAGCTCTACACCAGCCTGGAAACCGACCTGCTCGGCGAGCTGCGCGACAAGGCCGAGGACGAGGCGATCTCGGTGTTCGCCCGTAACCTGCATGACCTGCTGCTGGCTGCGCCGGCCGGCCCGCGCGCGACCCTGGCGCTGGACCCGGGCCTGCGCACCGGCTGCAAGGTCGCGGTGGTCGACGCCACCGGCAAGCTGCTGGAAACCGCCACCGTCTACCCGCACGCACCGCGCAACGACTGGGACGGCACCCTGGCGATCCTCGCCAAGCTGTGCGCCAAGCATGCAGTGGACCTGATCGCCATCGGCAACGGCACCGCCAGCCGCGAGTCGGACAAGCTGGCCGGCGAGCTGATCAAGAAAGTGCCCGGTCTCAAGCTGACCAAGATCATGGTCAGCGAAGCCGGCGCCTCTGTGTATTCGGCCTCGGAACTGGCGGCCAAGGAATTCCCCGACCTGGACGTCTCCCTGCGCGGCGCCGTCTCTATCGCGCGCCGCCTGCAGGATCCGCTGGCCGAGCTGGTGAAGATCGACCCGAAATCCATCGGCGTCGGCCAGTATCAGCACGACGTGTCCCAGCTCAAACTGGCGCGCTCGCTGGATGCCGTGGTCGAGGACTGCGTGAACGCCGTCGGCGTCGACGTCAACACCGCTTCCGCCGCGCTGCTGGCACGCATCTCCGGCCTCAACGCGACGCTGGCGCAGAACATCGTGCAGTTCCGCGATGCCAACGGTGCGTTCAAGTCCCGCAGCGAGCTGAAAAAGGTCCCGCGGCTGGGCGAGAAGACCTTCGAACAGGCCGCCGGCTTTCTCCGCGTGATGAACGGCGACAACCCGCTGGACGCCTCGGCGGTGCACCCGGAAACCTATCCGCTGGTCAAGCGCATCGCCGCCGACACCGGTCGCGATATCCGCTCGCTGATCGGCGACTCGGCGTTTCTCAAGCGCCTGGACCCCAAGCAGTTCACCGACGAGACCTTCGGCCTGCCGACCGTCACCGACATCCTCAGCGAACTGGACAAGCCGGGTCGCGACCCGCGCCCCGAGTTCAAGACCGCTGAATTCCAGGACGGCGTGGAGAAGCTCAGCGATCTGGAGCCGGGCATGGTGCTCGAAGGCGTGGTGACCAACGTGACCAATTTCGGTGCCTTCGTCGACATCGGCGTGCACCAGGACGGTCTGGTGCACATCAGCGCGCTGTCGGAGAAGTTCGTCAAGGATCCCTACGAGGTGGTCAAGGCCGGCGACATCGTCAAGGTCAAGGTCATGGAAGTGGACATCCCGCGCAACCGCGTCGGCCTGTCCATGCGCATGAGCGACACGCCCGGCGAGAAGACCGACGGCCCGCGCGGCGGCAAGCCACGCGGCAACGCCCCGCGTAGCGAGCGTCATGCCAGGGAAGACAAGCCGGCACCGGCCAATGCCGCCATGGCCGCGCTGTTCGCCAACGCCAAACAGCTGAGGAAGTAGGCATGAGCATTCAAGTCGAGGCGGTGGGTAACTCCAGCGCCTTCGGCCGTCTGCTCGGTCTGGAGATTCACCAGGTCGGCAATGGCGAGGCCGTGCTCGGCCTGTCCATGCACGACGGCCTCCGCAATCTGCACGGCAAGCTGCATGGCGGCGCGCTGTTTTCGCTGATCGACACCGCCATGGGCCAGGCCAGCCACAGCCTGGGCGATGGCTCGCCGAACAGCGTCACGCTCGAATGCAAGGTCAACTACATCCGCCCGGTGACCGATGGCGAGCTGCGTTGTCGCGCCTGGGTGGTGCACGGTGGCCGGCGGACCCAGGTGCTGGAAGCCGAGGTCCATCAGGGCGACAAGCTGATCGCCAAGGCCCAGGCGACCTTCGCCTGCCTCTAACGGCCTGTGCCGCCAGCCGCTTGCGGAGTCGGCACGCCTGGCCTGTGGTCGAAGCAACGCTGCCTCTTGTGAAGCGGCGTTTCCATCCCCATATTGGGGCGACTGTCGCGTGAAGGAATCCACAAGTTGAGCGCTCTTCTCACCCACCGCCTGGCATTGCTGGCCGAGGCTCCCCACCTGCCGCTGCTCAACCAATGCCTGCACGGAATCGAGCGCGAATGCCTGCGCGTCGATGCCCACGGCCATCTGGCCATGACGCCGCACCCCATTGCGCTGGGCTCGGCGCTGACCCACCCGCAGATCACCACCGATTATTCCGAGGCGCTGCTGGAGTTCATCACCGGCACCGACCAGGACCCTCGCAATACCCTGGCCGAGCTCGAAGCGATCCATCGCTTCACCTACGCCAAGCTCGGTGATGAATACCTGTGGAGCCCGTCCATGCCCTGTCCGCTGCCGAGCGAAGCGGACATCCCCATCGCCGAATACGGCAGTTCCAACATCGGCCGGCTCAAGCATGTCTATCGCCAGGGCCTGGCGCTGCGCTACGGCAAGACCATGCAGTGCATCGCCGGCATCCACTACAACTTCTCGCTGCCCGAGGCGCTGTGGCCGGTACTGCAGGCCGATGATGGCGATACCCGCTCGGTCCAGGACTACCGCTCCGCGCGCTACATCGGGCTGATCCGCAACTTCCGCCGCTACAGCTGGCTGCTGATGTATCTGTTCGGTGCCTCGCCGGCGCTGGACGCCGGCTTCCTGCGCGGGCGCCCGCATCAGCTCGAAGCGCTCGACGCCGACACCCTGTACCTGCCCTACGCCACCAGCCTGCGCATGAGCGATCTGGGCTATCAGAACAACGCCCAGGCCGGCCTCACCCCCTGCTACGACGACCTGTCGAGTTATACCGAGAGCCTGTTCCGCGCAGTTTCCACGCCGTATACCCCCTACGAGGCGATGGGCATCAAGGACGCCGCCGGCAACTGGCAGCAGCTCAACACCAACGTGCTGCAGATCGAGAACGAGTACTACTCGAACATCCGCCCCAAGCGCGTCACCGCCACCGGCGAGCGCCCGCTGCAGGCCCTGCGCGCCCGCGGCATTCAGTACATCGAAGTGCGCTGCCTGGACATCAACCCGTTCCTGCCGCTGGGCATCGACCTCGCCGAATCACGCTTCCTCGACGCCTTCCTGCTGTTCTGCGCGCTGGCCGACAGCCCTTGCCTGGCCGATGGCGAGTGCGGCGCGGCCACCGACAACTTCCTCAAGGTGGTCAAGGAGGGGCGACGCCCCGGGTTGCAACTGCAGCGCTGCGGCGAGGCCGTGCCGCTCGGCGAGTGGGCCGGGCAGCTGCTCGACGAGATCGCCGAAGTCGCCGCCCTGCTCGACCGCAGCCATGGCGACAGCCGGCATGCCGAGGCACTGGCCGAACAGCGCGCCAAGGTCGCCGACAGCAGCCTGACGCCCTCGGCGCGCGTGCTCGAGCAGTTGCGCACGAATGGCGAGAGTTTCAGCCAGTTCGCCATGCGCCAGACGCTTGCCCATGCCGACTACTTCCGCAGCCAGGCGCCAAGCACCGATGAATTGCAGCAGTTCGAAACGGCGGCGCGGCAGTCGCTGGAGCGCCAGGCAGCGATAGAAGCCGCCGACACGCTGGACTTCGACAGCTTCGTCGCCGATTACCAGCGCAGCCTAAGCCTCTAAGCAAACTGGCGGGTCTGCGCCCGCCAGCAGGCTTCAGAGCGGCTTTTCGAAAATCTTCGAATTTCGCTGGAAGTTGTACAGCGAGGCCCGCGCGGCCGGCAGACGATCGACGCTGATGGGCTCGAAGCCACGCTCCTGGAACCAGTGCGCGGTACGCGTGGTGAGCACGATCAGCTTCTTCAACCCCAGCGCCCGGGCACGTTCCTCGATGCGTTCGAGCAACTCGTCGCCGCGCCCGCCATGACGGTACTCCGGATTGACCGCCAGGCAGGCCAGCTCGCCGGCATCCGAGTCGGCGATCGGATAGAGCGCCGCACAGGCGATGATCAACCCGTCGCGCTCGACGATGCTGAACTGCTCGACCTCGCGTTCCAGCACCTCGCGTGAGCGCCGCACCAGAATGCCCTGCTCCTCCAGCGGCGTGATCAGGTCGATCAGCCCGCCAACATCCTCGATGGTCGCCTCGCGCAGTTGCTCGAACTGCTCCTGGGTCACCAGCGTGCCCGCACCGTCGCGGGTGAACAGTTCGTTGAGCAGCGCACCGTCGTCGACATAGCTGACCACGTGGCTGCGCCGCACGCCGCCGCGGCAGGCCTGCGCCGCCGCATCCAGCAGTTCGGCCTGGTACTGGCTGCCGAGGCGCTCGACATAGGCCGGGATCTGCTGCGGACGCAGCTCACGCACCAGCTTGCCGCTTTCGTCGAGCAGGCCGGTCTCGGCGCCGTAGAGCACCAGTTTGTCGGCCTGCAGATCGATGGCCGCGCGGGTGGCGACGTCCTCGCAGGCCAGGTTGAAGATTTCCCCGGTGGGCGAATAGCCCAGCGGCGAGAGCAGCACGATGGTGCGCTCGTCCAGCAGCCGGCCGATGCCCTTGCGATCGATGCGCCGCACCTCGCCGGTGTGGTGCAGGTCGACGCCGTCGAGCACGCCGATCGGCCTTGCGGTGACGAAGTTGCCGCTGGCCACCCGCAGGCGCGCGCCCTGCATCGGCGAGGCGGCCTTGTCCATGGACAGCCGTGCCTCCAGGGCAATGCGCAGCTGGCCGACCGCATCGATCACGCACTCCATGGTCGGACCATCGGTGACGCGCAGGTCGCGATGGAAACGCGGCGTGATACCGCGCGCCGCCAGCCGCGCCTCGATCTGCGGACGCGAACCGAACACCAGCACCAGGCGCACGCCAAGGCTGTGCAGCAGCACCAGGTCGTGGACGATATTGGCGAAGTTGGCATGTTCCACGCCGTCGCCCGGCAGCATGACGACGAAGGTGCGGTCACGGTGCGAGTTGATGTAGGGCGAGGAATCGCGGAGCCAGGTGACGTAGTCGTGCATGAATGAGCCTTCGTGGCGGTCCTTTCGGTTGGGGCGGGGTGGATCAGGCCTGCGGCTGCAGGCAGTAGTGCTCGATCATCCGACGCAGCAGCTGCACGGTCGGTTCGATGCGCTCGAGCTGCAGGTACTCGTCGGGCTGGTGCGCGCAGGCGATGTCACCGGGGCCGAGCACCAGGGTCTCGCAGCCGAGCTGCTGAAGATAAGGCGCTTCGGTGGCAAACGCCACCGCCTCGGCGCGGTGCCCGGTGAGGCGCTCGGCCAGGCGCACCAGCTCGCTTTCGGCCGGCTGCTCGAAGGGCGGCACCGCCGGAAACAGCGGCGCCAGGTCGATCTTCACCTGGTGCTGCTCGGCCAGCGGCTGCAGGCGCTGGCGAATGATCCCGCGCAGCTGCTGCGGGTCCATGCCCGGCAGCGGGCGCAGGTCGAATTCCAGCGCGCATTGCCCGCAGATGCGGTTGGGGTTGTCGCCGCCGTGGATACAGCCGAAGTTGAGCGTCGGCTTGGGCACGTCGAACAGCGGATTGTCGTACTCGGCCTGCCACTGCCGACGCAGCGTCATCATCTCGCCGATTACGCCGTGCATGGCTTCCAGTGCGCTGTGGCCGTAGGCGGGGTTGGAGGAATGCCCGCTCTGCCCGAGGATGTCGATGCGCTCCATCATGATGCCCTTGTGCAGACGCACCGGCCGCAGCCCCGTGGGTTCGCCGATCAGCGCCGCGCGGCCGAGCGGCTGACCGGCTGCGGCCAGGGCGCGGGCACCGGACATCGAGCTCTCTTCGTCGCAGGTGGCAAGGATCAGCAGCGGACGACGAAATGGCTGCTCCAGCAAAGGCCGCACCGCCTCGATGATCAGCGCGAAGAAGCCCTTCATGTCGCAACTGCCGAGCCCGTACCAGCGGTCATCGGCCTCACGAAGGCGCAGCGGATCGGCCGTCCACAGTTCACCATCGAACGGCACGGTGTCGCTGTGTCCGGCCAGCACCAGGCCACCGGGGCCGCTGCCATAGCTGGCCAGCAGGTTGAATTTGCCGGGCGCAATCTCCGGCATCTCGCAGGCAAAGCCCAGCTCGCCGAGCCAGGCGGCCAGCAGCTCGATCACCGGACGGTTGCTCTGATCCCAGCCAGGCTGCGTGCAACTGACGGAGGGTGCGGCAATGAGCGCGGCGAACTGCTCCTTGAGCGAAGGAATGGGCACCGGTGACCTCCCGTGATGCGATCGGAACGAAGGTGCAGTGAAGCACGAAACGCGCGACGGCGGGACCCGCAAACGAAAACGCCCCGCCGAGGCGGGGCGTCGATCGCGTCGGCTCGACTCAGGTGAAGATGAACTTGAGCACGGTGAAAAAGACGATCGCGAGGAAGGCACCGGCCGGCAGGGTGATCAGCCAGGACATGAAGATCGAACCGACCACGCCCAGGTTCAGCGCACCGATACCGCGGGCGATACCGATGCCAAGCACGGCACCCACCAACGTATGGGTGGTGGAAACCGGCAGGCCGATGGCCGAGGCGCCGACCACGGTGGTCGCGGTGGCCAGTTCGGCGGCGAAGCCGCGGCTCGGGGTCAGCTCGGTGATTTCCTTGCCAATGGTGGCGATCACCTTGTAACCGTAGGTGGCCAGACCGATGACGATACCGAGCGCGCCCAGCAGCAGCACCCAGCCCGGCACCGCGGACTTGGCGGCGACGTCGGCAGCACCACCGGACTCGATCACACCGACGATGGCGGCCAGCGGACCGACGGCGTTGGCCACGTCGTTGGCGCCGTGGGCGAAGGCCATCGAACAGGCGGTAAAGATCATCAGCACGGCGAAGACCTTCTCCACGCTGGCGAAGTGGAAGGTCTTGTCCGCCTCCACGTCCAGCTTGATACGGCTGAGCAGCGCCACGCCGAGCAGCGCCACCAAGAGACCGATGCCGAAGGCGATGACCACGCCCTGTTGGCTGCTCAGGTGCAAGCCAACATGCTTGAGGCCTTTGGTCACCGTCATCAAGGCGACCATGAAGCCGGTCAGGAACATGTACAGCGGGACGAAGCGTTTGGCGTTCTCGAAGGGATGATCGGTGTTGATGATCAGTTTCTGCACGCTCATGAACAGGCCGAAGGCCACGATCCCTGAAAGCATTGGCGTGACCACCCAGCTGGCGACGATCGGCCCGATAGCCTCCCAGTGCACCGCATCGGTGGACACGCCGACGGCCGCGAAGCCGATGACCGCGCCGATGATCGAATGCGTCGTGGAGACCGGCCAGCCCTTCATCGTCGCGATCATCAGCCAGGTACCGGCCGCCAGCAGCGCCGACATCATGCCCAGCACCATCAGATCGGGCGGGATGACCTCGGCATCGACGATGCCGTTCTTGATCGTCTCGGTAACCTCGCCACCGGCCAGGTAGGCGCCGCAGAACTCGAAGATCATCGCCACGATGATCGCCTGCTTGATGGTCAGTGCACGGGATCCGACCGAAGTGCCCATGGCGTTGGCCACATCGTTGGCGCCGACGCCCCAGGCCATGAAGAAACCGAATGCGCAGGCGAGAATCAGGAGTACGAAGCCGTAATCCGCAATAAGAGACATAAGGAAAACTACCTGTTGAACCCAGAAAGGACGCTGGCGCCTCAGCGCGCCAGCAATTGTTCCAGACGGTTGCCGACGCGCTCGGCGCGGTCGGCTACATCACCGATCCATTCGATGATCTTGTAGAGGAAGATCACGTCGACTGCTGGCAGGTCCTTTTCCAGATGAAACAGTGCACGGCGTACCGTGATCTGCATGCGGTCGGTTTCGCGCTCGATCTCCTCGAGCTCCTCGACCATCTTTTCGACGAGTGTGGCTTCACGGCCGCTGAAGCCGGTTTCCAGCAGCGAATCCAGTTCCTTCAGCGCCTTCAGCGCCTGGGCGCTGGCGTCGACGCTGCGCTGCACGTAGGCCAGCATCTGCGGCTGCAGCGCCTGCGGGATGGTCATGCAGCGGCCCAGCATCAGACCGGCGATGTCCTTGGCGCGGTTGGCGATCTTGTCCTGTACACTCAGCAGGTCCAGCAGGTCGGAGCGCGGCACCGGCAGGAACAGGCTCTTGGGCAGGTGCTGGCGTACGCTCTTCTTCAGTTTGTCGGCCTCGTTCTCCAGCTGCGCCATCTGCTGCTGGATCTGCTCGACCTTTTCCCAGTCTTCGGCCATCACCGCCTGGAACAGCGGCACCAGGTTCGCTGCACATTCATGCGACTTGGCCATATGCTGCTGCATCGGGCCGATTGGCGAACGTCCGAACAAGCTGACGAAAGGATTGACTGGCATAGGGTATGGCCCCGGCTTGAAAGAGGCGGCAAGTATACGGACAGGCCATCACGCCTGCTACCGTGCGTCATCAGACTGCAACATCAACACATCATAGGCACCCAGTCGGCACCATGCAGAAAGAAACCGAAATCAAGCTACGCGCCAGCCGCGAAACCCTGCTCGCCCTGCGCGAACATCCGCTGCTGAAAAAGCGCAACAAGAGTGGCTGGTCGCGCCATGAATTGTTCAACCAGTATTACGACACCCCGGACCGCGCACTCGCTCAGGCCCGGGTCGCGTTGCGCCTGCGCCGCGACGGCGAGCAATTCATCCAGACCCTGAAAAGCCGCGGCCAGAGCGTCGCCGGTCTGTCCGAACGCAACGAGTGGGACTGGTACCTGGACAAGGCCAAGCTTGACGTGAAGAAGCTCGGCGACGACTGCTGGCCGGCCAGCCTCGCCGAACTCGACAAGAAGACCCTCAAGCCGATCTTCACCACAGACTTCGTTCGCGAGAAAGCCGAGATCGCCTGGGGCCGTGGCAAGACCAGGGTCGTCATCGAGGCCGCGCTGGATCTGGGACAGGTCAAGGCCGGCAAGCAGTCCGAGGAGATCTGCGAGCTGGAACTGGAACTGCGCCAGGGCGAACCCGAAGCGCTGCTGGAACTGGCCGCCGAACTGGCCGCCGATCTGCCGCTGATGCCCTGCGACATCAGCAAGGCCGAGCGCGGCTACCGCCTGTACGACGCCGATGGCTACAGCCTGCAGCTGCCAGCCCCGGAGCTGACGCCCGGCATGGCGCTGGACGATGCCATCGTCGCCCTCGGCTGGCAGTTGCTCGGCAACAGCCAGCGCCTGGCCGAGCAGTACCGCTTCAATGGCCGCTGGAAGCTACTGGGCGAGTGGCTACATCAGCTCATCGAACTGCGTGCCCTGCTCGGCAGCCTCGGCCAGGCCGCCCCGCGTGCCAGCAGCCGAGAACTGCGCGAACTGCTCGATATGCTGATCCAGGACTGGCGCCCACGGGTCGAAGCCGGTCAGGACGATGAAGGGGGGCGCAAGGCCGCGCCGGCGCAGTTCACCGACGAGCTGGGCCGGACCCGCTGGGGCCTGCTGTCGCTGAAAGCCTCGCTGTGGCTGCTGCAACGCCGCTGGACCCAAGGCCGCAACGCCCGTGGCGATCGCCAGGGTGCTGCCGAGCTGGGCAAATGGCTGCCGCACCTGCTGGCCGAAGAAGCCAAGGCTCTGCAATTGCTACGCTACCAGCAGCAACCCGAAGACCTGACCGAGCAGAGCCCGCGCATGGAGCGAATGCTGGTCTGGCTGCACCTGGCCCGCGGCGTGCTGGAGCTGCCGGAAACCGACCGTCTCTACGGCGAACTGGCCAAGCTCCACGAAATGGCCCGTCAGGCGCTGGACGAAGCAGCGCGCGAGCAACGCGTCGAGCAGGCCCATCGGGTCTGGACGCTCAAGGCCTGGAAGCTGCTGGAAAAATAACGGCATCAACGCTGCGCAAAGTTGAACCCCGGCAGCAGACAGCGTCGGGGGTTTAACGGCAAGCTTGGTTTTTTGCGCCGCCACGTCGAAGGAACTCCATGTCCGTGCTGAACTCGCCCACTCAGGACCGCCCTCTCGATCTAGCCGACCTGTTGCGCGAGCTGGTTGCCCAGGGGCGGGTCGCCCAGGACAGCGCCGAGCAATGCCTGACGGTGCGCCGCAGCGCGGTGGCCAACCAGCAGCATCCGCTGGAATTTCTCGCCGCTCAGCAGCTCGACGATCTGCGCCGGCCGGGTAAGAAGCTCGACCTGGAGACGCTGACCGTCTGGCTCGCCGAGCACGCCGGCCAGCCGTACCTGCGCATCGACCCACTGAAGATCGACGTCGCCGCCATCACCCCGCTGATGTCATACGCCTTCGCCCAGCGCCACAGCATTCTTGCCGTAGCGGTGGACGCCAGCGCCGTGACCATCGCCAGCAGCCAGCCGTTCGTACACGGTTGGGAAGCCAACCTGACCCACGTGCTCAAGCGCCCGATCAAGCGCGTGGTGGCCAACCCGGCGGACATCCAGCGCTTCACCGTGGAGTTCTACCGCCTGGCCAAGTCGGTCAGCGGCGCCAGTGGCAGCGAGCAGAAGATCAGCGGCGTCGGCAACTTCGAGCAGCTGCTCAACCTCGGTGCCAGCGACCAGGAACCGGACGCCAACGACTCGCACATCGTCAACATCGTCGACTGGCTGTTCCAGTACGCCTTCCAGCAGCGCGCCAGCGACATCCACATCGAGCCGCGCCGCGATCAGGGCACGGTGCGTTTTCGGATCGACGGTGTGCTGCACAACGTCTATCAGTTCCCGCCGCAGGTGGCGATGGCGGTGGTCAGCCGGCTCAAGACGCTGGGGCGGATGAACGTCGCGGAAAAGCGCAAACCGCAGGACGGCCGGGTCAAGACCAAGACGCCGGACGGCGGCGAAGTGGAGCTGCGCCTGTCGACCCTGCCGACCGCCTTCGGCGAGAAGATGGTGATGCGCATCTTCGATCCCGAGGTGCTGCTCAAGGGCTTCGACCAATTGGGTTTTTCCGCCGACGACCTGCGCCGCTGGCAGAGCATGACGGGCCAGCCCAACGGCATCATCCTGGTCACCGGGCCGACCGGTTCGGGCAAGACCACCACGCTCTACACCACGCTCAAGCAGCTGGCGACGCCGGAAGTGAACGTCTGCACCATCGAAGACCCGATCGAGATGATCGAGGGTGCCTTCAACCAGATGCAGGTGCAGCACAACATCGACCTGACCTTCGCCAGCGGCGTACGCGCGCTGATGCGCCAGGACCCAGACATCATCATGGTCGGCGAGATCCGTGATCTGGAAACCGCGGAGATGGCCATCCAGGCCGCGCTGACCGGCCACCTGGTGCTCTCCACGCTGCATACCAACGACGCGCCCAGTGCCATCACCCGCCTGCTGGAGCTGGGCGTGCCGCACTACCTGCTCAAGGCCACGCTGCTTGGCGTGATGGCCCAGCGTCTGGTGCGCACGCTGTGCCCGCATTGCAAGGCGCCGGTGCAGCTGGATGCCGATGACTGGAGCGCGCTGACCCGGCCCTGGAATGCCCCGCTACCGACCACCGCGCAACGGGCGGTCGGTTGCCTGGAATGTCGCGATACAGGCTTCCGCGGCCGGGCTGGGGTTTACGAGATCATGCTGCTGAACGATGCGATCAAACCGCTGATCACCGCCGACACCGATATCGTTGCCCTGCGCCGCCAGGCCTTCAAGGACGGCATGCGCAGCCTGCGCCTGTCTGGCGCACAGAAGATCGCCGCCGGGCTGACGACCATGGAAGAAGTGCTGCGGGTAACGCCGCAGAGCGAGCAGAAATAGCCGGCGGCTCGAGGCGTTCGTAGGGTGGATGTCGCTTTTTACATCCACCGCGACTCCGTCCGGTGGATCGGTGAAGCGTGGTCCACCCTGCACCAGCTGGGGCAGCGGCCTGGCCGCGAATAGCTCGCGCCCAATCAGCATCAGCGGCCGAAACCACCGATGGGCCTGCCTTACACCTGAGGCTGAACGACGATTCAGCCATCCGCCCTTGCAGCGAGAATGCTCGCCACCTGATTGGGCTTGCAGTTGAGGTAGGCCGAGGACTGCAGCCACTGCTGGTCCGGGTACCAGGAAAACATGAACTGGCCGCCCTTGAGACTATCGACCACCATCCGTGCCACCTCCGGCCGAACCGCCGGGCAGCCCTGGCTGCGGCCGATGCGACCCTGGGTGGCGATCCAGGACGGATTCACGTAGGCGGCCGGGTGAATGACGATAGCGCGTTCACGGGCGCGATCATTGATACCTGGTTCCAGGCCGTCCATGCGCAGCGAGTAGCCGTGCTTGCCACTGTAGCTCTCGGCAGTGCGGAACAGGCCGATGCTGGACTGGTGGCTGCCGACCTTGTTGGAGAAGCGGGTGGCATGGTTGTCGCCAGATTTCTGCCCATGCGCGACCAGATCCTCGAGCAGCAACCGCTCCTGCTCCAGGTCGAAGATCCACAGCCGCTTTTCGCTCGACGGTCGCGAGAAGTCGATCACCGCCAGGCGCTGGGCCGCAGCGGCACCATTGTTCACGGCGCACTGCATGGCCGCGACCGCATGAGTCAGGACCTGCCGGTCCAGCTTGGGGGCCAGCCGGGCCAGGCTGTCGACCATCGGCTGATAGGTGGCGGTGGCCGCCCAGACAGGCACAGCGAAAACGAAAAGACCCGCCGCCAGGCAGGCACGTCGAAGAATGGACATCATGAACGACAAACCTCATCGGCCACGGCCTGACGACTTCCTGTCTGGCCGGTGCCTCATGCCCGCGGCACATTGCAGCAGCGGAGCAATTAAGCCGGGCGGGACGAACGAGCCCCAACTTCCCGGCACGATATGTTCTTATGGACCGGACGGCTGAACAGCGAAGCCGGCGCCGTGGCCCCACGGGGCGCAGTCTAGCAGCCACCGCAACGGCTTGGAGCGAGACCTTGGTTAAAAAATGTGCATCCCGTCTGACCCTGTGGCTATGCCTGGCCCCCTGGCTGGCCGTTGCCGCTCCGTCCGCTGCCGCGCAGACACCCGTGTCCGCCGCCTTGCAAGGGCTGCCGCACGGCTGCCCGACGCTGCCGGCGGAGCTGCCTGACGGCGCCCTGCAACGCCTCCGGCAGTTCTACCAGGCAACCGGCGAGCGCCCGGTCTGGACGTCCTACCCCATGCTCGACGAACTGCTGCGCCAGCTTGCGATGCTGGCCGATGACGGCCTCGATCCGGCGCAGTACCAACCCGAGCGGGTCCGCCATGAACTGCAGCGCAGCAGCACCGATCCATGGGCTCGCGAATGCGCCGACATCCTGGCCAGCCATGCCTACCTCGAAGCGCTGCAGCATCTATCGCATGGTCGCCTGCTTCAGGCCAAGGTCGAACCCCTCTGGCGCAGCCCGCAGCTGCCCGAGCGCGATGATGGCGAACGGTTGCTGCAGATCGCTGTGCAGGGCTTGGCCGATCTTCCCGAGGCGTTCGATCGTGCCCGCCCTGAGCTGGCGCTCTATCGTGACCTGCGGGCGGCCTATGCCGATCTAGGCCAGCGTCCGCTGCCGGCATGGCGAGCCGTGCCGACAGGACCGACCCTGCGCCCGGGAATGACCGACCCACGGGTACCCCTGCTGCGCGAGCTGCTGCTGGCCGGCTCAGCGACGGAGTCGGCCCTGGACCGGCACTACGACGGCGAGCTGGTGCAGGCGGTCAAGCGGTTCCAGACCCAGCACGGCCTGGAAGACGACGGCGTGGTCGG
This sequence comes from Stutzerimonas frequens, assembly GCF_024448335.1. GTDB lineage: Bacteria > Pseudomonadota > Gammaproteobacteria > Pseudomonadales > Pseudomonadaceae > Stutzerimonas > Stutzerimonas frequens. The sequence goes on from NZ_JAMOHM010000001.1 coordinate 374,290, forward strand.
CTCCGCGACCCTGACCGAACTGAACGTCAGTCCGGCCAGCCGTCTGGATCAGCTGCGCATCAACCTGGAGCGCCTGCGCTGGGTCAGCCGCGATCTGGAAGCTCAGTCGCTGCTGGTGGATATCGCCGGAGCCCGGCTGATCTACTTTCGCGACAGTTGCCCGTTCTGGCAGACGCGTACCCAGGTCGGCCGGCAGGCGCGGCAAACGCCGCCGCTGAAATCGCAGATCACGCGCCTGACGCTCAACCCCACCTGGACGGTTCCGCCGACCATCCTCAAGCAGGACAAATTGCCCCTGATTCGCCAGGACCCTGGGTACCTGGCACGCAACCAGATGCGTGTGCTCGACACCAAGGGCAACAGCCTGGACCCGCAGCACGTCGACTGGAACAACCCGCGCGGCATTCTGCTGCGCCAGGATGCCGGGCCGGCCAACCCGCTCGGGCAGGTGGCAATCCGTTTCGACAATCCCTACTCGGTCTACTTGCACGACACGCCAAGCCAGCCATTGTTCGACCGCGCCGCTCGCGCCTTCAGCTCCGGCTGCGTGCGCGTCGAGTCGGCTTTGCAACTGGTCGATCTGTTGCTGGAAGACCACGAGCGCCCCGTAGTCGCCACTCTGCTGCAATCGGGCAAGACTCACGAATATCGCCTGGCCCGCCCGACGCCGATCCTGATGGCCTATTGGACGGCCGACACCGATGCCGACGGTCACCCCCGCTATCGACCGGATATCTATCACCGCGACGCCGCGCTGCTCGCCGCGCTGAACGCCGCCAGCAACCGTTGATCGGCCGCAGCCCGATCACGTCGGGAAATGCACTCCATTCGTCGGGGATTTTGTCCGTTGCAGCCTGAACCAAGCAGGCTCGGCGTAGTCTTTTGCTGACCGCTCGGCAACCGAATCGATGCCGAGTGTTTCGCCATGGGATTCGCCTGAATTACTCAGTGCAATGGATAGCCGAGCAGGACATTTTGAACGCCGACCACAGTGCCCCCGCCGCGACCTGGAATGAAGCCGAGCGGTTGACCGCCTTGGCCCGCTATCGCGTATTCGACGGCACGCCCAACACGGAACTTGATGAGCTGGCAGCGCTGGCCGCAGAGCTGTTCGCCTGCCCGGCGGCAGCGATCCACCTGATCGATCAGCACCAGCAGCATTGCATAGCCGCGTTCTCCATCGAACAACAGCCGCAGGAGCGCGCTTGTTCGGTGCCGGCGCAGGCTATCGAGCAGGCAGATCCGCTATTCGTTCGACGGGCGGACGAGCTCCGCGCCCCTGTCCGAATGCCCCGCCTCGTCGACGGCCAGCACGCCGACTTCTGTGCCGCCGCCGTACTGCGTGACGCGGACGGACTACCGCTGGGCACGCTGTCTATCTATGACCGCCAACCACGCGAGCTCAGCGCACGCCAGCGGGCCCAGCTAGAGGCATTGGCACGCCAGGCCATGGCGTTGCTGGAACTGCGGCGCCTATGCAACGAACAGGCGCGTAGCCGGCAGATCATCGACAGCGCGCAGAATTACGCCATCATCGCCACCGATCTGCGCGGCCTCGTCACCAGCTGGAACAGCGGCGCGCAACAGCTGCTCGGCTGGTCGGAGGACGAGGTCTGCGGCCGTCATGTCGAACTCATGTTTACCGAGCAGGATCGCGCCGCCGATGTCCCCGAGCAGGAAATGCGCACCGCTCTGGAGCAGGGCCGTGCGCTCGACGAGCGCTGGCACCAGCGCAAGGATGGCGAACAGTTCTGGGCCAGCGGCATCCTCACGCCGTTGCTGGAGGATGGACAGCCGCTGGGTTTCGTCAAGATCCTGCGCGACCTGACCGAGTCGCGGATGCGACAGGCTGCGGCCCGCGAAACCGAAGAACGCTATCGCACCCTCGTCGACCTCAGCCCGCAGGTGATCTGGCAGTGCGATGCAGATGGCAGCCTGAGTTTCTGCAACAGCTACTGGACCGACTTTACCGGCCTCGCAATCGAGCAATCGCACGGTGACGGCTGGCTGCAGGCGGTCACCGAACCCGATCGCCAGCGTGTCGCCGAGCAATGGCGGGCCGCGCTGCGTCGGGAGCTGCCGTTCAAGCTTGAGCTGCCGCTGCGCGATGGCGACGGCAGTCAGCGCTGGTTCCAGGCGAGCGCAGCGCCGGTCTACGACGCCGGCGGCAAACTGCTGCACTGGGTTTGCGTCGCCCAGGATGTCGATGCCCGGCGGCGGCTGGAGATGCAGCGCCTGGAAAGCGAAGCCTTCACCCGGCTGCTGCTGGACTCGGCCAACGAAGGCTTCTATTCCATTGATCGCAGCGGCGCGGTCACACTGTGCAATGATGCCTTCCTCAACATGCTCGGCTTCACCAGCCGCGAAGAAGTGCTCGGCAGGCAGCTGCACCAGCTGATTCATCACAGCCACCCGGACGGTACCCCTTATCCGGTGCAGGACTGCCCCATCCAGCACACCGCCACGACCGGCGAGCCGCGGCATGTCGAACACGAGCTGTTCTTCCGTGTCGATGGCGGCAGCCTGCCGGTGGAATACCGCGTCGCACCGATCTATCGCGACGGCGAGCTGCAGGGGGCCATCTGCACCTTCAGCGACATCAGCGAACGCACCCAGCATCAGGCCTTGCAAGCGTTCCTGCTGGAGCTGAGCGACTGCCTGCAGGCCAGCAGCGAGCGTGTCGACGTCTGCTGCGTGCTCGACGAACGCCTGGCGAAACTCATGCGTTGCGACTGCATCGCCTGGGGCTGGCTGGAAAACGCCCGGCTCTCGGTGCAGGCGCAATGGCCGGCCCCAGGCGCAACGAGCCGCATCAGCCAGCATGACCTGGCTGCCGTTGCCACCGACCTGAGCGAGCGGCTGGCTCGAGACAGCATCGTTGTGTTCGACCCGGACCACGCGCCGAGCGAGCCCTTGCGCCGCAGCCTGGCCGCCGACGCCTTGCTGCTGACCGAATTGCCAGGAGCCGAGCCCGGTAACCAGCAGGCAGTACTGCTGTTCATTCGCAGCCAGCCGAACCGCTGGAGCGCAGACGATATCGCGCTCACTCGTGAGGTGCTCGAGCGCATTCGTCGCGCCGCCGAGCGCGCCTGTGCGAACAAGGCGCTGCGCGAAGCCGAACAGCGCATCAGCCTGGCCAACGAGATCGCTTCGACCGGCGTCTGGGAATACCGCGACAGCCAGCACTCGCTGCACTGGGATGCGCAGCTCAAGGCCATGGCCGGACTGTCACCCGATGAGCCGGGACTGGACGTGCAGGAGATCCTCGCCCGCGTCCATCCGGATGATCGGGGCAAGCTGTTCAAGGCACTGAGCGATACGCTGAAGGGTGAGGGCGACGGCGAGTTCCAGCTCGACTACCGGATGTTCGACACCCGTATCAACAGCTTCATCTGGCTGGCCAACCGCGGACGCCGGCTGGTCGATGGCAATGGCGAAGTGCGCATTCTCGGCACGGCTCGCAACATTACCGCCGAGCGCAGCGCCGCCGAGCGCATGCTGCGCATGAACGAGATGCTCGAGCAGCAGATCCGCGACCGTCAGCAGGCCGAACAGCGGCAGACGGCGCTGATCGAACTGGGCGACTTGCTGCGCGAACAGCACGACAGCCAGACCATCGCGCATGCGGCGGTCAGCGTGATCGGCAGGACCATCGGCATATCCCGCGTGCTGTTCGCCAGCGTCGAGCTCTCCAGCCAGAGCGCCACCATCGAGCGCTACTGGAGCGATGGCAGCTCCGACAGCAGCAGCGAGACGGTCTATTTCGCCGATTACGGCGACTTCTTCTACGATCTGCAGGAAAACGAGCTGGTGGTGATCGAGGATGTGCTGCACGACGCCCGCACCGCCAGTCACGCGGAGAATTTCGCCGAAAGCCTGATCCGCAGCATCGTCTGCGTGCCACTGTTCGAGCAGGGCCGTCTGGCTGCAGTGATGATGCTGCTCGAAGACCAACCGCGGGCCTGGCTGGACGACGACATCTCGTTCATTCGCGAGGTCGCCGACCGCGCCTGGTCCGCCGACGAACGCATGCGCGCCGAGCGTGCCCTGCGCGAGAGCGAGGAGCAGTTCCGCACGCTGGCTGACAACATGAGCCAGTTCGCCTGGATGGCCGACCCGAATGGCCGCATCTACTGGTACAACAAGCGCTGGTACGACTATACGGGCACCACCCAGGAAGCCATGCGCGCCCTGGGCTGGCGTGCGGTGAATCACCCGGACCATCACGAGCGGGTCAGCGCCTCGATGAAGCGTGCCTTCGCCATCGGCTCGATCTGGGAGGAAACCTTTCCGCTGCGCGGCAAGGATGGCAAGTATCGCTGGTTTCTCTCGCGCGCCCTGCCCATTCGCGACGACTTCGGCCAGGTTACCCACTGGTTCGGCACCAATACCGACGTTACCGCTCAAGTCGCCGCCGAGGAGGCGCTACGCGAGCTTAACGACAGCCTGGAACGACGCGTGGCCGAGCGCACCCGTGAACTGGCGGCGATCAACAGCCGGCTGCATATCGAGATGGCCGAGCGCGAACGCGCCGAGGAAGCACTGCGGCATGCACAGAAAATGGAAGCCATCGGCCAGCTCACCGGTGGCCTGGCGCACGACTTCAACAACATGCTCACCGGCGTGCTTGGCGCCCTGGACCTGATTCAGCGCCGCGTCGCCAACGGCAGCACCAGCGATCTGGACCGCTATATCGATGCCGCCACCACCTCCGCCAACCGTGCCGCGGCGCTGACCCATCGCCTGCTCGCCTTTGCCAGACGCCAGTCGCTGGATCCCAAGCCCGTCGACGTGAACCTGCTGGTGGTGTCGATGGAGGATATGCTGCGCCGTACGATGGGCGAGCACATCCAGCTGGAGGTCGAGCTGCAGGCCGATGCCTGGCAGGCCTACACCGACGGCCATCAGCTGGAAAACGCCCTGCTCAACCTGGTGATCAATGCACGCGACGCCATGCCCAACGGCGGTAGGCTCGGCGTGCACACGCAGAACCTGCATATCCAACAACGCCAGCCAGATGCCCCCGAACCGGGCGACTATGTCGTGCTGAGCGTCACCGACAATGGCGCCGGCATGTCTGCCAAGACCATCGCCAAGGCGTTCGACCCGTTCTTCACCACCAAGCCGATCGGCCAGGGCACGGGGCTGGGGCTGTCGATGGTCTACGGCTTCGCCAAGCAGACCGGGGGCCATGTCAGCATCGACAGTACGCTGGGCCAGGGCACCCGGGTCACGCTTTACCTGCCGCGCAATCAGGCCGCACGGAACCCCCAGCACCAGCCGGAACAGCCTGCCGAGACGCCCAGTGCGCAGCACGGCGAAACGGTACTGGTCGTCGAGGACGAGGCCGCGGTGCGCATGCTGGTGGTCGAAGTGCTGCAGGAGCTGGGCTATCGGGTGCTGGAGGCGTTCGACTCGGCCAGTGCACTGCCTTACCTGGACGGCGACCAGCGTCTCGACCTGCTGGTCAGCGACTTCGGCCTGCCGGGCCTCAACGGTCGACAACTGGTGGAACGCGCGCGCCAGGGCCGCCCCGATCTGAAGGTCCTGTTCATCACCGGCTACGTGCCGGACGATGAAATGCGCAACGACTTCCTCGGGCCCGGCATGGACATCCTCACCAAGCCGTTCAGCATCGACATCCTCGCCGCGCGCATCCGGCGCCTGATCGACGGTCGCGACTGAGCGCAACCGGAACTCCGATCGGCGTCGCGCACTCTCAGGAAGGACGACAGCACAGAGGTTTCCGCTCATGCGCAAGATACGACTCGCGGCGCTTACCCTCGCCCTGGCACCCTTGGGCACGGCCATGGCCGATGGCCTGGTGCGCGACATCCTTTCCTCCGGCGCGACCACCGCGTCCACCTACCTGACCTTCAAGGACAACAAGCTCGTCGTTCCAGCGCGCGAGGATGCCGGCAGCTTCGTCGCCAGCAATGGCGAGATCCGCGGCCCGTACCTGGAGGCCGCACTGCAGCAGATGCGTCGCGAGCAGCCCGACCTGCGAGCCAGCGACATGGAGCTGGCAACTGCCATCCTGGCGGCCGAACAGCCGCGCTGAGCGGCGTGCCAAACCCGCAACCCATATCCGGAGGACAGTTCATGAAGAAGAGCGCTTCGGCCGTCTGGCAAGGCGGCCTGAAAGACGGCAAGGGCACCATCAGCACCCAGAGTGGCGCGCTGAAGGACAACCCCTACGGCTTCAATACCCGCTTCGAGGACACGCCCGGGACCAATCCGGAGGAGCTGATAGGTGCGGCCCACGCCGGCTGCTTCTCAATGGCCTTGTCGATGATGCTCGGCCAGGCCGGCCTCACCGCCGAACGCATCGAGACCCACGCCGAGGTGACGCTGGACAAGGATGGTGAAGGCTTCAGCATCACGGCCATCGACCTGACCCTCAAGGCACGCATTCCGGGTGCGAACGACGCTCAGTTCCAGCAGATCGCCAACCAGGCCAAGGAAGGTTGCCCGGTGTCCAAGGTGCTCAACGCACGCATCAGCCTGAACGCGACGCTGGAAGGCTGATCGCTCCTCCAACGCGCGGAGCTCGGGCGAAAAAAAACGCCACACCGTTGCCGGTGTGGCGTTTTCGCATCCGGGGTATCTATCAGCCGCGGATGTTGTAGATGTCCTTCTCGTTCAGCTCGGCGTACTCGTACAACCGCTTGAGATAGGCGCTCTGCTGTTCCCACACCTTGGCGGCAACCGGGTCGGCGTTGGCGGAGGCATCGACCACCTCGGCGGCGACTTCCTTCAGGCGGGCCAGCACATCGTCCGGCAGGCGTCGGACTTCCACGCCCTGCTCGCGCAGCTGCTCCATGGCTTCCATGTTCTTGGCGTTGTAGTCGTCGAGCATGTCGCCGTTAACCGCACGGGCAGCGGCCCGGACGATGGCCTTGAGGTCATCCGGCAGGGTTTCCCAAGCCTTCAGGTTGACGTCCAGCTCGAAGGTGACGTTCGGCTCCTGCCAACCCGGGGTGTAGTAGTACTTGGATGCCTTGTGCAGGCCCAGCGCCAGGTCGTTGTACGGGCCGATCCACTCGGTGGCGTCGATGGCACCGGTCTGCAGAGCGGTGAAGATCTCGCCGGCCGGCATGTTCACCACCGTACCGCCCATCTTGGTCAGCACTTCGCCGCCCAGGCCCGGGGTACGCATCTTCAGACCCTTGAAGTCGTCGACCGAGTTGATTTCCTTGTTGAACCAGCCGGCAGTCTGTACGCCGGTGGCGCCGCAAGCCATCGGCAGCACGCCGAACGGCTTGTAGACCTCCTCCCACAGCTCCATGCCGCCGCCGCGATGCAGCCAGGCGTTCATTTCCTGCGCGTTCGGGCCAAACGGCAGCGCACAGAAGAACTGCGCCGCCGGCACCTTGCCTTTCCAGTAATAGGGAGCGCCATGACCCATCTCGGCCGTGCCGCGCGACACCGCGTCGAAGACTTCCAGAGCCGGAACCAGCTCGCCCGCGGCATACACTTTGACGGTCAGCCGACCGTTGCTCATCTCGTTGACCAGCTTGGCGAAGTTCTCCGCCCCGACGCCTACGCCCGGGAAGTTCTTCGGCCAGGAGGTGACCATCTTCCAGTTGAATGTCTGCTGCTCGCTGGCCTGCGTGCTTTCGCCTGCGGCCGGCTTTTCACTCTTGTCGTTGCAGCCGGCCAGTGCGGTGGCCGCCAGGCCTACGCCAGCGGCGGTGAGAATGTCACGACGTTTCATGAGGTTACTCCTTGTTATTTGTTCTTATTGCGCAACGGCAAGGCTACGCTTTTTTGCCGGATCGCCTTGCGCCTTTCGTTCCGTTTCGAGCGCCTGATTCAGGCTGAGCGCTGGCTCGCACGGCGAAACCTGCGCCGGAAATGCATACGCCACTTCGGGCTCGACTAACATTAGAGCCTCCGGCGCCTCAAGCCTAGCGCATAAGCTAAAAGTCGTAGGCCGATTGCTGCAACGCGCCAGTGCTGCAAGAATCGACGCCTCCCGCCAACCTTGCGTCTACTAAGAAGGACTACCAATGTCCCAGAGCCCCCCGCCCCTGCTGCGCGTGGCTGGCCTCATCGATGCGTTCAACATGCGCCTCGGCCAGCTATGTGCCTGGATCACCCTGTTTCTCGTCATTGGCACCGCCATCGTGGTGGTACTGCGCTATGGCTTCGGCATCGGCGCAATCGCCCTGCAGGAAGCGGTGATGTACGGCCATGCGCTCGTTTTCATGGGCGCCGCCGCCTGGACCCTGCAACGCAACGGCCACGTCCGCGTCGACATCTTCTATCAGAAGTTCAGCAGCCGCCGGCAGACCGCCGTCGATGGCCTCGGCCATCTGCTGTTCCTGCTGCCGGTGTGCCTGTTTCTCGGCTGGAACAGCTGGGATTACGTCAGCAGTTCCTGGGCGACGTACGAGGGCTCCAACGAGTCCGGCGGGCTCAAGTTCGTCTACCTGCAGAAGAGCATCATTCTGCTTCTGGTCGCCAGCCTCGCCCTGCAGGGCATCTCCGATCTGATCAAGGCCGGCTACCGCCTGGCCGGTCGCCTGCCTGAAGCAGAGCAGGAGGTGAAGCATGGGTGAGATCATGGCCATCCTGCTGTTCATCAGCATCTGCTTCGCCCTGATGTCGGGTTACCCGGTCGCCTTCACCCTTGGTGGCATGGCACTGCTGTTCGCCGGCATCGGCGTGGTCACCGGCTCGTTCGACGTGGGTTACCTGCACGCGTTACCGAACCGCATCTTCGGCATCATGAACAACCAGACGATGCTGGCCGTGCCGCTGTTCGTCTTCATGGGCGTGATGCTGGAGAAATCGCGCGTTGCCGAAGACCTGCTGGAATCGATGTCGCGACTGTTCGGCACCCTGCGTGGCGGCCTGGCGATTTCGGTCTGCGTGGTCGGCGCGCTGCTCGCGGCCAGCACCGGCATCGTCGGTGCCACCGTGGTCACCATGGGCCTGCTGGCGCTGCCGACCATGCTGCGTCGCGGCTACGACCCGGCCATCGCTACCGGCACTCTGGCCGCCACCGGCACCCTCGGCCAGATCATTCCGCCCTCGATCATCCTGGTTCTGCTCGGCGACGTGATGTCCAGCGCCTTCCAGCAGGCACAGCTGAAGATGGGCATCTTCTCGCCGAAGACCGTTTCGGTCGGTGACCTCTTCGTCGGCGCGCTGATTCCAGGCCTGGTGTTGGTCGGGCTGTACATCCTCTACCTCATCGCCGTGGCGATATTCCAACCGAAGAAGCTGCCGGCGCTGCCGCAGGAAGAACTGGGTCCGATCGAGTGGGGCAAGCTGATCGGTGCGTTGCTGCCACCGCTGGCGCTGATCACCGCGGTGCTCGGCTCGATTCTCGCCGGTTACGCCACCCCAACCGAGGCTGCGGCGATCGGTGCACTTGGCGCGACCGTGCTGTCGATCGCCAAGGGCCAGCTGAATTTCGCCCAGCTCAAGCAGGTCGCCTTCGGCACCACCGAGATCACCTCGATGGTGTTCCTGATCCTCATCGGCGCCTCGCTGTTCTCCCTGGTGTTCCGTGGCTTCGGTGGTGAAGCGCTGATCGAGGATGCCCTGCACTCGCTGCCTGGCGGCGTGCTTGGCGCCTTCCTGGTGGTGATGCTGGTCATCTTCCTGCTGGGCTTCATCCTCGACTTCATCGAGATCATCTTCGTGGTGGTGCCCATCGTCGGCCCGATCCTGCTCGCCATGGGCCTGGACCCGGTGTGGCTCGGTGTGATGTTTGCGATCAACCTGCAGACGTCATTCCTCACCCCGCCGTTCGGCTTCTCGCTGTTCTACCTGCGCGGCGTCACGCCACGCAGCGTACCTACCAGCGTGATGTACAAAGGCGTGCTGCCGTTCATCATGATCCAGATCGGCATGCTGGTGGTTGCGTACATGTGGCCGGGCCTGGTGACCTGGCTGCCGGAACAGGTCTACGGCAAGTAGTTCGACACAACGCCCGTCCTCGACGGGCGTTGTGCTTTATGGCAGGCGCTCCCGCTACAATCGGCGCCTGTTCATATGCCGGCCCCGCCGATGTCCGCCGCCCCCAACCTGCTCGAGCGCTTCCAGGCGCTGGACCGCTTCCTCACTGCGCACCAGTCGCTCTGGCGGCCACGGCCGTTCGTCTGCCACACGCTGCCGTGGGAAGCCGAGCACCCCGAGCTGGCCGCCTGGCTGCGCGGCCGCTCGCTGGCCGATGCCGAGGCCGTACACAACCAGCCAACGACACTCGGCGCACCCGCGCCTTTTGCTGAACTGGCGGACCTCGCCGACCAGCTGAGCCACCTCGACGCGTTGCCCGCCGGCGAATCGTCAGCCATGGACCATCGCCACGCGGTGGACGTGCCAGGCCGCAAGGCCCTGCAGATTCAGGCCTTCGGCGCCCGCCTACGGTTCGCCGAAGCACCGACGCACTGGCTGGACTGGTGTGCCGGCAAGGGCCATCTCGGTCGCTATCTCGCCCGCAATGGCGCCGCGCTGACCTGCCTGGAATGGGATGAAACGCTGGTGCAGGCAGGCGCTCATATGAGCGAGCGGCTCGGCATCCCGGCCCGGCACCGCTGCCAGGACGTGCTCGCAGCTGATGCTGGCGATCAGCTACAGGCCACGCACACCCCCGTCGCGCTGCACGCCTGCGGTGATCTGCATGTACGCCTGCTGCGCCTGAGCGTTGCCAAGGGCTGTCGCCAGATCGCCATCGCCCCCTGCTGCTACAACCGCACCCGGGACGAGATCTACGTGCCGCTCTCCGAAGCCGGCCGGGCCACGGCACTGCAACTCAGCCGCGACGACCTCGGCTTGCCGCTGAGCGAAACCGTCACCGCCGGCGCGCGCGAACGGCGCAATCGCGACCAGTCGATGGCCTGGCGGCTGGGCTTCGATCTGCTGCAGCGGCGCCTGCGCCAGCAGGACGACTATCTGCCGACGCCCTCGCTGCCGAGCGCCTGGCTGAAGAAGGACTTCGCCGACTACTGCCGCGACCTGGCCGCCCTCAAGCAACTGCCCGCCCCGGGCGAGCAGGACTGGGCCGCACTGGAGCGGGCCGGCTGGCAACGCCTCGCCGAGGTACGCAATCTCGAACTGGTACGCGGCCTGTTCCGCCGCCCGCTGGAACTCTGGCTACTGCTCGACCGCGCCCTGCTGCTGGAGGAGCACGGCTACCGCGTGCGCCTCGGCACCTTCTGCCCCAGCGAACTGACGCCGCGCAACATCCTCCTGCTGGCCGAGCGCTACCGATAACGCGCAAATGTGAAGCGGCCTGAATAAGCCAGCGCAAGTGACCGTCAGCTAACGGTTTACTCGCCGCCCGCAATGGATATAATGGCGACCCTCACTTGCCGGTATAGCTCAGCTGGTAGAGCAACTGACTTGTAATCAGTAGGTCCCGGGTTCGACTCCTGGTGCCGGCACCACGAATACCAAGGCTTCCAGCCCTATAAAGGCTGATGCCGACGCAGGCTAGCGTAACAAGCCACGTAACAAGCAGAACCGTCGCGTACATGCGCACGCGCCCCACACGTGAGGCTGTTTTCTCAGGTAGTGGGGGGGTCTGCAAAAAGAGTAATTTCCGTAACATCGACCGGGAAACGGGCGCAAAGCCCTGATCTGCAAGACTTTTCCGGCGATGGCAAAAGGTAACTTCCAAGTAACATAAAGGTAATCTGGTTACTCTTTTATAGGGTGATATCGGGCCTCTAAAAAAGCCTTCAAAATCAGCAGCTTATAAAAAATTACCTTTTTGATTACCTCTAGGTTACCTCCCTTTGTAATCTCAGACCCCCCGAACGACGCGGCCTCTAGGGTCGGTCTGCAGGCAGATTGCAGAAATTACTCTTTCTGAAAATCGCCCCCCATAAGCCCATACCCCGGACACAGCTCGGGAGCGTCCAGAACCGCTCTTCCTGCAGGGAAACGCAGGGTTTTGCTCTACCTCATACCCATCCACCAGCCCACTGCCTGGGCCGCGTACAGCTGTCCGCAGGCGCGCAGAAAAAACGACACATTTAGCCCGGGGGCGTGGCGGGGGGACGAGCGCGCGCGCCGGGTCCGGTTGGAGATTGCAGATGCGGGCGAGTGAGGATATTGACGGAGACCATTGCCGGTTCGACAGTGGGCGAGCAGTTAGCCAAGATGGCCTGACTGCGCTCTAGGAAGGAAATAGCAACCATGAATGAGGCGGCGATCACCTACTTCAACCGGGCCCAACGGATGCTGCTGGACCTGCACATTTCGATTAACACGCAACTGGAGATGCAAAAGGGGCTGGAAAACTCACGGCACTCAAACGAAGAGACTTTGGCTTTGTTCGAAGGCGTGACCGATGCCGGCCACAGGTTGGATCGCACCCGGATGAAGCTGCGCGGGAATCTGAACGGCCTGGAGACAGGAGAGGTGCTGATTGGTGTAGCAGCAGGAGCGATACTCCAGATTGCTAAACAAGCACTCTCGATGGGATATGAAGACCCGCTAAATAGGGCGCCTGCGGGCAGATCGGTTTCATGTAGTTGCGTTAGGGACCTGATCTGGCACGGCCGGAATCAAGCCATGCACTACGAAGATACGCGTCTGGAACCGGACCTAAATTCAGACGGCAAGGTGATCGACCGCCGCTATCGCAGCTCATGGGTTGAGACGTTCCGAAAACTGCATGAGAAAAATCCAGACCGCTTCCAAATGACTCACCCTTTCCGCTCTCTTGCGAAAGATGTCCTCGACGCGCTTGGGTGGACCGATGACTACTCGAAACTAGAAAATGATATGAAAGTCCTGTTGCGGGTTGCTGCGACGCCACTGCACGGTTGACGCGAGTGCTACCGAAACCACTTTGCGCCTCTCCGAGGCGCCGGTGTGCAACGCTGTAGTCAGCTTACGCCTGCGCCGGTACCTCATACGGCTGGAAGCGCACCACCTCCTCCCCCAGCCAGTCATTGATCTGCCCCAGCCGAGCCTGCTCCGGCTCCAGCTCGTTGACGGCCCACACCTGGGACGCCTCCCGGATCGATCCGAAGCCCCCAGCGTTCTGCGGTACGACGCCCATGAGCTGGGGCGGGATGCGCAGCATCGCCAGCTGGTCGTCGCGGCTGATGTTCTTGATCGCACCGAAGTCGTCCTTCGCCGCCACCTCACTGATCGGGATCAGCTGCAACCCGTCTTTCTTGCCGTTCGGCGCGTACATGAACAGGTTGCGGAAGTTGCCAGGGCCCTTGCTGTTCTTCATCGCGTTACGTAGGTCGGTGACGAAGTCCTCGTTCTGCGCCGCGTCGGTCATGTACAGGATGAAGCCGGCATGGCTGCCGTTCTGGTAATACTTGCGGCGAAACAGCGTGGCGCTCTCGTTGAGCAGCGCGCTCTGCAGGGCGGGCAGCCATTCCGGCAGGCCGTAGACCTCCTGGTTGATATCCGCCACCCGCAGGTGGCAGATGCTGCCGGTCTTGAACTCGTGCTCGTCCTTCCAGCCGCGCACCTGGTAGTAGGTCGCAAGGTCGGTACCGCGCCGCATGTACTTCGCCAGGCAGGGCTGCAGGCCGATCGCCTGGCGCAGCATGTTGTCGCGCTTCTCCAGGTACAGGTTGCCCGACCAGCCCCAGTCCATGACGATCTGCTCGAAGGCCGCCCGGCTGAGCAGCCGGTGCGGGATGAAGGTGCGGGCCAGCGCGTTGCGCTTGAAGATCAGGCCCGACTGTAGATAGACGCTCGCCTTCGACGACTTCGCCAGCCCGTCCAGCGAGACCGGCGGCTCGTACCAGCGGCCATTGGCCCAGCATTCCAGGTAGTCCAGGATCTCGCGGCCATCGAGCACTGGCATCGGATCGCCAAAGGTGAAGGCCATCGACTGACCGCCCTCACCATTGGCCAGCACCTCGCCCTCGCGCACCTGGTCAGTGGTGGCCACCTGCTGGTTACGGTTGCGACGTTTGCTCATCAATAAATCTCCATGATGCCGGTGTTGGCCACGGTCTGGCCCTCCAGCGGCTCGTTGTGCAGTGCGTGGAAAAGCGCCCAAGCCAGATCGGCGTGGCCCGTGTGTTCGTTGCGCCCGGCGGTATAGGTGAACTGGCGCCCGCCCGGCGTAACCGTCTTGCGGATGGCCATCAGCGACGACGCCAGGTCAGTCCAGCCGGCGTCGAACTCCAGCCGGCCCTTGCTGATCACGTCCCAAGCCTTCATCACCAGGCGCGTCTTCACCTCCGGGCTGTAGGAGAAGGTCTTCAAGCCCGGGAAGAACTGACGCACCAGCTGCGCCACCGCGCTGCCCAGACCGGTGGTGTCGATGCCGATGTAGGTCACCCAGTAGCGGCGCGTCACCTGGCGGATCGTCTCGGCCTGTGCGTTGAAGTCCATCCCGCGGAACTGATGCCGCTCCAGGACGCGAAACTTGCCGCCCGGTACCAGCGGCGGCGCCACTACGATCAGGCCGGCGGAATCGCCAGACTCGGCCGGGTCATAGCCCACCCATACCTGCCGATCGGCAAACGGCCGCATGGCCATCGGCTGGTAGTCCGTCCACACCGACCAGCTGTCCACCATGCACGGCTGCAGCAGATTGAGCGGGAAGATGCTCGCCCCGTCGTCGACGAACTGGCACATCAGCAGGTTCTGGAAGGCCGCCGCGTCGTACTCCAGGCGCAGCTCGTCGATATCGAACAGGTCGCAGCCACGCTCCTCGGCGTCCAGGATGGTGACGATCTGCCGCCAGATCCGGTCCTCGCACAGCCGCCCCTGCTGCAGCACGTCGTGGCTCACATCCAGCTTGAGATGCTTGGCCGCCGGCTTGCCCTTGTTGAAGCGCTCGCCCGTCCAGAACGAATAGGCCTCGTGTGCCATCGAGCTGGGCGTCGAGAAATAGGTGCGCCGGTATTGCTTCTGCATGGCCATGCCGCTGGCCACCTTGTTCAGCTCGTTGAACTTGAACGTCCAGAAGAATTCGTCGAAGTAGAAATTGCCGTGATAGCCCTGGGCGGTGCGCGCGTTGGTGCCCAGGAAGTGCATCTCGGCGCCGTTCGGCAGAATGATCGGGTCGCCGGTGAGTTCAACCCCGACCGTGTCGCGGGCGAAGGCCTGGATATACGCCTTGAAGATATGCGCCTGCGCCTTGCTGGCCGACAGGAAGATCTGGTTGCGCCCGGTGGTCAGCGCATCGATCAACGCCTCGCGGGCGAAGTAGAACGTCGCGCCGATCTGCCGGCTCTTGAGGATGGCCCGCGTGCGCTGGTTGCCCGCCCGGTACCAGTCTTTCTGATAGTCGAAGCATCCGTCGAGGAACGCCTCGACGAGCTTCTCGACCATCTCCTCTGTGATGTCGTTGCGCTTGGGTTTACGCTTCTCCCCGGCGTTGCGCTTGGCCAGCTCAGGGTTGAGGTCGGTTTCGGTACCGCCGTCCTGGTAGCGCTGGATTCGGGCCTGCCGCTCCATTTGCCGGTGGAGCAGGTCGATCTCCTTGTAATCCGAGCCGCTCTTCGGTTCCTTGAGTATCAGCTGCACCAGTCGGGCCTCGGTGGCCGCCTGGATGCGCTCCAACGGCGTAGCCCGGTCCCACTCGTCCCGGGCCTTCCAGCTGTGCAGCGTCTTCTCCTTCTCGCCGAGCAGCTCGGCGATCTCGCAGACGCGATAGCCCTGCCAATACAGGTGCTTGGCGTGGCGGCGGTGATCGGTAGGGAGTTCGACGATAGCGTTCATGGCGCCGATGCTGCCGCTCGCGCGCGCGAGCCCCTACCGGCGCGTCCTGTATCGCTCTGTCCTACACGCCAGCCGCGTTGCCGCGCCCCCGCCGGGTGCCGACCATGCCCTCAACGAAAGGCCCATAGCCCCGGATTGAGGAAAGCCCCATGGCCGCAAACAACCCCACCGCCAAGAAGTACCGCAGCAAGTTCTTCCGCGTCGCCGTCGAAGGCGCCACCACCGACGGCCGCACCATCGAACGTCAATGGCTGGTGGATGCTGCCGAAACCTACAACCCGAACACCTACGGCGCCCGGGTCTGGCTGGAGCACTTCCGCAGCCTACTGCCGGACGGCCCGTTCAAGGCCTACGGCGACGTCGTCGCGCTGAAAACCGAAGAAGTCGAGATTGCCGGCAAGAAGAAGCTGGCCCTGTTCGCCCAGATCGAGCCGACCGCCGACCTCATCGCCCTGAACAAGGCACGGCAGAAGATCTTCACCAGCATCGAGATCCGCCCGAAGTTCGCCGACACCGGTCGCGCCTACCTGGACGGCATCGCCGTTACCGATACCCCGGCCAGCCTGGGTACCGAGATGCTCACCTTCAGCGCCCAGCACCCCGACGCCAACCCCCTCAAGGCACGGAAGAATGACCCGGAAAACCTGTTCTCCGAGGCCATCGAAGTTGCCCTCGAATTCGAGGAAGTCACCGACAGCGAGAGCAAGGTCGCCGGCCTGTTCTCCCGTGTGATGGAAGCCCTCGGCAAGAGCAAGGATAAAGCTGTCAAGGACGACGCCCAGTTCTCCGAGCTGACCGAAGCGGTTGAGGCCCTCGCCTCGCACGCTCAGGAGCAGGGCGAAGCCTTCACCGCAGAACAGACGGCTCGCCAGGAGCTGAGCGCCAAGGTCGACAAGCTCGAAACCGAGCTGACCGACCTGGTCACGCGCCTCAGCGATACCGAGGACCACAGCCAACAGCAGCGCCCGCCCGCCACCGGCGGCGACGGCAAAGCCTTGGCCAAGTTCTGACCCATCACCAGCGCCCACTCGGAGCACACCATGCGTAACGAAACCCGAATCGCCTACAACGGCTACCTGGCACAGGTAGCCAAGCTGAACGGCGTCGACAGCGCCGCCGTCAAGTTCAACGTCGAGCCCAGCGTGCAGCAGAACCTCGAGACTGCCATCCAGGAATCCACCGCGCTGCTCGGCCGCATCAACGTCATCGGCGTCATGGAGCAGTCGGGCGAGGCCCTGCTGCTGGGCGTCAACGGCCCGATCGCCAGCCGTACCGACACCGCAGGCGGCAACCGCCGTAACCCTGGCGAGCATCAGGCTCTGTCCAAGGACGACTACACCTGCAAGCAGACCAACTTCGACAGCGCCTTCCGTTACGTGCTGCTCGATGCCTGGGCCAAATTCCCGGACTTCCAGACCCGCCTCACTGCGGCCATCGCCCAGCGGCAGGCCCTTGACCGCCTGATGATCGGCTGGAACGGCGTCTCCGCCGCCGCGGCCACCAACGCGGCAACCTACCCGCTGCGCCAGGACGTCAACATCGGCTGGCTGCAGAAGATTCGCACCAAGGCTCCGGATCGCGTGCTCGACGAAGGCGCCACCGTTGGCAAGGTCACCGTCGGCGCCGCCGGCGACTACAAGACCCTCGATGGTCTGGTCTTCGATGCCGTCCAGATGCTGGACCCGTGGCACCGCAGCCACCCTGACCTGATCGTCATCGTCTCGCGCAACCTGATGCACGAGAAGTTGCTGGCCGCGGTCGAGAAAGGCGCCACCTCCAACCAGGAAGAGAACGCCGCACAGGAGATCGTCACCCGCGCCCGGCTGGGCGGCCTGCCGATCGTCGACGCCCCCTACTTCCCGGATGGCACCGTGCTGGTCACCACCCTGAGCAACCTGTCGATCTACTGGCAGGAAGGCGCCCGCCGCCGCCACCTCAAGGACGAGCCGGAGTACGACCGCATCGCAGACTACCAGTCCTCCAACGACGCCTACGTCGTGGAAGACCTCGGCCTGGTCGCCCTGGTTGAAAACGTAGAGAAGGTCTAAGCCATGAGCCTGACCCTTGCCCAACGTAACCAGCTGCGCAAGCGCGCAGCCCAGGAGGCGGCAGCCGCCGCCCCCGCCGCGCTAATGGATGGCGCTACCGGCTATGAGGTGATGCTGGCCAAGCTGCAGCAAGACCAGTTCCGCCTCAAGCAGGTGCAGTCCACGGAAGGCAAGGCGAAGCTCAAGGCCGAGCTGCTGCCGGATTACGTCCCCTACATCGAGGGCGTACTCGCGGCAGGCCAAGGCGCCCAGGACGACGTGCTGGTCACCGTCATGGTCTGGCGTTTCGACGCCAGCGACTTCGACGGCGGCCTGCAGATCGCCGAGTACGTGCTGCGCCACCAGCTGGTGATGCCGGATCGCTTCAACCGCACCACCGGCTGCCTGGTAGCCGAGGAAGTCGCCACTGCCGCGCTCAACGCCCAGAAGGCCGGCAAAACCTTCCCGCTGGTGACCCTCAACCGCACCGCCGAGCTCACCGCCGACCAGGACATGCCAGACGAGGCCCGCGCGAAGCTGGTTCTCGCCCAAGGACGCGCCCAGTTGGCCCATCTCAACTACGACGCCGAAGCGCTCACCCAGGACGAACGGGCCTGGCTGCAGTTCGGCATCGACCTGCTCAAACGCGCCATCGAGCTGCACAACAGCTGCGGTGGCAAGAAGGATCTGGAGCGCGCCGAGCGCCTCCTCAAGAAACACGCGGAAAGTGCGCCTACCGATACCGGTACCGACGAGCCCCCGGCAGACGATCAGCCCCAGCCCGACCAGGCCAAGGGCGCCGAAGCCGACCAGGGCGCTCCGGATGCCAGCACCGGCACCGGCGAACCCTCCGCTAACTGAGCGTCCCCACGCACCCGGCGGCTCGGGGCGGATCGACAGGTTTTCTCCTTGGCCTAGTCGTGAAGTCCCGACCACCGCCGACCCATTCGAGCGATAGGCATGAGCGGATTTATCGCCACCGGCACCACCACCGCAGAACACATGATCGAGAACGACGCCTTCTGGCCGGCGATCGATTGCCTCGACCTGCGCGCCGCCATGCGCCTGGACGCCAGCGTCACCCCCGAGCGCATCGAGGTTGCCGCGATCAACGCCATGATCGAGGCCAACCGCGAACTCGACCTATACCGCCGCGCCCGTACTGAAGAGGGCCACCTCACCCTGTCCGACGTGCCGGCACCTCAGATCAAGGGCGAAAGCCAGCTGCTGCACCTCTACCGCCGCACCATCTACTGCCGCGCCACCGCCGAACTGGTCGAGCGCTACCGCAGCTTCGACGCCACCAACAGCGGCGAGCAGAAGGCCACCGAGGACAGCACCAACATCGACGAGCTGCGCCGCGACGCGCGCCACGCCCTGCGCAGCATCCTCGGCATCAGCCACACCACGGTGGAGCTGCTCTGATGACCACCGTGATCGCCAACCAGGGCGACACCGTCGACGCCATCTGCTGGCGGTACTACGGCCGCACCGCTGGAGTCACCGAGGCCGTCCTCGACGCCAACCCCGGTCTCGCCGATCTCGGCCCCGTAATTCCCCACGGCACCGCCGTCACCCTGCCGGATGCCGCCCCGCAAGCCGAACAACGCCAAGTGGTGAACCTATGGGACTGATCTACCTCGCCCTCTACAAGGGTCGCGGCACGCTGTTCAACCGCCTGGTCCGCCTCTGGACGCGCTCCAAGTACAGCCATTGCGAACTGGTCCTGGCCGATGGCCGCTGGTTGTCCGCCTCGGCCATGGACGGTGGCGTGCGCGCCAAGCACATCGAGCTGAACCTCGAACACTGGGACCTCATCCCGCTGCCCTGGGCTGACTATCGCCAGATCGCCCGTGTGTTCCGCGCCAACGCCGGTCAGGGCTACGACTTCTTCGGCCTGTTCGGCAGCCAGCTGCTGCCGGTCGGGCTGCATAGCCGGCGTCGCTGGTTCTGCAGCGAGTTCTGCGCCGCCGCGCTCGGCTTCCCCATGCCGCAACGCTACAGCCCGGCTCAGCTGGGCGAAGTGGTCCAGCACATCAACACCCTCACGCCCAGCGGACAGTGGAATGAAACGCATGCATGACCGTCCCGAAATGGCCTGGCTCGCCACATGGCTCCAGGAGAATTACCCGATCCTGTATGCGGCAGGCCTGTCCGCTGCCATCGCCGGCTCGCGGCTGATGCTTGGCGGCGGATCGCTGCGCCGCATCGCCATCGAGTCAGTCGTCTGCGGCTTGATCACCCTGGCTGCCAGCAATGGTCTGGCGCTGTTTGGCATTCCGCAGGAATACGCCCCGTTCTTTGGCGGCATCATCGGCCTGATCGGCGCAGAGGGCGTTCGCGCCGGAGCCAAGCGCCTGTTCGAGCGTAAGGTGGAAAGCGTATGAGCGAACTCCTGATCATCGGCTCGCGCGGCCTCGCCGTGCGCAACCTGCAGGCCTCACTCACGCTGGCCGGCTTCGCTGTAGCCGTGGACGGCGACTTCGGCGAGCAGACCGAGCGCGCCGTGGCCGCCTACCAGCGCCGCGCCGGTCTGGTGGACGATGGCGTCGCGGGCCCGAAGACAATGGCTGCGCTCAACGGCTACGACACCTCGCGCTACCTCAAGCGGCAGGACCTCCAGCAGGCCGCCGACCGCCTCGGCGTACCGCTGGCCAGCGTCATGGCAGTCAACCAGGTGGAGAGCCGCGGCGAGGGCTTCGCCAGCAACGGACGCCCGGTGATCCTGTTCGAGCGGCACGTGATGTTCGAGCGCCTGCAGGCCCATGGCGTCAGCGCCGCACAGGCGGACGCACTGGCCGCCAAGCATCCCGCCCTGGTCAACCGCAAGTCCGGCGGCTACATCGGCGGTACCGCCGAGCATCAGCGTCTCGCCCAGGCGCAGCAGATCCACGCCACCGCCGCGCTCGAGTCCGCCAGCTGGGGTCTGTTCCAGATCATGGGCTACCACTGGCAGCGCCTCGGCTACCTGGATGCCCAGCACTTCGCGGACACCATGGCCCTGAGCGAGGCCGCCCAGCTCGACGCCTTCGTCACCTTCATCGAAACCGACCCCGCCCTGCACAAGGCACTCAAGGGTAAGAAATGGGCCGAGTTCGCCCGCCGCTACAACGGCCCGAACTACGCCCGCAACTTCTATGACGTGAAGCTCGCCCGGGCCTATGCGCAGTTCGCCGGCGAGCAGGAGCGCGCGGCATGACCACCGCCCGCCAACTCGCCTACGGTCTCGCCCTGGTCGGCGCGCTCTGCCTGCTGATCTGGATGCAGCAACAGCGCATCGACACCGCGCAGGCGCAGGCCGATCTCGCCACCGAGCACCTGCAAACCGCCCAGCAACGCAACACTCGCCAGGCCGCCACCATCGCCCGCCTCACCGGCGAGGTCGCCACCCAGCGCCTCGACCAGCTCGCCCTGCAGCAGACGCTCAGCGACCTACGCCAGGCCCAGGCCACCGATCAGCTCAAGAAGAAGGAACGCCGCCGTGAAGACCCAACCCATGCGACTTGGGCTGCTCAGCCTTTGCCTGATGCTGCTCGCCGCCTGCACAAGCGCCCCGCCATCACCGGAGCCGCAGGTTACCGTCAGTGGCTGTCCGGTCGTGACGCGCTGCACGCTGGCCCCGGCGGCGCCGGGCAGTAACGGCGAACTCAGCGACGACACCGACTACCTCATGGCCGCCTGGGGCGAATGTGCCGCCAAGGTGGACATCATCGTCGACCACAACGCACGAAGCACCCAGCGATGAACAAGCCCAACTCCCTGCGCGCCCACCTGCTCGCCGCCGTGCCCGAGCTGCACAAAAACCCCGACCGTCTGCTGGTGTTCATCGACAACGGCACCATCCGCAGCACCGCCGCCCATGGGCTGTCGTTCGAGTACAGCTACACCCTCAACGTCATCCTTACCGACTTCGCCGGGCACCCAGATGCCGTCGCTATCCCCCTCCTCGCCTGGGTCATGGTCAACCAGCACGAACTGCTGGCCAACCAGGAGAAGGGCAAGACCGCCATCGCCTTCGAGGCTGACGTCTTGGACAACAGCAAGGTCGACCTCTCTATCAAGTTGCCGCTGACCGAACGCGTCATCGTCAAAAAGCAGGCAACAGGCGCCCTTGACGTCACCCATCCAGACGAACCCCAGCTGGAGCCCTTCCTGGAAGCGGGCACCTGGCAGCTGTTCGCCGATGGCATGCTGCTGGCCGAGTGGCAGAGCACCGCCCAGGACGGCGGCGACATCTCCAGCCCGCATCCGGTGCGCCATGGCTGACAACCTGCGCGCCCTCGAAGACTGGGCCGGCGCCCTGCTCGCCAAGCTGGAGCCCGGTGCCCGCCGCCAGCTCAACCAGCAGATCGGCCGCGAACTGCGCCGCAGCCAGCAGCAGCGCGTCGCCGCCCAGCGCAACCCGGACGGCAGCGCCTTTGCCCCGCGCAAACCCCGCCAGCTGCGCGCCAAGAGGGGCCGCATCAAGCGGCAGATGTTCACCAAGCTGCGCCAGGCCAAGCACCTCAAGCTACAGGGCACCCCGGACGCCATCGCCATTGGCTTCATGGGCCGCGTGGCGCGCATCGCCCGCGTTCACCAGTACGGCCTGCGCGACCGCCCCGAGCGCGGCCAAGCCGACGTGCAGTACGAGCGCCGCGAGTTGCTTGGCTTCACACCTGCCGACCTGGAATTGATCCGCGACCAGCTCCTGGAACACCTCACCCGCTGACCTCACCCTGTAGCACCCCGCGCTACAGGCTCAGCACCGTGCGCCCCGCGCGCGCGAGCTGCAGCATCAGCGGCATGAACATTGCCGACCTTGCCCGCCTGCTCGAAAACATCGTCCGCTTCGGTACCATCGAAGCGGTCCAGATGCAGCCGCCTCGCGTCCAGGTTAAAAGCGGTAACATCACCACCGCCTGGCGCCCCTGGTTGAACCTGCGCGCCGGTGCCGACCGCGAGTGGGACCCGCCCACCGTCGGCGAGCAGGTGGTGCTGCTGAGCCCATCCGGCAACCTCGCCCAGGGCGTGGCGCTGACAGGCCTTTTCTCTGACCTGATCCCGGCCAACGGCGACCGCGAAGGCCTGCACCGCCGCACCTACCGCGACGGCGCCGTTATCGAGTACGACAGCATCGCCAAGCGTCTGCTGGCCATCCTGCCGGACGGTGGCCAGGCCGAACTGCAGGCCACTGGCGGCATCACCATCCTCGGCGATGTCAACATCACCGGCCTCGTCACCGTCAGCGAAGACGTGGTCGCCGGCCCCAGCGCCATCAGCTTCATCGGACACAAGCACACTGGCGTGCAGACCGGCCCGAGCCAGACCGGAGTGCCCGTCCCATGACCGGCATGAACGTCGCCACCGGCCGCACCATCACCGACCGCCAGCACCTGGTGCAGTCGATTGCCGACATCCTCACCACCCCCATCGGCAGCCGAGTCATGCGCCGCGAGTACGGCAGCAACCTGCCCGACCTGATCGACTGGCCCCACAACGGCGCCACCCGCCTGCAGGCCTACGCCGCCACCGCCATGGCCCTCATGCGCTGGGAGCCGCGCCTGCGCCTGAGCCGCGTGCAGCTCAGCCTGGGCGACCAGCCTGGCGCCGCCGTGCTCGACCTGGAAGGCACCATCACCGACAGCAACGAGCCGCTCAACCTGCGCGTGCCGCTACAGCTGGGAGCACTGGCATGAGCCAATTCACCGCCATCAACCTCGC
Source organism: Stutzerimonas frequens (assembly GCF_024448335.1). Classification (GTDB taxonomy): domain Bacteria; phylum Pseudomonadota; class Gammaproteobacteria; order Pseudomonadales; family Pseudomonadaceae; genus Stutzerimonas; species Stutzerimonas frequens. The sequence continues at coordinate 397,686 of NZ_JAMOHM010000001.1, forward strand.
CCTGGTAGCCGCCCCCAAGGTCATCGAAGAGCTCGACTTCGAGCAGGTCTACGCCGCCATGCTGGCCGACTTCATCGAGCGCATGCCCGATTTCGACGCCCTGCTGGAGTCCGAACCGGTCATCAAAATCCTGCAGGTCGCCGCCTACCGCGAAACCGTGCTACGCCAGCGCGTCAACGACGCCGCCCGCGCCGTCATGCTGCCCTACTCAACCGGCACCGATCTGGAGAACCTCGGCAGCCTGTTCGGCGTCACCCGCCTACTCATCACCCCGGCCAATCTGGTCGCCGTCCCGCCCGTGGCAGCGGTCTACGAAAGCGACGACGACTACCGCTACCGCATCCAGCTCTCCCTGGAGGGCCTCAGCACCGCCGGCCCCGAGGGCGCTTATGTGTTCCATGCCCTCAGCGCCGACGGCCTGGTGCTCGACGCCAGCGCCATCAGCCCAGAGCCTGGCGAGGTGCTCATCACCGTGCTGTCCCGCGAGGCCGATGGCACGGCCAGCCCCGAACTGCTAGCCACCGTCGACGCAGCCCTCACCGATGAGAGCGTTCGCCCGCTCACCGACTTCGTCACCGTTCAGGGCGCCACCATCCTCGACTACCAGGTAGAAGCCACCCTGCACTTCTACGCCGGCCCCGATCGCGCCGTGATCATGGCCAACGCCCAGGCCGCCATCGAGGCCTACACCACCGGCCAGCACCGCCTGGGCCTGGACGTGACCATTTCCGGCATCTACGCAGCCCTGCACCAACCCGGCGTGCAGCGCGTGGAGCTGACCACGCCAACCGCCAACTTGGTGGTCGACCGCCAGAGCGCCTCCTACTGCTCCGCCATAAGCCTTACCGACGGGGGCCTGGATGAGTAACGTGCCCAGCCTGCTGCCGCCCAACGCCAGCGCTGCCGAGCGCGCCGTGGAGCAAGCCACCGCGCGTCTCGCCGGCCTGCCGGTGCCCCTGCGCGAGCTGTGGAACCCCGACACCTGCCCCGAAAGCCTGCTGCCCTGGCTGGCCTGGTCCCTGTCCCTGGACAACTGGCAACCCTACTGGCCGCTCAGCGTAAAACGTGCGCGCATCAAGGCAGCGGTAGAAATCCAGCGGCGCAAAGGCACCGCCAAATCCGTGCGCGACGTGGTCAGCTCGTTCGGGAGCGGCCTGGCGCTGCGCGAATGGTGGCAGCTGAGCCCAATGGGCACCCCGCACACCTTCGAGGTCGTGCTCACCCTTGGCGCCGGCGTACCCAATACCGCCGCCTACCAGCAAGACATCATCAAGGAGATCGAGCGCACCAAGCCCGTGCGCTCGCACTTCACCCTCACCCTCGGCCTGTCGGCCACCGGCGGGCTCGGCCTGCAAGGCGCCGCTCGCCCCGTGATCTATCGCAGACTGCAACTCACAGAGGCCACCTGATGCCGCTCAACATCACCATCACAGACGCCGGCCGGGCAGAAATCATCAACGCCCAGAACACCGGCACCGGCCCCGTCGTCATCAGCGAAGTCGGCGTCGGTACCGGCCAGTACACGCCAGACAAAGAGCAGCTCACCCTGCAGGCCGAGGTCAAACGCCTGGCCACCATCGCCGGCCTGGCCGTGGCCGACGACACCATCCACGTCATGATCAAAGACGAAGGCGCAGACGCCTACAACGTCGGCGAGTTTGGCCTCTACAGCAGCAGCGGCACCCTCATTGCCGTCTACTCCCAGCTCGCCGCCGCCGGCTGGATCATCCAGAAGGCCGGCGCCTCCACCCTGCTGCTGGCCACCGACATCATCCTGGAGAGCCTGGACGCCACCAGCCTCACCTTCGGCGACATCACCTTCATCAACCCGCCCGCCACCACCGAGGTGCAAGGCGTGGTCGAGCTGGCCACCGCCCTGGAAACCCAAACCGGCACCGACGGCGCCCGCGCTGTCACCCCGGCAGGCCTCGCCTCACTCACCGCCAGCCTGGTGCGTGCCGGCCTGGTGCAGCTGGTCAACACCCTCACCAGCAGCAGCCAGACCCAGGCGCTCACCGCCGCCATGGGCAAAAAGCTGCAGGACGAAAAGCAGCCGCTCGACGCCACCCTTACCGCCCTGGCTGGCCTGGTCACCGCCGCCAACAAACTGATCTACGCCACCGGGGCGGACACCTTCGCCACCACCGACCTCACTGCCTTCGCCCGCACCCTACTGGGCGATGCCAGTGCGGCCGAAGCGCGCACCACACTCGGCGCCCAACCCCTGGACGCCACCCTTACCGCCTTGGCGGGGCTGGCAACCACCGCCAACAAACTGATCTACGCCACCGGTTCGGATACCTTCGCCACCAGCGACCTCACCGCCTTCGCCCGCACCCTGCTGGGCGATGCCAACGCGGCTGCCGCCCTGGCCACCCTCGGTGCCGCCCCGCTCAACTCGCCCGGCCTCACTGGCGTGCCAACAGGCCCAACGGCAGCCCTCGGTACCGACAACACCCAACTCGCCACCACCGCCTTCATCCAGGCCGCCCTCACCGCAATCGGCCTGGGTGCCGTGGCCGTCAACGTCGGCACGAGCGACCTGGACACCGTGCTCACCACCTCTATCTCCTTCTTCTCTGGCGCCGCTAATGCCCCCTTCGGCAACAACGGCGTGCTGCTCACCATCAAGGGCAACACCTCGAACTACCTGCAGGTCGCCTGGCGCACCACCTCAAATGTCATGTTCATGCGCACCAAGGGCACAGGCGCGTGGAATGACTGGAGCGAGGTCTACAACTCGTCCACCATCGTCAACGCCTTCACCTATTCCTTCGGTACCAGTGGCCGCATCAGGCTCCCTAGCGGCTTCCTGTTCCAGTGGACGACCCTCAGCGGCAACGCCACCTCCGGCACCTGGACCTTCCCGCTGGCCTTCCCCAACGAATGCTTCGGCGTACAGATCACCGACCGCTCCGTCGGCAACGGCAGCGCCGTGCAAGCCTTTGGCCACGACACCCCCAGCAAGACCGGCGTGACCTACTACGCCAACTCAGACACCGCCGTCAGCCTCGCCGCCTCGGCCTGGGCCATTGGCAACTAAGGAGCCGACCATGCAGCTGTACTACGACCCCGCCACCGCCGGCTTCTACGACGCGGACTTCCACACGGACATCCCCGCCACCGCCGTGGCCATCACCGAGGAGAAGTACCAGGAGCTGCTGGAGGGCAACTCCAAGGGCCGCGACATCGCCTGCGACGAACAAGGCCAGCCCTACCTGCAACAGCCCGCCCCGCCCAGCCTGGAGCTGCTCTGCAAGCGCGTAGACACCGCCGCCGACCGTGCCCGCCGTGCCGTAGCCGGTGACCCCCTGCGCGCCGTGGAGTACGACCGCGCCCGCGTCGAGGCCGAGCAGTTCGCTGCCGCCGGCTACCAGGGCGACGTGCCCCCCATGGTCGCCGCATGGGCCATCAGCGGCCGCACAGCCCAACAGGCCGCCGACAGCATCCTGGCCGAGGCCGCGCAATACACTGCTGCCTTGGTGCAACTGCGCACCACTCGCCTGCAAGCCAAGGAGCTCATCCGCGCCGCCATGGCCGCCGGCAACCAGGAACAGGCCGAAGACATCGCCGCCGAAACCATCGCCGCCATCGAGGCCGCCGTGGCTGGGATCGGCAACAACGCCTGACCATCCCGAGCACCACCTCGCAATGGTCAGAACCAGCCCCGCCAGTCGGGGCTTTTTCTTGTCCGTGCTGTAACCCCCACCGCTACACGGCCCGCCGCGTGCGCCCCTTGCGCGCGCGCGTCACCCTCAAGGCTCACTGATCCGGCACTCGCCCAGGAGCCTCAACCCCATGGCCACCGATTACCATCACGGCGTCCGCGTCCTCGAAATCAACGAAGGCACCCGCCCCATTCGCACCGTTTCCACCGCCGTGGTGGGCATGGTCTGCACCGCGTCGGATGCCGATGCGGTCAAGTTCCCCCTCAACAAGCCGGTACTGCTCACCGACGTGCTCACCGCCTCCGGTTCCGCCGGCGAGCTGGGCACCCTGGCGCGCAGCCTGGACGCCATCGCCGACCAGGCGTCGCCCGTCACCGTCGTGGTGCGTGTGGCTGATGGCGAAGGCGTCGACGATGCCGCGAAGGAAGCTGACCAGGTCAGCAAGATCATCGGCGGCGTGAGCGCCACTGGCGAATACCAGGGCATGAAGGCACTGCTGGCTGCTGAGGCCCAACTCGGCGTCAAGCCGCGCATCCTCGGCGTGCCTGGTCTCGATTCGCTGCCGGTCACCACCGAGCTGGTATCGATCGCCGAGAAGCTGCGCGGCTTCGCCTACGCCAACGCTTACGGCTGCGAGACCGTCAGCGATGCTATCGCCTACCGCGCCGGTTTCGGTGCGCGTGAGCTGATGCTCATCTGGCCGGACTTCGTCTCCTGGGACACCGTGGCGAACGCCAACGCACCGGCCAGCGCCATCGCTCGCGCCCTGGGCCTGCGCGCCAAGCTGGATGAGCAGGTCGGCTGGCACAAGACCCTCTCCAACGTGCCGGTCAACGGCGTGTCGGGCCTGAGCAAGGACATCTACTTCGACCTGCAGAACCCCGCCACCGACGCCGGCCTGCTCAACGCCGACGAGGTCACCACGCTGATCCGCCGTGACGGCTTCCGCTTCTGGGGCTCGCGCACCTGCTCGGCTGACCCGCTGTTCGCCTTCGAGAACTACACCCGCTCGGCGCAGGTCCTCGCGGACACCATGGCCGAGGCGCACTTCTGGGCGGTGGACAAGCCCATGCACCCCTCCCTGGTGCGCGACATCGTCGAAGGCATCAACGCCAAGGGCCGCGAGTTGGTCCGCCTGGGCTACCTGCTCGGCTTCGAGTGCTGGTACGACGAGGCCGCCAACGACAAGGACACCCTCAAGGCCGGCAAGCTCTACCTGGACTACGACTACACCCCGGTACCGCCCCTGGAAAACCTGCTGCTGCGCCAGCGCATCACCGACCGCCACCTGGTCCAGTTCGCCGCCGCCGTCAACGCCTGACCCCCATTTACCTGCGCGGCCCAGGCCGCGCCGTAGGAGAGCCCGACCATGGCCCTGCCCAAGAAGCTCAAGCACCTCAACCTGTTCAACGACGGCAACAGCTACCTCGGCATTGCCAAGTCCCTCACCCTGCCGGTTCTCGGCCGCAAGCTGGAGGCCTACCGGGGCGGCGGCATGGATGGCCCGGTCAAGGTCGACCTCGGCCACAGCGACGACGGCCTGCAGCTGGAGTGGACGCTAGGCGGCTGGGACCTGATCGCCGTGCGCCAGTTCGGCGCCACCAGGGTCGACGGCGTACAGCTGCGCTTCACCGGATCGGTGCAGCGTGACGACACCGGCGAAGTCAGCGCCGTGGAAATCGTCGCCCGCGGGCGGCATGAGGAGATCGACTTCGGCGACGCCGAGCCAGGCGAAGACACCGAGCACAAGATCACCACCGTCCTGACCTACTACAAGCTCAGCGTCGACGGCGAAGTCCTGGTCGAGATCGACCTGCTCAACTTTGTCTACACCGTCAACGGCGTCGACCTGCTCGCCGAGCACCGCAGGGCCCTCGGCATCTAAGCCGTGCACAGCCAGCGCCCCCCTTTCCGCAATCCGTCAGCAGCGCCGCTGCTGGCGGCCCCAACGCACCCAAGGAGCAACCCCATGGAAACCACCGAGACCACCGCCGAAAAGGCCAAGAACCCCAATGAGACCGTCATCCCGCTCGACACCCCCATCAAGCGCGGCGAGACCACCCACGACAGCATCACCCTGCGCAAGCCCATGAGCGGCGAGCTGCGCGGCGTCACCCTGGTCGATCTGGTGCAGATGGACGTCCTCGCGCTGCGCAAGGTGCTGCCGCGCATCAGCACCCCCAGCCTGACCGATCACGAGATCGGCGCCATGGACCCGGCCGACCTGATGGCCTGCGGTGTCGCGGTGTCCGGTTTTTTGCTGCAGAAATCGGCGAAGGAAGCTGCCCTCGTTGCGTAGAAGACGCCATGGCCGACCTGGCCGTGGTCTTTCACTGGGCGCCGGCGGACATGGACCCGCTGGCCCTTTCTGATCTGATCGAATGGCGCGAGCGGGCCAGAACACGCTGGGAGCTGAAGCATGGCCAATGACTTGAAGATGGAGGTGATCCTCCAGGCCATTGACCGAGCCACCCGGCCGATCCGCGCCATCACCCAGGGGAGCGTCGGCCTCGGCCGCGCCCTCAAGGACTCCCGCGACCAGCTCAAGACCCTGCAAGCGCAGCAGCGCGACGTCAGCAGCTGGCGCACCCTGCGCGCGGCGAGCGAGCAGACCGAAACCGCCCTGCAGGCGGCCCGCGAGCGTGTGAAGGCCCTCGGCAGGGACCTGGCTGCCACTGGCGTGCCCACCCGGCAGATGACCCGCGACCTCAAGGGCGCCATCCGCGAAGCCACCGCCCTCAAGCGGCAGCACCAGGAGCAGCAGGTGCAGCTCCAAGGCCTGCGCAACAAGCTCGGCGCCGCCGGCATCAGCACGCGCAACCTGAGCCAGCACGAGCGCGACCTGCGCCAACGCATCGAACAGACCAACCAGACCATCACCGAGCAGGGCCGGCGCATGCAGCGCCTGACCGCGCAGACCAAGCAGCTCGCGATGGCCCGGGCTCAGTACGACAAGACCCAGCAGCTCGCCGGCAGCATGGCCGGCGCCGGTGCAGGCTCCGCCGCGGCAGGGGCCGCCATGGGCGTGCCGGTGCTCAGCACCGTGCAGAGCTACATGGGCTTCGAGGACGCCATGGCGGGCGTGGCCAAGCAGGTGGAAGGCGCCCGCGACGGCAACGGGCAGCTCACCAGCACCTACTTCGAGATGGCAGACGCCATCAAGGCCATGGCCGAGCGCATCCCCATGGCCACCACCGAAATCGCCGCCCTGGTGGAAGGCGCGGCGCGCATGGGCGTGTCCGGCAAGGACAACCTGCTGGCGTTCGCCGAGGTGGCCGCCAATGCCGCCACCGCGTTCGAGCTGCCGGCCGACCAGATCGGCGAGAACCTCGCGCGCATCGCCGACCTGTACAAGATCCCGATCCAGAACGTCAGCCAGCTGGGCGACGCCATCAACTACCTGGACGACAACGCCAAGTCGAAGGGGGCGGACATCATCGAGGTGCTGCAACGCACCGCGGGCGTCACCGCCTCGGTGGGCATGAGCTACAAGGACGCCGCCGCCCTGGGCTCGACCTTTCTCACCCTGGGCGCCACCGCCGAGGTGGCCGGCACCGCCACCAACGCGATGATCCGCGAGCTGGCGATCGCCACACAGCAGCCCAAGCGCTTCCAGGCCGGGCTCAAGGCGCTCGGGCTCGAGGCCGAGGCGCTGCAGAGCGGTATGGCGGAGAACGCGACGGGCACGCTGCAGCAGGTCCTGGACGCCATCAACAAGCTGCCCAAGGCCGAGCAGCTCGGCGTCACGACGCAGCTGTTCGGCAAGGAGTTCGGCGACGACGCCGCCAAGCTGGCCCAGAACATCGGCGAGTACCGCCGTCAGCTGGACATGGCCAACTCCACCGCCGGCTCGGGCTCCATGCAACGCGAAGCGGACATCCGCGCGGAATTGATATCGGCGCGCATGGACATGGCCAAGAACCGGGCCTTCAACCTCTCGGCCACCCTGGGCGAGACCCTGCGCCCCACGCTGGTGGAGCTGTTCGAGAGCTTCAACAGCGTGATCGGCCGCGTGACCGACTGGGTCAAGGCCAACCCGGAACTCGCCGGGCAGATCATCAAGACAGTGGCCGGCGTGGCAGCGCTGGCCGCTGGGTTCGGCGCCGTCACCCTGGGCCTGGCCAGCTTCCTCGGCCCGTTCGCCATGGCGCGCTATGCGCTGACGCTGTTCGGCATCAAGGGCGCGAGCCTGGGTACCGTTCTGCTCAACCTGGGCAAGGCCGTGCTGCCAATGGTGGGCAAGGCGATCCTGTTCATCGGTCGCGCGCTGATGATGAACCCCATCGGCCTGGCGGTGACCGCCATCGCGGCCTCGGCCTACCTGATCTATCGCAACTGGGAGCCGGTCAAGGCGTTCTTCCTGGGCCTGTGGGCGGAGATCAAGCAGGGCTTCGCTGGCGGCCTCACCGGCATCGCCACGCTGATCCTCAACTTCTCCCCGCAGGGGCTGTTCTACCGGGCCTTCGCCGGCCTGATGGGCTACTTCGGCGTTGAGCTGCCAGCCAAGTTCTCCGACTTCGGCGGCATGCTCCTGGACGGGCTGGTCAACGGCATCAAGAACAAGCTCGGCGCCGTCAAGGCCGCGATCAGCGGCGTTGGCGACAGCACCGTTGGCTGGTTCAAGGAGAAGCTCGGCATCCACTCGCCGTCGCGCGTGTTCGCCGAGCTGGGCGGCTTCACCATGCAGGGCCTGGAGCAGGGGCTGGTGGGTGGCCAGGGCGGCCCGCTGGGCGCGGTCACCGCCATGGCCAAGCAACTGGCAGCAGCCGGGGCCGTCAGCTTCGGCATGAGCGGCCCGGCAATGGCCATGGACAACCGCCCTCCGCTATCCGCCGCGGCGAGCAGCGCGCCCATGGTCGTCCAGGGCGACACCTACCAGATCACCATCCACGCGGCGCCCGGTACCGACACCGCAGGCCTGCGCCAGATGTTCAACCAGCTGCTGGACGAGCGCGAGCGCGGCAAGGCTGCCCGCGTGCGCTCGGCCTTTGGCGACCAGGAGTAACACCCCATGATGATGGCCCTCGGCATGTTCGTGTTCAGCCTGGAGACCCTGGCCTATCAGGAGTTCCAACGGCAGACGGACTGGCGCCACGGTTCCACCAGCCGCATCGGTACCAACCCGGCGCGCCAGTACCTCGGGCGCGGCGAGGACAGCATCACCCTGCCCGGCGTGCTGCTGCCCGGCCTGGTTGGCAGCCCGCTCAGCCTCGACACCCTGCGCATGATGGCCGACACCGGCAAGGCCTGGCCCCTGGTGCAAGGCGACGGCCGGATCTTCGGTCTGTGGGTGATCGAATCGCTCAGCGAGACGCGCACGCTGTTCTTCCGTGACGGTGCCGCGCGCCGCATCGAGTTCAACCTCAAGCTGGGCCGCATCGACGACGGCCGCGTCGATCTGCTGGGCAGCCTCACCGGCAGCGTCGGCGGCATCCTGCGGGGGTTGCTGTGAGCCTGCTCAGCCAAGCCGGCGCGCTGCTCGGTGACGCGGCCAACCGCTACCGCGAGGCGACGTCCTATCCCAAGCCGATCTGCCGCGTGGTGGTCAACGGTCGCGACATCACCCTCGACATCGAGCAGCGCCTGGTCAGCATCGAGCTGACCGACAACCGCGGCATGGAGGCCGACCAGCTCGACATCACCCTCAGCGACCACGACGGCCTGCTGGCCATCCCGCCCCGGGGCGCCACCGTGCGCCTCTGGCTGGGCTGGAGCGATACCGGCCTGGTCGACAAGGGCAGCTACACCGTCGACGAGACCGAACACAGCGGCGCGCCGGACGTGCTCAGCATCCGCGCCCGCAGCGCGGACCTGCGCGGCGGCCTCAAGGTCAAGCGCGAACGCAGCTGGGACGGTGCCACCCTGGGCGCGATCATCGCCTCGATCGCCTCCGCCCATGGCCTCGCCCCCATCGTCAGCCCGATCCTGGCGGCCATCGAGCTGCTGCACTTGGACCAGGCCAACGAGAGCGACGCCAACCTGCTCAGCCGCCTGGGCCTGCAACACGACGCCATCAGCACCGTGAAGGCCGGGCGCCTGCTGTTCATGCCGGCCGGCAAGAGCACCACCGCCAGCGGCCTGAGCCTGCCGCACGTCACCCTCACCCGGGCCGACGGCGACCAGCACCGCTTCCTGCAGGCCGACCGCGACAGCTACACCGGCGTCAAGGCGTACTACTACGAGATCAACAGCGCGGAGAAGAAGGAGGCCATCGCCGGCGGCGGCGACAACCTCAAAGAGCTGCGCCACAGCTACACCGACCAGGCTAGCGCCCTGCGCGCGGCCCGCGCCGAGTGGGGCCGCCTGCAGCGCGGTACCGCCACGCTCAGCTACATGCTGGCCAAGGGGCGCCCGGAGCTAACCCCCGACCAGACCTACAGCCTGCTCGGCATCAAGGCCGAGATCTCGGCCATCGTCTGGCTGGGCGGCAACCTGCGCCACAGCTTCACGCCGGACAGCTACACCACCAGCCTGGAGCTGGAATCCAAGCTGCCCGATGGCGATGACGTGGATCTACTGGCCGACCACGACGGCGACTACACCGGCGTCGTCGCCTGGTACCGCGAGGAGAAAACGGGCGAGCAGAAGAAACTCACCGCCGGCGACCAGACCAAGCCCAAGCGCCTGACGCACCTCTACGCGAGCAAGGCCAATGCCCAGCGGGCAGTCGATCGGGAGTGGAAGCGGTTGCAGGAAGCGCAAAAGGCCCCGTAAAGGGGCCTTCTCATGTCAGTCAGGTTTCGGTCGCACCGCCAGGGCAGAGAGCATCCGCCGCATCCAGGCTTGGTCATGCTCATCAAGGCCACGGTAGAACCGGACAATCATCCATTCCTCGGCCGTCAGCGCCACAGACTCGGGCACGCTCGCCCCGTTGACCTCTGACGCAACCGCAACAGCTACCTCGCAACTCATCTGCATACTCCGTTAATGGCAGTAAGTGTTGACCATAACGGTAGGTTCGCCCGGCTCGCCTGAATTGCGACCTTCGCCCACAGCAAAAGCACAAAAAGCCCGACGCAGGGTCGGGCTTCGTTTCATGGCTTCCGACTGATCGGCGGGGCCGGAGGAGGTGGTGGTGGTGGTGGCGGACGAACATCACCCCGCACGTTGCGCGTTGGCGGCGGAGGTGGTGGTGGCGGCTTCTGGCTCATTTCGTCTCCTATAGGCTGGGGAACTTGGCGACAGCATAGGCCACCAGAGCGGTGGCAGAGGAAAAGATCAGCGCCATATTGCAGTAGTACAGGCTCGATGACTTGCGGTCGTTGTTCACTGTCGTCAGGGACGCACAGTTCATGTAATCGGCATACAGAGCGCTTCGGATGGAGTCGGCAACGAGCCGGTCGGCATCCGTCTCTCCCGCGTAATATGCCTGCAGATCGCGGCGCCAGGCCTCCAGACTGTTCGGGGTCGATAGCGCTTGGTCCATCTTTCCGAGCAGGGCATCCGTGAAGAAGTAGGCGCCGATGATCGATAACTCCGCAGAACAGGCCGCACAGAAGCCGAAGGCAAAAGCCGCGCACCCTTCCAGCTTCTTGTAGTCCGTGGCAATGATCACTGCGTAGAAGCCCACCAAGGCCACCATCACGGCCAAGGGGATGCTCAACCGGCTGAATATCTGCTCCTTCCGCTGCTGCTCATGGAAGTAGAGCTTCTCGTAGTGCTGGAAGAGTTCGGCTTCAGTCACCAGGCGCGCTCCGCTTTCCCTTGATCACATACAGCAGGTCAATGTCGGTGCGCAGGGCGAGGGCCTGCAGGTAGCGGATGGGAATGGTGGAGGTGCCCTTCTCGTAGCGCTTCTGGATATTTACGGGCTTGCCGGCCAGGTGGCCGAGCTCATGAACCGCAAGGCCGAGGCGCTCGCGCTCTTCCTGCAGGCGGGCGCCGAACTCGGGATCGTCATCCAGGTGCAGTGGCATAGCAGCGCCTCGCTAGTGCTCGAGAGTGGCAGCCAAGGCAGAGGCTGTGCGCACCAGGTTGGCCTGCTCGCCCTCGGGCAACTGACGGAAGAAGCCCAGCAGCTTCGCTTCTCGCGCGCTGATGCTGTCAGCAGGCTGCGGCTTGCGTTCTCCAGTGATCACGTACAGCACGTCAACGCCGGCTGCCGCCACCGCGGCCAAGTACCTGCCGTCCGGGCTACCCGCTTCCTTTTCGTAGTTGATCTGCGTCGTCTTGCCCACGCCGCCGATCGCACCGAGATCGGTTTGGCTGAGTTTCAGGCGCGACCGTTCTTCCTTCAGCCGCTCGCCAATGGTCATATTTTTGAACCTCAAGCATTGACAGGTTCAAATAACTGAACCAATATCCGCTTCACATCACACGAAATCACACGAATTTGAACTATGCCGAACGGATACCCCAGCGAGCAAGCGCGCAACGCTGCGCGTGAACGCCTCAGCAAGCTCGGCCTGACCGCCAAGGAATGGGCCGAACAGAACGACATCACCCCGTCCACGGTTTACGCCGTGCTCAACGGGCAGAAGAAGTGCCTGCGCGGTGAAGCCCACCGCGCCGCCGTACTGCTCGGCATCAAGGAAGGCGTAGTAGCCGGCGACGCGCCGCGTTACGGGCGCCGCAAGACTGACTTCGCAGTGATTCCAAAGTAATGGCAAACCCCAAGGCGAGAAACGAGAAGATGAAGCACGCGATCCTCGACAGTCGGCGCAAGGTGGTCAGCGCCATCATCGCCGCTTACCCCGGCGGCCGTGACTGCGCCGCGGCCCGCCTGGGCCTGGAAATCAAGAAGTTCGACAACCACGCCTATGAGAGCGCCGGCCACCGCCCGCTGACTGACGAGCAGATCCTGCTGCTCGAACAGCAGATCGGCACGGCCTACCTGCCCGCGTACATCGCTGCTCAATACGGCGGTGTGTTCGTCCCGCTGCCGGCTGCCGAAGAGTTGGACAACATGGAGCTCTACCACCGCGCCGTGGATACCGCGAAGCGCCGCGGCCGGGTGGACCTGATCATCGCCAAGGCCCTGGAGGACGGAGCGATCGACGAAGGCGAAGCCAACGCCATCCTCGATGCCCACCGCCGCTACGTCTCCGCCCGCCACGCGGAGATAGCAGCAGTCATCGTTCTGCATACCTGCAACGACAAAAAATAAGTGCTGTACGGCCGCTGCCACGGCCGAGGGGGAAGGGATTTGAGCGTTTACAAGCTGGTATGCCCAGCGTGCGGAGAGCGGATGCGCATTCGCAACTCCGAGGGGCAAACACCGACATTCCGCACCATCTATGGCCAGTGCATGAATCTGGCCTGCGGCTTGGTGCTCACGGGCTCGATGAGCTGGGACTACCAGATCAATACCTCGGGCATGGACAAGCCGAGGGTGGTGCTGCCGATTGCGCCATCCGTGGCGAAAATGCAGGCGTTGCGTGACAGCCGGCCTGCATCCGATCAACCCGATCTGTTCGATCAGCCACTCAAGGAAGCACACGCATGAACCGCGAACCCTCTGCCAAGGATTACCGCAGCAGCATGCAGGCCGCCGCCAAGGCCTACCTCCTGCGCCATCAGGATGAGCACCTTGCCGACGATGAGCGCCTGTACGACCGCGCGTGCCGCTATTTGGTTCAAGGCCTGGACGTGCCTGCGTTCATGGCGCCGCGGCTGGTCCATCTGGCGATGACCGAACTCTCCTCCCGCGTGGGTATCGATCGCGGCCTCGGTGATGAGACCCGGCTGTGCCTGGTGCTGGTACGCACCGGGGAACGGGCCTTCATCCCCACCCGCTATCTGCCGCTGCGCCTGCAGCCACCCGCGGCACTGCCGGCTGCAGCAGCCGCGCACTGACCACTACCCCCTGAATCACCGTTACCCAGACCCGCCTGCCAGCGGGTTTGGGGAAGTTGCACCCGAAATTCGAGGTTGCCGCCATGCAACAAGCCATTGCCATCCAGCTGGACATGCCCAAGCCCGTAGCCGAGGCCCTGCTCAGCAGCCTGCGCTGCGAGCTGCGCCGTGGCCTGACCGAGCACTGGTACGACGATCGCTACCGCACCGTGCCGGAGTTCCTGCGCAGCCGCCGCATCCTCGATGACTACCCGGCCCTCGCCGGCCACAAACGCACCATCGGGGCGCTGAAAGCCGCCCTCGGCGCCAACCAGTAAGGCCAGCCACACCATGCAGATGAAAGAAACCCTACGGGCCGAGGTGCTGCGCCGCATCGAGCGCGACTTCGGCCTCCAGCACATGGGCGGCACCAACTACATGCGCAAGGGCAAATGCCCGGCGCACAACTGCGGCAAGAAAACCCTCTACACCTTCCACGACTCGCCTTGGATGCTGATCTGCGGACGTCCGGAGAAGTGTGGCCACCGCGTCCACGTGAAAGAGCTGTACGACGATCTGTTCAACGACTGGAGCAAGACCGCCCCAGCGACCGCCCAGGACCCGATGGCCACCGCCAGCGCCTACCTGCAGTTCGCCCGCGGCTTTCGCCTGGAGCTGATCGCCGGCTGGTACAGCCAGGAGAACTACTGGAGCCGCGACATCAACGCCGGCAGCGCCACCGTGCGCTTCCCGCTGGAAAAGGGCGGCTACTGGGAACGGCTGATCGACCGGCCGGAGCGCTTCGGCAAGCAGAAGGCCCGCTTCAAACCGGGCGAAAGCTACAAGGGCGTCTGGTGGTGCCCGCCGTCGCTCAACCTGGTCGAGGTCGAGGAGCTGTACATCGTCGAGGGCATCTTCGACGCCATTGCACTGCTGCACCACGACGTCCCTGCCGTCTCGATGATGAGCAGCGCGCCGCTGCCCGAGCAATCGCTCAAGGCGCTCAAGAACGCATGCCACGAAGCGGACAAGCGCCTGCCGCGCCTGGTCTGGGCGCTGGATAACGAGCCGGTCGCCAAGGCCAACATGCGCCGCTGGGCGAAGGAGGCCCGCGCCCTGGGCTTCAAGTGCGAGGCGGCTGTCATCCCGCAGCGCGGCGCCAAGAAGGTCGACTGGAACGACCTGCACCAGCGCTGGGCCTTCATCGACGGCGACGAGGAGCGCGCCAAGCGCATCGAGCTGGACTTGGCCGAGGCCCGCCACCAGGGCGCCCTGCTGCTGGCCGAGTCGGCCGAGGAAAAGGGCCTGCTCATGTACGAATGGGACGAGCGCAAGGAATTCCACTTCACCTACCGCTCGCGCCTGTACTGGTTCAACCTGGACATGGAGAAGTACGAGCGCACCGCCCGCGAGCTTGACGGCTCCGAGCACCATGACGACCAGCTGCTCAACGACAAGCAGCGCCGGGACAAGGCCTTGCGCCAGAGCGCCGCCGTGGTGCGCATCGCCAACTGCTACTTCGACGCGCTGTATTACATGCGCAACGAGGTGACCGACGAGGCCTGGTACTACTTCCGCGTCGAGCGGCCCGAAGCGCCCACCATCAAGAGCACCTTTACCGCGGCGCAGATCGCCTCGGCGCCGGAGTTCAAGAAGCGCCTGCTCAACGTCTGCAACGGGGCCATGTTCACCGGCACGCCGCAGCAGCTGGAGCGCATGCTTGGCTACCAGCTCGACAGCCTCAAGACCGTCAACACCATCGACTGGATCGGCTACACCCGCGAGCACGGCGTCTATGTGTTCAACGATCTGGCGATCGCCGGCGGCAAGGTGCACAAGCTCAACGAGGAAGATTTCTTCGACGTCGGCTCCCTGAGCATCAAGTCGCAGAGCCTGTCACCGGTGCTGCACATCAACGCCAACCTGGCCGACTACGACGAAGCGTGGTTCGACCTGTTCTGGCGCTGCTTTGGCGTGCGCGGCGCGGTGGTGCTGGCCTGGTGGCTGGGCGCGCTGTACGCCGAGCAGATCCGCCAGCTGCACAAGTCCTACCTGTTCCTGGAGCTGATCGGCGAGGCCGGCGCGGGCAAGACCACGCTGGTGGAGCTGCTCTGGAAACTCACCGGCCGCACCGAATACGAAGGCTTCGACCCGTCCAAGGCGACCCCGGCCAGCCGCGCGCGCAACTTCGCCCAGGTGGGCAACCTGCCGGTGGTGCTGATCGAGTCCGAGCGCGAGCAGAAGGAAGGCGCGCCGGTTAAACACTTCGACTGGGACGAACTCAAGACCGCCTACAACGGCCGCAGCGTTCGCTCCACCGGTGTGAAGAACAACGGCAACGACACCCGCGAACCGCCGTTCCGCGGTGCCCTGCTGATCGCGCAGAACAACGCCGTCAACGCCTCCGAGCCGATCCTCCAGCGCCTGGGCCATGTGCACCTGACCCGCGAGCACCAGACCCCGGAAACCAAGCTCCACGCCGAGCGCCTGGAGCGCATGCCGGTCGAGCAGCTCAGCGGCTTCATGGTCAAGGCGCTGAAGCCCGAGGCGCAGGTGATGAAGCTCCTGGACGAACGCACCTCCGGCTACGAGCAGCAGCTGCTGGCCCTGCCGGGCATCCGCACCGTGCGGATCGCCAAGAACCACGCCCAGCTGCGCAGCCTGGTGGACGCCCTGCAGCTGGTCGTGCCGCTCAGCGATGAGCGCGCGGCCCAGGTGCACGCCGAGGTGGAGCGCATGGCACAGGAGCGGCAGCAGGCCATCAACGCTGACCACCCGCTCGTGCGCGAATTCTGGGACATGGTCGAGTTCCTCAACGGCCCTCTGAACGAACCCGGCGGCCGGCTGAACCACTCCCGCAAGTCGGCCTTCTTCGCCATCAACCTCAACGAGTTCGTCGAGATGGCGGCCAACAAGCGGCAGCAGCTCCCGAACCTCAGCGAGCTCAAGCGCCTGCTCAAGACCAGCAAGTCGCCGAAGTTCATCGAGACCAACAAACCGATCAACTCGAACATCGCCACCGACGGGCTGAACAACGCCAAGACCGTCCGTTGCTGGCTGTTCCAGCTCGTTTAACCCGCCGGCGCGGCAACGCCGGTACCAACCCAAGGAGAAGCACCATGCCAATGAACGACAACGACGACCTCTACAGCCCCAGCCGCCGCGAAACCCTGCTCACCCTGCTGGGCAGCGGCGTGACCCTGGCGGTACTGCTCGCGGCCGGCTACCTCGCCCCCAACCTGCTGGCCCTGGCGGCCCGCTAACCCCAACGCCCAGGCGCGGCAACGCCTGGGCCTTACCAAGGAGAAGCACCATGCAACTGAACGTAGAACGCGGCGCCCCGATGACCGGCAAGACCATCCGCCTGCGGCAGAAAGCCCGCGAGGCCGGGCAGGACGAGCACCAGATCATCCACGGCAACGCCTACGACCTTGCCGACCTGGAGCTGCTCGTGCGCCACCGCATCGGCCGCGGCGCCAGGGTCATCTGCATCGACGAGTGCAGCGAGGAGCAGATCGATCGCCTGACAGCCCTGCAGCGGCGGCTGCCGTCCGAACTGACCATCCACGCCGTTGTGGCGAACTGAGGAACAGCACCATGCAAGTGAGCGAAAAGCTTCGAGACCTCGACCTGCTGTTCACCTTCGAGGATCTGGCCAAGGAGAAGGGCTGGCCGGTCGAGCGCAACGACCAGGACAACGCATTTGCTGATGCCCTGACCCAGCGCGCATGGGAGGCATTCGAGGCCGCGCATGGTCCGCACGGCCGCAAGGAAGGCCAGCAGCT
Organism: Stutzerimonas frequens; assembly: GCF_024448335.1. Taxonomy (GTDB): domain Bacteria; phylum Pseudomonadota; class Gammaproteobacteria; order Pseudomonadales; family Pseudomonadaceae; genus Stutzerimonas; species Stutzerimonas frequens. Next base: position 414,913 of record NZ_JAMOHM010000001.1, read on the forward strand.
CTACGCCGAGATCAAGAAGTCCAGCAAGTACGCCCACCAGGCCGAGTGGTGCCGCACCCAGGGCTACGGCTACCCGTTCAAGGTGCGCATCGTGTTCGACACGGACGGCTACTCGGTGAAAGGAGGCGTCGGCGGGCAGTACCGCCTCGAGGACGTGAATCTGTACGTCCTCCAGGACGGCAAGAAGATCCGCGTTCGGTAACCCACCCCCCAGAAACAAGAAGGCCCCGGTGAGCGGCAACTCACCAGGGCCAGACCGACCCCAAGGAGAAGCACCATGCAAGTGAACCCCCAGGAAGCCAGCGGAGCGAAGGCTAGCACTACCCGGGCACGCCCGACCATGTCCAGCCACCGGCTGGACCTGCCCAGCATCTGCGACATCTGCAACAAGGCCCGCTCCACCCGCAAGCATGCTGCCTGCAGCCGCATCCGCCAGCAGCGCAAGCAGGAAGAGTGGGCCAGCTACATGGGCAACCTCACCGCCAAGAAAGCCCAGGGAGGCCGCCGTTATGCCCGTTGAAATCCGCACCCGTTTCACCACCGGCACCTACGTGGCCACCGTGCGCGGCGAGAAACGTACCGCCAGCAATACCATCAGCGCCTGGCAGGCCGCCGAAGCCATGGCCCGCAAGCTGGGCCTAGATCCGGCGCTGCTGCGCGAGACCCAGCGGGATCTGCTGCGCGATGGAGTGGAGTTGTTCGTGCATCCTGGGGAAGCGCAGTCGAAGGAGGTGACGGCATGACCATCACGGCGCCCGTCATCCGCTACCACGGCGGCAAGTTTCGCCTGGCACCCTGGGTGATCGAGCACTTTCCGCCACACCTGGTATACGTCGAGCCTTTCGGCGGCGCCGCCGGCGTACTGATGCAGAAGCCGCGCAGTCATGGCGAGGTCTACAACGACCTCGACGGCGACATCGTCAACCTGTTCCGCGTACTGCAGAACAGCAGCATGCGCGAAGCGTTGACAGAGCTCCTGGTGCTGACGCCCTATGCTCGAGAAGAGTTCGAGCAGTCCTGGATCTTCACAGACGAGCCGGTAGAGCGCGCGCGACGCACCATCATCCGCGCCCAGATGGGCTTCGGCTCTGCCGGAGCCAGCAAGGGAACCACGGGCTTCCGCATCGACTGCTACCGCCAGTACGGCACCGCGCAGCAACTGTGGGCGCGCTACCCTGAACAGCTGGCCACCTTCGGCCAGCGCCTTGCAGGCGTGCTGATCGAGAACCGCCCGGCGATCGACATCATGCTCGCGCACGACTCACCGCAGGCGCTGCACTATGTAGACCCGCCCTATATGCACGACACCCGCGTGCGGGGCGCGCAGAAGGGGCGTTACTACCGGCACGAACTGGACAACGGACAGCACGCCGAGCTGCTCGACATGCTGAGCACGCTGCAGGGCATGGTCGTGCTGAGCGGCTACCCCAGCGACCTATATGCCGAGCGCCTCGAGGGCTGGGCGATGAACACCACCTCGGCTCGCATCAGTGCCGGCCGGGGCGGCGATACCCGCACCGAATGTCTGTGGCTGAACCCGGCTTGCATGAACGCGCTGCACTCAAGGGGGCTGCCGCTGGAGGAGGTGGCAAATGCCTGAGCAAGACAGCAGCCAGATCAGGCTGGAATGCGAGGCCAGAACTTGGCTTCGCAAGGGCTACACCACGGCAGAGCGCATCACCGAACTCACCGCGCTGATCGCCAAACATCGAGGCGCCGCCGGCGCCGCAAAGCTGATCGAGGAGATGCGCCGGCAATGGGCTTGCCGTAGCGAGTGGCTGGGAGGGCGGCATGGCTAGCGGACCGAGGCGAGAAGGCCGGAGCCCCAATTCTCGGCGATGGCCACCGGCCAGCAGCAGTAAACTGGAGGCCCGCCCATGAGCGAAGCCTCCAGCGTGTTGACCTTCGACGACCTCAAGCGCATCACCGGCTACGCCCGCCGGGCCGACGTGGAGCGGGCCCTGCACGAGCAGGGCATCCGCCTGTTCCGCGGCCGCACTGGGCCGTGGACCACCGTGGATCTGATCAACCAGGCCGGCGGGCTGAAAGCCGGCAACCAGGAGCAGTACGGCGTCGATATCCTATGAGGCGATCGAGGAAGCACAACCCCCACATCCCACCGCACATTGATCAGGCCGCTATCCCAGCGGCCGTTTTCTTTGATCACCGCGGCAAAGGCAGCTGGTACACCCTGCACCGCGACGAAGCCGGCCGGCAGCGCCGGCAGAACATCGCCAACAGCACAGCCACGCTCGGCGAGCTGCACCGCATCATGGAAGTGCGCAACGGCGTCGACCGGGAAAGCCTCAACTTCCTGTGCCGCGAGTACCACGACAGCGCCAAGTTCAAGCGGCTGGCTCCCAAGACCCAGGAGAGCTACAGCTGGTCGCGCGACGTCCTGGTCAACATCCCCACCAAGCTCGGCAAGCCCCTCGGCGAGCTGGCCGTGCGCAAGTTCACCCCTGCTCTGATCCAGCGGCTCATCGATCGGATCGCCGACGAGGGCACGCCGTCGAAGGCGGCACACGCGCTGCGGTACCTGCGGCTGGTGATGCAGTGGGGCCGTAACCGCGGCTATCTGGACAGCAACCCCGCCATGGGCATCGAGGCGCCGGTAGAGCGCAAGCAGCGCCGCCTGCCGTCGCTCGAAGTGATGCAACGCCTGATCGACCGCGCCCGCGAGCTGGGCCAGCTGAAACGCGGGCAGAAAGATGCGGTGCCGCCACACCTGAGCTACGTCATGGAGCTTGCCTACCTGTGCCGGCTGCGCGGCATCGAGGTCGTCACCCTCACCGACGCCAACGAGCTGCCCGAGGGCATCCTCACCAACCGGCGCAAGGGCAGCCGCGACAACGTGGTCACCTGGACGCCGCGCCTGCGCGCCGCCTGGGATGCCGCGAAGGCGCGACGCGCCCAGGTGTGGAAAGCCCGGGGCACAGCGGTGCCAGTCCTCCCGGAGAAGCGCTTCATCATCACCGCCGACCACGGCGGGCCGCTGGGCAAGTCCGGCCTGGACACCGCCTGGAACCGCTTCATGCGTAACGCGATCGCGGCCGGCGTCATCACGGCGGAGCAGCGCTTCGGCCTGCACGACCTCAAGCGCCGCGGCATCACCGACACCCCTGGTACCCGGGCCGACAAGCAGGAAGCCAGCGGCCACCGCGACGAGTCCATGCTCGACATCTACGACCTGAGCGTCCCGAAGGTCGCCCCCTCCGCTCTCTGATCCCACGAAACCTGCGTAACAAGCGCGCCGGGCTCCGCAAGGAATCCGGCCGCTAGCGCTGCGCTTACGTAACAAGCCCGCACCTAAGTGCCTGACCAGCAACCCGAAAAGGGTTTTCTTGTAATCAGTAGGTCCCGGGTTCGACTCCTGGTGCCGGCACCATCAAAACGTTTCATGCAGTGCCAAGCAGTGTCGTGAACACCCCAAAAAGCCCGCCTAGTGCGGGCTTTTTGTTTCATGCAGTGCCATCAAGTGCCATCCAAGCGCTTGCCATTTGAGTACCCACACAAGTACCTTTGATTGGTTCAATAATCTTTGGGTACTCGACTGATGCCACTGACCGTCCTGCAGGTGAAGAACGCCGCGCCACGCGACAAGGATTACGGCCTTGCCGATGGAGGCGGATTATTTCTGTGGATTCGTGCCGCTGGAGGAAAATCCTGGCGATTCCGCTTCCGCCTGGACGGTAAGCAGTCCCACATTTCCCTGGGCACCTTCGACAAGGTGACACTGGCACAAGCCCGCCAGCTGGCCTCTGAGGCACGCCAACTCGTAGCACAAGGCAAACATCCAGGGCTTGAACGTGAGACCAAGAGAGCGCAGGCGGCAATAGCCCGAGCTAATACCTTCAAGGCACTGGCGCTGGAATGGCATCAGCACAAAGCACCTCGATGGTCGGCGGGATACTCCAGCGACGTTTTGGAAGCCTTCGAGCGTGACATCTTCCCCCAAGTGGGAAGCCTGCCCCTCGCCACCATCAAGCCAATGCAATGGCTGCAAGTCTTCCGCAGGATCGAGGCACGGGGAGCGCTTGAGGTCCTACGCAAGACGCGCCAGCGCTGCCAAGAGGTGTACCGATATGCAATCGCTACTGGCCGAGCTGAGTACAACCCAATAGCGGATATTGGTGGCGCATTACAGACGCCTACCTCAAAACACTATCCCTTCTTGCCCATTACAGAGCTTCCGGAGCTGTTGCGCTCCATCCAGGCCTGCCCAGGTAACGACACCGTCAAGGTTGCCACTCGCCTTTTGATTCTTACGGGGGTACGAACGGCTGAACTGAGGGGGGCTCCTTGGTCGGAGTTTGACCTCGATAAAGCGCTCTGGCTGATTCCCGCTGAGCGCATGAAGATGCGCCGCGCTCACCTGATCCCACTCTCCAAGCAGGCGGTGGCAGCACTGCGTGAGCTGGAAAGCATCACTGGTGGCTACACGCTCGCGTTTCCTGGCCGTATCGATCCAGCAAAGCCAATGAGCGAGGCCGCCATCAACCAACTACTGAAGCGCTCTGGCTACGACGGGCGCGCCACAGGTCATGGATTCCGTCACACGATGTCCACCACTCTGCACGAGCAGGGCTATCCCAGCGAGTGGGTAGAAACCCAGTTGGCGCATGTGGACAAGAACAGTATTCGCGGCACCTACAATCATGCCCAGTATCTGGAGGGACGGCGAGAAATGCTTCAGTGGTATGCCGATCATTTGGATGCTTTGCCTTGCAACAGCACCGTATTTTCCGCCGACAGACGGGAGCACGCTGTATGAATGATGATGTAATTCGTATATCTGATCTGGTGAAGGAGTGCGCTGGTTACTACGAAATAGATGATCAGGAAGCTGCACACATTCTGCATGAGCTGTTTAATGAATTATTCTTAGAGTACAGCGTGCGCCAGGGGAAAGTTGCTCTTCCCAGCAATATATTTTGGGTCGGTCGACCTGACGGACCACAACGATCAATCAGGACTTACAAGCTTTTTTTTGAAGGGCTATTAGAATATTTAAACCTTTTCAGCGACCCGCTATCCAACCATGACAATTATTCAATTCGCTCATATTGCGAAAGCGATTCCACAGGCAAAAACATCCCGATAAATTTTATATACTTATCTAGAATCGCTCTTGGCAATTGGATCTTGGATGCAGGTACTCAACCCCCACCCTATATATTGAGCGGGGGCACAAGCAAACGAGCCAGCAAGAAAAACAAAGAACCGACACTTAAAGAGAATGAGCTAGCAACCGTTAGCAGAATCACAAATGGATTACTTGATTTGATTAAAGCGGTTGATAAGGCTCACTCAGAGGCACCACTCACGAAACAAGACAAAGACCGTCTCCGAGACATCAAACGCGGTGTCGCTCTCCTCAACAATCCGCCGCGAATTAATTTTGATCGGTACAACCACATTATTTTGCTAGCAAAGGATGCTGGCGTCGAAATGCGCTGCGACCCTAAAACGCTGAGAAGATATATGCGCCCCAAATCCAATGATAACGATTGAAATCTCATAGCAAAAAACTCGGGAAAACCCATGAGAATTCGGGAATTCCCATGACTCCTCGCTTGAGGTGTCATTGAATCCCTAGCCATCTAATCCGGTCCCAAGGAGCGCCGTCCAGATGGCTAGTCAACCTGTCTCCCCCCTGCTGCTTCGCCTTCCCAGTGTCTGTGCACTGGTGGGGCTGAGCAAATCTCAAATCTATCGAATGATTCGGGCGGGCGAGTTCCCTACGGGTATTTCGCTCGGCGCGAACTCTGTGGCATGGCCTGCCGAGCAGGTGCATGCCTGGGTAGCAGAAAAAATCAGCGCATCCGTTCGTTAACGATGCCTGCAAATATGCCACTCCCTAGTCGCATTTTTGACAGACTAGAAGAAAACCAAAAGCGCTCTCGCACTAAATCACAAGAGATTGAGGTCGAGAATTTTCGTAGCTTACTGCCGAACTGGCCAGACTCAGTTCGGCGCACCCCGAACGTTGCTCTTCGTTCAGCACTGTTTGGAGCAGTCAGTAAGGGATACCGCCCATACTTTGAACGAGTAAAGATTAACGCTCTCGGCGGAATCAGCATAATTTATACTGGAGCCCTACTTGATCAGGGTGATTTGGATGTCTGGGAAACTGTACTGCACTTGGCTCGAACGCAAGAACTAGGATCAGAGTGTCGGGTAACCGCCTACCGACTGTTAAAAGAACTTGGCAAAACCGATACAGGAAAGAACCGAGCGATCTTAGATCGGCACCTCAGCAGGATGAGCGCGACCGCCTTACAAGTTCGAGTAGGCGAGCATTCGTATGAGGGCAGCCTGATTCACGAGGTCTACCGTGATCATGAGACGCGGACTTATGTCATTCGATTGAACCCCAATCTCCGCGTCCTGTTTCTTGCTGACCAGTTCACTGATGTAGATTGGGCTGTCCGGCAAGAGCTGCATGGACGACCGCTTGCGCAATGGCTGCATGGCTTCTATGCGTCGCACGCAAGACCATACGATATGAGGATCGAAACTTTACATCGGCTATGTGGAAGCCGAGCAACCTCCTTATCTGACTTCAAAAAAGACTTGCGCCGGGCACTGGACTCTGTGGAAGAAGCACGCGACGCAGCAGGGCAGCCTTTTAGCTATTCAATAGAGGGGAGCCTGGTACGAGTCAAAACCACTCCTAGCCCATCTCAGCGGCGGCACCTGACCAGTAAGCGCTGATACCGTTCCAGCCCCCCCGTGATGCCGTTCTAGCCCCCCCGACTACCGTTCCAGCACTCCGGAGATACCGTTCCAGCACCCCTGTAGATACCGTTCCTGCACTCCAAACATGAGGCATTGATATCGGCCTGCAGCCCAGAAGGAATCTGCTGTGCAGGGATTTTTGCTAGAGCCAGTAATCTGTTTTTAATCATATTTAATCGCTAGCCGTCTGGCTGCGAACATCTAGCGGCTTTAGTCGCATGCTGATCGGGTCTAATTCACTGCGGTGGTGCGTTCTGCCCGGAGGGCATGTCTCACCGCTACAGCTGTTTCATCGGTGCCGACCGCCCAAGATTCCATCAATACGTTTAGCTGATCGATCCTGCTCTGCATGGACTTGCTGCGCGCTTGGGCTCTAGACACAGCGCTCAGAGCCTCATCACGATCCTGATCAGCAATGGAGAGAATTCCCCGGAGATTGTCCATCTCGTAGCGATGGTTTCTTTCTGTCGCGGCCAGCTTCTCTAGATGTTGTTGTTCGATTACCTCTGCCTCATCACGGTGCTCCCGAATCAGGGCCTTTTGTCGAGCCACACTGGCCTCCAGCGTGGCCTCGATCCGCGATCTCGCTTTTTTCCCTTCGATAAGCAGTAGCACCAGTAAAGCATTCGCTATCAGGAGCGCGCCGATCACGAACAGCAAGCAACTGCTGATCCAGCTGGGGTCAGTGTTCGGATTCAAAATAAGCGCACCTCGACATCCTAAGTTTGAAAAACCAATTTCCAAGGGAAGCCATCCTCATCGCCCAAGGTAATGCGTGGACACGTCCTCACGGGAATGCCCCAGCTCTTCGACAACGGCTAGGCGTGCAAAGCGATCCAGCTCCCAGTTCTGGGCTCTGAGATTCCCTCCCTCAACAGGGGAGCGACTACCCGAATAGTGGGCATAGCGCTCGTTGGCGAACGCATGACGCAGACCATGTGAAGTCACGCCAAGCTGAGCTTTGGTCAGCCCTGCCTTGGCAACAATTCGGCTGTAGTGTCCAAGCGCCTGTTTCAACGACTTGCTTGGATCGGCCGTGCTTGCCGTACGGCGATCAGCAAAGGTTTTAGCTCGGTCAATCAGCTCTCGTCGTTCTGGTGTATCAATCGGCACCGTACGATCCCTGCCGCCTTTTGTGCCGATGCTGACGGCCAGATAGCTGCCCTTGTCCGCCAGATGAGGGCGCAGCATGACCGACTCCTTGACCCGGAGACCAAACCGAAGCTGCAGCTCCACCTGGAGCGCGACACGTTCATCCAGGGAGCGTAGGTCATCGAGCTTTTTCGTAACGCTCACGCCGTTTGCCTCCCAACCCTTGTCCTGGGTGTTAATCGACGTTCTGGCGGCCTCATGATTCGGGAAATAGCGCTCAGCGCTCTCGACCATGCCCTCCTTGCCAATCCAGGAGGCAAATGTCCTCAGGGTGGAAAGGCGATTCTGCAGAGTCGAGGAGGAAAGCCCCTTGCTCAGCCAGTGCTTGGTCAGTGCTTCTACATGGCGGCCTTTGAGCTGCCTGACATCGCCCAGCTTGTAGCCCATCTCTCTCAGGTCTGTGAACGCCTGGTAGAGGACGGTTGCGCGCTTGTGCTGCGTCTCGTGACTGGCGACTGTCCCATCTGATGCCTTGATACCGTTGTGCTCCTTGAGCACAGATGCCAGTGAAGATTTCCAGCCGGCCATAACTGCTCCTGGTGTCTCTGATTTGGGGGAAGTGCGCGTATGGAGATACGTGAAAGCGAACTTGCTGCCTTGAGCACCATTTCTGGCACACAGGACACCCCTAGAGGGCGGACAACCCGATCTGGGTTCCGGCCAGCCTGCTGGGCTGGTTTTGCATCGTTGATAAGGACTTGCGGTCTGGCTAACCCTGTCGCGTCATCATCGAGCCGCGAGCAATGCTCAAGCGTGCAGCGATGAAGAACGCGTCGAGGCTCCAATAACGCAAGCTCGCACCTCGATGCGGCTACTACGGTTTCGCAACGTGCGCTCCAGGACTCCAATCCTCCTGGCCGTTACGTGGTATGTGCCAGTGAGGCGAGTGCGGTTTGCACCCACGACCACTGTCTGCCCCCGCTGGCAGGCCACACCCTTGGGCGGGAAGCGCTAAGCGCTCCGTGTGGATCATCATCACTACATCCCGCTCGATCCGAGATCCCAAGCCGAGCGTTTGAACCACCTCCATCGTTGATTGGAACCTATCCATCCAACGACCCAGGGGCGTTGGAACGGACGCCCTTGGTCTGTTGTTGCAGGCCAGGCTGATGACAGCCTCAACCCACGTTGACCCTTTCGCGTCTGCGATGACGCAGATAGCTAGAGGGCGGTTGCTCCAGAGAAACGAACAACCCTTAGCACGAGACTCGGTTCTAGCGAGTTTCGCCCTGCCGGGCTCATCAGTCGTGCGCGAAAAATTTCCTTCACCTGCAGCGATCATTTTTCGAGAAGCCGCGAGCCCCGTTCAACCGAACCTGATGCAGTTGCTGCGGCCCACTCTCTTTTCTGGCCTTCGGCTCAGAAAAGAGAGTGGGCGTCACGACCACCCACAACTCCTCAACTCCCAACAGGCGAAATGAGGAGTTGTTGCAAGTGCATGGAGTTCAGTGGAGGCGCAGGCGGGTGGCCGTTAGGCTCGGTGGGTGTGAGTCAATTGGGGGGAGCCCACTATGAAGATCGACCAAATCACCATCGGATTGGACTGGCTCCATGAGAGGTTGCCTAGAGCGTCACTGTGGACATTCCGCACCGCTGCGGTGTTGCTCGCTATTGGAATGATCCATATCGCCGCAGCAGCCATGAATGACGGCTACACAGCTAGAGTTCTGGAGCAATACGCACGAGCAGAGGCTGAGCGCTCGATCCTCGCCCTACCACTAGGCCATATCCTGGGCAGTGTGGGGGTGATCATGTTGTGGCTGTGGGTGCCTATGATTCTGACCCGCCTCCTCCTCGGTCTGCGTGCGCGCCTATGGCGTCGGGCAGGTCAGTGATGAGCACTGCGACGGCAGAAAATTTCGCGGGATTCAACTGGGTTTTTGCGCTGTGGGATAGCGCTGCATTAACGATCATTGCTGCCACCGAGCCGGTGTTTATGGTGCTACACCAGTTCAGTACGGCACTAATAGTTGTGGTGGGTTTTGCGTGGTGTTTTTTGATTGCCCTGCGGGTTCGCGAGGGAATTGCTGGTGTCCTGGCTGGCGGGCTTCTGATTTTCGCGTTGGTGCTGCCGTATCTCATGAAGCCTGCGGCGGTCCAGCTCCCCAGCGGCGCCACTGTGCAGATGGTGGAGGCTCAGGCGCTGACGCTCAAATTTGTCATGTCGGCGCACAGAATTTTCCAGTCTCTTATTGAGCCGGTGCTGAATACGCACTCGGCGGCAGGGACAATCGTGCCGGCTCAGGCTGCGATTGACGATATCGTTGGGCGATCGGCAGACGTGTTTGCCGGCAGTGATCTGGCTCAGCTCATACGCGACTACAACGCCAGCTGTGTTCCCCACACCAACAATCTGACTGGACCAGAGCGTGCCACCAAGATCGAGGCCCTGCATTCCATTGGATTGCTCGGCGGGGGCGGACTGGGCATTCCAGATCAGGAAATTAGCCTGATTTCCCAGGCGCGTACGGCTCTCTCTGCTTCCTGGACATTTGTGTCCGGTGGTTGGGCCACGTATTTCCTGGGAGGCGGTGAAGCCCGCAAAGGATTGGAGCGGGTGTTGGATCAACGAGCCATGCAGACCAGGCGTGAGGAAGGCCTGCGTATGCTCGAACACGTCGGACCGTTCATGGGAGGACGCTACAAGCTCCCGGCGCAGGACTTTTGGGCCGCTAAATTCTCGGGCAAATCGGAGGCTCAGCCTACGTACTTGCCGATCAGCCTGATACCTAGCCAGAAACGTGTCGTGGTCGCCCCCGCCGAATTCGAGGAAATCCATTTTCAGCCCTCCAGCTGCGTCGAGGCCTATCGGGTGGCCCAGCTCGGAGCTGAGCAGGCCTACCAAGCGCTGCGCGAGTCGGGTGAGGTCATCGCGGGTGGCCAGCGCGTTAGTGCAGAGGTTGGTGCGGTTAGTACGGCGGTTGCCTGGCAGAGGTTTATGGCTCGGTCGCTACAGCACACAACCGACCTTTCGGCTGAGGGAAGTGAGGTAGCCGGGGGCATTCTGGCCAGCGCTCAAATGTTCAAAAATTTCAAAGGCTGGCTCGATCTGCAGACGCTTCTACCTGGGTACGTAATTTTGGCGGCTTGGGTTTTCTGGATTGTTCTGTTACTTGCGCCGTTGTTCCTGCTACTAGTTCCGTTGCGGGGAGGGCAGATAATCGCTCAGTGGCTGGCGCTTCTATTGCTGCCTGTGGTTGGGGTGATGGTGGCCCAGATTGTGAATTTTGGGGCGTCCATGGTCATGGCTGCTGTAGCGGTTGGTCAGGCCGGCGCAGCCAGCGGGTGGACGGGGGCTGGAGCTGACTACGACGCGTTGCGCGGGATGATGACGGGACTGGCTACGGGCGTCCTTGGTTTCGCAACGTGGATCACCGGCAGCATGCTGGGCGTTTCGCTGAGCGGGTTGACCGGGAGTTTGTCGGGGGCGGTTGCGACAGCCAGTGAGGCGGGTGCCTTCGTATCTAAGGCTGTTGGGATGGCCATGTTGGTAGGGCGTCTGGGCCGAATGGGAGGCGCAGCCAATGTGAGCCGGCGTAGCCCAGGTAGCGAGTCAGGCGGACAGACCGCTTCTCGAAATTCTGCTGGTGTCGCAGGTACTAGCAGGGCTCCATCGCCAACACGTATAGTTATGACGCAATTCACTCCGGCAGGCTCTCGAAACAGAAGGCTAGGTGGAGCGAACGCAAAGGGGTCGCAGTCGCTTAATCCGCCCAAGAAGCCAACCCCGCCTACCACACCAAGTATCTAGTTTCGGGCAAGAGGGACGGCGCCGACCGTCCTGGTGCCGGCGATGACGTCACGTGAGTGGGGCACGTCGGCACGGCCCAACCCCTACCAGAAAAACTCATAAAACCCTCAGCAACCCCACGTTTTCCTGTGGTCGGCATTTGCGGCGCTCAGGAATGACGCTGTCGAATTCTGCATTCCCACTGACCCGGCGCTGAATATGCACCGTCAAACCTTTGCTACCCCCTAGACCTGCTCTCCCCGGCCACTGATAAACCCACAAAAACCACTGAGAAATAACCGTCATTCATCTTCGCGTAGTCGCGTTTCTTCTGGGTACCACGGCCGTTCTCCCTGGTATCGCGCGACGCCCTCAATTCCCAGTACGGCAACCGACGATTTTTCCTGACTGCTCGATGACACGCGTCTCCCTCGGGGTAGCGTTCCAGCTGTCATGAGCAGAGGTTTTCGTTATGGGAAGGTTGCTGGTGGGTTTTATGTGTTTTGGTGGAGGGTTCTGGCTGGGCTCTTATCGAGTGGTACCGCTGTGGGCTATCGGCTTACTCATCTTTTTGGCGGCTGCCCTGTTGGGCGTGGTGGAGTGGCTGGAGCAGCGGGAGGGGCATGACGATGATGCAGGCTGACCTGGATGAATTGATGGTTGTCAGCTGCCTATTCCCTGGCATGCAGTGGGCAGCCTCCGAGGCGCGACCTGTGCTCATCGGCAGAGACGGCAACATTCTGCGTCTGTACTGGATGCCGGTACTGCTATGGCTGGATGAATGCTGCGCCGCGCTTTTCATTGAGCAGCTCAATCGCAAGGGGTGTGCGTCAGCTTAATGAATGGTGGCAAAATGACGCCAATTTGCAGATGCAAATCCCAGCCTGCCGAAAGGCGATAGAAAACCAATGGAAGGACGCTATGCGTACGATGCTTAAGTTTGCTGCAGCCGTTGTCACTGGAACTTTCCTTTCTGGCTGCGGCGGAGAGGACTTCACTGGGGCTTACCGATTCAAAGATTCCAGCATGAACGGGACCATGGTTCTCAATGTTCATGGTGATGAAGCAGAACTCTTTGGAGACCTCGGAAAAGACGGTATCAAACCGCTCGGAAAAATGAAGGCATCGGTAAAAGATGAAAAGCTTCTTCTTGATGCCGTGAACAGCTCTACCCGCCTTGTGATGCGCCGTAACGTCGATGAACGAAGCCTTGACTGCCTTAACTGCAAGGTACTCGGCATGAGAACGGATGAGCATGTTTGGAAATATGACCCTGAGGGGCCGTATGACGTAGATCAGATGCTCAAAGAGCAAGCCCGCAAGAACCAGGAAGCATTAAATGCCGAACTGGAGAAAATGCAGAAGGAGGCTCTAGAGCAGGCACGCAGGAAATCAGAAGCCCCGAAGCTGACGCCTTATGAAGGCGATTGGGTCTATCAACGCACCACGAAGCACGATCCGTTGACCATCATGGGTATCTGGCGCGAGAAACAGATCAGGGTCTGGTCGTTCAAGTTCGAAAGTATGGATCGCCTGGGGTACGAGACTCCCGGGTTTGAGGTGACAGATGCTGGCTTGAAGATCGGCGCAGATTCCGACACGAATCTGTACACCCTCAGCGCTGACAAAAACGTACTGACCTGCATCGACTGTAGTAAGCCGGTGCGTTGGGCCAAGGCAGACCCCCAAAAGGACCTCAGTGATCGTCACTACGCCCGTAAGATGGCTGGGAACCCATGACGCCCTGACAGCAACCTTCCTTGTGAGCGGCGAGTGCCCAATGGCACTCGCCTGCCGTAGCTAGATCAATCCAAACCACAGTGGCAGATGGGGGAGTTGCAGCAGCGCCACCATGACGATGGTGGCTCCCCAAGCGCCCTCCAGTTTCCACTCCCATTTCAGCTCGATCCGTACATTCTTCATCGTTTCTCTCCTGATCTTTATCACGGTAAATGGCGTTGGTGCCGTCCGTGCGTTGGCCATGTTCTGGTGCGTTTGCGCGTGCCAGAAGCTGCCATTTCCAAAAAAACATGCCACCGGGAAAACCCAAGTGGTGTGTTGAGGATGATGAAGACGTGATCGAGAAGGCGCTCTATCTGCACCCTGTAGCGGGCCACGTTACAACCTGCGGAAAGGCGAAGTACCTTTTTTCCGTGCCACCAGCCCGAGGTCGAGCTGCGCTGTGTTTTTTTCGCGGACGCGAAAATCCAGGATGACAGCCCCTGCGGCTTACAGCTCGACGCTGAATTCTCGAATCCCAATCCCGGAAGCGAAACGCTCCACGGCGGTCAGGCTGGCCCAGATGCGCACGGGTTCACGCCGTGAGCGCACGGGTAGCCAGGTGGCGCCGAGGCGTGTGGCTAGTGTCCAGCCATCCCCGCCTGGCCCACGTGTGGCCCGGAATTCACGGGCGGCGCCGGTCTCGATCAGCGCTTGCAGGGTGTCCTGGTCGATGGCTTTACGCATGATTGAGCCGTCTATAGAAGCGGAGTGTGAGCGCGCCACTGCTGCCAGAGCGCCTCGAACGTATCGCCATAACCCAGCTCGTCCGGGTACGCCCTGTTACGAGCGACCCAGGTGATCAGGCGCAGGCTGTCGGCGACCAGGGCGTCATCGATGGCCCATAAGCTGGTGGGGTCGAACCCTCCGCTTTCGCAGGTGTTGAGCCAGGCCAACAGCAGGTCGGCAACGTGGCGGCTTTGGCCGGTTTCGCCCTGGGCGACAGCGATCAGGCGTTCAAGGGCGGCGCGGGTATCCAAGTCCATCGTGGCCATCAGGCACCTCTGTTCAAGTCGTTAGCGGAGCACTATAGCCAGCCGGCAGAGTGTCCTTGGTTGAGGCGCTGGCTCAGTGCGTGGCCCTGTTCCGGCGACAGTGTTCCGGCGACCACCAGCCCACCGAGGAAGCCGTTCAGCTGATTGCGCGTCATCGGATGGCGGCTGTGGTTCAGAGTCTCCCAGCGGTATTCCTCGACCTGGGGGCGTAGCAGGGGCAACTGGTTGTCGGGATCGGCCAGGGCGACCAGGTCATCGAAGAACTGATTGGCGGCGGTGATCGCCGCGGAGTCTTTCAGGGGTTCGTACACGGAGCATCCTCGGCGTATGGTCAGGCACTGCGTAAAACCAGCAGTGCTGCCGATGGTAGGGTTCTGGTAGCCAGGGCGCAGCAAAAAGCCCGCCAGAGCGGGCTTTGCTGTGGGGGTCTATTTAACTTTCTCTCCGTTATGCGCAGTCGGCGGCTTACATATTGAGCGGGACTGATGTTGCTCGACCTGGACTCTTCTTGCCCAGGACGTAGCAGACACAGGTGAACTGCGGCGACGTCTGCGGATTGGTTACCGAAGTGATCGCGAGCAGCTTCCAGCCATCCTTGATGGCCTTGTTGGCGTCCTGCAGGGAATACGCCTCAAAAACAACATCTGCTTCGTGCAGTTGCATAGGTACTGCTCCTGTTGGTAAAGAAAGGAGACCCGCTTTCAAGGCGGGTCTCTTTCATTGCTACACTATGGTCGCTGAGCTTGGTTCGCAGCCTCACTCAGCAGTGGTTGATGGTTTGCCACGGCCCTGACCAGGTTAAGACTTCGTAGCTCGATCTGGTCATGGGCCTTCTATTTTGGGGCACCTGATGGGCAAGCCTGCATCAGATGCCCGCATACTCTTCTTTTGAACATTTTTACTTCCCCCTCTAGGCCTCGGCCTTGGCCGGCGTGGTTGTTGCTGTCGATGTTGTAGGTGTTGCAGCAGTCGCGGCGGCCTGGGCAGCGCGCTGAGCTTCCCAGAACTGTCGAACGGCCTCGATCTCGCCGAAGGCACCGACCTCGATTAGACGGTCAATGAAGCGGCCATATAGACCTTCCTGGATCAAACCAGAGGCCTTCATCCACTCAAGCGCTGCGTTGGGATTCATGAGCAGGACATAGTGGAATTCGCCGGATGCGCCGGGTTTCGTCTGGATGAAGTTCAGTTCACGCAGCCTTTTCATCCGCCGGCGCCAAGTATCGACAGCCCGCTCACCAAGGAATCCGGCCTCGGCGGCGAACGTCGAGGGGTTCTCGATGGTGATCACCGGATGATCGGGAGAGCGAGCCCACAAGCAGAACAAGGTGTGCCCCGCTGGCTGGCCTTTCGACTGCATGTCGATCGCTTGCATGGCAATCGGCAAGGTACGTGGAACAGTGGTGTAGCCATCATTTGTCTTGCGGTGCCACACCCATGGAGCCGCGCAGCCTGGGAAGTGGACATTCATCAACTGTTGGGCACGCTCGGCCATTTTCATGCGCTTTGCCGAGGACTGCTTTCCATTCGCCATATGGGAACCTGCTCGTGAATCATTGCTGTTGAGGCCAGTCTCGGCGAAAAATTGAGAGGTCGCAATGATTAGATTAAGGCATCTCAGACACCTTATTCGTATAGGCCAAGCCCATTACTTACATCTACAAAATTCGTGATAAAGCATGTATACACTCACATGTGTTGCGCCAAATCACGCACACTTATGAAACTAAAGCCTTTTAAAACAGTGCCTTGTAAATTTTTATTGTGCTCTGCGTCCTCGCGTTCTCGTCTTACTCAAATGTGCTCTTTGTGCTCGCGGGATTCTTAAGGGGCGTGGGATAGCCCTTGGATAAGCCCTGAATGCGCCTAGCTATCTGACGAGCGGTAGGCTTTGGCAAGGAGAATCACAGGACCTTGCCAGGCAAAACAAATTAATTGACATGCAACTATAAGCATGATCCAAGAAAGGTCTTGATTTGGTCTGAATTTAGGCTATACTAGGTCGTGACGGTTTAATCCGTCTGTTTGATATGGATGTGCCCGCATGTGCGGGCGTTTAGGCGTCGCAGCTGGCCTGCGCCGCCACAAGTGAGGAGGTTCAACTCATGAGGGTTGAAACGATTAGCTATTTGAAACGACACGCTGCCGATCTGGATCTCGATGAGCCCATGGTCGTCACGCAGAACGGTGTACCAGCCTATGTCGTGGAGTCTTACGCCGACCGTAAGCGCCGCGACGAAGCCATCGCCCTGGTGAAACTGCTCGCAATTGGTTCTCGCGAGTACGCCCAAGGCAAGCACTGCTCCGCTGACGAACTGAAGGCCCGCCTGGCCAGGAGGTTTGCCCAACACTAACTAGGAGAATAAATGACAACATTCGACGTACGCTTCACTGATTCCGCTTCCCAAAGCATCGAAGACCAGATTCACCATCTGGCCGTTTACCAAGGCACAGAAGCCGCCCTTGCGAAAGTCAACTCGCTGGTAGATGTCATCACAGACAAGCTAAGGTCCACTCCAATGGGCTACCCAGTCAGCCAGCAGGCGAGCGAGCTGGGAATCATCCAATACCGCGAACTTAATACTGACGGTTATCGAGTCTTCTATGAGATTTATGATTCCGACATCGCGGTTGAGCTGGTCATCAGGCAGAAGCAGAGCGTCGAACAGGCACTGATCCGCTACTGCTTGCTGAATCCTCTGTAGACGGTGGCTTGACTCAAACGTTAAAGAGCCTCGGCAATAGGGGTTGGCGCTCAAGGGTGGGCGGCGTCGGTATAGAGCTTGCGGGACTTTGATGAGTACCTATTTGAGTACCCTTCTACTTTGTGACACTCACTGAAGTCCATATTTATAGAGCCTGTATCCGTCAGATTACACTCCTGGTGCCGGCACCACGATTTAAAGGCTCGCAGAAATGCGGGCCTTTTTCGTTTCTGCCGAGCTTAAGCTAGCCTCGAAGCAGTGCAGATCCCGGCCCCGGTTCAACCTCCGTGCCTGCTCTGGCATCATCCATTGACGAATAGCCGATCCAGGATGGCTGGGATGGATGATTTCAAGGGATGGACCATGGCCGAGAGCAGTAACTTCGACTTTCTCAAGGAACACGACCCGGTCTTCCTTCAGCTAGCCAGCAGCGCCGAGCGCGTCTTCGCAAGCGACCCCAATACCACGCTGATCAAGCTGCGCCAACTCGGCGAGGCACTGGCGCAGGATCTGGCGGCACGGGCAGGCATCGAGCTGGACGCCACCATCTCCCAATCCGACCTGCTCTACCGACTGAGCCGCGAGATCCAGCTCGACGGCAACATTCGCAATCTGTTCCACACCCTGCGCATCGAGGGCAACAAGGCCACTCACCAGTTCCGCACTCAGCATCGCGAAGCTCTGGATGGGCTGAAGGTCGCCCGGGCGCTCGCCATCTGGTATCACCAGTCGTTCGGAAGCGCCGGCAGCAGCTTCAAACCGGGCCCGTTCATAACCCCTGCCGACCCCAGTGCTCCGCTGCGCGAGTTGCAAGCGCAGATCGAGAAGCTGCGTGCCGAGCTGGGCGATAGTCGTCAGCAGTTGGAGAGCAACCACCAGCTGGCAGAACTGCTGGCACGGGAAAAGGCGGAGCAAGCCAGCCTCGCCGGTGAGATGAATGAGGAAGCGCGCGTCTACGAGCAGATCGCCCGGGAGCGTGAAGCGGAACTGGCCAGCGCCCGCGCCGAGTTCGAGGTGCGCCTGCAGACGCTGCAGAAGCAACTGGAGAATCAGCCACTAGCCGCCGAGCAAGTCACCCGCAAGACGCAGCAGGCCAGCAGCCAGTTCGACCTCAACGAAGACCTCACCCGCATCCTCATCGACCAGCAGCTCAACGATGCCGGATGGCAGGCCGACTCGCTCGACCTCACCTATAGCAAGGGCGCTCGCCCGGAGAAGGGCAAGAACAGGGCCATCGCCGAATGGCCAACCAGCAAGCCGAAAGAAAACGCCGACTACGTGCTGTTCGCCGGGCTCACTCCGGTCGCCATCGTCGAAGCCAAGCGCAAGCGCATCAACATTGCCGACCGCATCCCACAGGCCGAGCGCTATTCGCGCCAGCTGATCATCACTGCTGACCTGCAACCCGCCGGGCAAGAGCCGGGCTGGACCGACGGCCAGGGTGGATATTTCCAGGTCCCGTTCGCCTTCGCCTGCAATGGCAGGCCCTACATCAAGCAGCTCGCCGAGCTATCCGGCATCTGGTTCCGCGACCTGCGCAGCCCCACGAACCTGCGCCGCCCACTGCAGGACTTCCATCGGCCGGATGGGCTGCTCGACCTGCTCAAACGCAGCCGTGAAGCGGCCGAGGCGATGCTTCAACAGGAAGGCTTCGCCTATCTCAAGCTGCGCGACTATCAGGAAAACGCCATTCGCGCCGTCGAGCAGGCGCTCGCCGACAACCGCCGCCAATGCCTGCTGGCCATGGCCACCGGCACCGGCAAGACGCGCACCATCATCGGCCTGATGTACCGCCTGCTGAAGGCCGAACGCTTCCGCCGTATCCTCTTTCTGGTCGACCGCAGCGCCTTGGGTCAGCAGGCCATCGAGGCGTTCAACGAAGCGACGCTCGAGCAGAACCATACGCTCGCGCAGATCTACGACATCAAGGAGCTGGGCGACATGGCCGCCGAGGCCGAAACGCGCGTTCAGGTCGCCACCGTGCAGGCCATGGTCCGGCGCATCTTCCAGTCAGACAACCCGCCACCCATCGACGCCTTCGACTGCATCATCGTCGACGAAGCTCACCGCGGTTACACCCTCGACCAGGAAATGACTGAAGGTGAGCTGGCGGTGCGCGACCACAGCCAGTACCTCTCGCAGTACCGCCGTGTGCTCGATTACTTCGACGCCTGCCGCATCGGCCTTACCGCCACGCCGGCCAAGCACACCAGCGAAGTGTTCGGCGCGCCGATCTTCACCTACAGCTATCGCGAAGCGGTGGCCGACGACTGGCTGATCGATCACGAACCGCCGATCCGCTACCAGACCCTGCTCAGCCAGAACGGCATTCACTTCGCCAAGGGCGAGAGCGTCAGCATCATCGATACCGCCACTGGCGAGGTGGACGTGGCCGAGCTGGAGGACGAGCTCGACTTCGAGATCGAGTCCTTCAACCGCCGCGTGATTACAGCCGGTTTCGACAAGGTGATCTGCGCGCAGCTGGCCCAGGAGCTGGACCCTTCAGGCGATGAGAAAGCCATGATCTTCTGCGTCAACCAGGCCCACGCCGAGCGCGTGAAGAACCTGCTCGACGAAGCCTTCAAAGACGTTCACGGCGATGACTACAACCAGGCCGCCGTGCAGATCATCACCGGGCAGAGCGACAAGGTCGAACAGCTGATCCGCCAGTACAAGAACGAGCGCTACCCGAGCATCGCCATCACCGTCGACCTGCTCACCACCGGCATCGATGTGCCACGCATCTGCCACCTGGTGTTCATGCGCCGGGTACGCTCGCGCATCCTCTATGAACAGATGAAGGGCCGTGCCACGCGTCGCTGCGACGAGATCGGCAAGACCGTGTTCCGGATTTACGACCCGGTCGACCTGTACGCCAGCCTCGAACCGGTGGGCACCATGAAGCCGCTGGTGAAAGACCCGAGCATCAGCCTGGAACAGCTGGTCAGCGAGCTGACCAATCCCGCCAGCCTCGACGCGCCCGGCAGCCAGCCCGACAGCAGTCATGCCCATGATGTGCTCGACCAGCTCAGCCAGCGGGTGATGCGCATCCTGCGCAAGGCCAGCCACAAGGCCGAGAGCAAACCGACCCTCAAGAGCAAACTCGACGAGCTGGAAAACACGTGGGGAGTGGCACCAGACAAACTGCACCAGCACCTGCACGGGCTCGGCCCGCAGCAGGCCGCGCAGTTCATCCGTCAGCACAGCCAGCTGCTCGACCAGCTTGCCACCGTCAATGCCCTGCTCGGCTCGGAAAACTACCCGGTGATCTCCACTCACACGGACGAGCTGATGGTCCGCGAGCAGAACTACGGCGCCAACCAGAAGCCCGCCGACTACCTGGAAAGCTTCAACGATTTCATCCGGAACCAGCTCAACCAGTCGGTGGCCCTCGGCGTGGTGGTCAACCGCCCGCAGGACCTGACCCGCGAACAGCTGCGCGAAGTGCGCCTGCTGCTCGATGGGCATGGCTATAGCGAAGTGAATCTGCAAAGCGCATGGCGCAACCAGACCAACCAGGAAATCGCCGCCAGCATCGTCGGCTTCATCCGCCGCGCCGCGCTTGGCGAAGCCCTGCTGCCGTTCGAGCAACGCGTGGCCAAGGCCATGGAGAAGATCTACGCCCTGCAGCAATGGACACCAGTTCAGCGCAAGTGGCTGGAGCGCCTGGCCAAGCAGCTAGTGCATGAGGTCGTGATCGACGAAAAGCAGATCGGCGAGGCGTTCAGGAACGACGGCGGCAGCACCCGGTTGGACAAGATGCTTGGTGGGCATCTCGCTGTGGTTCTGGAGGCGTTGAATGACAACCTTTGGCCGCAGGTGGGGTGAAAGGCGTAATCGGTGCTCGGGTGGCTGAACACCATGCCGTCTTTGGTGGAGGGAGTGTCCGCTGCTCCAGGACCGCGGACACTGAAAGCATGATTAGCCCGATAGCACAAGCGCTCTAGCAGGACCACATGTCAGAGACCGCGCTGGTAAATTCAGTTTGCAAGAATCAGCAAACAAGCTAAGAATCAACAAAATTTTGTTGAAGTCCAGAAAATATGATCAAGTCGCTGCGGTTCTCCAACTTCTACAGCTTCGCCGATGAAGCGCAGGTCGACTTCTCTCTCGGCAAGAAGCCCACCCCTTCCGGCTTTGATATCGAGCTGGCGGGCTACCGCCTGAACAAGGTGATCGCCGTGGTAGGCGCCAACGGCTCGGGCAAGACACAGCTCATCAAGCCGCTGGCCTTCCTTAAATGGTTCATCTGCGACTCCTTCCTGCAGGGCGATCCAGATGCCGGCATCGTCTATTCTCCTCATCTGCTGCGCGCGGACGAGGACACCCGCTTGGAAGTCGACTTCCTCCTGCAAGGGGTCGAACACCGCTATCAGTTGACGATGAATGGCGGGCGAGTGGTGAGCGAGGTTCTACTGGCCAGAACCAGCAGCCAGTTCAGCTACCTGTTCCGCCGCGAGCGCTCGGGGGATGGCTTCACCTTCAAGCAGAAGGGCTTTCCGTTCCCGAAGTCCCAGGCCCAGGGGCTGCGCAGCAATGCCTCGTTGCTGGCGGCCGCGTACAGCTACGACATCAAGGAAGCCCGCCCCTTCATCGAGTACTTCCGTCGTGTGGTGAGCAACGTCGCCAGCACGGGCCGCCATCACTTCCAGCAGGGGGCGCTGTTCAGTTCGGCCGAGAGCTACGAACGCTCTCCGGTCATCAAGGCCCGCATGGTCGCGGCCATGCCCGGACTGGATCTAGGACTGTCCGGTGTCGATATCCGCCCGCTGGATATCACCACGGAGGATGGCAAGAGCGCCCAGATCTACATGCCCTTCGGCCAGCACCACAGCAATGATGGGCGGACCTTCGAGCTGAGCTTCTTCGAGGAGTCCAGCGGCACCCAGTCGGCCTTCGTACTGCTCGAGCGGCTGCTGACCGCGCTGGAGTATGGCGGCCTCGCCGTGATCGACGAAATCGACAACGACCTGCACCCCCACCTGATGCCACGGATTCTCGACTGGTTCCGCTTCGAACACAGCAATCCGCATCAGGCCCAGTTAATCTTCACCTGCCACACCCCGGAGTTGCTCAATCATCTGCAGAAGCACCAGCTCTATCTGTGCGAAAAGCGTGACCAGCGCTCCGAGGCCTGGCGGCTGGATGAAGTACAGGGGCTGCGAGCTGACGATAATTTGTACGCCAAATACATGGCCGGTGCGCTGGGCGGGGTACCGGAGCTATGAGCAGGACAGCGCGCAAGGGACGGCGCAGCGTCATGCGCAGCACCCTATTGGTGGTGGGAGAAGGGCCGACGACTGGGCTTTCATCAGCCATATGAAGGAGCTGTACTGCCCGCGCAACAGTGGCCTGAGCGTCAAGGTCGAGCCCGGTGATGGAGGCTCGCCCGGCAATGTGATCACCCATGCCATCCGTGCGCACAAGAACAAGGATTACGACCGACGCCTCTTCCTGCTGGATGCCGATCTACCGCCCAGCGATGCCGAGCGCAAGCGGGCAGCAGCGGCTGGTTATGAAATCATCCTATGGCAACCGCAGTGCCTGGAGGGAGCCCTGCTGGAGACGCTGGGCGAGCCGGTGCGCGGTCACGAAACCAGCCGGCAGCTCAAGGCCCGCCTGCATCCCCGCCTGGCCGGCCGGCACACTGACGCGGCCGCCTATGCTGTGCCGTTTCCCCGCCCGGTGCTGGATGCCACCGGCAATCTTTCGATTGTCTCGTTGCGCACGGCGTTGCTGAGTCCCTAAGCCAGGGCGCTCACGTCGGAGCCATGCTGCACCGGCCCGCAACTTGCCAAACCTCCTACCTGGCAATACCCTCGCCAGCACATACCCGCCATGCCTCTGACTGCCCCGGCAGCCACGCACAAATCGTGCGGGTTTTTTATTTCTGGCCAGGAAGCCCCATGACCAACTCCGATATCGTCCAGAAGCTCTGGAACCTCTGCGACGTCCTGCGCGACGACGGCATCAACTACAGCGACTACGTCACCGAGCTGGTGCTGCTGCTGTTCATCAAGATGGAATACGAGCAGGTGCTGAACAACGACAGCTTCGGCCACAAGCTGCCCGAGGGCGCGCGCTGGCCGGACCTGGCTGGCAAGTCCGGGCTCACCCTGCTCGACCATTACAAGCAGATGTTGCTCGACCTGGGCAAGAACCCGGACCCGCTGATCGCCGCCATATACGCCGATGCGCAGACGCGCCTGAAGGAGCCGCGCCACCTCGAGCAGCTGATCAAGAGCCTCGACGGCATCGACTGGTTCAGCGCCCGCGAGGACGGCCTCGGCGACCTCTACGAAGGCCTGCTGGAAAAGAACGCCAGCGAGACCAAATCCGGTGCCGGCCAGTACTTCACCCCGCGCCCCCTGATCGACAGCATCATCCGCTGCATCAAGCCGCAGCCGGGCGAGACCATTCAGGACCCGGCCGCCGGCACCGCAGGCTTTCTCATCGCCGCCGACGCCTACATCAAGCAGCACACCGACGACCTCTACGATCTCGACGACAAGGCCCGCCGCTTCCAGCGCACCGAGGCCTACGTGGGCGTCGAGCTGGTGCCCGGCACCCGCCGCCTAGCGCTGATGAACTGCCTGTTGCACGGCATGGAAGGCGACGCCGAGGGCGTGGTGCACCTGGGCAACGCCCTCGGCCAGACCGGCGCGGGGCTGCCAAAGGTGGACATCATCCTCTCCAACCCGCCATTCGGCACCGCCAAGGGCGGCGGCGGGCCGACCCGCGACGACCTCACCTACAAGACCAGCAACAAGCAGCTGGCCTTTCTCCAGCACATCTACCGCGGCCTCAAGCCCGGCGGGCGGGCCGCCGTGGTGCTGCCGGACAACGTTCTGTTCGAGGCCGGCGTCGGCACCGAGGTGCGCCGCGACCTGATGGACAAGTGCAACCTGCACACCATCCTGCGCCTGCCCACTGGCATCTTCTACGCCCAGGGCGTGAAGACTAACGTGTTGTTCTTCCAGAAAGGCACGGCCGACAACCCACGCCAGGAAGAGCGCTGCACCAGGCGCGTATGGATCTACGACCTGCGCAGCAACATGCCCAGCTTCGGCAAGCGTACCCCGTTCGGCCCCACCCACCTCAAGCCGTTCGAAGACGCCTATGGCGAGGACCCGCACGGCGGCAGCCCGCGCGCCGAGAACGTCGAGGGCATCGGTGAAACCAGCCGCTTCCGCTGCTTTACCCGTGAGCAGATCCTCGAACGCGGCGACTCGCTGGATATCAGCTGGCTCAAGGACGAAGGCAGCCTCGACGCCGCCGACCTCCCCGCCCCGGACGTGCTCGCCGGCGAAGCCATGGCCGAACTGACCGAGGCGCTGCATGAGCTGGAAGAACTGATGAAGGCGCTGGGCGCCGGCGATGAAGTGGTGGCGCAGAAGCAGTTGATGGCAGAGGTGATGGGGTTGGCGGTCGCTCAGGAGAATGGGGATGAGTGAGTTGCCGGAGGGGTGGGCAGCGGCGACGCTGAATGAACTGCTTGGTGCTGGTGGCCTTTTTTCGGATGGGGACTGGGTTGAGAGTAAAGACCAAGATCCCGATGGCTCAAACAGGTTGCTACAGCTCGCTGATATTGGCGACGGTTTCTTTGTCAACAAATCGTCCCGCTTTGTAAATGACGAAAAGTTTTCCAGCCTTAACTGCACAGAGATAAAAGAGGGCGATGTGCTGATCGCCCGAATGCCCGATCCCTTAGGGCGGGCTTGCCTGATGCCTGCTATGCCTCAGCGATGCCTGACGGTAGTTGATGTTGCCGTTTTTCGTGTCGGGGAGACTGGAATTTCAAACAAGTGGCTCATGCACTTTTTAAATTCATCCCCCGTCCGACGAGAAATTGAGCTGAACTCTTCGGGAACCACACGAAAAAGAATTTCCAGAGGAAAGCTGGGAGAGATTGTTCTACCTATCCCGCCAATCGCCGAACAAGCCCGCATTGCCGCCAAGCTCGACGAACTGCTGGCCCAGGTCGATACCCTGAAAGCCCGCATCGACGGCATCCCCGCTCTGCTCAAACGCTTCCGCCAATCAGTCCTCGCCGCCGCCGTTTCCGGGCGGTTGACGGATGAATGGCGCAGCACTCACGGCGTGGGCTCAAATTGGGACAGGACTGCCCTCGACTCAGTATGCCGCGCCGCATTCGATGGTCCATTTGGCTCCAAGCTTAAGTCTGATGACTATACGAGCGAGGGCGTTCGGGTGGTGCGGTTAGAAAATATCGGCCACCTAAATTTCATTGCTGAGAAGAACACGTTCATAAGCCTCGAGAAATTCAAAGAGCTTTCCAAAAACAAGCTTGCGCCAGGAGATATTCTTTTCTCTTCGTTTGTGGATGAGGAAATAAGGGTCTGTCAGCTGCCTGAAAGCGGAGAGGTCTTCATCAACAAGGCGGATTGTTTCTGTCTTCGCATAGATAAAACGGCTGCAAGTCCTGTTTTCGTAATGTATGCGTTGGCTGCAAGGCGTACTTATCGCCAGATCAGAGAAGCGGTGCATGGTGCAACGCGGCCTCGAATCAATCTCGGGTTCCTGAAGAGTTTTGAGATCAGCCTTCCCTCGCTTGAGGAACAAACCGAAATCGTCCGTCGCGTCGAACAGCTCTTCGCCTTCGCCGACCAACTCGAAGCCCGCCTCAAAGCCGCCCAGGCGCGCATCGACCGCCTAACCCAGAGCATCCTCGCCAAAGCCTTCCGCGGCGAATTGGTACCCCAGGACCCCAACGATGAACCGGCCAGCGTGCTGCTGGAACGCATCAAGGCCCAACGCGCCGCTGCGCCCAAGGCCAAACGCGGTCGCCGGGCCGCTGCGCTGAGCTAAGCCACTTCATCAGGAAGAAAACGAACCATGTCCGTGCCGACCTACGATCAGTTCATCGAACCCATCCTGCGTTTTCTCGCCGCCCACCCGGAGGGCGCCACGGCGAGCGAGGCCCACGAAGCGGCTGCCCAGGCATTGGGCCTGAGCGAGGCGCAGCGGCAGGAAACCACCAACAGCGGCCAGGCCACCTACAAGAACCGTGCAGGCTGGGCGCATGACCGCCTCAAGCGCGCCGGCTTTTCCAACAGCGCCAAGCATGGCTACTGGAAACTGACGGGCGACGGACTTGCCTTCGCGCAAAGCAACCCGGCACCGCTGAGCCCAGAGCAGGTCAAGCATCTGGCGATGAGCTACATGAGCGTGAAGCTGAAGCCGGCGCCGGACGCCGCCTCGCTGGATGAGAGCAGCGACACACAAGCGCTGATCACCCAGGCAGAAATTGCCACCAGCAGCCCACAGGAGCGGCTGGATCAGGCGCTGCTCGAGCTGCGCACCAGCGTCGCCGGTGATCTGCTGGACAGCCTGCTGCAGGCGAGCCCGACGCGCTTCGAGCATATCGTGCTCGACGTGCTGCATAGCCTGGGTTACGGCGCGAACCGCCAGGCCCTGCAGCAGGTGGGCGGCAGCGGCGATGGCGGTATCGACGGGGTGATCTCGCTCGATGCGCTGGGGCTGGAAAAGGTCTATGTGCAGGCCAAGCGCTGGCAGAGCACGGTCGGCCGCCCCGAACTGCAGGCCTTCTACGGCGCCCTGGCCGGGCAGAAAGCACGGCGCGGCGTGTTCATCACCACCTCGGGCTTCACCGCCCAGGCCATCGACTTCGCACGTTCGGTCGAAGGCCTGGTGCTGGTCGATGGTAAGCGCCTGGTCAACCTGATGCTCGATCACGAGGTTGGCGTCAGCTCGCAGCTCTACAAGGTGCCGAGGCTCGACAGCGACTACTTCGACGAATCGCTCGGCTGATAGATGCCGCACCGGGTTGTAGGCCGGGGGAAGTCAAAGGCTCGCAGAAATGCGGGCCTTTTTCGTTACTGCGCCGCGTACTGGCATGGGCGCTCAGCTGTAAGTTTCGCCCGCCGCGTTGCCTCCTGGACATGAGCGTGTAGAATCCCGCGCCCCAAAATCAGGAGACAGAACGTTGGTGATTCATTACTCCGCCTCCAATGGCAATGTCGCATGTGGGCGCACGGGATCGAGTCTGAACAGTTCGGCGGACGCCACTCAGGTTTCCTGCAAGCTGTGCCTGCGCAGCGTGGAAAAGGCGGTAAGCGAGCCTGTACGCAAGACACCGAGCCTCGCCGAACTGCGGGCTGCCGCAAAGGCGGCGAAAACTGTGGCGGTTGCGCCCGCGGCGGTCGCGACGACTGCAACCACTGCTCCCGCAGCGGCGATCAAGGCCGCTCCGACTGCGCCCGACGCGGCAGCGAAGCCGGGTGCCGTTCCGTCCGTGCGTGCCGAATGGCACAAGCGCCTCGAGCAGCTGCCGGGACGCAACCGCCAGCCTCGTGGCGTCGCGCGGCAGGCCTTCATCTAGAACGCCAAGCGTCGCAGCGCTCAGCCCTGCACGATGCGCAGGTCCGGCCAGGTTTCGGACCAGCGCTTCGCGGCCAGACGATCGAGATAGACCTGCCGTTTACGGCCACGAAAGGCCGCGGTGGGACGGACGATCAGCGCGAAAAGGTCGTCCAGACCCAGCGGGGCGGAGACCTCGATCTCGCCTTCCTCGCCCAGTCTGACCCCGATGGCCGTGGCCGTTTCCGGCCAATGGCACATCGCGTCTGCCGCAGTCCTATAGGGCCGGTCGCCGTTGTGCAGATGCATGCGCGCCTGGTTCTTCACCGACCATTCGAGCGAGGCGTCGGCACGCCGCAATGTCGCTTCGATCTCGGAGTCCACCGCCGCGTCGCAGCGAGCCTGGTCGAACCAGATGACGTCGATGTCCGCCGGCAAGGCGCTGCGGCCACGCCGATGCAGGTGATCCCAGACCGCGCTGCGCACGAATCCGGCGGCCACCCAGCAATCCGGCAAGCCGAGCGCCCTGACGTGGGCAAGGCAGCGCATGCGCAGCGGATCGGCGGCGATGATGGCGCGCAACTGGGCGTGTGTCGGCATGAGCTCGGTCCTGGCGACTGGAAGCGGCCAGGCTAGCAGGTGGCGCACGACGACGCTGCCGGTGCCCCGTCTTAGCGAACCCCTGTTCTGTCCAGCACTCTATACCGCAACCCACAGCGGAGGACTCATGCATGGACAACTACCACATCAATGTCACCGATTCGGGCTGGGAACTGCGCAAGCAAGGGGCGACTCGCGCCTCGAAGACCGCTGCCACCAAGGACGAGATGCTGCAGGTCACCGCGGCCTTTCTCGAAGGCAGGACGGCTTCGGTAAAGATCCACAAGAAGGACGGCACCATCCAGGAAGAGCGCACCTACCCGCGCAGTGCCGATCCGCGTCGCAGCGAGGGCTGACCAAGACTTAACCGCCCAGCCGGGATCCTGTCTCAGCGGTTGGGCTGCGGCGTCAGACGCAGGTACGGCTTGACCGCGCGATAGCCCTTGGGAAAGCGCTGCTTGATCTCCTCCTCGTCCTTGAGCGAGGGCACGATCACCACCTCGTCGCCGTCCTGCCAGTTGGCCGGGGTCGCGACCTTGTGGTTGTCGGTCAGCTGCAACGAATCGATCACCCGCAGGATCTCGTGGAAGTTGCGCCCGGTGCTCGCCGGGTAGGTGATGGTCAGCCGCACCTTCTTGTTCGGATCGATGACGAACAATGAGCGCACCGTCAGGGTGTCGTTGGCATTCGGATGAATCAGGTCGTACAGCTCGGAGACCTTGCGGTCGGCGTCAGCCAGGATCGGGAAGTTGACGCGGGTGTTCTGCGTCTCGTTGATATCGTCGATCCACTTGATGTGCGAATCCACCGGGTCTACGGACAGGGCGATGGCCTTGACGTTGCGCTTGGCGAACTCGTCCTTCAGCTTGGCGGTGAAGCCCAGTTCGGTGGTGCACACCGGGGTGAAGTCGGCCGGGTGCGAGAACAGCACACCCCAGCTGTCACCCAGCCACTCGTGGAAGCGGATGCGGCCTTCGCTGGAATCCTGTTCGAAATCGGGGGCGATGTCGCCGAGGCGGATGCTCATCTTCGTTCTCCTTTCTTGCGTGGGTTGCGGCATTGGTTGAGAGCGATTCAGGCGCGCCGTTGCGCCTGTCGCTCGATCCGGCTCTGCAAGCGGTACAGGCTGGCGAAGCCCTGCTCCCAGCGCCGATGTCCGGAGGCCACGTTGATATGCCCGGCGCCGGCCAGGATCGTGGTCTCGCTGCCCCAGGCGTGGCCCATCTCGACGGCACGCGCGGCACTGGCGGCAGTGTCGTTGTCCGAGCCGATCAGCAGGCTGGCGAATGGCAAAGGCTGGCGAGGGATCGGGGCGAAGTTGCGCAAGGGTTCCGGGCAGCCGCTGCGCTCGACATCCGCGGGGGCCACCAGCAGGGCGCCGCGCACCCGTTGCAGCAGCTGCGCAGGCGCTTGCGCCGCCCAGTGCGCAACCGTGATGCAGCCCAGGCTGTGCGCCAGCAAGATGACCGGTTCGACATGGGCGGCAACGCTGAGCTGCAGCTCGGCGACCCAGTCTTCGCGACGCGGCAGGAGCCAATCCTGCTGCTCCACTCGGGCGCTGCCCGGCAGGGTGCGTTGCCAATGGCTCTGCCAGTGCTCATCGGGCGAGCCGTGCCAGCCCGGCACGATCAGATATCGGATGCTGCGCATATCGGCGCCTCCTGTGATTCATGGCGGCCAGTCTAGACAGCAGATCAACTCACTTAAAAAGAATAAAGAATTCTTTATTTATTCTTTTTAAGCCTATCTGGCGCCTGATAAAGAGTCGTCCTGTTATTCCATAACGGTCTATAAATGTTCTTAAACAATATTTTTAAGAATATTTCGGCCGAACCTATCATCCGCTCCACGCCTTGCTGGCTACGGCCGTTCCGGTCGTCACGAAAGGCTTCACGGAGAACAGCAATGACCGCGACCATTCGCAACCTCGAGGGGCAGGACGAAGCCAGCATCCAGCGCGAGATCCACAGTGCCCTGAGCGGCCTCAAGTTCGGCTCGGTTGAAATCACCGTGCACAACGGCCAGGTCGTGCAGATCGAGCGCAAGGAGAAGTTCCGCCTGCAGCCGACCGGCAAGAACGCCTGACCCCCGGACTACCCCAACCATCAGCCCGACTGGACCACCGGAGGGCGTGACCATGAAACGAGCCGAGACCATGAACACGCACCGGTACTGCAGCTGTCGCCCGCGAATGCGGAGCTAATTAATCGAGTCACTGAAAACCACCTGACACCGCTAGACCAGGTTGCAACCCGCCAGGCTGCTTCTGCCTCGCCCTGCCTGTCTTCCAGCGTGATTTCAGCGACCGCCCCTGAAGCGCCAACGCATACCAAATTAGTTTTTTCAGGAGCTGCACCATGTCCATCCGTCGCTTCGCCCTCGCCGCCCTGGCGAGCGCGCTGATCGCCGGCCCTGCACTGGCCGCCGATACCCTGCTCAACGTGTCCTACGATCCGACGCGCGAGCTCTACGTGGAATTCAACGACGCCTTCAACAAGCACTGGCAGGCCCAGGGCCATGAGCCGATCAAGGTCCAGCAGTCCCATGGCGGCTCGGGCAAGCAGGCCCGCGCGGTGATCGACGGCCTGCGCGCCGACGTGGTGACCCTGGCACTGGCGGGCGATATCGACGAGCTGCATCGCCTCGGCAAACTGATCCCCGAGGATTGGCAGACCCGCCTGCCGGACGCCAGCACGCCCTATACCTCGACCATCGTGTTCCTCGTTCGCAAGGGCAATCCGAAGGGCATCAAGGACTGGGACGACCTGGTCAAGCCGGGCGTAGAGGTGATCACGCCGAACCCGAAGACCTCCGGCGGTGCGCGCTGGAATTTCCTCGCCGCCTGGGCCTACGCCCAGCAGAAATTCGGCGACGAGCAGCAGGCCCAGGCCTTTGTCGAGAAGCTCTACAAGAATGTGCCGGTGCTCGATACCGGCGCCCGCGGCTCGACTGTCACCTTCGTCAACAACGGCATCGGCGACGTGCTGCTGGCCTGGGAGAACGAGGCCTTCCTGGCCCTGAAGGAACAGGGCGGTGAAGATTTCGAGATCATCGCGCCTTCGCTGTCGATCCTTGCCGAGCCACCGGTGGCAGTGGTGGACAAGAACGTCGAGCGCAAGGGCACGCGGGCGCTAGCCGAGGCCTATCTGAACTACCTGTACAGCGAGGAAGGCCAGCGCATCGCGGCGAAGAACTTCTACCGGCCACGCAACGAGGCCGTGACGGCCGAATTCAAGGATCAGTTCCCGGCGCTGAAGCTGGTCACCATCGACGGGGATTTTGGTGGCTGGAAGGCCGCGCAACCGAAGTTCTTCAATGATGGCGGCATCTTCGACCAGATCTATCTGACCGAATGAAGCACTGCGCTTAAACCGCTGAGAATACTCGGCAGTTCGTAGGGTGGATCGCGCTTCACCGATCCACCATCGCTCCCGCTCGGAGCGCGGTGGTGGAAGTAAAAAGCGACTTCCACCCTACGCAGCTCGTGACGCTTCAGCCGAACCTCCTCAATCGGATCGCTATGACCACGGCGGATTCTTGTCCGCCCTGTCGAAGGAATAGTCATGTCCCGCCGAACCTCCCCCGTCATACCCGGCTTCGGGCTGACGCTGGGCTACACCCTGGTGTACCTCAGCCTGTTGGTGCTGATTCCCCTGGGTGCGCTGTTTCTCAAGACCACCGAACTCTCCTGGGCGCAGTTCATCGCCATCGTCAGCGCGCCGCGCGTGCTGGCGGCGCTCAAGCTGAGCTTTGGCACCGCCTTCGCGGCCGCCGTGCTCAATGGCGTGATCGGCACGCTGCTGGCCTGGGTGCTGGTGCGCTATCGCTTCCCCGGCCGCAAGATCATCGAGGCGATGATCGACCTGCCCTTCGCCCTGCCGACCGCGGTGGCAGGCATCGCCCTCACCGCGCTGTACGCGCCGAACGGACCGATCGGCCAGTTCGCTACCGACCTGGGCTTCAAGATCGCCTATAGTCCGCTGGGCATCACCCTGGCACTAACCTTCGTGACCCTGCCGTTCGTGGTGCGCACCCTCCAGCCGGTGCTCGCCGATATCCCGCATGAAGTGGAAGAAGCCGCGGCCTGCCTCGGCGCGCGTCCGCTGCAGGTGGTTCGCCATGTGCTGCTGCCAGCGCTGCTGCCCGCCTGGCTGACCGGCTTCGCCCTGGCCTTCGCCCGCGGCGTCGGCGAGTACGGCTCGGTGATCTTCATCGCCGGCAACATGCCGATGAAGACCGAGATCCTGCCGCTGCTGATCATGGTCAAGCTGGACCAGTACGACTACGCCGGCGCCACGGCCATCGGCGTGCTGATGCTGGTGGTGTCTTTCATCCTGCTGCTGGCGATCAACCTGCTGCAGCGCCGCATTGCCCACGGCTGAGGAGGCCAGCATGACTACCGCTTCCCTGCCCGTGTCGGCGAATGCCCGCGCCACCACTACCCGTCGCGGCAAGCAAACGGCCCGCCGCCTGTTGATCGGCGCGGCCTGGTTGACCTTCGCGCTGTTCCTTCTGCTGCCGCTGTTGATCGTCCTCGGCGAAGCCTTCAAGCAAGGGGTCGGCACCTTCTACACGGCGATCCTTGAGCCCGATGCCCTGGCCGCGCTCAAGCTCACCCTGCTTGCCGTGGGCATCTCGGTGCCGCTCAATCTGGTGTTCGGCGTCGCCGCCGCCTGGTGCGTGAGCAAGTACGAGTTCCGCGGCAAGAGCCTGCTGGTGACCCTGATAGACCTGCCGTTCTCGGTCTCCCCGGTCATCGCCGGCCTGATCTACGTGCTCTTGTTCGGCGCCCAGGGCTATTTCGGCGAGTGGCTGAGTGATCGCGATATCCAGATCGTCTTCGCCGTGCCGGGCATCGTCCTGGCGACGCTGTTCGTCACCGTGCCCTTCGTCGCCCGCGAGCTGATCCCGCTGATGCAGGAACAGGGCAGCACCGAGGAAGAAGCCGCGCGGCTACTCGGCGCCAGCGGCTGGCAGATGTTCTGGCACATCACCCTGCCGAACATCAAATGGGGCCTGATCTACGGCGTGGTGCTCTGCACCGCGCGGGCGATGGGCGAGTTCGGCGCGGTGTCGGTGGTCTCCGGGCATATCCGCGGGCTGACCAACACCCTGCCGCTGCACGTCGAGATTCTCTACAACGAATACAACCATGTCGCCGCGTTCAGCGTGGCCAGCCTGCTGCTGGCCCTGGCGCTGGTGATCCTGCTGCTCAAGCAGTGGAGCGAATCGCGCATCGCGCGCCTGAAAACCGGAGCACAGCCATGAGTATCGAAGTCCGTGACGTCAACAAGCGCTTCGGCGGGTTCCAGGCGCTGCAGGCGATCGACCTGCACATCCAGAGCGGCGAACTGGTCGCCCTGCTCGGCCCGTCCGGCTGCGGCAAGACCAGCCTGCTGCGCATCATCGCCGGGCTGGAAACGCCGGACAGCGGCAGCATCGTGTTCCATGGCGAGGATGTCTCCAGCCGCGATGTGCGCGACCGCAACGTCGGCTTCGTCTTCCAGCATTACGCACTGTTCCGCCACATGACGGTGTTCGACAACGTGGCCTTCGGCCTGCGCATGAAGCCGAAGAAGCTGCGCCCGAGCGAAGCGGTGATCGCCGCCAAGGTGCACGAGCTGCTGAATCTGGTGCAGTTGGACTGGCTCGCGGACCGTTACCCCGAACAGCTCTCCGGTGGCCAGCGCCAGCGCATTGCCCTGGCCCGCGCGCTGGCAGTGGAGCCCAAGGTGTTGCTGCTCGATGAGCCGTTCGGCGCGCTGGACGCCAAGGTGCGCAAGGAACTGCGCCGCTGGCTGGCGCGGCTGCACGAGGACGTGCACCTGACCTCCGTATTCGTCACCCACGACCAGGAGGAGGCAATGGAGGTCGCCGATCGCATCGTGGTGATGAACAAGGGTGTGATCGAGCAGATCGGCACGCCGGCGGAGGTGTACGCCAACCCCGCCAGCGAGTTCGTTTACCACTTCCTCGGCGACGCCAATCGCCTGCAGCTGGACGAACAGCGCAGCCTGCTGTTCCGCCCGCATGAGGTTTCCCTGAGCCGTGAAGCGCTGGCCGAGCACCTGGCCGGCGAGGTGCGCGACATCCGCCCGCTCGGCGCGCTGACCCGCGTCACGTTGAAAGTCGCAGGGCAAGCCGAGCCGATCGAAGCGGAGGTCGGCAACGACCACGCCAGCCTGGTGGGCGTGCAACGCGGCTGCACGCTGTACTTCCAGCCCAAAGGGCAGGCACTGCGCGCAGGCTGATGCGTGCCGCCGGTCATATCGGGCGACAGAAGCGACTTGGCCGCGGCGGGCAACTGTCGCACCCTGTCGGCAGTCGCCCCTTATCGCGAGGCTCCCATGCGCATCACCCTGTTCAGCAGCAAGCCCTATGACCGTGACAGCTTCCAGGCCGCCAACCGCGCCCACGGCTTCGAGCTGCACTTTCTCGAGACCCGCCTGGACCCTGACACCGCGGCCCTGGCGACGGGCGCCGAAGTGGTCTGCCCGTTCGTCAACGACGTGCTCTCCGCCCCCGTGCTGGAGCAGCTCGCGGCCGGCGGCACGCGGCTGATCGCATTGCGCTCGGCCGGTTACAACCACGTCGATCTGCCCTGCGCCAGGCGTCTCGGTCTGCCGGTGGTGCGGGTGCCGGCCTACTCGCCGCATGCCGTGGCCGAGCACACCGTGGCACTGATCCTGGCGCTCAATCGCCGCCTGCCGCGTGCCTACAACCGCACCCGCGAAGGCAACTTCTCGCTGCAGGGGCTGACCGGCTTCGACCTGGTCGGCAAGCGCGTCGGTGTGGTCGGCAGTGGGCAGATCGGCGCGGTGTTCGCGCGGATCATGCAGGGCTTAGGCTGCGAGGTGCAGCTCCATGACCCCTACCCCAACCCGGAGCTGGAGCGCCTCGGCATGCGTTACGTGGCGATCGACGAGCTGCTGGCCGGCAGCGATATCGTCAGCCTGCACTGCCCGCTCACCGAAGAGACCCGTCACCTGATCAACCAGCAGAGCCTGGCGACCATGAAACCGCACGCCATGCTGATCAACACCGGCCGCGGCGCGCTGATCGACACGCCGGCGCTGATCGGCGCGCTGAAGAGCGGCCAGCTCGGCTATCTGGGGCTGGATGTCTACGAGGAAGAAGCCGGGCTGTTCTTCGAGGATCACTCCGGCCTGCCGCTGCAGGACGATGTGCTGGCGCGGCTGCTGTCGTTCCCCAACGTGATCGTCACCGCCCACCAGGCCTTCCTCACCGAGGAGGCGCTGGCAGCCATCGCCGGCACCACCCTGGGCAACGTCGCTGCCTGGCAGGCCGGGCAGCTCGCCAATCAGGTCAGCGACTAGCGTCGAGCTGGCGCAGGCGCGCTTCCAGCAACGCGGGGAAGCGTTTGAACCAGGTCTGGTTCAGCGGTGAGGGGTGCGGCAGCGGGTGCAGGGTGAAGGTTCGTGCATGGCCTTGCGCGTCCTGCAGGTCGATATCGAGGTTGGCCGTAAAGCGATCCTCACGCTGCCAGAACGCCTCCAGGCGCTGGCGCGCCTCGCGCGGCTGGCCGATGGCGAACCAGAGAAAGGCCTCGCGACCGAGCGTGACGATATGCCGGCCATGCCAGCTGTCGATCAGCAACTGGCGCATCAGCGGCTGGAAGCGGCGCTTCACCGCCATGGACCAGGCCTTGTTGCCGATGGGCTTGTACGGCACGGTGTTGATCCAGAAGTAGTGCCGGCCCAGCGCCCGGCCCGCCTCGAAGTCCGGCATCTCTGCGCCGTGCAGGTGGCGATAGAGCACGCGCCGGACGATTTGCCCGCCGGACCCAATGAAGGGTTCGCCATGACGCACCTCCTCGCGGCCCGGGTCGCGGCCGAAGAAGCAGAGCGGTGCGTCAGCGTCACCGAGGCCGATGATCGGCTCCAGCGGATCACGGTCGTAGGTTGCATAGATCGCCGTATCGATGCCGTCGGTGTCGGCAGCGAGGTCACGCAGCGCCTGGCGCAGCGATGCAGGCACGCGGTTCAATAGTCGTCTTCTTCGACCAGCTCGACCGCCGCGGCGTCCAGGGCATAGGCGGCATCGGCCATATCGTTGCTGACCGGCTCGATCTGCAGGCGGCCGTCGACCCACAGCGGCGCGTAGATATCTTCCAGGACGATGCCCTTGGGGTAACGCACCAGCACGATCTGGTTCGGCGGCGGCGGCGGCACGTGGATGCAGGCACCGGGATAAGGGACGAGGAAAAACTCGGTGCTGCGTCCGCGGGCGTCGCTTTCCAGCGGCACCGGGTAACCGCCGAGGCGGATCTCGCGGCCGTTCAGCTCGGCGACCGTCTTGGCCGAGTACATCACCGCCGGCAGTCCGGCCTCCTGCTTGAGCCCGCCCTGATCGCTGAAGCCCAGGTCCTCGGGCGTCGCATGGCCGATTTCCGGCATCTCCTCCAGCGCCTGGCGATCCTCGGGCGGCATCAGTTCCAGCCAGTCGAGTTCCGATGGCGCGGCATGAACGGTGGCAACGAGGGCGAGACAGCAGAACAGCGAGGCGAGAAATGAACGCATGAGATCACTACGTGAGAAGGGAACGGGGCCGCAGGGCGCGGCCCCGCGGCGGGTCAGTGCTTGCGGCTGGTGACCATGCCGTAGATCACCAGCAGGATGATCGCACCGACCACGGCGCCGATAAAGCCTGCGCCCTCGCCCGCCTGGTACAGGCCGAGCGCCTGGCCGCCGTAGGTCGCCAGCAGCGAGCCGCCGATACCCAGCAGGATGGTCATGATCCAGCCCATGCTGTCGTCGCCAGGTTTCAGGAAGCGCGCGATGAGGCCGACGATCAGGCCGATGATGATGGTGCCGATGATGCCCATGGTTGTGCTCCTCAGGTCCGAAAGGTGGGTAACCAATGGACCCGAGGGGGCTACCGCCGTTCGCCGTCGCCGGACGGCCGGGCGTCAAGAATGCGGGATCAGCGTCTCTACTGCGGTGATCTGGCGGTCCAGCGTGGCGCGATCAGGGCAACGCAGCGTCGCATGGCCGACCTTGCGTCCGGCCTTGAAGGCCTTGCCATAGTGATGCAGATGACAGTCCTCGATGGCGATCACCTTGTCCACCGGCGGCACTTCGCCGATGAAGTTGAGCATGGCGCTCTCGCCCAGCTTGGCGGTCGAGCCCAGCGGCAGGCCGGCGACGGCACGCAGGTGGTTCTCGAACTGGCTGCACTCGGCACCTTCGATGGTCCAGTGGCCGGAGTTGTGCACACGCGGGGCGATTTCGTTGGCCTTCAGCCCGCCGTCGACCTCGAAGAACTCGAAAGCCAGCACGCCGACGTAGTCGAGCTGCTTGAGTACACGACCGACATAGTCCTCGGCCAGCGCCTGCAGCGGATGGTTGCTGCTGGCCACCGACAGCCGCAGGATGCCGCTCTCGTGGCTGTTGTGCACCAGCGGGTAGAAGCAGGTCTCGCCGTCCCGGCCACGCACGGCGATCAGCGAGACTTCACCGGTGAACGGTACGAAGCCCTCAAGGATGCACGGCACGCTGCCCAGTTCGGCGAACGCACCGGTGACATCGGCCGGCTTGCGCAGCAGCTTCTGGCCCTTGCCGTCATAGCCCAGCGTGCGGGTCTTGAGCACCGCAGGCAGGCCGATGCTGGCTACCGCGGCGTCGAGATCGGCCTGGGACTGGATGTCGGCGAACTCCGGGGTGGGAATGCCGAGGTCCTTGAACATGGATTTCTCGAACCAGCGGTCGCGGGCGATGCGCAGCGATTCGGCGCTCGGGTAGACCGGCACGAACTGCGAGAGGAAGGCCACCGTCTCGGCCGGCACGCTCTCGAACTCGAAGGTGACCAAGTCCACCTCGTCGGCCAGCCGGCGCAGGTGATCCTTGTCGTCGTAGTCGGCGCGGATGTGCTCGCCGAGGGCCTGGGCGCAGGCGTCCGGCGCCGGGTCAAGGAAGGCGAAACTCATGCCCAGCGGAGTGCCCGCCAGGGCCAGCATGCGGCCCAGCTGGCCGCCACCGATCACACCAATTTTCATATCAACGGCCCTTCACTAAGGCGGCAGATCCAGCGCGCTGTGGGCGCAGCACTGGGAAGCAAAGTTTAGTTCCGGCTCAACCGCGCGGGTCCGGATTATCGAGCACCGTCTGGGTCTGCTCGTCGCGGAATTTCTTCAGCGCCTGGTGATACTCGGGGAATTCGTGGCCGAGGATGCTTGCCGAGAGCAGCGCGGCATTGATCGCACCGGCCTTGCCGATGGCCAGGGTGGCGACCGGCACGCCGGCCGGCATCTGCACGATGGACAGCAGCGAATCGACCCCGGAGAGCATCGACGACTGCACCGGCACGCCGAGCACCGGCAGGTGAGTCTTGGCGGCGCACATGCCCGGCAGGTGGGCGGCACCGCCGGCACCGGCGATGATCACGCGCAGGCCACGCGCTTCGGCCTGTTCGGCGTACTGGAAGAGCAGGTCGGGGGTGCGGTGGGCGGACACCACCGTCACTTCATGGGGAATGCCCAGCTTTTCCAGCATCTCGGCGGTGTGGCTCAGGGTGGACCAGTCGGACTTGGAGCCCATGATCACGCCTACCAGTGCGCTCATCGTCGTGCCTCTCGTCGGGCGCCCGCGGGCGCGTCAATAACAACAAACCACGCAAAAGAGCGTGGCCTGGATGGGCGCGAACCGGCCAGAACCGCCCGCGCGCGAAAGCCGCGCAGTATAGCGCAAGGCATGACTGGCCAGTACCCCGGACGGTCGACCGGTTACCGCGCTGGGTGCGGCACGAGCCGCGGCAGCTCGATCCAGAAGCGGCTGCCCACACCCGGCTCGCTGTGCAGGCCCATCTGGCCGTTCATCAGGCGGGCGAACTCCAGACACAGCGACAGGCCGATACCGGTGCCCTGAATCATGCTGTTCTCCCGCCCGAGCCGCTGGAAAGGCTCGAACACCTGCCCCTGCTGCGCCGGGTCGATACCCAGCCCGGTGTCCTCGACCAGCAGGCGAACCAGCGTCGGGGTGGTTTCCGCGCGCAAGGCGATGCGGCCCTCGGGGATGTTGTATTTCATCGCGTTGGACAGCAGGTTGAGCACCACCTGACGCAGGCGCCGCGGCTCGGCCAGCACCTGCAGGTCCTCGTCGGGCAGCGACAGCTCGAGCTGCAGGCCCCGCTGCTGCACTTCCAGCGAAACCAGTTCGGCGCATTCGCGCATCAGGCCGCAGACATCGACGGCCTGCAATTCCAGCTGAGGCGCTTCCTGCTGCAGGCTCGACCATTCGAGAATCTCGCCCAGCAGCTGGTTGAGATGGCGGCTGGCCAGCAAGATCTCGTCGAGGTATTCGGCCGCTTCGGCCTGGCTTTCGTCATCGCAGTCCATCCGCATCAACTGGGCGAAACCGAGGATGGCGTTGAGCGGCGTGCGCAGTTCGTGGCTGATGCCCGACAGCAGCCGGCCCTTGGCTTCGCTCGCGGCCTGGGCCTGCACGGTGGCGGCGCGCAGCTCCTCCTCGACCCGCTTGAGCGCATCGATGTCGACGTGGGTACCGGCCAGCACCCGCGGCGCACCAGTATCCGGGTCGTGCTCGAGAACCCGCCCGCGGCTGAGCAGCCAGTGGTATTCGCCAAGCGCGTCGACGAAGCGGTACTTGGCCTCGTAGCGCGATTGCAGCCCCAGCTTGATGCGCTCGATCTGGGCCAGCGCCTGCTGCAGGTCGTCAGGATGGATACGCTGGCGGAACTGGCTGTCCGACAGCTGCGCGGCCGGCAGCCCGAAGCGCGCCACCAGGTTGCCGCGCACGCGCAGCGATTGGTTGACCATGTCGTATTCCCAGAGGCTCTCGGTGGCGCTTTCCAGCACCAGCTCCAGGCGTCGCTGGGTGTCGCCGCGTTGAACCTCGCTGGTTGCCAGGCGGGTGCCGAGTTCCAGCGTCTGGCGCGACATATCGTCAAGTTCGCGGATATCGGCGTGCACCGCAGCCGGTCGCCAGCGGCCGCGGCCGATCTCCTTCATCATCTGCGAGATACCGGCGATGGGATCGCGCAATGCCTGGCTGAGCTGGCGCGCGCGCAGCCACATCACCGCGTAGAAGCCGATGTAGAACAGCAGCAGCCCGGCGATCAGCAGATAGCCGATCTGCCGGTAGCGGCTGGCCAGGGCATTGGTCTGGCGAAACACCGCGGCCTCGTCCACCACCGTCAGCAGGTGCCAGCCGGTCTGCGCCACGGTAGTCCAGGCCACCAGCTGCGGCCTGCCGCCGAGCATCACCTGCTGTACGCCACGGTCGGAGCCCGATATCGCCGCAGCCAGCTCGGCGGTTTCGCGGCGGCGATCGAGGCGGAAGTCCTCGGGCTTGAACATCTCGCTGCGGATCGCATCCAGGTACGAGTGCTCGGTCAGCTCGGCCAGGCCGAAATCCTCTTCGCCGGGCTCCGGCAGCGCCATGATCGACAGGTCGTCGCTGACCAGCATGGCGTAGCCGCCCCAGGGCACCTGCAACTGGCCGATCTGTTCGAGGATGCCGCTGACGGTGATGTCGATGCCGACCACACCTTCGAGGAAATCATCGCGATAGACCGGCGCGATCGCCGACATCATCCAGCCATGCCCGGCCGGATCGAGGTAGACGTCGGTCCAGACCACGCCGCGCCCCGGGTTGTGCTCGGCGTCGGCGAGGTAATAGAAGTTGTACTGGGGG
Organism: Stutzerimonas frequens; assembly: GCF_024448335.1. Lineage (GTDB taxonomy): Bacteria > Pseudomonadota > Gammaproteobacteria > Pseudomonadales > Pseudomonadaceae > Stutzerimonas > Stutzerimonas frequens. The sequence continues at coordinate 455,627 of NZ_JAMOHM010000001.1, forward strand.
ATGTCCATATCCGCCGGGTACTGGTCGAGGGTGAAGAACCACGGATAGATGTGGTTGAAGCTGTCCCAGCTGTTGAAGTAGAGGCTGGCGACCAGCGGATTGCGCGCCTCGATCTCCTTCATCAGCGGCTCCAGCTGCCGCAAGCGCGCGATCTTCTCCAGGTCGTGGCGCTCGGCCGGCGTGGCGTTGGAGTAGAAGACCGCGGCGCCACCGTTGTTCTCAGGACTGTAGCGCACCCCGTCGCCACTCAGCGCCAGCTCCGGCGGCGCGACCGGCGCGTCACCCAGCAGGGCCTGTGCGGTGAGGTTGCGATAAAGCTCGGTGAGCGAGGCGACCTGTTCCAGCTGCTCGCTGATCAGCCGCGACTCGAGGCTGGCCGACGCCTGCAGATCGTTCAGTGCAGTCTCGCGCAGGTGCTCGATCTGGGCGTCGCGGATCGCGCTGTTGGTCAGCAGGTAGATGGCGATCAGCCCCGCCTCCACCAGCACCAGTGGAATCAGCGCACTGCGAACGAAAGCCCGCCAGATCCATTGACGCAGGCCGATTGTTTTTGGGGTGGGCACGACAGGGCTCCAGCGGCCGCACGAAACAGGCAATCCGCAAGGGGGCGGGCCGCTCGCGATCATAGCATCGCTGCCGCAGCCACGAGCTAGGGCCTTTGGCTAATGAACCATCAGCCGGCGCTGGCCATGACACGCGTGGCCGGGGCAGCGCGGCGGCATTGCTTGGCCATGGCGGCCAGGCGTACCGCCACGTTAGCCGTTCCGTAACCGGCGTAGTCGTTGCAGCGCTGCAGGATCTCGAAGAAGAAACGCCCCTCGAACGGCTCGGTGTAGACGTGGAACAGTTCGCCGCCGTCGGCATCGCGGTCGTACAGCACGTTGTAGCGGGCGAGCTCGGCGAGCAAAACGTCGTCGAAATCGAAGCGCGCGGCCAGATCATCGTAGTAATTGCGCGGAATCTTCAGCAGCGGCACTCCCGCCGCCTGCGCCCGTGCGACCTCGGCGAAGATGTCTTCACAGGCGAATGCCACATGGTGCACGCCGGCGCCGCGGTAGCTGGACAGCGTTTGACCGATCACGGTGTGGCGGTCCTGCGAGGTGTTCAGCGGCAGCCGCACCTGCCCGCAGGGACTGCGCATGGCGCGGCACTTCATCAGGCCGTAGGGATCGGGCAGGAGCAGCTCGTCGTCGGCCTCGAAGTCGAACAGACTGCGGTAGAACAGCACCCAGCTGGCCAAACTCTCGGCCGGCAGTGCGGTGGCCATGTGATCGATGCGCTGCAGGCCAGTGCCTGCTGACGCGACGGCGTGCAGGCGGAAGTCGATGTCGTAGTTGCTCTGCCCCGGCGCGCCGGACTCGAGCAGATAGATCAGGCTGCCGTCCGGCGCACGCACGGCCGGAATCTGCCGCTCGTTCGGCCCGATCAGCCCGCGGTAGGGCTGCCCGCCGAAGGCGCAGGCGCGCGCCAGGGCCGAGGCCTCATCGTCGATCTTCAATGCCATGGCACAGACCGATGGCCCGTGCGCCTCGAAATAGTTGTGTGCGAACGAGTACGGCTCAGCATTGAGCACGATGTTTATCTCACCCTGGCGATACAGCTGCACCGCCTTGGAGCGATGCTGGCCGACGTGGGCGAAGCCCAGCCGCTGCAACCAATCGCCCAGCCGCGCCGCGTGCGGCTCGTCGACCGCGAATTCGAGAAAGTCGATGCCCTCGTAGCGCGGCGCCGGCGGCGGTGTGAACAGTGCCTGGGCAGTCGGCGCGGGCCTGGCGGCAGCGTTCAAGCGCTGGCCGGTCAGTTCCTCCAGGTGCAGCAGGGCGCGCAGGCCATCGGCAGCCACACCACGCGGCGGCGCGGCTCGAAAGCCATCGTTGAACACTTCCAGCGACAGGGGACCGCCGTAGCCGGCCTGCAGCACGGGCGCAAGGAAACCCGCCAGATCGAATTCGCCCTGGCCGGGGAAACAGCGGAAATGCCGGCTCCACTCCAGCACATCCATGCTCAGCAGCGGCGCATCGGCCAGTTGCACGAAAAAGATTCGTTCACCCGGAATCTCGACGATTGCGTTGGGATCGTCGCGCAGGGCGAGGGTGTGGAAGCTGTCGAGGATGACGCCCAGCGCCGGATGGTCGACCTGCTGCACCAGCGTCCAGACATCGCGCCAGGTCTTCACGTGACGGCCCCAGGCCAGGGCCTCGTAACCGACCCGCAGGCCACGCGCACCGGCGCGCTCGGCGATGAGGGCGAGATCGCCGAGCAAGGTCTCGCGGTCGCCCAACGCATCGGCCTGCACATTGCTGCACAGCAGCATCAGCTCGGCGCCGAGTTCCTGCATCAGGTCGAACTTGCGCTCGGCGCGATCGAGGTTGCGCTGCAGACGCTCGCGCGGACAGCCCTCGAAGTCGCGAAACGGCTGGAACAGGGTGATCTCGAGCCCCAGGTCCTCGCAGCGTCGACGAATGTCCTGCGGGCTGCCGGAGTGATAGAGCAGGTCATTCTCGAACAGCTCGATGCCGTCGAAGCCGGCGGCGGCCACGGCTTCCAGTTTCTCCGGCAAGGTACCGCTCAGGGACACGGTGGCGATCGAGCGTTTCATGCGGTTACTCCTGTTACCGAGGGACGCGGGAAGCTGTGCGGCAGCAGCGGGTTCGACACGTACATGATCAGGGCACCAGGCCATCGCGCTCACCCGGCTCGGTCAGCGGCAACATCAAGCCACTCTGACCAGGCATCGCCGCAGCCGAATCCTCCAGCAGCGCGCGCAGTGGCGTGGCGATGGAGGCGGTGTAGTCCTTGACGCAGCGGTGATGGCCGCCGAGTACGTCGTAACTCTCGAAGCTGGTGCCCATGTCGCGCCAAGCCCGGCTGGTGTAGTCGGCCGAGAAGTACACCACCGGCGCGTCGATGCGTTCGGGCAGGTAACGCGCCATCACCAGCGAGTAGCGCAGAAAGCGCACCCGCACCTCGCGATCACGCGCCGTGGGTGGCGTCGGCACATGGCCGGCCAGGCGCTGGCGCACCATGCGCACGCTGCGCCGCGAGACTTTCCAGACCAGGTTGGCGATGCGCTTGGGATAGGGCCACTTGCTGGTCTCCCCGAAGCGACTGAGGGCCTCGTAGGCGCGGGCCAGGTGCATGTCCGGCAGCACGCGGTCGAGGCTGCGCAGAATGGCGCGCGACCAAGGCCGAACATTGGCGGTGGGCGGATCGATCAGCGCCACGATCTCCACCTCATGGCCTGCCTCGATCAGCAGGCGTGCGGCCTCGAAGGCCACCAGTGCGCCATTGCAGTAGCCGCCTATGCGATACGGCCCCTGCGCCTGACGCTCGAGGATCAGCGGCAGGCGCTCACGCGCCATCTGCTGCACCGACGCCGGTATCGGCTCGTTGGCCATGCCATGGGGGGCGATGGCGGTCAGCGGCTGCTGCGGGCCGAGCAGCCGAGCCAGGCGCCGGATGTAGTAGCCACCGTGGGCGAAATCACCGTGGAACCAGAACAGCGCCGTGCGCCCCGGCTGGGCGTTGAAATCGATGACCGGAATGACGTGGTTGGCAAGGTTTTCCAGACGCGCCGCCAGCTCGCGGGCGGTTTCGGCCTCGATCAGCAGTGATTCGGGAATCACCCGGCCGAGCATCTGCTCCAGCTCGGTGAGCATTTCGGTAGCCAGCAGCGAATCACCGCCGCTGTCGAGAAAGTTGTCCTCCGGGCCGACCGCCTCGGTCTTCAGCAGGCGCCGCCAGATGGCCAGCACGTCCTGCTCCAGCTGCGAAGCCGCGACCGCGCCGGTCGACAGGCGGGCACGCTCGTTGCGCTGCTGGACGTAGGCGTCAGCCAGGCGATGGCGCAGCACCTTGCCGGTCAACCCGCGCGGCAAGGCCTCGATGATCTGCACACGGCGTGGCACCTTGAAGTAGACCAGCTCGTCACGCAGGAAACGCTGCAGCTCGACACCCGTCACCTCCATTGCCGGACGCAGTACCACGGCCGCGGCGACGTCCTGGCCGAGGCGCTGATGGGGTACGCCGAACGCCGCGGCTTCCGCCACGGCCGGGTGGCGCAGCAGCGCGGCATCGACTTCCGAGAGGCTGACCTTTTCGCCACCGCGGTTGATCACCTCGCGCAGACGCCCGTGCAGGCGCAGGAAGCCTTCTTCATCGAGGCTGCCGATGTCGCCGGTGTGGAACCAGCCGTCGCGCAGCACCTCGCGGTTGAGCGCCTCGTCGCCGAGGTAGCCGGGCATCACCGTAACGCCACGCACGCGGATCTCGCCGCGCTCGCCAGGGGCGACCGACTGGCCGTCTTCGCCGACGATGCTCAGGGTCTCCGGCCAGGGCCGCCCGACCGTGCCGGCCTTGCGCACGTCCGGGGTGTTGGCGGCGATCTGCGCGGCCTCGCTGGAGCCGTAGTGCTCCAGCAGCGGGAGGCCCAGGATGCGCTCGAAGCTGTCGATGATCTCCTGCCCCAGCGGCGCGCCGCCGGATGAGGCGAAGCGCAGCCGTTGTGTGCTCAGCCCTTCGGGGTGCGCCCGGGCTGCCTCGAGAATCGCCAGGTGCAGTGCCGGACCGGCGGAATACCAGCTGGGGCGCAGACTTGCGAACCACTCGTGCAGGTCCACCACCGCCGGGCTGAGCGGAAAGGCGACGCTGCCGCCGGTGAGCAGCGGCGTGAGGATCGTGACCTTCAATCCGTGGGAGTAATAGGGCGCCGACACGCACAGGCAACGATCGCCGGCATCCAGGCCGAACCAGCGCTGCCACTTGCGTGCAGCGGTCAGCATGTTGCGATGGGTAAAGGGAATCAGCTTGGGCAGCGCCGTGGTGCCGGAGCTGCGCAGGATGAACGCCGGGGCATCTGGCTCAGGCAGCTCGTCCGGCGCCGGCTGCGCCGCAACCGGCATCGCAAGGCGCAGTGCCGGGCTGCCATCTTCCGCCGCTTCGGCACTGATCAGCAAGAGTCCGTGGCGCTCGGCGGCCGCGCGGCCCTGCTGGTCGCCATCGCTGCCGATCAGCAGGGCATCGAGCGGCAGCTGCTGGAGAAACTGGTCCAGCTCGGCCGGTCCGAGACGCGGATCGAGCGGTACGGCAACCGCGGAACAGGCGATGGCAATGATCGCGACCGCCGCCTGCGGCGCTTCCGGCAGCAATACACCGATCCGCGCGTCGCGGCCGAAACCGGCCAGGCGCAACTGGCGTTGGGTCCGCTCGATCATCTGCTGCAGGCCGCGATGGTCCAGCGGTGCGAAGCGGGTCGAAAGCACCGCCGCTCGATCGGGGGAGGCTTGCGCGATGCGGGTCAGCGCGGCATGCAGCGTGACGGGCGCGATGCTGGCGGTCGCCGGGGCGGGCATAACGAAGTCCGCCTCCGTAGCGGGGACGGTGGCGTCGGAGTCGTGGTTCACGGCTGTCTGTCCTTGGCTAGAGTCCGGGCCTGGCCATGGCTCGGATTGCTCAGCTAAGACAGTGTTGCAAGAAAAAGTTGCCCAGCGCCCCGCAACAAAATGTGTGCAGTTAACCGCTTGATGCGCTCAGTTGCCTGCGCAAAGTGCCCTAACCGGCGGCTTCGTCCGCCGCTCGCTGCGCGTCAACAGTGCGGTTTTCCAAGCGCCGCCAGAGCAGGCGCACCGCACCCTTGCGCATCAGCGAACAGCGGTAAAGGCGGATTTCCAGCGGTACCCGCCACTGCTCACCGCCGCAGATCGCCAGCTCGCCGCGCTCGAGCTCTGGCTCCACGCTCAGCCGCGGCACCCAGGCGATCCCCAGCCCCTGCAGCGCCATGCTTTTCAGGCTGTCGGCCATGGCTGTCTCGTAGACGGTGGTCGAACGCAGCGCGCGCTGGCGCAGCAGCAGGTTCACCGAACGGCCGAGAAAGGCGCCGGCGCTATAGGCCAGCAACGGCACGGTCTGGCCGCTGTCGACGTCGTACAGCGGCACGCCGTCGGCGCCGACTGCACAGACCGGCAGCATCTCGGTACGGCCCAGGTGCAGCGAAGGGAACAGCTCCGGGTCGAGCTGCAGCGCGGCATCCGGGTCGTAGTAGGCGAGGATCAGGTCGCAGCCGCCTTCGCGCAGCACATGCACCGCCTCGCCGACGTTGGTGGCGATCAGTCGGGTAGCCAGGTTCAGCCCATCGTTGCGCAGACCGGCGATCCACGCCGGGAAGAAGCCCAGCGCCAGCGAGTGCGCCGCGGAAATCTGCAGCACCTCGCCCTGCTGGCCCTCGACATGGTGCAGATGACGCACCACCTCGCCGAGCTGCTCGACCATGTTGCGTGCGCTGACCAGAAACAGCTGGCCTGCCTCCGTCAGTTCGATAGGTGTGCGTGAACGGTTGATCAGCTGCAGGCCCAGAGCCTCTTCCAGCGAACGGATGCGCCGACTGAACGCCGGCTGCGTGACGAAGCGGCGCTGCGCCGCCTGGGAGAAGCTGCGAGTCGCCGCGAGGGCGACGAAATCGTCCAGCCACTTGGTTTCCAGATTCATGTGAAAGGACCCTCATACGATGGCGACGAGCGGGAAGTCACACCAACATTATGCCGTTTCGGCATGAGCCAGCCATCAACGGCATTGGCCTCGAACAGGCCGCAGACCTTACTTTAGGCGCACTGCAGCACTGACTGCGTCTATCCGAGCCACGTCACCATCATGTCCGAAGTTGCATCATCGCGAATCGAAAAAGACCTGCTTGGCACCCTCCCCGTTCCTTCCGACGCCTACTACGGCATCCAGACCCTGCGCGCCTTGCACAACTTCCGCCTCTCCGGCGTGGCGTTGTCGCATTACCCCAAACTGATCGTTGCCCTGGCGATGGTCAAGCAGGCCGCCGCAGACGCCAACCGCGAGCTGGGCTACTTGCCCGAAGCCAAGCACGTGGCGATCAGCCAGGGCTGCGCACGACTGATTCGCGGCGAATTCCACGAGCAGTTCGTGGTGGACATGATCCAGGGCGGCGCCGGTACCTCGACCAACATGAACGCCAACGAGGTGATCGCCAACCTCGGTCTTGAGGCCATGGGCCACGCCAAGGGCGAGTACCAGCATCTGCACCCGAACAACGACGTGAACATGGCGCAGTCCACCAACGACGCCTATCCCACCGCGATTCGCCTGGGCCTCCTGCTCGGCCACGACACCCTGCTGGCCAGCCTGGACAGCCTCTGCGAAGCGTTGACCGGCAAGGGTCACGCCTTCGCCCATGTGCTGAAGATGGGCCGCACCCAGCTGCAGGACGCGGTGCCGATGACCCTCGGCCAGGAATTCCACGCCTTCGCCACCACCCTCGGCGAGGATCTGCAGCACCTGCGCCGCTTCGCCCCGGAGCTGCTGCTGGAAGTGAACCTCGGCGGCACCGCCATCGGCACCGGCATCAATGCCGACCCGCGCTACCAGGCCATCGCCGTGCAGCGCCTGGCCGAGATCAGCGGCCAGCCGCTGCGCCAGGCCGCCGACCTGATCGAGGCCACCTCGGACATGGGTTCGTTCGTGCTGTTCTCCGGCATGCTCAAGCGCCTGGCGGTGAAGCTGTCGAAGATCTGCAACGACCTGCGCCTGCTCTCCAGCGGCCCGCGCACCGGCTTCAACGAGATCAACCTGCCGCCGCGCCAGCCGGGCAGCTCGATCATGCCGGGCAAGGTCAACCCGGTGATCCCGGAAGCGGTCAACCAGGTCGCCTTCGAAGTGATCGGCAATGACCTGGCGCTGACCATGGCCGCCGAGGGCGGGCAGCTGCAGCTCAACGTCATGGAACCGTTGATCGCCTACAAGCTGTTCGATTCGATCCGCCTGCTGCAGCGCGCCATGGACATGCTGCGCGAGCACTGCATCGAAGGCATCACCGCCAACGAAGATCGCTGCCGCGAGCTGATGGAAAGCTCCATCGGCCTGATCACCGCGCTGAACCCCTACATCGGCTACGACAACAGCACCCGCCTGGCCCGCGAGGCACTGCTCGGCGGCCGTAGCGTGCTGCAGCTGGTGCGCGAAGAGCGGCTACTGGACGAGGCCATGCTGGCCGAGATCCTGCGCCCGGAAAACATGATCGCGCCACGCCTGGCCCCGCTGGCGGTGTGATCGCTCCCCTGCGCCCGACTCCGACGTCGGGCGCTCGCTTTACGGGCCGCCAGCCCGGCCCGTTCGCACAATAAAAACAACAGGAAGACCCATGACTCAGAGTACGACCCTCTCCGCTCCCCTGCGCCTGCTCGTCCGCCTGCCGCTCTGGCAGCAGATCCTCATCGGCCTGGCCCTCGGCGTCGCCGCCGGCATGGCCTTCGGCGCAGACGCGCAGCTGCTGGCACCGATCGGCACGCTGTTTCTCAATGCGATCAAGATGCTAATCGTGCCGCTGGTGTTCGTTTCGCTGGTGGCCGGCATCACCTCGATGCAGGACAGCGCCAAGCTCGGCCGCATCAGTCTCAAGACCATCGTCATCTACCTGGTGACCACCGCCTTCGCGGTCAGCATCGGCCTGCTGTTCGGCGCGCTGTTCAGCCCCGGCGAAGGGATGAACATGGTCGCCAGCGGCAGCGAGCAGGCCAAGCAGGCGCCCTCGCTGGTGTCCATTCTGGTCGGTCTGGTGCCGTCCAACCCGGTCACCGCCTTCGCCGAGGGCAATATCCTGCAGATCACCGTCTTCGCCATCGCCCTGGGCGTAAGCATCAACCTGATCGGCGAGCGCGGCGCGCCGGCGGTGCGCCTGTTCGATGCGCTGGCCGAGACCTTCTACAAGCTCACCGACCTGGTGATGCGCGTCGCGCCGATCGGCGTGTTCGCCCTGACCGCCGGCGTGGTCGGCAGCCACGGTGCCGAAGTACTGCTGCCGCTGGCGGGCGTGATCGGGGTGATCTACCTGGCCAGCATCGCCCATGTACTGCTGGTTTATGGCGGCCTGCTCGGCCTGCTGGCACGGCTCAATCCGCTGCGCTTCTTCCAGGGCATCGCCCCGGCGCTGGCGGTGGCCTTCAGCACCTCGAGCAGCTCCGGCACCCTGCCGGTGTCCATCGAATGCGCACGCAAGAACCTCGGCGTATCCGAGGGCGTCGCAGGGTTCGTGCTACCGGTGGGCGCGACGATCAACATGGACGGCACGGCGATCTACCAGGGCGTGCTCGCACTGTTCATCGCCCAGGCCTTTGGCATCGACCTCAGCGCCGGGCAGTACGTGATGATCATCCTCACCGCGACGCTGGCCTCCATCGGCACCGCCGGCATCCCCGGCGCCGGACTGATCATGCTCGGCCTGGTACTCACCGCCGCCGGCCTGCCGCTGGAAGGCGTCGCGCTGATTGCCGGGATCGACCGCATCCTCGACATGGCCCGCACCACGGTGAACGTCGCCGGCGACCTGATGACCACCACGCTGGTCGGTCGCAGCGAGCAGGAACTCGACCGTGCGGTGTACGACAGCAGCGCCAAGGAGTGAAGGCGCGCCGGCTAGTCGATCTGGAACAGCCCCACCTCCACGCGCGGTGTCGCCAGGCGCTCGCGAATGCCCGGATCGATGCGCGGGTCGTCCGGGCTGTAGAGCATCACCTGGCGATAGGCGCTGACCCGGTTGATCTCGCGCCCCAGGTACTCCCAGACCACCGAGGTACAGGCCGGGGTGCGACGGTCGCCGGAGGAGACGCCGGTCTTCAGGCCGTTGAGGCGGGTGATGCGACTCTTGAAACTGGGGATGAGGATGGTCTGGCTCATCTCGTTGAGCGTCAGCGATTCGTAATCGATCAGGAACAGCCGGTCCTGCAGGCCGAAGGCGGCGCCCAGATAACGACAGCGCACCCAGTCCTCGGCCTGGCCGAGGGTAGGGCTGGCGCGTTCCTGGCGCTCCTGGCGCTCGAACAGGTACAGGCCGTTTTCCTCGCGCAGATGCACCAGGGAGATCAGCACGCTGCCCGGCACCGACATGCAGTTGGCGTATTCGAAGTAGTAGCCGCAATAACGCGACAGGCTGGTGGTCTGGTCGCGCAACGGCTGCAGCAGGGCCAACAACGGATCGGTCCGCGGCAGCGCCTGGGCTTCCGGATGGCGGGCGCCGACCAGCCGGGCGAACTGTTCGGGCGGCATTTCCAGCTCGTAGCCCTCGACGCCGAAGAAGTCGCCAATGCGCTTGAGATTGAACGGCGTCGGCCGGCTCTGCCCACCCAGGTACTTGTTGAACTGGGCGCGGTTGATAGCGAGCTTGCGACACACCTCGGCGATGGAACGGTAATGGCCGCACAGCAGCTTGAGATTTTCAGCAAAGTGGGAGGTCACAGGAGATGGCCCTGATCTGGCGCGAGTGGCGCCATTGTAGCATCAGGTCGCGCCACATCGCGGCCAGCCGCGAAATTGCTCCGCACGCCCTGCTGTTGAAACATCCCCCGCTTGCACGGCGCAGCGGCGCGCGCCGGACGCCCTAACAACGACAACAAGGTGAACATCGCCATGCTCGACCTTCTCAACGACCTTATCTGGAGCAAACTGCTGATCGTCATGCTGATCGGCCTGGGTCTGCTCTTCACCATCCGTTCCGGCTTCGTCCAGTTCCGCTATTTCGGCAACATGTTCACGATCTTCGGCCACGCCTTCGAGCGGCAGCCGGGGCAGCTCTCCTCCTTCCAGGCGCTGATGCTCTCGGTCGCCGGCCGCGTCGGTGCAGGCAACATCGCCGGCGTCTCGGTGGCGATCATGCTCGGCGGCCCGGGCGCGATCTTCTGGATGTGGGTGGTGGCCCTGGTGGGCATGGCGACCAGCTACTTCGAGTGCTCGCTGGCCCAGCTGTACAAGCGCCGCGAGCCCGACGGCACCTACCGCGGCGGCCCGGCCTTCTACATCCAGCACGGTCTTGGCCAGCGCTGGCTGGGCATCGTCGTCTCGATCCTGCTGCTGATGACCTTCGGCTTCGGCTTCAACGCCGTGCAGTCCTTCACCGTCGCCAGCTCGCTGCATGACACCTTCGGCGTACCCACCGTGGCCAGCGGCATCGCCCTGACTCTGGTGATCGGCGGCATCATCTTCGGCGGCATCCGCCGTATCGCCAAATGGGCCGACGTGCTGGTGCCGGTCATGGCCTTCTCCTATCTGGCCATGGCGCTGTTCGTCATCGGCAGCAACATCGGCGCGGTGCCGGAGACCTTCGGCCTGATCTTCCGCAGCGCCTTCGGCCTCGAGCAGGCCTTCGCTGGCGGCATCGGCGCGGCGATTCTGATGGGCGTCAAGCGCGGCCTGTTCTCCAACGAGGCGGGCCTGGGCAGTGCGCCGAACGTCGCCGCGGTGGCCGAGGTCAAGCACCCGGTGGCGCAGGGCATCGTGCAGTCGCTGTCGGTGTTCATCGACACCATCATCCTGTGCAGCTGCACCGCGCTGATCATCCTGCTCTCCGGCGTCTACGAGCCGGGCATGGACCAGGCCGGCGTGGTGCTGACCCAGACCGCCGTCGCCGCCGTCGTCGGCGAGTGGGGCCGGGTGTTCGTCAGCGTCGCGCTGCTGCTGTTCGTGTTCACCACGCTGATCTACAACTACTACCTGGGCGAGAACGCGCTGGGCTTCTTCACCGAGAAGCGCACCCCGGTGGTGATCTACCGCGTGCTGGTGATCATCCTCGTGCTCTGGGGTTCTGTGCAGGACCTGGGCACCGTGTTCGCCTTCGCCGACGTCACCATGGGCCTTCTGGCCATCGCCAACCTGATCGCCGTGGCCCTGCTGTTCAAGGTCGGCCTGCGCCTGATGCGCGACTATGACCGACAGGTCCGCGCCGGCATCGAGCAACCGGTGCTCGATCCGAAGGACTTCGCCGACCTGGACCTCGACCCGGCCGTTTGGCAGGCCAACGCGCCAGCCACGACGGATGCCTCCTCGCGCCACTGACAGCGCGACGCGACAGCCGGACACCCGCCGCTCCGTTAACATGCGGCGGCGGGTGCCAGCCCTACCCGCCTTATTTTTTCGACGGCTGCGCCGACGAGCGAGGAGCGTGCGTGAACCCATCTATTCAACGTCTGCTGGTGCTCTACACCGGCGGCACCATCGGCATGCAGCAAAGCGCCGCCGGGCTGCTGCCGGCCTCCGGCTTCGAAGCCCGCATGCGCGAGCAGCAGGCGCACGAGGCCGGGCCGCTGCCGGACTGGACCTTCCACGAACTGCAGCCGCTGCTGGACAGCGCCAACATGCAGCCGCGCCACTGGCTGCAGATGGCCGAAAGCATCCGCAGCGCGGTGACGGTGGACGGCTGCGATGCGGTCCTGCTGCTGCATGGCACCGATACCCTGGCATACAGCGCCGCCGCGCTGTCCTTCCTGCTGCTCGACCTGCCGGTACCGGTGCTGCTCACCGGTGCCATGCTGCCGGCCGGCAGCGAGGGCAGTGACGCCTGGCCCAATCTGTTCGGCGCCATGCGCGCCCTGCAGGCCGGGCAGGTGCAAGGTGTGCAGCTGTACTTCAACGGTGCGCTGCTGCACGGTGCGCGGGTCAGCAAGCTGCGCAGCGAAGCCTTCGATGCCTTCGCCGAAGCGCCGCGCCAGCGCCTGGCAGCGGTCACAACCGAGCGAGCGCCGGCATTGCTGCCGCAGCGCTCGGCGCAGGTCATGGTGCTGCCGCTATATCCCGGTGTCGGCGCGGCCCAGGTCCAGGCGCTGGTGGCCAGCGGTGCCCAGGCGCTGCTGCTGGAATGCTACGGCAGCGGCACCGGGCCGGCGGACGACGTCGATTTCATCGCGGCGCTGCGCCAGGCGCACCGCCAGGGCGTGGTGCTGGCGGCAATCAGCCAGTGCCCGGGCGGCCATGTGGATTTCGGCGTCTATGCCGCCGGCAGCGCGCTGCGTGATGCCGGGCTGATCTCCGGCGGCGGCATGACCCGCGAAGCGGCGCTGGGCAAGCTGTTCGCCCTGCTCGCCGCCGGCCTCGATCAGGCCCAGGTGGAACACTGGTTCGGCCGCGATCTGTGCGGCGAAATGGCCGGCTGAACAGCCAGAAAATGCGCGCTGCCCCGCATGGCAGGCGCAGCTGGCTGGCAGTGTGCCCGCCGCACCACTACCCTTGCTTACGCCGACAACAACAAGAAAAGCGTCAAGGAGCCGATGCCATGGCCAGATCCGGTACCACCGGGGCGCTGTTCGCCCTGCTCATCGGTGCAGCATTCGCCGCCCAGGCCGAACTGCCCGCCAATTACGAAATCACCCTGCAAACCGACAGCTTCCCGCCCTTCAACATGGGCCCCAACAGCAAGACCTTCGCCCGCGGTGACAACATCGAAGGCATCGGCACCGATACGGTGCGCGACATCTTCCGCCGCGCCGGCATCGCCTACAACCTGACCCTGCGCGGCCCCTGGAGCCGACTCTACGAGCAGACCCAGCAGCAGCCCGCCCATGGTCTGTTCTCGGTGGCGCGCACGCCGCAGAACGCCGGTCAGTTCAAGTGGGTCGGGCCCCTGGCGCACCACGACAGCGTGCTGCTGGCGCCCGCCGGCAATGGCCTGAGGCTCGACAGTCTTGCCCAGGCCCGAGGCTATCGGGTCGGCGCACATAGCGCCGGTAGCGTCAGCCTGTATCTGGAGAGCCAGAACCTGGACGTCAGCAACAGCCTCAACGATGCCGAGAACCTGCGCAAATTGATGACCGGGCGGATCGACCTGTGGGCGGCGGCCGATCCGGTGTGGCGCTATCACGCCCGACAGCAGGGCATCGACGAGAGCCAGCTGCAGGTCGTGCTGAGCTATCGCAGCGAACCGCTGTACCTGGCGCTGAGCCCCGACACCCCGGACGAGGTCATAAGCCGCCTGCAGAAGGCCCTGGACGAGGTGATCGCCGAGGGCTATGCCGGTTGCAGCAAGACACCGGACCTGTGCTACCTGATCCAGCACCGCGGCAAGGCACTGGCCGGCAACCGCTGAGCCTCAGCTCGCGCGGTAGCGCGGCCGCGGCGTCGCCATCGGCAGCGGTCCGTCGCCGATCACCCGCCACTCGCCGCGCTCGGCATCGTATGCGCGGATCTCGCTGGTTTCGATGTCGTACAGCCAGCCATGGATGAACAGCTCGCCACTGGCCAGCCGTGCGGCAACCGACGGGTGCGTGCGCAGGTGGTCGAGCTGCGCCACGACATTCTCCTGGGTGAGGATGCCGAGGGTGTTGTGGTCGGCGCAGCCGCAGTTCTGCTCGACGACGATCTTCGCCACCTCGGCATGGCGCAGCCAGCCCTTCACCGTGGGCATGCGTTTCAGCTCGGCTGGATTGAGCACCGCCTTCATCGCCCCGCAGTCGGAATGCCCACAGACGATGATGTGCTGCACGCCGAGCGCCATGACGGCGAATTCGATGGCGGTCGAGACACCACCGTTCATCTGCCCGTAGGGCGGTACCACGTTGCCGACGTTCCGCGTGACGAACAGATCGCCCGGTGAGCTCTGGGTGATCAGCTCGGGGATGATCCGGGAATCGGCGCAGGTGATGAACATGGCCCTTGGCGTCTGCTCATGGGCCAGCTTCTTGAACAGCTCGCGCTGCTCGGGATACACCTCTTCGCGAAAGCGCCGCACGCCGGTGACGATCTGTTCGAGGGCCTCCTCGGCGGTTTCACTTCTCCTGTCGTCACTCATGTCGCTTCTCTCCAATGGTTATAGGTGATGGGCCGCTGCCGTCAGAAGACGGACCAGCCGATGCGCTGCGAGAGCGCCTCGAGTGCGGCCATGCCGATCAGCGAATTGCCGGCGGCGTTGAGTTCCGGGGACCAGACGCAGACGCTGAAGCGCCCGGGCACCACCGCGACGATGCCGCCGCCGACGCCGCTCTTGCCGGGCAGACCGACCCGGTAGGCGAAGTTGCCGGCCTCGTCGTAGAGGCCACTGGTGGCCATGATGGCGTTGACCTGCTTGGTCTGGCGCGGCGAGAGCACGGCCTCGCCGCCCTGCGGACAGATGCCGTCGCGGGCGAGGAAGCCGAACGCTCGGGCCAGATCGACGCAGTTCATGCGCAGCGCGCAATGATGAAAGTAGCTGCGCAGCACCGCCTCGACGTCGTTATGGAAGTTGCCGAAGGCCTGCATCAGGTAGGCCATGGCGGCGTTGCGTGCGCGATGCTGGTATTCGGACTCGGCGACCTTGGTGTCCGAGACGATCAGCGGGTTGCCCGACAGGTGCCGGACGAAGTCGCGCATCGACAGCTCCGGAGTGGCGAAGCGTGACTGGTTGACGTCGCAGATCACCAGCGCGCCGGCGTTGATGAACGGGTTGCGCGGGCGGCCGCGCTCGAATTCCAGCTGCACCAGCGAATTGAACGGCTGCCCGGACGGCTCGTGACCGAGACGCGCCCACAGCGACTCGCCCCGATGGCCGATGGCCTGCACCAGGCTGAACACCTTGGAGATGCTCTGGATCGAAAACGGCGTCCGCGCATCGCCGGCCTCGAACAATTCGCCCTCGGCGCTGCACACGGCAATCCCCAGCTGGTCGGCTGGCACGTCGGCCAGCGCCGGAATGTAGTCAGCCACACGGCCGCGCCCGAGCAGCGGGCGTACTTCGTCGAGAATCTCCTGCAGCAGGGCGTGCATCGGCAGCTCCGTCGGTTCCTGGTCGAGGATGGACGCCCGCCGGCCAGGCGGCATCACAGCGCGGATCAGAACTTCTCCGGGCGCAGCACTTCCACCTCGCTGAGGTAGCAGACCATGGCGAAATTCGCGTAGTAGCGCGCCTGCAGGTGCTCGGCGATGCGCTCGGCGACGTCGCGACTGCAGATCACTTCCAGGCGGATGTTGCCATCGGTCTCCCAGCCGGCGCTGCGGACGCCGCGACTGCCGCTGCCGCGGGCATCGGACAGCGTCCAGCCCGGAGCGCCGAGGGTTTTCAGGTCGGCCTCCAGCTTGTGTTCCAGAGCCGCTTCGCAGATCACGGTCAGCAGTGTTCGGTTGTGCGCGTTCATGTCAGAACCCCCAGGCGATCAGCCGCTCGGCCAGGGCCAGGTAGAGCGGAATACCGATCAGGATGTTGAACGGAAAGGTGATGCCCAGCGACGCGGTCAGCGACAGCGACGGATTGGCCTCCGGCACCGCCAGACGCATCGCTGCCGGCACCGCGATGTAGGACGCACTCGCGGCCAGCGTGGCGAGCATCGCCGTGCCGCCCAGCGAAAGCCCCATGAAGCGCGCCAGCAGAGCGCCGATCAGCGCACCGATCAGCGGCATGACCAGTGCGAAGGCAGCCAGCTTGGCACCGTAGCGTTTGAGCGAGCCGAGTTGCCCGGAGGCGATCAGGCCCATCTCCAGCAGGAAGAACGCCAGTACCGGTTTGAACATACTGGTGTACAAGGGTTCGAGGGGTTTGATCGCCTCCTTGCCGGCAATGGCGCCGATCAGCAGGCCGCCGAGCAGCAGCATGATGCTCTTGCCGAGGAAGATCTCGCGGCCCAGCTCCTTCCAGTCGGTGTCCTTCGACACACCCTTGGCCAGCAGGATGCCCACCAGGATCGCCGGGATCTCGAGGATCGCCACGAACAGCGGCATGTAGCTTTCGAAGAACACCTCGCGCGCCGCCAGGTACGCCACCACCACGGCGAAGGTACCGGCGCTCACCGACCCGTAGTGCGCCGCCACCGCCGCGGCGTTGACCCTATCGAAGCGCAGGCCGCGCAGCAGGCCGAACGCCAGGATCGGCAGCAGCACACCCAGCGCCAGCACCAGCAGCGACTGGCCAAGCAACGCGGCACTGGCCTGCTCGGCCAGCTCCACCCCGCCATGCAGACCGATCGCCAGCAAGAGCACGATCGACAGCGTCTCGTACAGCGCTGGTGGCAACTTCAACTCGCTCTTCACCAGCCCGGCTAACAGGCCGAAGACGAAGAACAGCACTACCGGGTCGATACCCATCTAGATTCTCCACAGCTCGGAAATTGAACCGCTCCCTGGCATCCACAGGCTCGAAAAAAAGGAGCCGCTGGGGCTCCCAAAGGGGACACATTGCCAGCGCGCTACGTTCCGCCGCCCGCTACAGCGCGCGGGCAGGCGGATCGAAACGACGCTGGCGTGGCGCGATCGGCTCGCCACGCCACCCTTCACTCAGCCCTCGATCTCTATCAAGACTTCTCCCGGGTTCACCCGGTCACCTTTAGCGACGTGAACGGCCTTCACGGTGCCGGCGATCGGTGCCTGGATCTCGGTCTCCATCTTCATCGCCTCGCTGACCAGCACCGTCTGCCCGGCCTTCACCGCATCGCCGACGGCGACCAGCACGTCGACCACGTTGCCCGGCATGGTGGTGCTGACGTCACCCGGCGCGCTGGCCTGCTTGCGCCCGCTGCCGCCACCGCCGACGAAAGCGTTCAACGGCTCGAACACCACTTCCTCCGGCATGCCGTCGATGGACAGGTAGAAGTGCCGCTTGCCCTCGCCCTTGACGCCGACACCGGTGATGTCGACACGGTAGCTCTCGCCGTGGACATCGATGACGAACTCGGTCGGCGTACCTTCGACGCTGGCCGCCGCGACATTGCCATCGGGAATCGGCAGCAGCACTTCCGGCTGCAACGTGCCTGCCTCGCGCTCCTCGAGGAACTTGCGGCCGATGTCCGGGAACATGGCGAAGGTCAGCACGTCTTCTTCGCTCTTGGCCAGTCCGCCGATGTCCTTGCGCAGCTTGTCCAGCTCCGGCGCCAGCAGGTCGGCCGGGCGGCATTCGATGACCTCCTCGCTACCGATGGCCTGGAAGCGCAGGTGCTCGCACACCGGCGCCGGCGCCTTGCCGTAGCGCCCCTGCAGGTAGTACTTCACCTCGGTGGTGATGGTCTTGTAGCGCTCACCGGCGAGCACGTTGAAGAACGCCTGGGTGCCGACGATCTGCGAGGTCGGGGTAACCAGCGGTGGGTAGCCGAGATCCTTGCGCACCTTGGGGATCTCGGCCAGCACTTCATCCATACGGTGCAGCGCGCCCTGCTCCTTGAGCTGGTTGGCGAGGTTGGAAATCATCCCGCCGGGCACCTGGTTCACCTGCACACGGGTGTCGACGCCGGTGAATTCGCTTTCGAACTGGTGGTACTTCTTGCGCACGGCGTAGAAGTACAGACCGATCTCCTGCAGCAGCTCCAGATCGAGGCCGGTGTCGTATGGCGTGCCGCGCAGCGCGGCGACCATGGACTCGGTGCCCGGATGGCTGGTGCCCCAGGCCATGCTGGAGATGGCGGTGTCGATGCGATCGGCGCCGTTCTCCACGGCCTTGAGCTGGCACATGCTGGCGACGCCAGCGGTGTCGTGGGAGTGGATCACCACATCCAGCTCGGGCAGTGCGGCCTTCAGCGCCTTGACCAGTTCGCCCGTGGCATAAGGGGTCAGCAGGCCGGCCATGTCCTTGATGGCGATGGAGTCGACGCCCATGGCCGCCATCTGCCGTGCCTGCTCGACGAACGCCTCGGTGGTGTGCACCGGGCTGGTGGTGTAGGCGATGGTGCCCTGAGCGTGCTTGCCGCTCTTCTTCACCGCACGGATGGCGGTTTCCAGGTTCCGCACGTCGTTCATCGCATCGAAGATGCGGAACACGTCGATGCCGTTCTCTGCCGCCTTGGCAACGAATGCCTCGACCACATCGTCGCTGTAGTGGCGGTAGCCGAGCAGGTTCTGCCCGCGCAGCAGCATCTGCAGGCGGGTATTGGGCAGCGCAGCCTTGAGCTGACGCAGGCGCTCCCAGGGATCTTCCTTGAGGAAGCGCACGCAGGCATCGAAGGTGGCGCCGCCCCAGACTTCCAGCGACCAGTAGCCGACGCGGTCGAGCTTGTCGCAGATCGGCAGCATGTCTTCGGTGCGCATGCGGGTGGCCAGCAGCGACTGATGGGCGTCACGCAGGATGGTGTCGGTGACGGAGATTTTCTTCTGGACGGTCATGGTGCGTTCCTCACAGGCCTGCGTGGGCGGCGATGGCGGCGGCGATGGCCAGGGCCAGTTCGCCCGGCTTGCGTTTGATCGAGTAGTTCAGCAGTTCCGGATGGTTGTCGACGAAGCTGGTGTTGAACTGGCCGCTGCGGAAATCCGGGTTGGCGAGAATCTGCTGGTAGTAGGTGGCGGTGGTCTTCACGCCCTGCACGCGCATGTCGTCCAGTGCACGCGACCCCCGGGCCAGCGCCTCTTCCCAGGTCAGCGCCCAGACCACCAGCTTCAGGCACATGGAGTCGTAATACGGTGGGATGGTGTAACCGGTGTAGATCGCCGTGTCGGTGCGCACGCCGGGGCCACCGGGCGCGTAGTAGCGGGTGATCTTGCCGAAGCAGGGCAGAAAGTTGTTGCGCGGGTCTTCGGCGTTGATGCGGAACTGCAGGGAGAAGCCGCGATGCTGGATGTCCTCCTGCTTGACCGATAGCGGCTGGCCCGAAGCGATGCGGATCTGCTCGCGAACGATATCGATACCGGTGATTTCCTCGGTGATGGTGTGCTCCACCTGCACCCGGGTGTTCATCTCCATGAAGTACACCTCGCCATCGGCGAGCAGAAACTCCACGGTACCGGCGTTCTCGTAGCCCACCGCCTTGGCCGCGCGCACGGCCAGGTCGCCGATATAGGCGCGCTGCTCGGGGGTGAGCTGCGGGCTCGGCGCGATCTCGATGAGCTTCTGGTTGCGCCGCTGGATCGAGCAGTCGCGCTCGAACAGGTGCACGGTGTTGCCGAAGCTGTCGGCGAGCACCTGCGCCTCGATGTGCTTGGGTTCGACGATGCACTTTTCCAGGAACACCTCGGCGCTGCCGAAGGCCTTGGTCGCCTCGGAGATCACCCGTGGATAGGCCGATTCCAGCTCTGCCCGCGAATTGCAGCGGCGAATGCCGCGGCCGCCACCGCCGGAGGTGGCCTTGAGCATCACCGGGTAACCGATGCGCTCGGCTTCGCGCAGCGCCTCGGCGAGGTCCTTGACGTTGCCTTCGGTGCCCGGCGTGACCGGCACGCCGGCCTTGATCATGCTGCGCCGGGCTTCGGTCTTGTCGCCCATGCGACGAATCACTTCGGCGCTGGGGCCGACGAACTTGATTCCACGTTCGGCGCAGATATCCGCCAGTTCCGCATTTTCGGAGAGGAAACCATAGCCCGGATGCAAAGCATCGCAGCCGGTTTCCACCGCCAAATTGACCAGCTTGCGCGGGTTCAGGTAGCCGGCCAGCGGGTCCTCGCCGATGAAATAGGCTTCGTCGGCGCGCTTGACGTGCAGCGCATGGCGGTCGGCTTCGGAGAACACCGCCACCGAGCGAACGCCCATTTCGGCACAGGCGCGGACGATGCGTACCGCGATTTCCCCGCGGTTGGCGATCAGCAGCTTCTTGATCACGCTGTCTTCCCTCGGATCGTTGAGCAGGCGACCCGCGAGCGGGTCATGATCACTCGCATTTGCAACGAGTCATTTCACCCTACGCCCGTGAGGGCGATTACTGAAAATGAATAATTGTTTTCCTGAGGATAAGTATTTACTTATATACACCTGCTGTGCGCCTGCTTTCTGACCGAACAGGCAGGAAATTCGCGCACTGACTCGCCGACCATAAAGATGATCGAAACAACGAGAAAACGATGCGAAAATCATTGATGCGCATGACATTGCGCCAGCTTCAGGTGTTTCGCGCAGTCTGTGAGACGCTTTCCTACAGCCGTGCCGCTGAGGAAATGGCGCTGACCCAGCCAGCAGTGAGCCTGCAGATCCGCCAGCTGGAAGAATTGGTCGGCCAACCGCTGTTCGAGTACGTCGGTAAGAAGCTCTACCTGACCGACGCCGCCGAAGCGCTGCAGCGCGCCAGCACCGATATCTTCGGCCGGCTCGACAGCCTCGACATGCAGCTGTCCGACCTGCTGGGCTCGCTACAGGGGCAGCTGAACCTGGCCGTGGAATCCAGCGCCAAGTACATCACGCCGCACCTGTTCGCCGCCTTCAAGCGGCTGCATCCGGAGGTCAGCCTGCAGCTGGTGGTGGTCAATCACGCCCAGGCGGTGAAACGCCTGTCGGTCAGCCGTGACGACCTGCTGATCATGTCCCAGGTACCCACCGACATGGACCTGGAATTCATGCCGTTCCTCAACAACCCGATCATTGCCGTGGCCCCGCCTGAGCATCCGCTGTGCCATGCGGCCACGCTGTCGCTGCAGGATCTGACCAGCTATCCGCTACTAACGCGCGAACCCGGCTCCGGCACACGCAGGGCCGCAGAAGATTATCTGCGACAGAAACGCGCCCACTTCACCCAGACCATCCAGGTCGCCTCGCTGGATGCGTTGCGTGAATGCGTGGTGGCCGGCCTGGGACTGGCGCTGCTGCCGCGCCATGCGGTGCATCTGGAGCTGGCCTGCGGACTGCTGCGTGAGCTGCCAGTGCAGGAACTGCCGCTGCAACGCAGCTGGTGCGTGGTTCACCCGCGCGGTAAGCGCCTGAGCCCGGTGGCCCAGGCGTTCTTCGCCTTCCTCCGTGAAGAGCGTGCGCAGATCAGTGCGCTGGCGGAGCGCTTCGCCGGCTCGCCGATGACTCCAGCAGCGAGCTGAGCACCAGCGCATCGGCATAGTCGTTCAGTTCGGCATGCAGCTGACGCTGCTCGGTGTAGCTTTCGATGGCACGACGAAAGCGCATGCGGCGCTCGTCCTGCTGCTTGCGACGGGCCTTGCTGTCGAGTGGGGTGCTGACGTCGGTTTGCCGGAGCATGAGCGGTCTCCCAGAACAGGTAACGGGAGACCAGCATCGGCGCCGTGAGTGACAGGATGAAGTCAGCGTGATGACGCGGCGATGAAGACGCTCAGTCCTCGTGGGCCTTGACCGTCTTCGGCGACAGCCGAAGGCTGCGCAGGCTGCGTTTCACGCTCTTGAGATGGTTGACCAGACTCGGCCCACGGGCCATGGCCACACCCATGGCCAACACATCGATCACGACGAGGTGAGCGATACGCGAGGTCAGCGGAGTGTAGATCTCGGTGTCTTCCTGCACGTCGATCGCCAGGTTGATGGTGGCCAGCTCGGCCAGGGGTGTCTGGCTCGGGCACAGGGTGATCAGCGTCGCGCCGGATTCACGCACGACGTTGGCGGTGATCAGCAGGTCCTTGGAGCGACCGGACTGGGAAATGCAGATCGCCACGTCGGTCGGCTTGAGCGTCACCGCCGACATCGCCTGCATGTGCGGATCGGAATAGGCCGCGGCCGAAAGCAGCAGGCGGAAGAACTTGTGCTGGGCATCGGTGGCCACCGCACCAGAGGCGCCGAAACCGTAGAACTCGACCCGCTCGGCCTTGGCCATGGCGGTGATGGCGCGCTGCAAGGCATCCGGGTCGAGCCGCTCACGCACCTCCATCAGGGTGTGCAGCGTGGTGTCGAAGATCTTCAGCGCGAAGTCAGCCACCGAATCGTTCTCGCTGATGGCGAACTGGCCGAAGCTGGCGCCGGCGGCCAGGCTCTGCGCCAGCTTGAGCTTGAGGTCCTGGAAGCCGAGGCAGCCGATGGCCCGGCAGAAACGCACGATGGTCGGCTCGCTAACGCCGACGGTGTGCGCCAGATCGGCCATGGAACTGTGCATCACCGAGGCCGGATCGAGCAGGACATGGTCGGCCACCTTCAACTCCGACTTCCGTAGCAGACTTCTCGACTGGGCGATGTGTTGCAGCAGATTCACGTGGCGGGCTCGCTATGCTCACGACTGAGGGCTCGTTCGGGCGCGGCAGGCACCGCTCGGCCATCAGCGGGTTGTAGTGGGGCGGTAGTTATACTACAAGCCTCGCCATGACGCCCATTTTTTGCCCCTGGGAGAGATTCGATGTCGATTTCCTGTGACATGCTCGTGTTCGGCGGGACCGGTGACCTGACGCTGCACAAGCTGCTGCCGGCGCTGTATCACCTGCATCGCGACGGCCGCCTGCATGCCGGCGTGCGCATTCTCGCCCTGGCGCGCAAGAAGCTCGACCGCGACGGCTACCTGGCCCTCGCCGAGCGCCATTGCCGCGCCCAGGTCGCGCGCAGCGACTTCAACCCCGAGACCTGGCAAGCCTTCGCCCAGCGCCTCGACTATTTCGCCATGGACGCCTCCCAGCGCAGCGAATACGCGCGTCTGGCCCAGTATCTCGGCCGGGCCGATGGCCGCGTGCGGGTCTACTACCTGGCCACCGCGCCGGACCTGTTCGAGCCCATCGCCGCCAACCTGGAAAGCGCCGGGCTGGCCGGTGACGATGCGCGCATCGTGCTGGAAAAACCCATCGGCCATTCACTGGATTCGGCACTGGAAATCAACGAGGCGATCGGCTCGGTATTCCCCGAAGCGCGCATCTACCGGATCGACCACTATCTGGGCAAGGAAACGGTGCAGAACCTCATGGCGCTGCGCTTCGCCAACGCCCTGTTCGAACCGATCTGGCGCGCCGGGCATATCGATCACGTGCAGATCACCGTGGCCGAAACCCTCGGCGTGGAAAACCGCGGCGGCTACTACGACAACGCCGGCGCCATGCGCGACATGCTGCAGAACCACCTCCTGCAGCTGCTCTGCCTGGTGGCGATGGAGGCGCCGGTGCGTTTCGACGCCAAGCACATCCGCGGCGAGAAGGTGAAGGTGCTCGAGGCGCTCAAGCCGATCACCGGCAACGACGTGCTGGACAAGACCGTGCGTGGGCAATACGGCGCCGGCCGCATCGGTGGCCACGACGTGCCGGCCTACTACTTCGAGCCGAACATCGACAATGACAGCGACACCGAAACCTTCGTCGCGGTGAAGGCCGAAATCGACAACTGGCGCTGGGCCGGCGTGCCCTTCTACCTGCGCACCGGCAAGCGCATGGCGCGCAAGCGCTCGGAGATCATCATCACCTTCAAACAGGTGCCGCACCTGCTGTTCGCCAAGGGCGAGGTCAACCGCCTGATCATCAGCTTGCAGCCGGAGGAGAGCATCAGCCTGCAGCTGATGGCCAAGGCACCCGGCAAGGGCATGCAGCTCGAGCCGGTGGAACTGGACCTCAACCTGGCCCATGCCTTCAGCAGCACCCGCCGCTGGGAGGCCTACGAGCGTCTGCTGCTGGATGTCATCGAAGGCGATTCGACGCTGTTCATGCGCCGTGACGAGGTGGAAGCGGCCTGGAACTGGGTCGACCCGATCCTGCGCGGCTGGAGCAGCTACTACCGCAAACCACGGCCTTACGCCGCCGGCGAGGATGGCCCGGAGCAGGCGCACCAGTTCATCGAGCGCCAGGGCCATCGCTGGTGGCAATGAGGCACCCAGAAGAACTAATCCGAACTTCGCCGCAGCCGCCGAATAACGCGTGATAGAGCGGATCGGCGGAGTTTTCACAATCGACGAATATGGCCAGCTGAACTAGTGCAATCAACTAATCCAGATCAGGCCATGATTCGCCTACATATTCCGGTCATATCAGCGACATATAATCAGCGAGCCGCGCCTTATATCCAGGGCTTTCTCGGCTAATTCAACCAGCGCGCCCACAGGTCACACTCCGCGACCGTCGCAGATCAATCGGCCTTTCGCCGCCCGCGCCAAATCCGGACACCGCAAATCACAGCAAAAGCCAGCAACTGCAAGGCCTGCAGCCGACTGCATGAGGATTCAGGCGAACTTCTGCGGCAGGCCTACGTCCAACTTCCCGAGCCACTCCGCAAACTTCCACGCAGTTCGCCTATCGCTCGACAGTTGTCGAGACCGAAACAGACAGAAACATCCGCGGCGTCAGCGCAGGAACAACGCGGGCTCTGGCGATATATAGGCGTCGCCGCACTTCGCATATCGGGAAACATGGGTTGAGAAACTTTCCAAGATATGCCTACCCTAAAAAGGAATTCAATCAACAACCCCAAAGGCATTGTTTTGAGTTTCCCCACCGTAATGCTCCGTCGCCCAACCGACGGCGACGGTTACAACCTGCATCAGCTGGTGACGCGCTGCCAGCCCCTCGATACCAATTCGGTCTACTGCAACCTGCTGCAGTGTTCCGACTTCGCTGACACCGCCATCGCCGCAGAGAACGCCCAGGGCGAGCTGGTCGGTTTCATTTCGGGTTATCGCCCCCCTTCGCGGCCGGACACATTGTTCGTCTGGCAGGTCGCCGTCGACAGTTCGATGCGCGGCCAGGGGCTGGCCCTGCGCATGCTGCTGGCGCTGACCGAACGGGTCGCCCGTGAGCACGGCGTGCGCTACATGGAAACCACCATCTCCCCGGACAATGCAGCGTCCCAGGCGCTGTTCAAGCGGGCCTTCGACAAGCTGGGTGCCGACTGCACCACGCGCACGCTGTTCTCGCGCGCCGAGCATTTCGCCGGACAGCACGAGGACGAGGTGCTCTACCGCGCTGGCCCGTTCACCGTTTCCCATCTAGAAGAAGAGCTCAAGGAGCACGCATGAAAACTTTCGAACTGAACGAATCCAAGGTTCGCAGCTACTGCCGTTCCTTCCCCGTGGTCTTCAATCAGGCCCAGGGCGCCGAACTGGTCACTCAGGACGGCAAGCGCTACATCGACTTCCTCGCCGGCGCCGGCACGCTCAACTACGGGCACAACCACCCGGTGCTCAAGCAGGCGTTGCTCGACTACATCGAGAGCGACGGCATCACCCACGGCCTGGACATGTACACCGCGGCCAAGGAGCGTTTTCTCGAAACCTTCAATCGCCTGATTCTCGAGCCGCGCGGCATGGGTGACTACCGCATGCAGTTCACCGGCCCGACCGGCACCAACGCGGTCGAGGCGGCGATGAAGCTGGCGCGCAAGGTCACCGGGCGTAGCAACATCATCAGCTTCACCAACGGCTTCCACGGCTGCAGCATCGGCGCGCTGGCCGCCACCGGCAACCAGCATCACCGCGGCGGCTCCGGCATCGGCCTGACCGACGTCAGCCGCATGCCGTATGCCAACTACTTTGGCGACAAGACCAACACCATCGGCATGATGGACAAGCTGCTCTCCGACCCGTCCAGCGGTATCGACAAGCCGGCCGCGGTGATCGTCGAAGTGGTCCAGGGCGAAGGCGGTCTGAACACCGCATCGGCCGAGTGGATGCGTAAGCTCGAGAAGCTCTGCCGCAAGCACGAGATGCTGCTGATCGTCGACGACATCCAGGCCGGCTGCGGCCGCACCGGCACCTTCTTCAGCTTCGAGGAGATGGGCATCCAGCCGGATATCGTCACGCTGTCCAAGTCGCTGTCCGGCTACGGCCTGCCGTTCGCCATGGTGCTGCTGCGCCAGGAGCTGGACCAGTGGAAGCCGGGCGAACACAACGGCACTTTCCGCGGCAACAACCACGCTTTCGTCACCGCCGCCGCGGCCGTCGAGCACTTCTGGCAGAACGACGAGTTCGCCAATAGCGTGAAGGCCAAGGGCAAGCGCATCGCCGACGGCATGCAGCGCATCATCCGCCGTCACGGCCCGGATTCACTGTTCCTCAAGGGCCGCGGAATGATGCTCGGCATCAGCTGCCCGGATGGCGAAATCGCTTCGGCCGTCTGCCGTCACGCCTTCGACAATGGCCTGGTGGTCGAGACCAGCGGCGCCCACAGCGAAGTGGTCAAGTGTCTCTGCCCGCTGATCATCAGCGAAGAGCAGATCGACCGTGCGCTTTCCATTCTCGACAAGGCGTTTGCCGCCGTGATGGGTGAGCAGACCGCCAACCAGGCTTCCTGAGGAGGACCCGCAGATGATCGTGAGAAAACTCGCCGACTGCGAGCAGACTGACCGCAAGGTCCACAGCAAGACCGGTACCTGGGACAGCACACGCATGCTGCTCAAGGACGACAACATGGGCTTCTCGTTCCATATCACCACCATCTACGCCGGCACCGAGACGCACATCCACTACCAGAACCACCTGGAGTCGGTGTACTGCATGAGCGGCAACGGTGAGGTCGAGACCATCGCCGACGGCAAGATCTACAAGATCGAGCCCGGCACGCTGTACATCCTCGACAAGCACGACGAGCACCTGCTGCGTGGCGGCAGCGAGGACATGAAGATGGCCTGCGTCTTCAACCCGCCGCTCAACGGCAAGGAAGTGCATGACGAGAGTGGCGTCTACCCGCTGGAGGCCGAAACCGTCTGATACCGGTTTACCGGGGCGGCCACCGCGCCGCCCCACCATCACCAGAAGAGGAGGTAAGCGTGAACCCTATGCAAGCCGACCTGTATCCCTCGCGCCAGGAAGACCAGCCCAGCTGGCAAGAACGCCTGGATCCGGTCGTCTACCGCAGCGACCTGGAGAATGCGCCGATAGCGGCGGAGCTGATCGAACGTTTCGAACGCGACGGCTACCTGGTCATCCCCAATCTGTTCAGCGCCGATGAAGTCGCGGTATTCCGTGCCGAACTCGAGCGCATGCGCCAGGACCCGGCCGTCGCCGGCTCCGGCAAGACCATCAAGGAACCCGACAGCGGCGCCGTCCGCTCGGTGTTCGACATCCACAGCGACAACGAACTGTTCGCCCGCGTAGCCTCCGATGAGCGCACCGCCGGCATCGCCCGCTTCATCCTCGGCGGTGATCTGTACGTGCACCAGTCGCGGATGAACTTCAAGCCCGGCTTCACCGGCAAGGAGTTCTACTGGCACTCGGACTTCGAGACTTGGCACGTAGAGGACGGCATGCCGCGCATGCGTTGCCTGTCCTGCTCGATCCTCTTGACCGACAACGAGCCGCACAACGGCCCGCTGATGCTCATGCCCGGCTCGCACAAGCACTACGTGCGCTGCGTCGGCGCCACACCGGAGAACCACTACGAGAAATCCCTGCGCAAGCAGGAGTTCGGCGTGCCCGATCAGAACAGCCTGAGCGAGCTGGCTAGCCGCTTCGGCATCGACTGCGCCACCGGCCCGGCCGGCAGTGTGGTGTTCTTCGACTGCAACACCATGCATGGCTCCAACGGCAACATCACACCCAGCGCGCGGAGCAATCTGTTCTACGTCTACAACCACGTGGATAATGCCGTGCAGCCGCCGTTCTGCGAGCAGAAACCCCGCCCGGCCTTCGTCGCCGAGCGTGAGAACTTCAAGCCGCTGGACATTCAGCCGCAACAGTATCTCTGAGGCGATCGGGCGCGTCTGATGACGGGCCCGATCCCCCGGCTCGGCCGATCGCTTATTCGCCCAGGGATGAACTCACTTCCAGCTCGTTGATCGACAGGTGCGCCAGCCGCGCCGGGCCCGTCAACGGCCTGCCAGATTCGGACGCAATAAAAAGATGCATACCGTAGAAAAGATCGGCGGCACGTCGATGAGCCGCTTCGAGGAAGTCCTCGACAATATCTTCATCGGCCGCCGGGAAGGCGCAGCGCTGTACCAGCGCATCTTCGTCGTCTCGGCCTACAGCGGCATGACCAACCTGCTGCTGGAACACAAGAAAACCGGCGAACCCGGCGTCTATCAGCGCTTCGCCGACGCCCAGAGCGAAGGCGCCTGGCGCGAGGCGCTGGAGCACGTGCGCCAGCGCATGCTGGCCAAGAACGCCGAACTGTTCAGCTCCGAGTACGAGCTGCACGCCGCCAACCAGTTCATCAACTCGCGCATCGACGATGCCAGCGAGTGCATGCACAGCCTGCAGAAGCTCTGCGCCTACGGGCACTTCCAGCTCTCCGAACACCTGATGAAGGTGCGCGAGATGCTCGCCTCCCTCGGTGAAGCGCACAGCGCCTTCAACTCGGTGCTGGCGCTCAAGCAGCGCGGCGTCAACGCGCGCCTGGCCGACCTCACCGGCTGGCAGCAGGAAGCGCCCCTGCCGTTCGAGGAGATGATCGCCAGCCACTTCGCCGGCTTCGACCTGAGCCGCGAACTGGTGGTCGCCACCGGCTATACGCATTGCGCCGAAGGCCTGATGAACACCTACGACCGCGGCTACAGCGAGATCACCTTCGCCCAGATCGCCGCCGCTACTGGCGCGCATGAAGCGATCATCCACAAAGAATTCCACCTCTCCTCTGCCGACCCGAACCTGGTCGGTGCCGACAAGGTGGTGACCATCGGCCGCACCAACTACGACGTCGCCGACCAGCTGTCGAACCTCGGCATGGAGGCGATCCATCCGCGCGCGGCCAAGACCTTGCGTCGCGCCGGCGTCGAGCTGCGCATCAAGAACGCCTTCGAGCCCGAGCACGGCGGTACGCTGATCAGCCAGGACTACAAGTCCGAGAAGCCCTGCGTGGAGATCATCGCCGGGCGCAAGGACGTCTTCGGCATCGAGGTGTTCGATCAGGACATGCTCGGCGACATCAGCCATGACATGGAAATCAGCAAGTTGCTCAAGCAGCTCAAGCTCTATGTGGTGAACAAGGATTCCGACGCCAACAGCATCACCTACTACACCTCCGGCTCGCGCAAGCTGATCACCCGCGCCGCTCGCCTGATCGAGGAAAAGTATCCGGCCGCCGAGGTCACCGTACATAACCTGGCGATCGTCTCGGCGATCGGTTCGGACCTCAAGGTCAAGGGCATCCTGGCCAAGACCGTGGCCGCGCTGGCCGAGGCAGGTATCAGCATCCAGGCGATCCACCAGTCGATCCGCCAGGTGGAGATGCAGTGCGTGGTCAACGAGGAAGACTACGACGCCGCCATCGCCGCGCTGCACCGCGCGCTGATCGAGCCGGAGAATCACGGCGACGTGATTGCCGCGGCCTGATCCAAGTGCAGGACCGAAACGCCGGGCTCGTCCCGGCGTTTTGCTGTCTGGACGCATGACACCGATCAATACCGCCGGCACCGCGCAGGATGACTATGGAGACAAGAGGCCGGTCACGGCTTACGCCTGACCGGCTCGCCCGCTCATCCACAACGCAGGAGTTGCCATGTTTCCCGAGTACCGCGACCTGATCACTCGTCTCAAGGCGGAAAACAAGACCTTTGCCCGTCTGTTCGACGAGCACAACGACCTCGACCAGCACGTAAAGAACATCGAAGCGCACATCGTGCCGGGTACCGACAGCGAGGTGGAGAATCTGAAGAAGCAGAAGCTGCAGCTCAAGGACCGTCTCTACGAGATGCTCAAGGAAGCATCCGCGGCCTGACGGCCCGGCGCCCTGCCCCGCGGGGCGCCGTCACGCTCTGCAACCATCGAAGACGACGCGCAATCGCCGGGCAAGCGCAGTAAAATGCCGCGCTTTCGTTACCCCTGCGAGTTCCGCGCCATGAGCACCCCCAACCGCACCGAGCTGCTGTCGCCTGCCGGCACGCTGAAATCCATGCGCTACGCCTTCGCCTACGGCGCCGATGCGGTGTATGCCGGGCAGCCGCGCTACAGCCTGCGCGTGCGCAACAACGAGTTCGACCACGCCAACCTCAAGCTCGGCATCGACGAGGCGCACGCGCTGGGCAAGCAGTTCTATGTGGTGGTCAACATCGCCCCGCACAACGCCAAGCTGAAGACCTTCATCAAGGATCTGGAGCCAGTGGTGGCGATGGGACCGGATGCGCTGATCATGTCCGATCCCGGTCTGATCATGCTGGTGCGCCAGCACTTCCCGCAGCAGACCATCCACCTTTCGGTGCAGGCCAACGCGGTGAACTGGGCGACGGTGAAGTTCTGGGAAAGCCAGGGCGTCAGCCGCGTGATCCTGTCCCGTGAGCTATCGCTGGAGGAGATCGGCGAGATCCGCGAACAGGTGCCGGGCATGGAGCTGGAAGTGTTCGTCCACGGCGCGCTGTGCATGGCCTATTCCGGCCGCTGCCTGCTGTCCGGCTACATCAACAAGCGCGACCCCAATCAGGGCACCTGCACCAACGCCTGCCGCTGGGAATACAAGACCCACGAGGCGAAGGAGGATGAGCTGGGCAACTCGGTTCATCTCTACGAGCCCATCGCCGTACAGCAGGTCGCGGCGCAGGACGACCCGACCCTGGGCGTCGGGGCCCCCACCGACAAGGTATTCCTGCTCGAGGACGTCTCGCGTCCTGGCGAGTTCATGGAGGCCACCGAGGACGAGCACGGCACCTACATCATGAACTCCAAGGACCTGCGCGCCGTGCAGCATGTCGAGCGCCTGGTGCAGATGGGTGTGCACTCGCTGAAGATCGAAGGCCGTACCAAGAGCCACTACTACGTGGCACGCACCGCGCAGGTCTACCGCAAGGCCATCGACGATGCCCTCGCCGGCCGACCGTTCGACAGGTCTCTGATGGACACCCTCGAATCGCTGGCGCACCGCGGCTACACCGAAGGTTTCCTGCGCCGTCACGTGCATGACGAATACCAGAACTACGAACGCGGCTTCTCGCTCTCCGAGCGCCAGCAGTTCGTCGGCGAACTGACCGGCGAGCGGCGCAACGGGCTGGCCGAGGTGAAGGTGAAGAACCGTTTCGCGGTGGGCGACCGGTTGGAGCTGATGACGCCGCAGGGCAATCTCAACCTGCGTCTTGAGCGGCTGGAGGACAAGCGCGGCGAAGCCATCGAGGTAGCGCCGGGCGACGGCCATACGGTGTACCTGCCGGTACCGGAAGACGTCGATCTGCGCTACGCCCTGCTGATGCGCGAACTGGACGGCAGCACCACGCGCGGTTGAGCGCGGAGCTGGCGTCGCATTACGACGTCGCAGCTTAACGCAGCAGCTCGGCGAACTGCTCGGCCGGCACCGGCGGACTGAGCAGGTAACCCTGGATTTCGTCGCACTGGTTGGCCTTGAGGAAATCCATCTGCGCCTGGGTTTCCACCCCTTCGGCCACCACCTTGCGCTCCAGGCTGTGGACCATGGCGATGATCGCCCGGGTAATCGCCGCATCCTGACTGGAATGCTCCAGCTCACTGATAAACGAGCGGTCGATCTTCACGTAATCCACCGGGAAGCGCTTGAGGTAGCTCAGCGACGAGAAGCCGGTGCCAAAATCGTCGATCGCCAGTCGCACGCCCAGCGCGCGCAGCTGCTCGCTGATGCTGATGGCGTTGTCGATGTCGTCCAGCAACTGGCTTTCGGTCAGTTCCAGCTCCAGCATGGTCGCCGGCAGGCCGGTTTCCTCCAGCACCTGGCGCACCAGGCTGACGAAGTTGCCCTGGCGCAACTGCTTGACCGAGAGGTTCACCGAGACGCGGATCTCGGCCAGCCCCTGCTGCTGCCACTGGCGCGCCTGGCGACAGGCCTCGCGCAAGACGAACTCGCCGAGCGGAATGATCAAACCGGTCTCTTCCGCCAGCGGGATGAAGTGCGCCGGGGCGACCAGTCCGCGCTCGGGGTGACGCCAGCGCACCAGCGCTTCGGCAGCATCCAGGGCATCGTTGGCCAGCGTCAGACGAGGCTGATAGAACACTTCCAGCTGGCCGGAATCCAGCGCCTTGCGCAGCTGATTCTCCAGCTGCAGGTACTGCATGCTCGACGCCTGCGGACGGTCGGTGAAGAACTGCAGCGTGTTGCCGCCCAGGTGCTTGGCCTGCTGCATGGCCATGTTCGCCTGGCGCAGCAGCACTTCCGCATCACGGCTGTTATCCGGCATCAGGCTGACGCCGATCGAGGCGCTGATGACCAGCTCCTGCTCGTCGATGATCACTGGCTTGCGGATGCGCTGCAGCAACCGGCTGCCCAGATGCGCGAGGCTGCTGAGACTGCCGTAGGCGTCGATCAGCACGACGAACTCGTCGCCGGACAGCCGTGCAATGGTGTCGGCCTCGCCCAGGGTCTGGGTGATCCGTCGCGACATCTCGCGCAGCAGCGCGTCGGCGGCCTCATGGCCCAGGCTTTCGTTGAGCAGCTTGAAGCGGTCCAGATCGATGTAGAGCACCGCCATGTTGCGGCCATTGCGGCGTACCCGTTGGCAGGCCTCGTGCAGACGCTCCTTGAGCAGGCCGCGGTTGGCCAGCCCGGTGAGGTCGTCGTAATGAGTCAGGTAGCGCAGGCGCTCCTCGATCTTGCGCCGCACGCTGAGGTCGGAGATGAAGGCAACCACATGGGTGACGCTGTCGTTGGCATCGCGCACCTCGCGCAATTGCACCCACTGCGGGTAGACCTCACCGCTCTTGCGGGTCTCGATCAGCTCGCCCTGCCAGTGACCGTGCAGTTCCAGCGCTTCGCGCATGGTCTGGTACTGGCGCTGGCTCTCCTGCGAGCCGGCGATTCGCGCCACGCTGTGACCGATCAGCTCCTCGCGGCTGTAGCCGGATAGCGCGCAGCAGGCATCATTCACCGCCAACACGCGGTAGCGGGCGTTCATGATCACCATGCCTTCGCTGGCGGCTTCGAACACCGTGGCCGCCAGGCGCTGCTGCTCGGCCTGGCTGCGCAGCTCGCTGATGTCACGGCGGGTACCGATCATGCGCAACGCTCGCCCATCGGCATCGCGCTGGATCACCCGACCGCGGTCTTCGAGCCAGAGTTCGCTGCCATCGGCGCGCAGCGCCCGATACTCCACGGTAAAGAATTCGGTTTCACCCTTCAGATGCGCGATCAATGTCGCACGGACGGCTTCCAGATCGTCGGGATGGATGTCCGGCAGCGGCGAGCCATGCTCATCGCGACGATCGGGCAGGCCGACACCGAAGACCACTTCCAGCCGGGAGTGGTGGACCCGGTTGTTCGCCAGGTCCCAATCCCACAGACCGAGGCCGCTGGCATCGAGCGCAAGATTGAGCCGTGCTTCGCTTTCACCGAGTTCTTCCGCGGCCCGGGCAAGCTCCACCGTACGTTCGGCCACACGCAGCTCGAGGCCATCGTAAGCGCTGCGCAGCTGCTGCTCGGCATGGCAACGCTGTTCGATCTCCGACCCTAGCCGGCGATTGAGCAGCTCGGCCTCGCGACCGGCCCTCTCCAGCCGTTCGATCAGGCGCTGCCGGTGCAG
The DNA here is from genome assembly GCF_024448335.1 of Stutzerimonas frequens. Taxonomy (GTDB): domain Bacteria; phylum Pseudomonadota; class Gammaproteobacteria; order Pseudomonadales; family Pseudomonadaceae; genus Stutzerimonas; species Stutzerimonas frequens. The sequence goes on from NZ_JAMOHM010000001.1 coordinate 489,315, forward strand.
GCGTTGTTCGATACTGTCAGTGATCAATCGACTGATCTGCCAGGCGGTCAGGCTCAAGGTCGCCAGCACGATCATCGCCAGCAGCCCCCAACCTTGCTGCAACGGATGGCCGCTGGTCATCAACAGCAAACCTGTCGGCAGCAGGCTGGGCACGGCGAAACAGAAGAAAGCAGGAAGGCAGACGCCATAAGCGACGCTGGCGGCGACGACGACCGAACCGATCAAACCGTACAGCAGCGCCTGCGTGGCGAAAGCATCGGCGGGTATCAGCGCGACCATTGCATAGCTCAGGCTGACCGCACATATGCTGCTGCCGAGAAAGAACCGCCAGCGCCAGTGCGCATCGGCCTGCCCCTCGGGGCTCGCCTTGCCGAACGCCATGACCTGCTGCAGCCACAGCAGGCCCAGCGCGAGCATCCAGCCGATCCAGCCGCCGAGTTCGATGCCGCCGTTGTCCTCCCACAGCACCACGCCGCAGATCAGCGTCGAGAGCAATAGCAACAGCGCCGGGACGCGCGACCCCAGATAGAGCAAACGCGTGCGTTCGGCAATGTGGTCGGAGGGCGCCATCCCGTCTGCAACAGCGGTCGCAGCCCCCGGGAAGGCGGTTCGAATGGAATCGGTCATGTCTGTTGTTCTAGTAATAACTGCACCCGAATCAGGCTCTCTCGGAACCAAAACACGGCCGATAATGGCACGTTGCTAGTCTCGCGTCATACATGCTGCATCGGAAATTGGTCTGTGGGCCGTGCTCACCGACCAACGGAGTTCCGGCATAAGCCATAAGGCGAAGCATGCTCCCGCCGCGATGCATGGTGCTCGGTCAAACGGACCGCAGGGCGAGCGCAGCGCGGGCATTTCCAATAGAATGCCGCGATGCATGACGATCTCTCCCTTCTCCTGAATTCCCTCAACGATGCCCAGCGCCAGGCCGTGGCCGCGCCGCTGGGCCGGCAACTGGTGCTGGCCGGCGCCGGCTCGGGCAAGACCCGTGTACTGGTGCACCGCATCGCCTGGCTGCACCAGGTCGAGCGCGCATCATTGCACTCGATCCTGTCGGTGACCTTTACCAACAAGGCGGCCGCGGAAATGCGCCAGCGTATCGAGCAGCTGCTGCACGTCAACCCGCAGGGCATGTGGGTCGGCACCTTCCACGGCCTGGCCCATCGCCTGCTGCGTGCGCACTGGCGCGAGGCGAAGCTGGCGGAGAATTTCCAGATTCTCGATTCCGACGACCAGCAGCGCCTGGTCAAGCGGGTGATCCGCGAGCTCGGCCTCGACGAGCAGCGCTGGCCGGCGCGCCAGGCACAGTGGTGGATCAATGCGCAGAAGGACGAAGGGCTGCGCCCACGCAACATCCAGGCCGGCGGTGATCTGTTCCTCGCCACCCAGCTGAAGATCTACGAGGCCTATGAAGAGGCCTGCGCCCGCGCCGGCGTCATCGACTTCTCCGAGCTGCTGCTACGTGCGCTGGATCTGTGGCGCGACCACCCCGGCCTGCTCGAGCACTACCAGCGGCGCTTCCGCCATGTGCTGGTGGACGAGTTCCAGGACACCAACGCCGTCCAGTACGCCTGGCTGCGATTGCTGGCCAAGGGCGGCGAGAGCCTGATGGTGGTCGGCGACGACGACCAGTCGATCTACGGCTGGCGCGGCGCGCGCATCGAGAACCTGCACCAGTTCAGCGCCGACTTCCCGGATGCCGAAACCATCCGCTTGGAACAGAACTACCGCTCCACCGCCTGCATCCTCAAGGCCGCCAACGCGCTGATCGCCAACAACCAGGGTCGCCTCGGCAAGGAACTCTGGACCTCCGGCTGCGAGGGCGAGCCGATCAGCCTGTACGCCGCGTTCAACGAGCACGACGAAGCGCGTTACGTGGTCGAGAGCATCGAGAAGGCCATCCGCGACGGCATGAGCCGCAGCGAGATCGCCATCCTCTACCGCTCCAACGCCCAGTCGCGGGTGCTGGAAGAGGCGCTGCTGCGCGAGAAGATCCCCTACCGCATCTACGGCGGCCAGCGCTTCTTCGAGCGTGCCGAGATCAAGAACGCCATGGCCTACCTGCGCCTGATCCAGACCCGCGACAACGACGCGGCGCTGGAACGGGTGATCAACGTGCCGGCCCGCGGCATCGGCGAGAAGACCGTCGAATGCCTGCGCCAGCTGGCCCGTGAACAGGGCCTGTCGATGTGGGCTGCGCTGCACCAGGCGGTCGGCACCAAGGCGGTGTCCGGGCGCGCCGCCAGCGCGCTGAACGGCTTCGTCGAGCTGGTCGACACCCTGGCGCTGAAGGTCGAGAAACTGCCGCTGCACAGCATGGCGCAGCTGGTCATCGAGGAATCCGGGCTACTCGCCTACCACCGCGACGAAAAGGGCGAGAAGGCCCAGGCGCGGGTGGAAAACCTCGAGGAACTGGTCTCCGCCGCCCGCGCCTTCGACAACTACAGCGAAGAGGACGACGACATCCAGTCGCCGCTGGCCGCCTTCCTCGACCACGCCTCGCTGGAGGCCGGCGAGCAGCAGGCCGGCGATCACGAGGACAGCGTGCAGCTGATGACCCTGCACAGCGCCAAGGGTCTGGAGTTCCCGCTGGTGTTCCTGGTCGGCATGGAAGAAGGCCTGTTCCCGCACAAGATGAGCCTGGAGGAATCCGGCCGCCTGGAAGAGGAACGCCGCCTGGCCTACGTCGGCATCACCCGCGCCATGCAGCAGCTGGTGATCACCTACGCCGAAACACGCCGGCTGTACGGCAGCGAGACCTACAACAAGGTCTCGCGCTTCGTCCGCGAGATTCCGCCGGCGCTGGTGCAGGAAGTGCGGCTGAGCAACACGGTGACGCGCTCGTTCAGCGGCAAGAGCATGAGCGGCTCGTCGCTGTTCGACGGCGCCGGCGTGCCGGAAACACCGTTCAACCTCGGCCAGCGCGTACGCCATTCGCTGTTCGGCGAAGGCACCATCCTCAACTTCGAAGGCGCCGGCGCCCAGGCGCGGGTGCAGGTGAATTTCGAGGACGAGGGCAGCAAATGGCTGATGCTCAGCTACGCGAAACTTGAAGCCCTGTGAGGTTGACGCTAACGTCAATCCGCCATACCAACCAGCCACTCTTATAAGAAGAATCTTCCAAGGATACCGACCCATGAAACGCCGCCATCTGTTCGGTGCTGCCGCTGCCTTGCTTGCCACCCTCGGCCTTGCCGGTTGCAACGACGACAAGAAAGTCGAAACCACCGGCCAGCAGGCCGCCAGCGAACCCGCCAAAACCTACACCTGGAAGATGGTCACCGCCTGGCCGAAGAACTACCCGGGCCTGGGCACCGCCGCCGAACGCCTGGCCGAGCGCGTCAAGGTGATGAGTGACGGTCGCCTGACCATCAAGGTCTACGCCGCCGGCGAACTGGTGCCGGCGCTGGAAGTGTTCGATGCCGTTTCGCGCGGCACCGCCGAACTGGGCCACGGCGCTGCCTACTACTGGAAGGGCAAGGTGCCCACCGCGCAGTTCTTCACCTCCGTGCCGTTCGGCCTGTCGGCCATCGAGATGAACGCCTGGCTGAGCAAGGGCGAAGGCCAGAAGTTCTGGGACGAGGCCTATGCCCCGTTCGGCGTGAAGCCGATGGTGGTCGGCAACACCGGCATGCAGATGGGCGGCTGGTACAACAAGGAGATCAATTCGCTGGACGACCTCAAGGGGCTGAAGATCCGCATGCCGGGCCTCGGCGGCGAAGTGCTGACACGTCTCGGCGCGACCACCGTCAACCTGCCTGGCGGCGAGGTGTTCACTGCGCTGCAGTCCGGCGCCATCGACGCCACCGACTGGGTCAGCCCGTACAACGACCTGGCCTTCGGTCTGCACAAGGCCGCGAAGTATTACTACTACCCCGGCTGGCAGGAGCCGCAGGCGGTGCTCGAACTGCTGGTCAATCAGAAGGCGTTCGATACCCTGCCCGAGGATCTGCAGGCGATCCTCACCGAAGCGACCCGCGCGGCCAGCCGCGACATGATGGATGACTACGTCTACAACAACGCCCTGGCGCTGGATCAGCTCAAGCAGCAGGGCGTCGAGCTCAAGCGCTTCCCCGACGAAGTGCTCGGCGCCATGCAGGAGCAGTCGGAGCTGGTGCTCGGCGAGCTGGCTGCGCAGAGCGAGCTGAACGGGCGCATCTGGGCGTCGATGAAAGCCTTCCAGGCGCAGGTCAAGCCGATGCACGAGATCTCCGAGAAGGAACTGTACAACTGGCGTTGACCTGCCGTGCGCGCGGAGCCGCCGGGCTCCGCGCGCCGATCAGGGCCAGCCGACTCTTGGTCGGCCTGGCCGAACGCGACCAACGGTCGCAAGCAAAAGCTCGTAACATACTGCCCCTCGCCAACCCTTGCCCGGCTCGGCAGGATGGCGCGCGTACCTCCACTTAATTCAAGCGGGAACACTCAATGCAACGTGTGCTTAGCATTTTCATGGCGCTGTGTATCAGCCTGACCTTCGCGCTGGACGCCCACGCCAAGCGCTTCGGCGGCGGCAAGAGCTTCGGCTCGGCACCGAGCCACCAGACCCGCCAGGCGCCCCAGCAGACCCAGGCCGCACCGAATCAGGCTGGCCGTCAGACGCCCGCTGCCGCCAGCGGTGCCTCGCGCTGGCTCGGCCCGCTGGCCGGTCTGGCCGCCGGCGGCCTGCTCGCCTCGATGTTCATGGGCGATGGCTTCGAGGGCATCCAGTTCATGGATATCCTGATCTTCGGCCTGATCGCCTTCCTGCTGTTCCGCTTCCTCGCCGCCCGTCGTCGCCAGCAGCAACCGGCCATGGCCGGCCACGCGCCGATGCAGCGCGAGATGCCGCAGCAGCCCGCGACCTCCATCTTCGGTGGCAGCGCCGCCCCGGCCGCCGCCGCTCCGGTGATCAACGCCCCGGCCTGGTTCAACGAGCAGAGCTTCGTCGCCGCGGCCCGCGAGCACTTCCTCTCGCTGCAGCAGCACTGGGACGCCAACGAGATGGACAAGATCGCCGAGTTCGTCACCCCGCAGCTGCTGGGCTTCCTCAAGCAGGAGCGCGCCGAGATCGGTGATGCCTATCAGTCGACCTACATCGACGATCTGCAGATCCAGCTCGACGGCGTCGACGACAACGCCGAGAAGACCACCGCGACCCTGACCTTCAGCGGCGTGGCTAAGACTTCGCGCTTCGACCAGGGCGAGCCCTTCAGCGAAAGCTGGCGCATGGAGCGTGTGCAGGGCGAGAACCAGCCCTGGCTGGTCGTCGGTATCCGTCAGAACGCCTGATCGGCGTCGTGTAGAGAATCCGGTCTGCCTTAACGCAGTCTGCAAAACAAACCCCGCCATCTGGCGGGGTTTGTCGTTTCTGGGCGGCAAGCGGCGCGGTGCTCCGAGCCGCTCGACGAGGCTGCTGCACATCACTTCTTGAGGAACGCCAGCAGATCGTTGTTGAAGCGTTCCTTGTGGGTGTCGGTCAGGCCATGCGGGGCTCCGGGATAGACGATCAGCTGCGCACCCTCGATCAGCGCTGCGGATGCCTTGCCCGAGCTGTCCAGCGGCACGATCTGATCATCGTCACCGTGGATCACCAGCGTCGGCACATCGAACTTCTTCAGATCCTCGCGGAAATCGGTGGCCGAGAAGGCGGCGATGGAGTCGTAGGTGTTCTTGTGCCCGGCCTGCATGCCCTGGGCGCGCCAGTTGTCGATCAATCCCTGGGAAACCTTGGCGCCCGGCCGGTTGAAGCCGTAGAACGGGCCGGAAGCCAGGTCCAGATACAGCTGCGCGCGGTCTTCCAGCGAAGCCTTGCGGATGCCGTCGAACATTTCCAGCGGCAGACCACCCGGGTTATCCGCGGTCTTCAGCATCATCGGCGGCACAGCGCTGACCAGCACAGCCTTTTTCACCCGCCCGGTGCCGTGGCGACCGATGTAGCGCGCCACCTCGCCACCACCTGTGGAGAAGCCGACCAGGGTCACGTCCTGCAGGTCCAGTGCCTCGATCACCGCGGCCAGATCGTCGGCGTAGTGGTCCATGTCGTTGCCTTCCCAGGGCTGACTGGAACGGCCATGGCCGCGACGGTCATGAGCGACCACTCGATAGCCCTGCGAAGCGAGGAACATCATCTGCGATTCCCAGCTGTCGGAACTCAGCGGCCAGCCGTGGCTGAAGGTAACCACCGGGCCATCCTTCGGCCCCCAGTCCTTGTAGTAGAGCTGCACGCCATCGGCGGTGGTGATGGTGCTGGCGGTCTGCGCGGCGACTACGCTGCTGCCGGGCTTCACCGGTTGTGCGGCCTCGGCGGCGAAGGCGGGTTGCAGCGCGATGGCCAGCAGCGAGAGGGCGAAGGTGCGAGTGATCGAGTTCATGGTGTGGGTCTCCTGTTCGTAGATAAAGTGGTCTGGATTCAGTCAGCGAGGATCAGCGTGACGTCGATGTTTCCGCGGGTGGCGTTGGAGTAGGGGCAGACCACGTGGGCCTGCTCGACCAGCGCTTGCAGCACGTCGCGGGCGATGCCGGGGGCGCTGATGGTCAGCTCGGCCTCGATGCCGAAGCCGGTGGGAATCTGGCCGATGCCGACCTTGCCGGTGATGCGGGTATCGGCCGGCAGGGCGACCTTCTGCTTGCCGGCGACGAACTTCAGGGCACCGAGAAAGCAGGCCGAATATCCGGCGGCGAACAGCTGCTCGGGGTTGGTCCCGGCACCACCGGCGCCGCCCAGCTCACGCGGCGTGGACAGCTGCACGTCGAGCGCCTGGTCGGACGATGTGGCGCGACCTTCCCGGCCGCCGGTGGCGGTGGCAGTAGCGGTGTAGAGGATCTTCTCGATGGACATGGCGGTGACTCCTGTTTTCTGAAGTTGCCGGAGCGGTGTTGTCCGGTAAGCGCTATTCTGCTCACCAGAAAAAACTGTTGGTGACGTAAAGTCCGGGAAACTTGATCAGGAGTACTTACATGTCCGATCGCCTCGCTGCGTTGATGACGCACTTCCCGATGCACGCCCAGGTGTTCAATGCCGGGCCGCTGTGTGGCATCAACACGCTGCAGAGCGATGGCGTGCACGGGCAACTGCACCTAATACGCCGCGGCGAGGTGGAAGTCCGCTATGGGCGCGAGGTGCTGCAGGTCTCGCAACCGAGCCTGCTGCTGTTTCCGCGGCCGCTGACGCACCGCTTCATCACCGCGCCGGGCTGCGAGGTGGACATGGTCTGCGCAAACCTGGCGTTCGAGGGCGGCAGTGCCAACCCGATCGCCTCGGCGCTGGCCGATCTGGTCTGCCTGCCGCTGGATGGCGTCATGGGTGCCGAGCCGGTGCTCTCGCTGCTGTTCGAGGAGGCCTTCGAACAGCGCTGCGGGCGCATGGCGCTGATCGAGCGCCTGGTGGAGGTGGTGATGATCCAGATCCTGCGTCAGCTGATGGAAAGCGACGAGGTCAGCGGCGGACTGCTCTCAGGCCTCGCCCATCCGCGTTTGCGCAACGCGCTGGTGGCGATGCACGAAGCGCCAGCGCAGGACTGGACGCTCGAAGAGCTCGCCCGCGTCGCCGGGATGTCGCGCAGCGTGTTCGCCACCACCTTCCGCGAAACGCTCGGGCAGACGCCCGGCCAGTACCTGCAGGGCTGGCGCGTGCGTCTGGCACAGAAGGCGCTGCAGCGAGGGCGACCGCTGAAGGTGATCGCCACCGAGGTCGGCTACGGCAGCGAAGCGGCGCTGTCACGTGCATTCAAGGCGCAAGCCGGGCAGTCGCCACGGGAATGGAAGAACCAGCTCGCCAGGCCGGCCGGCGCCTGAGTGCCCAGCCGGTCCATCCTAGGCATCCTTGCGATTGCGGGCACAAGCGAAGCGCAGCATTAATCCTTCACTTCTTGAAAGCTTGGCTAAGCTGCTAAAGCAGACGCCGGCAAAGTATCGGCGTTCCAGCCTGATGAGAAGGAGAACACCGATGGACATGAACCGTCGACAGTTCTTCAAGGTCTGCGGTGTGGGCCTTGGGGCGTCGAGCATGGCGGCATTGGGCATGGCCCCACCGACGGCATATGCCGAGTCGATCCGGCATTTCAAACTGACCAACACCCGTGAAACCCGCAACACCTGCCCCTACTGTTCCGTCGGCTGCGGGCTGATCCTCTACAGCCAGGGCAGCGGCGGCAAGAACGTCGCGCAGAACATCATCCATATCGAAGGCGACTCCGATCACCCGGTCAACCGCGGCACCCTGTGCCCGAAAGGCGCCGGCCTGCTCGACTTCGTCCACAGCCCCAACCGCCTGACCCATCCGGAAGTCCGCGAAGCGGGCAGCAACGAGTGGAAGCGCATCGAGTGGAGCGATGCCCTCGACCGTATCGCCCGACTGATGAAGGACGACCGCGACGCCAACTTCATCGAGCGCAACGACAAGGGCCAGACGGTCAACCGCTGGCTGAGCACCGGTTTCCTCGCCGCCTCGGCGTCCTCCAACGAGGCCGGCTACATCACCCACAAAGTGGTGCGTTCACTCGGCATTCTGGGATTCGATAACCAGGCACGTGTCTGACACGGCCCGACGGTGGCAAGTCTTGCCCCGACGTTTGGCCGTGGAGCCATGACCAATCACTGGAGCGATATCCAGAACGCCGATCTGGTCCTGATCATGGGCGGTAACGCCGCCGAAGCGCACCCGTGCGGCTTCAAATGGGTCACCGAGGCCAAGGCGCGCAACAAGGCGCGGCTGGTGGTGGTCGATCCACGCTTCACCCGTTCGGCCTCGGTCGCAGACCTGTATGCGCCGATCCGTACCGGTACCGACATCGCCTTCCTCGGCGGGCTGATCAACTACCTGCTGGAGAACGACAAGATCCAGCACGAGTACGTGGTCAACTACACCGATGTCGCGTTCATCGTGAAGGAAGGCTTCGGCTTCGAGGACGGCCTGTTCAACGGCTATGACGCCGAGAAGCGCAGCTACCCGGACAAATCCACCTGGAGCTACGAGCTGGATGAGGACGGCTTCGCCCGCGTTGACAAGAGCCTCACTCACCCACGCTGCGTCTACAACCTGCTCAAGCAACACTACAGCCGCTACACCCCGGAGGTGGTCAGCAACATCTGTGGTACGCCGCAGGACAGGATGCTCCAGGTCTGGGAAACCATCGCCGAGACCTCGGCACCGGGCAAGGCCATGACGATCATGTACGCCCTGGGCTGGACCCAGCACTCGGTCGGCTCGCAGATGATCCGTACGGGCGCCATGGTGCAACTGCTGCTCGGCAACATCGGCATGCCTGGTGGCGGCATGAACGCCCTGCGCGGGCACTCCAACATCCAGGGCCTGACCGACCTGGGCCTGCTGTCCAACCTGTTGCCTGGCTACCTGACCCTGCCGCTGGAGGCCGAGCAGGACTACAACGCCTATATCGCCAAGCGCACCGCCAAGCCGCTGCGCCCAGGGCAGCTGTCCTACTGGCAGCACTACGAGAAGTTCCACGTCAGCCTGATGAAAGCCTGGTATGGCAAGAACGCCACGGCGGAGAACAACTGGGGCTACGACTGGCTGCCGAAGCTGGATATCCCCGGCTACGACGTGCTCAAGGTTTTCGACATGATGTACCAGGGGCAGGTCAACGGCTATTTCTGCCAGGGCTTCAACCCCATCGCCTCGTTCCCCAACAAGGCCAAGGTCAGCGCGGCGCTGGCCAAGCTCAAGTACCTGGTGGTCATGGACCCGCTGGCCACCGAGACCTCGGAGTTCTGGCGCAACGCCGGCGAATACAACGACGTCGACACCGCCAGCATCCAGACCACCGTGTTCCGCCTGCCGACCACCTGCTTCGCCGAGGAGGATGGTTCGCTGGTGAACAGCGGGCGCTGGCTGCAGTGGCACTGGAAGGCAGCCGAGCCGCCAGGCCAGGCGAAGACCGACGTGGTGATCATGGGCGGACTGTTCCACCGGCTGCGTGAGCTGTATCGCAAGGAAGGCGGCGCCTACGCCGAGCCACTGCTGAACATCGACTGGTCCTACCGCCAGCCCGAGGAGCCCTCCGCCGAGGAGATCGCAAAGGAGTACAACGGCAAGGCGCTGGGCGATGTGCTCGATCCGCAGAGCGGCGCGCTGCTGGCCAAGGCCGGCGAACAGTTGCCCGGCTTCGGCCTGCTGCGCGCCGATGGCAGCACATCGTGTGGCTGCTGGATCTTCAGCGGCGCCTGGACCCAGGCCGGCAACCAGATGGCCCGGCGTGACAACGCCGATCCCTACGGCATGGGCCAGACCCTTGGCTGGGCCTGGTCCTGGCCGGCCAACCGGCGAATTCTCTACAACCGTGCCTCGGCCGATCCTGCGGGCAACCCGTGGGACCCGCAGAAGAAGCGCCTGGTCTGGTGGGATGGCAGCAAATGGGGCGGCACCGACGTGCCGGACTTCAAGGTCGACTCGCCGCCCGAAGCCGGCATGAACCCCTTCATCATGAACCCCGAAGGGGTGGCGCGGCTGTTCGCCGTGGACAAGATGAACGAGGGGCCGTTCCCCGAGCACTACGAGCCGTTCGAGACGCCGATCGGGCGCAACCCGCTGCATCCGGACAACCGCCAGGCGACCAGCAACCCCGCCGCGCGGGTGTTCAAGAACGACATGGAGTTATTCGGCACGGCGGAGGAATTCCCCTATGCGGCGACCACCTACCGGCTCACCGAGCACTTCCACTTCTGGACCAAGCACTGCCGGCTCAACGCGATCACCCAGCCCGAGCAGTTCGTCGAGATCGGCGAGGTGCTGGCCAACGAGCTCGGCATCAAGGCCGGCGAGCGGGTCAAGGTGTCGTCCAACCGCGGCTACATCAAGGCGGTGGCGGTGGTGACCAAGCGCATCAAGCCGCTGACGGTGGATGGCAAGACCGTGCACCAGATCGGCATCCCGCTGCACTGGGGCTTCGCTGGCGTGGCGCGCAACGGTTACCTGACCAACACGCTGACGCCGTTCGTCGGTGACGCCAACACCCAGACGCCGGAGTTCAAGTCGTTCCTGGTCAACGTGGAGAAGGCATGATGGCTACTCAAGACGTGATTGCCCGCTCCGCCACGACCACCGAGCGGCCGTCGATCCGCGAGGTCGGCGAAGTGGCGAAACTGATCGATACCTCCAAGTGCATCGGCTGCAAGGCCTGCCAGGTGGCGTGTTCGGAATGGAACGACCTGCGCGACGAGGTCGGCACCAGCCACGGGACCTACGACAACCCGATCGACCTCACCGCCGAATCCTGGACGGTGATGAAGTTCGCCGAGTACGAGAACCCCGGCAGCGGCAACCTCGAATGGCTGATCCGCAAGGACGGCTGCATGCACTGCGCCGACCCGGGCTGCCTCAAGGCCTGCCCGGCACCGGGGGCGATCGTGAAGTACGCCAACGGCATCGTCGACTTCAACCAGGACCACTGCATCGGCTGCGGCTACTGCATCACCGGTTGCCCGTTCGACATCCCGCGCATCTCCGAGAAGGACAAGAAGGCCTACAAGTGCACGCTCTGTTCCGACCGGGTGTCGGTCGGACTGGAGCCGGCCTGCGTGAAGACCTGCCCCACCGGCGCCATCGTCTTCGGCAGCAAGGAGGACATGAAGGAGCATGCCGCCGGGCGCATCGCCGACCTCAGGGAACGCGGTTTCGACCAGGCCGGCCTGTACGACCCCGATGGTGTCGGCGGTACGCACGTGATGTACGTGCTGCACCATGCCGATCAGCCCTCGCTGTACAACGACCTGCCGGACGAGCCCACCATCAGCCCGCTGGTCAGCCTGTGGAAGGGCGTGACCAAGCCCCTCGCGCTGCTGGGCATGGGCGCGGCGGTGCTGGCCGGCTTCTTCCACTACACGCGGGTCGGCCCGATCCGCGTCGAGGAGGAGGACGACAAGGCCGAGCTCAGCGAGCCCGTGGTGCACCAGGTCGATCCTTCGGTGCATGTGGTCGATCCCAAGGAGCCGCGACCCTGACCGCGTGGCCCCGTTCGCGGGGCCGCCTTCGGTGTCCGCTCGCTCAAGGAGTCAACGATGAACAACAACGAGATCGAACGCTACAACCCCTCGCAACGGACCAACCACTGGATCGTCGCGATTCTCTTCGTGCTCGCCGCGCTGTCCGGCCTGGCACTGTTTCATCCGGCGCTGTTCGGCCTCTCCGGGCTGTTCGGCGGCGGCACCTGGACGCGCATCCTGCACCCCTTCATCGGGGTCGCGATGTTCGTCTTCTTCCTCTGGCTGGCGATCCGCTTCGCCGGGCACAACCGCATCGAAGCACGCGACCGCCAGTGGCTCAGGCAGATCAACGACGTGGTGCACAACCGCGAGGAAAAGCTGCCGGAAGTCGGCCGCTACAACGCCGGGCAGAAGGTGCTGTTCTGGGTGCTGATCCTCAGCATGCTGGTGCTGCTGCTCAGCGGCATCGTCATCTGGCGCGAGTACTTCAGCAGCTTCTTCGGCATCGTCTCGCTGCGCTGGGCCAGCCTGCTGCATGCGGCCGCCGCCTTCGTGCTGATCGTCAGCATCATCGTGCACATCTACGCCGCCATCTGGATCAAGGGCTCCATGGGCGCGATGCTCTACGGCACCGTCAGCCGGGCCTGGGCGCGCAAGCACCATCCGGCCTGGTACCGGGAGATCAGCCAGCGCAAGTAAACCTCGCCACAGCGCGACGAAGGTTCCCGCAACCGCGGGAATCTTCGTCCGTGCATGCCATCGAAAGCCGAGCGATAACCGCTGACGGACTATGCTGTTCGGCATACCACAAGAAAAGGAGTCCTGCGTGTCAGGCACCATTCTCGAACCCGGGCAGATCGAAGCCGCTGCCAGCAAACCGCCCTTCACCAACCTGCCGCCACGCGATTTGTTCGCCCTGCGCAGCGAGCGTCTGACCAAGCTCGCCGAAGATCATCCGCTGGCCGACTACCTGCGCCTGCTCGCCGGCGTATGCCAGGCCCAGCAGCAGGTGCTGGACAACCCGCCTGCCAGCGCACCGCTCGACCCTGCACGCACCCGCGAATGCTTCAAGCACGCCATGCCGCCGCTGGCCGCCGACACCCTGGTGCGCGAAGGGGCGTGGCTGCCGCTGCTCGATGCCTGGCTGGATGCCTTCACGGTGCCGGACAACCTGTCGGTGATCGCTGCCGTCGACCAGCTGCGCCGCGCCGACAGCGGCCAGCGCAAGGCCTGGGCCGTGGCGCTGATCAGTGGCCAGTACGACAGCCTGCCGCCGGCGCTGGTGCCCTTTCTCGGCGCCGCGCTGCAGCTGGCCTGGACCCACTGGCTGCTCCAGCTCGACCTCTCCGACCTGCGCGAGCGCGAAGACCAGACCCTCTGCCCCTGCTGCGGCGCGCCGCCCATGGCCGGGGTGATTCGCCACCGCGGGCAGCTCAACGGCCTGCGCTACCTGGTCTGCTCCCTGTGCGCCTGCGAATGGCACTACGTGCGCCTGAAATGCAGCCACTGCCGCAGCACCAAGAAGCTCGACTACCTGCACTTCGAAGGCTCGCCCAACGGCATCAAGGCCGAGGCCTGCCCCGAATGCAACGGCTACCTCAAGCAGCTCTATCTCGAATTGGCACCGGACGGCGAAAGCCTGTCCGCCGACCTGGCGACGCTGGACCTCGACCTCCTGCTGGCCGATCAGGGCTACAACCGCCAGGCACCCAACCTGCTGCTGGCACCGGGGAACGAGGAATGAGCAGCAGCCATCTGCCCTCGGTGGACAAGCTGCTGCGCGATCCGGCCTGCCAGCCACTGCAGCAGCGCTATGGTCGTCAGGCGCTGCTGGCGACGCTGCGCGACCTGCTCGACGAACTGCGCGAACCGGCTCGCCGTGGCCAGCTGGCCGCGCTGGAACTGTCCGAAGCGGTGCTCGCCGGGCGCGCCGGCGAACGCCTGGCCAGCCAGCACAAGAGCCGCGTGCGCCGAGTGTTCAACCTCACCGGCACGGTGCTGCACACCAACCTCGGGCGCGCCCTGCTGCCGGATGAAGCCATCGAGGCGATCACCCTTGCCGCGCGCTACCCGCTCAACCTGGAATTCGATCTCGCCACCGGCAAGCGCGGCGACCGCGACGACCTCATCGAAGGGCTGATCCGCGAGCTGACCGGCGCCGAGGCGGTCACCGTGGTGAACAACAACGCCGCCGCCGTACTGCTGGCCTTGAACAGCCTAGGTGCACGCAAGGAAGGCATCATTTCCCGTGGCGAGCTGATCGAGATCGGCGGCGCCTTTCGCATCCCCGACATCATGGCCCGCGCCGGCGTGAAGCTGCATGAAGTCGGCACCACCAACCGCACCCACGCCAAGGATTACGAAGCGGCCATCAACCCGCGCTCGGGGCTGCTGATGCGCGTGCATACCAGCAACTACAGCGTGCAGGGTTTCACTGCCAGCGTCGCCACCGCCGAGCTGGCGCGCATCGCCCATACCCACGATCTGCCGTTGCTGGAAGATCTGGGCAGCGGCAGCCTGCTCGACCTCTCGCGCTGGGGCCTGCCCAAGGAGCCGACGGTGCAGGAAGCGCTGCGCGACGGCGCCGACATCGTCACCTTCAGCGGCGACAAGCTGCTCGGCGGCCCGCAGGCCGGGCTGATCGTCGGCAGCAAGGCGCTGATCCAGAAGATCAAGAAGAACCCGCTCAAGCGCGCCCTGCGCGTCGACAAGCTGACCCTTGCCGCGCTGGAAGCGGTGCTCAACCTCTATCGCGACCCCGACCGCCTCGCCGAACGCCTCACCAGCCTGCGCCTGCTCAGCCGCCCGCAGGCGGAGATCCGCACCCAGGCTGAACGCATTGCTCCGGCGCTGGCCGCCGTGCTCGGCGAGAGCTGGCAAGTCGCAGTAACCGATGCCCTGGGCATGATCGGCAGCGGCGCGCAGCCGGTGGCCCGTCTGCCCAGCGCCGCCCTGTGCATCCGTCCGCAGCAGCCCAAGCGCCTGCGCGGCCGCAGCCTGCGTCAGCTTGAAGAAGCGCTGCGCTGCCTGCCGATTCCGGTCCTCGGGCGCATCGACGACGACGCCCTCTGGCTCGACCTGCGCCAACTGGACGACGAACCGGCCTTTCTCCAGCAACTGGCGCACCTGCAAGAGGAGCTGGCCCGTTGATCGTCGGGACCGCCGGCCATATCGATCATGGCAAGACCGCACTGCTCCACGCCCTCACCGGACAACAGGGCGACCGCCGTCGCGAGGAGCGCGAGCGTGGCATCACCATCGACCTCGGCTACCTCTACGCCGACCTCGGCGAAGGCAGCCTCACCGGTTTTATCGACGTGCCGGGCCACGAGCGCTTCGTGCACAACATGCTGGCCGGCGCCAGCGGCATCGACTGCGTGCTGCTGGTGGTGGCCGCTGACGACGGCGTGATGCCGCAGACCCGTGAACACCTGGCCATCGTCGAGTTGCTCGGCATCCGCCGGGCACTGGTGGCGCTGACCAAGATCGATCGCGTCGAGCCGGGGCGCATCACCGAAGTCGAGCAACAGATCGAAAACCTGCTGGCCGCCGGAGCACTGGCCGGAGCGCCGATCTTTCCGGTTTCCAGCATCCGCGGCGATGGCATCGACGCCCTGCGCGCGGCGCTGATCGACGAAGCCGCGCGCACCGCCGCCCGCAGCGACAGCGGCCACTTCCGCCTGGCCATCGACCGCGCCTTCAGCGTCACCGGCGCTGGCGTGGTGGTCACCGGCACCGCCTTTGCCGGGCGCGTGCGAGTCGGCGACGAACTGCTTCTCGGCCCCGCCGGCAAACGCGTGCGCGTCCGCGGCCTGCACGCGCAGAACCGCGAAGCGGACGAAGCCCATGCCGGCCAGCGCGTCGCGCTGAATCTTGCCGGTGAGCGGCTGGCAGTGGAGCAGATCCACCGCGGCGACTGGCTGCTGCACCCCCTGCTGCACGCGCCGACTCAACGCATCGACGTCGACTTCCAGCTGCTGCCCGGCGAAGCCCACGAACTCAAGCACTGGACGCCCGTGCACGTACACCTCGGCGCCCAGGACGTCACCGCGCGCGTCGCCCTGCTCGAAGGCACGAGCCTGGCGCCGGGCGAACGCGCTTTCGCCCAGCTACTGCTCAACGCACCGAGCCACGCGGTACATGGCGACCGCATCGTCCTGCGCGACCAGTGCGCCCAGCGCACCCTTGGCGGTGGCCGTGTGCTCGACCCCTTTGCACCGCCACGCAATCGCCGTCGTGCCGCGCGGCTGGAGCAACTTCGCGCCCTCGACCAGCCGAGCCTGGAGCAGGCATTGCCGCCACTGCTCGCCAGCGCCACCAATGGCATCGACCCGCAAGGCCTGGAACGCCAGTTCAACCGCCCGCGCGAAGGCTGGCAGCTCCCCCACGGCGTATTGGAAGTCGGCACCCGACTCGGCCCACGGCTGTTCGACCAGGCCCGCTGGCGCGAACTCGAAACCGCGTTGCTCGACTCTCTCCAGCGTTTTCACGAAGAACAACCCGACGAACTCGGCCCCGACCGCGATCGCCTGCGTCGCTACGCCCTGCCGCAGCTGGAGCGGCCGGTGTTCATCGCCCTGCTGGAGCAGGCACTGGTCGCCGGCCGCATCGAAACCAGCGGCCCGTGGCTGCACCGCCCCGATCACCGGGTGCGCCTGAGCGATGCGGAAGAAGATTTGAAAGCGCGCCTGTGGCCACTGCTCGAAGCCGGCCATTTCGACCCACCCTGGGTCCGCGACCTGGCCCGCGACCTCGGCGTCGACGAAACGCAGATGCGCAACCTGCTACGCAAGCTCGCCCGTCTCGGCCTGCTGCAACAGGTGGTGAAAGATTTGTTCTACCCCGAGTTCACCATTCGCCAACTCGCGGGGCATGTACTGCAACTGGAAGCGCAAAGCGGCGTGATCCGCGCCGCCGCCTTCCGCGACCGCATCCAGCTCGGCCGCAAACGCAGCATCCAGCTGCTCGAACACTTCGACCGCATCGGCCTCACCCGCCGCTTCGGCAACGAGCGCAAAGTCCGCCAGAACAGCGCCTTGGCGATCCAGTCAGGCCTGGGGTAGGCTGGTCGCCGCTTCCTTTCCCACATCAAGACCAGATAAGGAAGGCAATCGCACCCGGTGGTGCGGCCGGGCTTCAAATCCTGTTTCTGCTTATCCATCAGTGGACTATGGCGATTGTCAGCCTGTGTTTTCGACACTTCGCCTTCGCCGAATTCGCGTGCTTTAGCTTAGTTTATTTTGTATTCAGCTCGTCAGAGGCTTCATCTACTTTTGCCTCAGCTGCCTTTGCCTTTATAAAATCATCTTTAAACTTCTGAAATGAGTTTTTTATTTCGCTTTCCTTCTCGACTGCGCCGCGATAATTTCCTGCAAGGAACTCTTTTAGAAGCTCCATCTTTAGCGAAACCCGCTTGTTGTAAATTAGCTCGCCTGCAATATCAAGCCCATTAGCTGAGAAGAAACTATTATCTTTGGCAAGAATCGAAAGCTTAGCCAGCAAAAGCCTTTCCTGATGTATTTCAAATACTTTTGACAGCAATACAAAAAGTATTCTCAAGCATATAATCATCACTGACCCCAGCAAGAATGCTAAGGGCAACCTAGAGACAAACAGATCAAAGGCGCTAACAGTTTCAAGTATCGCAGGATCGTTTGAAAGAGCCACAGCTGACGCTACAAGTCGCCACAGACAGAAAGCCACTACAAGCAATAGCGCGCCACCCACCCAAAAGTATGAATTTATATTGCCTTTACCCTGCTCTACGTACGCACTAAATTCTTCCATAAACACGTTTTTATTCGCGAGCAATGCCTGAAGCTCTTCTCGATTATCTTGAATGTTTTCGATAAGATGCTGATTTAATCTCTCGTTCTCCCGGAGTCTCTGTTCTAGGTCTGCAGACTGCTTGTTTAGCACACCTACTTTTGCTTCCGATCGAGAAAGCTCTATTTCGCTATGAGACAACTTCTCGCGATTCCGTTCTAAATCGGATATAACCTCGGCCAATTCTTTATTCTTTTCCAAGGCCGCAGTGTCACTTTCGCTTATCTGGTTATTTAATTCTTTTAGCTCACCAAGCAGCTTTATTTTGGTATTGCTAAATGTATTAGCAATCTCTAATGTGCTTGCTGTATTTGTGCAGAATTCTGAAAAATCGTCAGCGTTTAATCCAGTAATTTGTATTTTTTCGCATGCGGGAGGCTTAGAAAAAATTGTGCGCTTTATATCAAAGAACTTTATCTCTATTTCGATGAGAAAATCTTTTGGATAGCAATCCAAATATCTTTCAAAAACGTTTAGTGGGATTTCCCTTTCACCCCCGCGCGCATAGACCAGCCGCACCGACACGTGATTTGTGAGTTGTCGGGCTTTGGATTTATCTTCTTCTTTTATCCATACCGTAAGATCATATATCCAGATAGGCTCAGAAAATTTTATCGATATCTTGCCGTTCTGAAGCGCTGTATTGATTCCCCGTTGCGCGTTTACCAGTGAAGATTGCTTGCCACCGATGCGCATATATTCCAAATTTACTTGTGGAGGTGCTGATACAACGGGAACGCCAAGCTTTGATAAGCCGTCAATGTTCTTTTGGTTCTGCTCGAAATCCGACACTTAACGCCCTCCCCTGGTAACCATGTGGCTTAGAAGCCAGAACCGACCCCGCATGCTTCGGTTTTCTTCTTTATGTTTCGCTCTGTAGGATTTTGCTTATGTTGTTGCCACCAGAACTGGCACTCAGCGGATCGGTAGCGTTTTTCCTGCTGGATTCTCGTTAGCTCGGCTTGGCGACTGGCTTGCTGCTGAGCTTGCTGCTGGGCTCGCGCGTTGGCTTCTGCGGCCGCTCGTTGCCGCATCTCAATTTGCGACTGGCGGGTGCTCTGCTCGGCTTGTTTGAGGGCGTGCTGCATATAGAGAGCAGCTTCATGGACGGCAGCTCGCATCCGCTGTTCCTGGACATAGTCGTAGAGCAGCTTCCCGCCCCATATGCCGCCGACAATGATGATCGCCGCTAGGATAATGGCTTGGCTGGTATCCATTGGACGGTGGGCGTGTTGAACGCTGGATCGACTCCAGCCGCGACGCTCGTTGCGATCGTCGATTTCCTCATCCATGTCGAAGCTGAGATTGCTCAGCTGCTCGTCAATATCACGCCTATCCATGTGATCTGTCCTCTAACCGTACCTTGTTCCATGTACTCGGGCGTACCAGCGCCTAGTCACTTCCTTGGCGATCGGTTGGCCTGTGTGTGACCGACCTCGCAGTTGGCCGATGCTGCCACTAATCGGTGCAGACGTGTTAGCTTTCGTCCTGCCTGCGTAACGGTGGCGCCAGTGCCTATGGGGAATTACCACGTTGCCTGGCAATCGTGATGGAAGGCAATCGCACCCGGTGGTGCGGCCGGGCTTCAACCCCGGTTGGGGACGGCAGCCGTTCCCGGGTGAGTTCGACTCTCACTGCCTTCCGCCATATCCCCCCTCTTCCACAGCTCTCCCAAGCCGTCAGTTTTCCTTGTGCGTGCGGCAGTCTGACCTGCCAGGCGATATCAAAACGCTATCGCCATATCGTGCGAAGCGCGTCAGAATCGCAGCTTTTCTTTCCAGGGACAGGAGAGACGTTTTGAGTGACCGGATCGATGAGCGTCGTGCATTGCATGCGCTACGGGACCATATCGATTGTCTGCTGGCTGCTGGCGCATCCCTTGTGGGGCGCGATCCGGTGCAGCTGAATTTTCAGGGCAGAACGCTCATCGTTCAGCACGGCATGCTGCTCAACGAGAACGGCCATCAGGATCTGATCGAGACGCTGGCCGAGCTGGAGTGGGCGAACAAGCGCACCCGCGATCTGGCGATCGATATCTGCATTCGACAGCTGGACCATGCGATCAAGCAAAGCTGTGACAAGGTGCTGGACAGCTCCACGCCGGACAAATCCTGAGCGCCTATCGCGGCGCAATCGGGATTGCACCTCGACATTTTTGTTGGGATGTTGGGCCGAAGCCAGGTTACCTAGCCTGCAGCACCTTTATTTCCACTGCAGCGCCTGCACATGGGCGTTGGCCGGGTCGAAATTGTCCAGGCGCATGCGTTCGTCGATGGCGGCTTCGGCTGCCTTGCCCAGCGGGAACTCCTCGCGCACGGTGGCCCAGCCCTCCGGCTTCAGGCGGACCATCCAGCCATCGCCGTAGCAGTCCTGATTGATCAGCGCCGGTCGCTCGAGTAGCGCTTCGTTCACTGCCAGCAGCTCGCCGCTGACCGGGCTACGCGCCGAGGACGCGGCCTTGGCGAACTCGACCACGCCGAAGCTGCGCTCACGCTCGATGCGGGCGCCGACGCGCTTGGGGGTGAAGGCGAATATCTCGCCATAGAGCGCGCAACCGTAAGCGGTCAGGCCAAGGGTGACGCTGCCGTCGGCCTCTTCGCGCAGCCACAGGCTGTGCTCCGGCGCGTAGCGCAGCGAGTCGGGAAACTCCAGGCCGTGCAGATTCATAGGGTCAGCACCCGTTCGTATTCGAGGATCATCTGCGCCAGCTCGCCGCCACTGGAGATTTCATCCAGCTCGGCGATCAGCGTGGCGGGGTCGAGCTGGACACCGGGCTGGCGACACATCAGCAGCCGCGCGCCGGCCTGCTTGGCGTTGCGGATGAAATGCAGCAAGGGCTCGCCGCCATCCACTGCGCGCAGCGTTTCGGCCACTTCACGGCGCGCCAGCTGCACGCCCTCGCCCGTTAGGTAGAGCGTCACCTCGGCATCCATGCAGGCGAGCAGCGTGGCGATGTGAAACGGTGCGGCGCAGCGCGCCGGAGTGCTGGGGCCGCTGGCGACCAGAATCAGTACGCGCCGGGGACTCGGTTCGCTCATCAAGCATCTCCTTGCGGACGCGCTCGCAACTGCGCGCGAAGCGGCGCATTTGCGCTCATATCCGGCTATAGCAGGAAACTATCATGACCATAGCCTACAGTTTGGAACTCATGGTCTAGCATTTTTGAACAATGCACAGATAGGAGATCTACGCATGCTGGCGACATTGCTACCGGCCCTGAAAGACCTCGGCCTGCCGCTGAAGCTGCAGTTGTGGGATGGCAAAGAGATGGATATCGGCCCCGCCCCCTCTGTCACGCTGGTCATAAAAGACCCCAACCTCGTCACACAACTGGCGCGCCCCAGCCTGGATGTGCTCGGCGCAGCCTATGTCGAGGGGCATATCGACCTGCTCGGACCGGTGGAAGAGGTCATCTACATCGGCGACGTCATCAGTCGCGCGTTGTCCGTGGATGACTTCGCAACGCCCACGCGCGAGGCGCATGACAAGGCCACCGATGCCGAAGCCATTTCCTATCACTACGACCTGTCGAACGACTTCTACCGGCTCTGGCTGGACCGCGACATGGTCTATTCCTGCGCGTACTTCGAGACTGGTGAGGAGGATATCGATCAGGCGCAGCAGGCCAAGCTGCGGCTGATCTGCCGCAAGCTGCGGCTCAAGCCGGGCGATCGCCTGCTCGACGTGGGCTGCGGCTGGGGCGGGCTGGCGCGCTTCGCCGCGCGCGAGTTCGGCGCCGAGGTTTTCGGGATCACCCTCAGCCGCGAGCAACTGGCGCTGGCCCGCGAGCGGGTGGCAGCCGAGGGGCTGCAGGACCGCGTGCAGCTGGAGCTGATGGACTACCGTGACCTGCCGCAGGACGGCCGTTTCGACAAGGTGGTGAGCGTCGGCATGTTCGAGCACGTCGGCCATGCCAATCTGCCGCTGTACTGCCAGCGGCTGTTCGGCGCGGTCCGGCCTGGCGGTCTCGTGCTCAACCATGGCATCACCTCGCGCCACCTGGACGGCCGCCCGGTGGCCCATGGCGCCGGCGAGTTCATCGATCGCTACGTGTTTCCCCACGGCGAGCTGCCGCACCTGGTGGGCATCAGCAGCTGCATCAGCGAGGCGGGGCTGGAAATCGTGGATGTCGAAAGCCTGCGCCTGCATTACGCGCGCACGCTGCAGCTGTGGAGCGAACGGCTGGAAGCGCGGCTGGCGGAGGCCCAGGCGCTGGTGCCGGAGCGGGCGCTGCGGATCTGGCGACTGTACCTGGCAGGTTGTTCCTATGGCTTTCGCCGCGACTGGATCGACCTGCATCAGATTCTCGCCACCAAACCGTTGCCCGATGGCGGCCACGAACTGCCCTGGACCCGTGCCGACCTTTACCGCTGAGCGCCGCTGTTCGGGGGCGCGAGGCGCTTGATCAGCGCAGCAACAGCAGCGGCGTGCGGGTCGTGCGGATCATGCTGGTGGTGGTGCTGCCAACGAAGAACTGGCGAATGCGCGAGTGGCCGTAGGCGCCCATCACCAGCAGGTCGATACCGTGCTCGGCCTGATAGGCATGCAAGGTCGGCTCGACTTCGCCGGCGCGGATGGCGGTGTGTACCTCGAGACCACCAGCGGCCAACGCATCGCGCGCTGCGTTCAGCTGCGTCAGCACCGCGTCGTCTTCGCTGCCGACCATCACCAGATGGATCGGTAGCCCCTTGAACAGCGGGCTGGCAGCCAGCATCTCGACCCCCTTGAGTGTCGTGGCGCTGCCGTCGAAGGCGAGCATCAGGCTGCGCGGCGGCGTGAACTGACCGACGGTGACCAGCATCGGCCGATGCATGGTGCGGATCACGCTCTCCAGCTGGCTGCCGATGTGCTGGATGTCGTCGCCGCTGTCTTCACCCTGGCGGCCGATCACCAGTAGCCGAGTGTCGTTCTGCAGGTCACGCAGGGTCTCGACCAGATCGCCGTGACGCTGACGGCACTCGGGCTGGGCGACACCCGCGGAAATCGCCCGCTGGCGCGCCGCATCGAGCATCATGCGGCCCTCCTCCAGCGCCAGCTTGGCGCGTTTCTCGTCCAGGGTGGCCAGTTCTTGCAGAAGGAATTCACGGCTGCCGAGGCCGATGATGCCGCTCAGGTCGCCCGACACCGGGAACTGCCGGCGATCCAGCACGTGCAGCAATGTCAGCGGCGCGCCCAGCCGTTGACTGGCCCAGGCGGCACAATCGCAGACCGCGGCTGCTTGCGGGGAGCCGTCGATACAGGCCATTACGTGGGTCATTGTCGTTCTCCTGGTCAGTGGCTCATCAGCTTGTCGATGGCGTCGGGTTTGTCGTGCACGCCGAAGCGGTCGACGATGGTCGCGCTGGCTTCATTGAGACCCAGCACCTCGACCTCGGTGCCCTCGCGGCGGAACTTGAGTACCACCTTGTCCAGTGCCGAGACCGCGGTGATGTCCCAGAAATGCGCCCGCGACAGGTCGATGGTCACCCGGCTCAGCGCTTCCTTGAAGTCGAAGGCAGCCGTGAACTTGTCGGCCGAGCTGAAGAACACCTGGCCGACCACCTGATAGCGACGGCCGCTGGCGTCGGCATCCAGCTCCGAGTCGATGCTCAGGTAGTGTCCCACCTTGTTGGCGAAGAACATCGCCGCGAGCAATACGCCAGCCAGTACACCGTAGGCCAGGTTGTGGGTGAAGACCACCACCACCACGGTGACCACCATGACGATGTTGGTCGAGAGCGGGTAGTGCTTGAGGTTGCGCACGGAATCCCAGCTGAAGGTGCCGATCGAAACCATGATCATCACCGCCACCAGCGCGGCCATGGGAATCTGGCCGACCCAGTCGCTCAGGAACACCACCATCAGCAACAGCACCACGCCGGCGACGAGCGTCGACAGCCGGGTGCGGCCGCCTGATTTCACGTTGATCACCGACTGGCCGATCATCGCGCAGCCGGCCATGCCGCCGAACAGACCGGAAACGATGTTGGCCACGCCCTGCCCTTTGCACTCCCGGTTCTTGTCGCTACTGGTATCGGTCAGCTCGTCGACGATGGTTGCGGTCATCAGCGACTCCAGCAGGCCGACCACGGCCAGCGCTGCCGAGTACGGGAAGATGATCGCCAGGGTTTCGAGGTTGAGCGGCACTTCCGGCCAGAGGAAGACCGGCAGGGTATCGGGCAGCTCGCCCATGTCGCCGACGGTGCGGATATCCAGGCCGAAATAAACTGCCACGGCGGTCATGCTGAGGATGCATACCAGCGGCGACGGGATGACCTTGCCGAGCTTCGGCACATAGGGGAACAGGTAGATGATGCCCAGACCCGCGGCGGTCATGGCGTAGACGTGCCAGGTGACGCCTGTCAGCTCGGGCAGCTGGGCCATGAAGATCAGGATGGCCAGCGCATTGACGAAGCCGGTGACCACCGAGCGCGAGACGAAGCGCATCAGCGAGCCGAGACGCAGGTAGCCGGCGCCGATCTGCAACAGGCCGCAGAGCAGCGTCGCTGCCAGCAGGTACTGCAGGCCGTGCTCGCGCACCAGGGTCACCATCAGCAGCGCCATGGCGCCGGTGGCGGCGGAGATCATCCCGGGGCGCCCACCGACGAAGGCGATCACCACCGCGATACAGAACGAGGCATACAGGCCGACCCGCGGATCGACCCCGGCGATGATGGAGAAAGCGATGGCTTCGGGAATCAGCGCCAGGGCGACGACGAGACCGGACAGCAGATCGCCACGGAGATTGGAGAACCAGTTTTGTTTGATCGTTTGCAACATCGGACTATCCAGAGCAAAAGCACCACCATGCAGACCATGGGCGGTCGGCAGCGATACAAGGCGAGATTTTTTGGTTTGAATGGTTCAGCTGTCGCTGGGCAATACGCGCGGACAGCAGCGTACGACTACCCCATGACAGGCAGTCGCAGGATGACGCGAGGGGGGCACAGCGCTATGGCGGACCAGGCAGCCAGGTCATGGGCAATACGGGCTCTGTTGCTGAGCGACTCGCCGGGCGAGTCGCGTTCGGGGGCGCTAGTCTAGCGACAAGCGCCCGCCTTGACGACCGCCAATCTAGCGCCAGAGCTCGTCCAGGTCGCTGAAGCCCCAGTCGGCAGGGTCTTCCCGACCGACGATGCGGTCGCTGCACTGCGGGTTTGACAGCTCCAGTTCCTCGAGCGGAATCGCTGCCCGGGTGCGCGTGGAGTAGAACAGCCTCAGCCGGGGCGCCGTCAGCTGCTGCGGATGATGCTCGATGACCACGCCGAGCCGCCCCGACTGCAACCGTACCAGCGAGCCCAGCGGGTAGATGCCTACGGCACGTACGAAGGCATGCAGCAGGCGCGTATCGAAATGTCCCTGCCACTGGGCCATGCGCGCCAACGAACCCGAGGCGTCCCAGGCCGCTTTGTACGGGCGATTCGAGGTGATTGCGTCGTACACGTCGCAGATCGCGCCCATGCGCGCCAACAGGCTGATCTTTTCGCCCGCCAGCCGGTGCGGATAGCCGGTGCCGTCGACCTTTTCATGGTGATGCAGGCAGACGTCCAGCACCGCGTCGGATACCGAGGTCAGCGCGGCGAGCAGCATGGCGTGGCCGCGCTCGGGGTGGCTGCGCATGATGGCGTACTCGTCTTCGCTCAGCTTGCCCGGCTTGTTGAGCACATCCAGCGGCATGGCCATCTTGCCGATGTCGTGCAGCAGCCCGGCCATGCCGGCTTCCTGCACCTGGTCCTCGGGCAGGCCGAGCTGGCGGGCGAGCGCGACCATCAGTGCGCACACCGCCACCGAGTGCATGTAAGTGTATTCGTCCTTGGTCTTCAGCCGCGCCAGGCCGAGCAACGCAGAGCCGTTGCGCGCCAGGGACGCGGAGATCTGCTCCACCAGCGGCAGGCATTGCTGCGGGTCGACGGCCTTACCCAGTCGCGCCTCGGTGAACAGCGAGGTCACCTGTTCCTTGGAGCGCTTGAGCAGTCGACTCGCCCGCTGCAGTTCGTCCTGCACGCTGCACGGCTGTGTCGGCGCGACGCTTTCCACGTCCGGCTGCAGCAGGGCAGGATCCGGCGGTGCCGCCAGAGGTTGCGCCTCGGCGGCGGGTGGAGTCGCCGCTTCGACATCGACGCCCTTGTTCAGGTCGATCCATACCGCCTGGATGCCGCTGCTGCGCAATGCTTGCAGATCGGCCGGGTCGCTCAGCAGGAATTTGCTGCGCCAGAACGGGTGATCGAACCAGCTGCCTTCCAGCGCATGCACGTACATTCCGAAACGCAGCTGGCTGACCAGAATTTTCCTGAGCAAGGCGACCTCGACCGATTGAGCGACGCTGATGGCCGCACAATCGTCTCCCGCTCGCGACCCAGCGGACTCGCCAAGTATATGAATGACGGCACTTTGCCTCTACCGGCTTGGATCAAGACTTTGGTGGCGATTGCCTCGCCGGTCGGATCTACACCGACCACGGCTTTCGCTTACCATCGACGCGTCCCTTCGCGAGCCAAGCCATGCCTGCCCTTCCCAACCGCTTCCGTGTCAGCCTGATCGTGGCGCTGATTCTCGTCGGCCTGCTGCTCAGCATGTATTGGGCCGGGCGGTTGGCCGAGCAGCGCGCCTGGGCCGAGCGCGGGCAGGAATCGCAGGGGCAGCTGGAACTGTATGCCCAGGCGATCCATACCCAGGTCGAGCGCTTCCGCTCAGTGCCCGCGCTGCTGGCGCTGGACAGCGACATCCAGGCGCTGCTCGCCGACCCGGGCAATCGCCAGTTGCGCAGGCAGCTCAACCAGCGCCTGGAGCAGCAGAATCATGCCGCCGGCTCTTCAGTGCTCTACCTGCTGGACCGCAGCGGCGAGACCATCGCCGCCAGCAACTGGCGCGACTGGAGCAGCTTCGTTGGCAACAACTACGCCTTTCGCCCTTACTTCCGCGATGCCGTGGCCAATGGCAGCGGGCGCTACTTCGCGGTCGGCGTCACCACCGGCATTCCCGGCTACTTTCTCTCCAGTTCGGTGAAGAACGCCGCCGGCAAGTTGCTCGGTGTGCTAGTGGTCAAGCTCGAACTGGAGGATATGCAGCGCGACTGGGTCGGCCAGCCGGGCATTCTGTTGATCGCCGACTCGCTGGACATCGTCATCCTCACCAACCGCCCGGCCTGGCGCTTTCGCTACCTGAGCCCGCTGAGCGACGAGGTGCGCAGCCGGCTGGTGGATGTGCGCCGCTATGCCGAGCAGACCCTGCAACCCTTACCGAGCAGCCAGGTGCAGCAGCTCGGCGAAGGCAGCGAGCGACGCCTGGTGGACGGCCCGGATGGCCGCCGCGAGTACCTCTGGCAGCGTCTGGCATTGCCCGAGGAAGACTGGACCCTGAACCTGCTGCATGACCCGCAGTCGGTCAGCGCCAGCGTGCGCAGCTACCGCCTGGCTGCGGCCGGCGTGTGGATGACCCTGGCGTTCCTGCTGCTCTACCTGGCACAGCGGCGCAAGACCCATCGTGTCGAGCTGCGCAGCCGCAGCGAACTGGAGCGCCTGGTACAGGAGCGCACCCGCGAGCTGCACACTGCCCAGGACGAGCTGGTGCATGCCGCGCGCATGGCCGCGCTGGGGCAGATGTCCGCAGCGCTGGCCCACGAGATCAACCAGCCGCTGACCGCGCTGCGCATGCAGCTGGCCAGCCTGCGCCTGCTGCTCGACAGCGGCCGCGAGGGAGAGGTGCGCGAGGGGCTCGGGCATGTCGAAGGCCTGCTGGAGCGCATGGCCGCGCTGACCAGCCACCTGAAGACCTTCGCCCGCAAAAGCCCGGCCGGGCTGCAGCAGCACCTGGCGCTGGCCGATGTGCTGGAGCAGGCGCTGCAACTGCTCTCGCCGCGCATCCGCAGCGAGCAGGTGGAGGTGTTCCGCCAGGTGCCGGCCGAGGCCAGGGTGAATGGCGATGCGATCCGCCTGGAGCAGGTGCTGATCAATCTGCTACACAACGCGCTGGACGCCGTGGCCGAGCGACCGCAACGGCGCCTGCGCATCCTCTGTCGGCGCGTCGGCGACGCCTGGCAGCTCAGCGTTGCCGACAATGGCGGCGGCATTGCCAGCGAGCATCTGGATCAGGTGTTCGAGCCCTTCTTCACCACCAAGCCGGTGGGTCAGGGCCTGGGCCTGGGCCTGGCGGTGTCCTATGGCATCGTGCGCGACATGGGCGGCACCCTGGAGGTGAGCAACGACGAACAGGGCGCGGTGTTCACCCTGACGCTGCCGGCTGCCGAAGTGCACGCCGCCGAGTAAACTGCGGCGACGCGAGCGCGAGGAGCTGGCAATGAGCGGGCAGGTAATCTTCATCGATGACGAGGCGGCGATCCGTCAGGCCGTGCAGCAATGGCTGGAGCTCTCCGGCTTCCAGGTGCGCACCTTTTCCCGCGCGCGGGAAGCGCTGTCGGTACTGGATCGCGACTTTCCCGGTGTACTGATCAGCGACGTGCGCATGCCAGACCTCGACGGCCTCGGCCTGCTCGAACGGCTGATCGAACTGGATGCCGACCTGCCGGTGATCATGGTCACCGGCCACGGTGACGTGCCCATGGCCGTGCAGGCGCTGCGTCAGGGCGCCTACGACTTCATCGAGAAGCCCTTTACCCCCGAGCGCCTGCTGGACAGCGTGCGCCGCGCGATGGACAAGCGCCGGCTGGTCTGCGAGAACCGCGAGCTGCGCGAGCAGTTCGCCCGCAAGGGGCGTATCGAATCGCAGCTGCTGGGCGTGTCCCGCGCCATGGATAACCTGCGACGCCAGGTGCTGGAGCTGGCCGGGACCGACGTCAACGTGCTGATCCGTGGCGAGACCGGCAGCGGCAAGGAACAGGTCGCGCGCTGCCTGCATGACTTCAGCCCGCGCGCCGGCGGGCCGTTCGTGGCGCTGAACTGCGCGGCGATCCCGGAAACCATCTTCGAAAGCGAGCTGTTCGGCCACGAGAGCGGCGCCTTCACCGGCGCCCAGGGCAAGCGCATCGGCCGCATCGAACACGCCGCCGGCGGCACGCTGTTCCTCGACGAGATCGAAAGCATGCCGCTGGCACAGCAGGTCAAGCTGCTGCGCGTGCTGCAGGAAAAGACCCTGGAACGGCTCGGCTCGAACCGCAGCATCGAGGTCGACCTGCGGGTGATCAGCGCGGCCAAGCCGGACCTGCTGGAAGAGGTGCGCGGCGGACGCTTCCGCGAGGACCTGCTGTACCGGCTGAACGTCGCCGAGCTGCACATCCCACCACTGCGCGAGCGCCGTGAGGACATTCCGCTGCTGTTCGAACACTTCGCCAGCCAGGCCGCCCAGCGCCACGGCCGTGCCGCGCCACCGGTGACGCCCGGCGAACTGGCGCAGCTGCTCGCCCATGACTGGCCAGGCAACGTGCGCGAGCTGATCAACGCCGCCGAACGCCACGCCCTCGGCCTCAGCGCCCCGGCCCCGGCGAGCAGTGGCGGGCAGTCACTGGCCGAACAGATGGAAGCCTTCGAGGCGCAGTGCCTGCACAACGCCCTGCAGCAATGCAAAGGCAACATCGCCGAGGTCATGACCCAGCTGCAGCTGCCACGACGCACCCTCAACGAGAAGATGCAGCGCCACGGGCTGAGCCGCAGCGACTATCTGCCGGCTGGTAGTTGCGACAACTGATCATGCCGCCGCTCTCGTCGCCGCAGCGCGACGCCGCTCCGTAGGGTGGGCTTTAGCCCACCATCGCGCTACGACGTGGCATGGCGCGACACGGTAAGCATCGCGCTGCCGCAAGCGGTGGGCTGAAGCCCACCCTCCGCCAGAATGTCAGCTGCGGATGGCAGCCCCGCAGGGCGTTGAGCGCTTGCATCCGCAAGCGTCGAACCCGTCGAGTCAACTGTCCAGCCCATCCAGCTGCCTCTGCAGAAAACGCCGCTCCGGCTCCAGCTGCACCAGTCGCAAGGCGCTGCGGTACGCTTCGCGGGCCTCGTCGGGGCGCGCCAGCTGGCGCAGCAGATCGGCGCGGGCGGCATGGCTGAGGTGATAGTCCTGCAGTTCCCCCTGCGCCAGCAGCTCGTCCACCAGCAATAAGCCCGCCTCGGCACCGTCGCGCATGGCCACGGCCACCGCTCGGTTCAGCCTCACCACAGGTGACGGGCTGAGCTGCAGCAACACGTCATAGAGCCGCACGATCTGCGCCCAGTCGGTCTGCGCGGCGCTCGGCGCCTCGGCATGCACGGCAACGATGGCCGCCTGCAATGCGTAGGGGCCGAAGGCGCGCGTGCTCAGGGCACGCTGCACCAGCAGCGCACCTTCGGCGATCTGCTGCCGATCCCACAGGCTGCGATCCTGCTCGTCCAGCCGCACCAGCTCGCCGCAGGCATCCGTGCGTGCGGCGCGCCGGGCATCATGCAGCAGCATCAGCGCCACCAGCCCGGCGACCTCCACGTCGGGCAGCAGCTCGTAGAGCAGGCGACCCAGGCGAATGGCCTCGGCGCAGAGGTCGGCGCGGGTCAGCGATGCCCCGGCCGATGCCGAATACCCTTCGTTGAACACCAGGTAGATCACCCGCAGCACGCTCTCCAGGCGCGCCGGCAGTTCCGTGCGCTCCGGCACCCGATAGGGCAACTGGGCATCGCGGATCTTCGCCTTGGCCCGCACGATGCGCTGGGCGATGGTGGCCGGCGGCGCCAGAAAGGCCCGGGCGATCTCCTCGGTGGTCAGATCGCAGACCTCACGCAGGGTCAGCGCCACGCGACCATCCGCCGGTAAGGCCGGATGGCAGCAGGTGAAGATCAGCCGCAGACGGTCGTCTTCCATCTCGTCCACCTCCGCCGCCTCGGCTGCGTCTTCCAGCTGCTCGGCCAGCAGCCGCAGCGAGGCATCGAAGCGCGCCCGCCGGCGCAGGGCATCGATGGCCTTGAAACGACCGGTGGATACCAGCCAGGCGCGCGGGTTATCCGGAACGCCGTCGTGCGGCCACTGCTGCAGGGCGGCGGCGAAGGCGTCTTGCAGGGCTTCCTCGGCACGATCGAAATCGCCCAGCAGACGAATCAACGTGGCCAGGACCCGACGCGATTCGCGGCGATAGACCGCCTCGACCTGCGCCGCCGCGAAGGCTCCGGTGAGCGGCATGCTCAGCGCTGCGGCAACTGGCGCAAAGGCCGAACCTCGACACAACCGAGGCTGGCCGGCGGAATCTTCGCCGCGATGGCCTCGGCCTCCTGCTGGTCCGCCGCCTCGATCAGGTAGAAGCCGGCGAGCTGCTCGCGGGTTTCGGCGAAGGGGCCATCGACCACCGAGGTGATGCCATCACGCACGCGCACCGTGCGTGCGGTACGCACCGACTGCAGCGGTTCACCGGCGAGCATATGGCCGCTGGCGCGCAGCTCCTCGCCGCAGCTCAGGCAGCGCGCGACCAGCGCCTGCCACTGTTCATCGGTCAGCGCATCCACACGCTGCTCGTCGTAATAGATCAGGCACAGGTATTTCATGCACAAGCTCCGGCTGCCAGGGACGCAGAAAAGCTAGCAGCCGGGAGCGAAGCCTGCCTGAACGAACGACGAAGCCGCGCAGCGCTCAACCGACCTGCTGCGTCGCCGAAGGGGTCGACGACATGCATACCTGGCCGGTTTCCATGTCGAAGGGCATCGAGAAGTGCTCGTGAATCACTTTCCACTCGCCGTCGCGCCGCGCCCAGACCCGCGTGCCGCGCATCCACGCCGTCTGCATCTCGCCTTCGGCGTTCGGCCCGCCGCAGTGGGTGAGCATGCGGCTACAGGCCAGCTCGCCGCCGACGTCCACGTGCAGCTCGTGAGTCTCGAAGAAGCCTTCGCCCTGGCAGAACTCGAAGCAGCGCTGCCAGTGCGCGCGGTACTCGGCCACGCCCTTGAACTGCAGCGCGCCCACTGCATCGAAGGCGACCACGTCCGGCGCGTACTGCGCCATGATCCGGTCGAGATCCTTGGCACCGATGGCCTGCTCGAAGGCGTCGTGCAGCTGGCGAATGGCGGTTTCGTCCTGGCGGGTTGTGTTGTTCATGTCCGTCTCCTGTCTTCTGGTTGAGCGGGGGTTCAGCCAGTAGTCGTCCGGCGTGCTCATGAATCGACAGGCAGGGCGAAATTTTTTTGCAGAAGAAGGGAGCGCGACGGACCGCGTGCCAGAGCGCTTGGTACCGCCACCACGCCACCGCGCCGCGACACCGCTAGGCGGAATACAGTTGCGAATTGTTATCTTTTATTTACGATAGTGGCTCTCAGATGGCACAGGCTCTCATTGTCCGCCGAGCCGTCCCCCTTCACCCCTCACAGTTCAACGTCCGGTCAGGTCCGCCATGCCCACGCTTCGCTTCCCGCGTAAAACCGCACTGCTGCCCGTTTGCCTTGCCGCCAGCTTCGCTGGCTCACCGCTCATGGCCCAGGAACCACTCGAAGAGCAGGCTCAGGCCACTGCCACCGAGCCGGTCGAACTGCAATCGGTGGAGATCACCGCCAGCGCCGACGCCTCGGCCGATGGCCTGACCCAACCCTACGCTGGCGAACAGGTCGCCCGCGGTGGGCGCGTGGGTATTCTCGGCAACCGCGACTACATGGAAACGCCGTTCACCTCGACGTCCTACACCTCGCAGCTGATCCAGGATCAGCAGGCGCGCAGCGTGTCGGACATCGTGCAGAACGATCCTTCGGTGCGCGTGGCACGGGGATACGGCAATATGCAGGAGCTGTACGTCGTGCGCGGCTTCACGCTGTTTTCCGACGACATTTCATACAACGGGCTTTATGGCTTGCTGCCGCGTCAGTACGTAGCGGCCGAATTCATCGAGCGCGCCGAAGTCTTCCGTGGCGCCAGCGCCTTTCTTAATGGTGCGGCACCGGGAGGCTCAGGTGTTGGCGGCATGATCAACCTCGTACCCAAGCGTGCTCCGAATGAGCCGCTGACCAGACTGACAGTGGGTGCCGAAAATGGCGGTCAAGGTTCGGCAGCCGTCGATCTGGGCCGCCGCTTCGGTGAAGAGGAGCGCTTCGGCTTACGGCTTAACGCTGCCAAGCATGCCGGCGAGACGTCTGTCGACAACGAAGACCGTACTCTGGATATGTTCGCCCTCGGCCTCGACTATCAGGGCGACAACTTCCGCCTATCTGCTGATATCGGCCATCAATACCACTTCATAGATGCGCCTCGCCCCAGCGTGAGCATCGCCACCGGTATACCGCTACCAAGCGCACCAGACGCTAAAGATAACTTTGCTCAGCCATGGACGTTCTCCAAGGAAAAGCAGACGTTTGGCACCGTCCGGGGCGAATATGACTTTTCTGACTCGGTCACGGGCTGGCTAGCCGTAGGCGCGCGCCGCGGCGAGGAAGAAAACCGCTTGGCCAACCCGACTTACGTCGGCGCCGATACCACGACCGCTTACCGCTTCGATAACCGCCGCAAGGAAGAGATCGCTACGGGTGAAATAGGCCTGCGCGGCCTTGCATTGACCGGACAGGTCTCCCACCAATGGGTAATGTCCGCGGCGACCTTCCAGGCCGAGGAACGCAACGCGTTCGGTGGATCAGCTTATGACAACCCCTTTGCCGGCAGCCTCGATACTCCGTATGACGCCCCTATCCCCGACTTGCTGCCGAAAAACATCAACGGTTCGTTTTCCGATCCTAACGTGATCGGTCGTACCTCAACTCAGAGCCTGGCCATCGCCGACACGCTTGGGTTCATGGATGATCAGCTTCTTGTGACCCTGGGCGCACGTCGACAAGGGATCGAGACCAGGAACTACGCTGCAGCGACTGGGGATCGCGCGTCACGGATCAACCGCTACGAGACCACTCCAGTTGGTGGTGTGCTCTACAAGCTGACCGATGAGGTATCGGTCTATGCCAACTACATCGAAGGACTTGCCAAAGGTGACACCGCCCCATGGAACACCAGGCGCCCCGATGGAACGACCGAGGGGGTTAGCAACGCCGGGCAAACGCTGGCGCCACACATCGCCAAGCAAACCGAGATCGGCTTGAAGTACGACGGCATCAACCTGGGCGGCAGCCTGGCGGTGTTCCGCACCGAACGCCCTATCGGCGTAGTGACCGACGCCGTCTTCCGTGAAGGAGGCGATCAGATCAATCGCGGGATCGAACTGTCGCTGTTCGGCGAACCGGCCTCCGGGATCCGTCTGCTGGGCGGCGTGACCCTCCTCGATACCGAGCTGAGCGACACCAACAATGGCGATTATGACGGTAACCACGCTATCGGCGTGCCTAAGACCCAAGCCAACATTGGCGGAGAGTGGGATGTGCCCGGGCTTGCCGGTCTCACGCTGACCAGTCGCGTCGTCTACACCAGCAGCCAGTACACCGATATCGACAATGACCGGGAAATCCCGTCCTGGACTCGTCTGGACCTCGGTGCGCGCTACGGGATGAAAGTGCAGGGCCGCGACGTGACCCTCCGCGCCCGTCTCGACAATGCCACTGGCCGCGACTACTGGGCCTCCACAGGTGGCTATCCGGGCTCGAACTACCTCGTCCTCGGCGCCCCGCGCACGCTCTCGGTCAGCGCCACGGTCGACTTCTGATGCAGGCAGTCACCCTGCGACGGTGGGGCTGGGTCCACAAGTGGTCCAGCCTCGTCTCTACGCTGTTCATCCTGCTGCTGTGCCTGACCGGCCTGCCGCTGATCTTCTCCCACGAGATCGATCACCTCACCGGCAACGAGATCGAGGCGCCGGCGATGCCCGAGGGCACGCCGCGCGCTGCGGTCGACCGGGTTGCGGCCGAAGCTGTGAAGGCCTACCCCGGTCTGGTGCCGCTGTACTTCTTCGCCGAGGAAGACGCGCCGGACGTTTGGTACGTCAAGCTCGATACCCGCGTCGACACCGACGAGAGCGAGTCGACGCTGATCCTCTCCGACGCCCGCACGGCCGAGGTGCTCGGCGCGCCGAACTTCGACGAAGGCTTCATGAGCGTCATGTACCGACTGCACGTGGACCTCTACGCGGGGCTCGCCGGCAAGCTGTTTCTCGGTTTCATGGGCCTGCTGTTGATGGTGGCGATCGTCTCCGGCGTGGTGCTCTACGCGCCCTTCATGCGCAAGCTGCGCTTCGGCGAGGTGCGCCAGGAGCGCACCGCGCGCACCCGCTGGCTGGACCTGCACAACCTGCTCGGCATCGTCACCCTGGTGTGGGCCCTGGCGGTGGGCTTCACCGGAGTGATCAATACCTGGGCGGACCTGATCTTCCAGGCCTGGCAGGCCGAACAGGTCGCCGCACTGCAAGCCGGTGAGACCCGCGTGCTGCTCGCGGCGGACGCCAGCGAGGCGCCCGCTGCCGACGGCTCGCTGCAGACCGCCGTCGACCGCGTGCTGGCCGCCGCACCCGGCATGGCGGTGTCGATGATTGCCTACCCCGGCACGCTGCGCGCCACGCCGGAGCATGTCGCGGTGATCCTGCGCGGCGACACGCCACTGACCTCGCGCCTGACCCAGGCGCTGCTGGTCGATCCGGCCAATGGCGAGGTACTGGAAGCCGGTGCGCGGCCCTGGTACGTCACCGCGCTGCAACTGTCCGAACCGCTGCATTTCGGTGATTACGGCGGTCTGCCGCTGAAGGTGCTCTGGGCGCTGCTGGATATCCTCACCATCGTCGTACTGGGCAGCGGGCTGTACCTGTGGCTCAAGCGCGGTGCGACGGCGGAGGTGCGGGCATGATGCGCATCTGGCTTTGGCCGCTGGTAGTCGCCGTGGCGTCCATCATCGGACTGGTCGCCGGCCTGGTCTCCGAAGGCGCTGGCGACTGGCTGAGCTGGCTGGCCCTCACCGCACCGGTGGTGATCGGCGTGCACGGTCTGTGTCGCTACCGTGGCCGATCCCGGTCGCGGCCGCTCACATCTGCAGAACCTCGGCAAGCTGGTCGAAGCTGAACGGTTTGGGCAAAGAGCGGGACGGCAGGGCGCTGTCGATGCGGCCCTCGCCGGAGACGAACACCAGCTTCAGCCACGGCTGGGTTTCCAGGGCCTCGGCCGCGAAGTCGGGGCCTGAGCGCCCGGGCAGGTTGACGTCCAGCAACAGCTGGTCGAAGCGCTGCTCGTGCAATGCCTGCGCCGCCTGCTCGGCATTCGGGTAACCCCGGGCGCGGTAACCCAGCTCCTCGACCATCTCGCAGGCCAGCGCCAGCAGCTGTGGCTGGTCCTCGACCACCATCACCCAGCGTTGTGCGGGGGCCTGGCCGTCGCCGCGCTGCGCACTCAGCAGCTGACGCACCTTGCGTGCCAGGTCTTCCTGCCGATACGGCTTGCTCAGCAGCTCCACGCCGGGGTCCAGGCGCCCGCCATGCACGACGGCATTGCGCGTGTAGCCGGAGGTGAACAACACCGCGATGTCCGGCTGCAGGACACGCGCCTGCCGCGCCAGCTCGGTGCTGCGCAGCGGGCCGGGCATGACCACGTCGGTGAACAGCAGATCGATGCCGATGCCGCTCTGCAGGATGCTCAGCGCGCTCTGCGCATCATTGGCGCGCAGCACCGAATAGCCGAGCCCGCTGAGCAGCTCGATCACGGTGGCCTGCACCGGCAGGTCGTCCTCCACCACCAGGATGGTTTCGCTGCCGCCCACCACCGGGCCGACGATGTCCGGCAACGCCTGCACCTCGGGCTGCTCGGTGCGCGGCAGGTAGAGCTTGACCGTGGTGCCGCTACCCTGCTCGCTGTAGAGGCGGATATGCCCGCTGCTCTGCTTGGCGAAGCCGTAGGCCATGCTCAGCCCCAGGCCGGTGCCGTGGCCTTCGGGCTTGGTGGTGAAGAAGGGCTCGAAGGCCTGCTCGATGATCTCTGCCGGCATGCCGACACCGGTGTCGGACACCGCCAGCAGCACGTACTGTCCCGGTGCCACGTCGGCCTGTGTTGCGGCGTAATGCTCGTCGAGCATGGCGTTGCCCAGCTCAAGGGTCAGCCTGCCGCCCTCGGGCATGGCGTCGCGGGCGTTGATCGCGAGGTTGAGCACCACCTGCTCGAGCTGGTGCGGATCGACCATGGTGGTCCACAGGCCGCCAGCGACCACGGTTTCGATCTCGATGTGTTCGCCGATGGCCTGGCGCAGCAATTCGTCGAGGTCGCGCAGCAGCCGGCCGAGGTTGGTCGGTTGCGGTCGCAACGGCTGGCGGCGGGCGAAGGCCAACAGCTGCCGCGCCAGCTTGGCGCCGCGCTCGACGGCCGAACTGGCGGCATCGACGCGCTTGGCCGCGGCACGGTTGTCCTCGGCCAGCGGTTGCAGCAACTGCAGATTGCCGGCGATGACCTGCAGCACATTGTTGAAATCGTGGGCCACGCCGCCGGTGAGCTTGCCGATGGCCTCGAGCTTCTGCGACTGGTACAGCGCCTGCCGGCTCAGCTCCAGCTCGCGGGTGCGTTCCTCGACCAGCTCCTGCAGGCGCTCGCTGGTGCGCTGCAGCTCCTGCTGCGCCAGCACCTGGGCGGTGACGTCATGGCCCTGGCAGAAGATGCCGCTGATCTGCTCGTCCTCGCTGAATACCGGCTGGAAGATGAAGTTCACGTAGCGCCGCTCGGCCTTGCCGCCGGCCTGCGGACGCACGCGCACGGCGAGGTGGCGGCCGAGGTAGGGCCGCCCGGTGACATAGACCTGCTGCAGCAGGTCGGACAGCGCACGGCTCTCCAGTTGCGGAAAGGCCTTGTAGGCAGGCAGGCCGAGCAGCTCACGGGCGCCGACCAGCTCATGGAAGGCGCGATTGGCGATCTTCAGTTCGTGCTGCGGCCCTTCGGTGATGGCAATGAAGCCCGGCGCCTGGTCGAACAGCCGCTGCAGGTGCGCGCGCTCCTCGACGAGTCGGCGCCCGTACAGCTCGCTGGCACGCCGCTCGGCAACCAGCGCCGAGACGTCACGCAACGTCAGGGCCGCCCCCACCACTGCGCCATCGGTCGCACAGACCGCGGCCACGACGACCTCCAGCACGCGCCCCTGGGTCGATTCCTCGAACTGCAAGGTCTGGGTCGAGTCGCAATCCAGCGCCTGCGTCAGAGCCTGCGCCAGGTCGGCGTTCCAGAACGGCAGCCCGCTCACCGCCTGTCCGAGCACATCGGTCTGCTTCAGGTCGAACAGCTCGGCCGCGCCGGCGCTCCAGTAGAGCACCGCGCCGGCCCGGTCGAGCCCGACGATGGCATCGCGCGCGGCATCGATGAAGTGATGCAGATAGAGTTCTGCCGTCGGCTGCGGACGCCTGCTCGACTGGCTGCTGCTGACCGTGGCATTGGCCCGCGCCAGGGTGGTCCGCAGGCGCGCCCGGCGGCGCACGCTCGCCAACGCCTGATCGAGCCGCTGACACAACGTGTCGCTGTCGAGCGCGACGATCGACCAGTACGGCCCCAACAGAGGCGCCGGACCGAGTTCGCGGTGCAGCCGCTCGACGTGGGCGTCCTCGCTGAGAAACAGCAGCTGCGCGGCCCGCCAGCGGCTGCGCAGCTGCCGGGCGAGGGCGATCACGCGCGGCAAGCCGGGCGCCAGCAGCACCAGCGCCGGCTGATCCTCCCCGAGCGACGGGGCGCTGCCGTCGAGACAGCGCAGCTGCAGATCCTGCTCCGCTGCCCAGCTGCCGATCCGCTCGCGCAAGCGACCATCGCCGGCATCGAGCAGCATGACCTGATCGAGCAGCAGCTCGCTCATAGCAACGGCAGCCCCAGCAGGCTGCGCCCGGTCCACAGTTTCAGCAGACCGGTGGTGGGCGTCATCACGTGGCCGGCGCGGGCGTCGCGCAGCAGCCGGGAGACGCGGCTGTTGTCACGGTAGGCCGCCCCGCCGCAAATGCTCATCGCCTCGTTGGCCAGGCGTACCGCCGTCTCCGCCGCTTCGGTCTTGCACGCCAGAATGTACGGCAGCGCCTCGGGGTGCGCGGCATCGCCACGGCGTGCGGCCTCACGCACCAGCGCGCGGGTTTTCACCAGATCGGTCCAGAGTTCGCCATAGCGCACCTGCAGCGTCTCCACGTCGCGCAGGGACTCGCCGGAATGACTGTAGCGACGCGAGTGCAGGTGCAGGCCCGCCTCGTCCAGCGCAGCCTGGGCGATGCCCAGGTAGGTGCCGGCCATGGCCATGAGGAAGAACGGCGCCACCACTTCGAACACGTACCAGACCTGATCGCCCGGCTCGCCGAGCAGGTTGCGCGCCGGCACCCGCACCTGTTCCAGGCGCAGCGGCCGGGACGAGTTGCCGCGCATGCCGAAGCCGTCCCAGGCGTCGAGCCAGTGCATGCCGGCGCCGTCCTTGTCGACGATCAGGCAGCTGAAATCGCCGGCTTCGGCGTCCGCCGCCACGGTGGAAACCACGTAGGAATCGGCATGCCCGCCGTTGGTGACGAACTGCTTGGTGCCGTCGATGACGAACTCGTCGCCGTCGGCATCCAGGCGGGTTTCCGGCAGGTAGAAATGCGCGCCGGTGCCCTGCTCGGACAGTGCCAGGGTGGTGATGTGTCGCCCCGCGGCGATCTCCCGCAGATAGTGCTCGCGCTGATGCTCGGTGGCTTTGGCGGCGATCACCGCAGTGGCCACGCAATGCATGCCGTAGCACAGCGCCGACGATGGGCAGGCCCGCGCGATGCTTTCGGTGAGCACGCAAAGCCCCAGCAGCCCCTGCCCGCGGCCGCCCAGCTCGACCGGCACCTGCAGGCCGAGCAGGCCGGCTTCGGCGAGCGCCTGCATGGAGTCGGCGGGCCAGCGGCATTCGGCGTCGACCTCGGCCGCCAGCGGGGCGATGCGATTCTCGGCCAGATCGGTGGCGATGCTCTGCAATTCGACTAGCTGAACGGGGAGCAAATGGTCCATGAGACGTCCTGGATTCTGGAAAGGCCGGCATCCACCCGGGTGCATATCAGACCCTGGTGGTCAGGTATTGTTCGCGCCACCGCACGGCGGGAGCATCACGCCACGACGGCGGTCATAGTCGCATGACTTCATCGACAAAAGGCAAACGGCCCATGCGCCTCCGACTCGCACTGGCTCTGCTGGCCGGCGCACTACTGACCCAGGGCGCCCAGGCCGGGAACGACGACATGCATATTCTGATCGGCAGCTACACGCACGACAGCGACAGCCCAGGCATCCTGCGCCTGCGCTTCGATCCCAAGACCGGGCAGATCGACCCGAAGCCGGTGCAAAGCCTCACCAGCGACAATCCCTCCTGGCTGGTGCTGGATGACAAGCGCGACCGGCTTTACGCCACCCATGAGAACGGCCCGGCCGATGCCGACCCGGTCGGCCGCGTCGGCGCCTGGCAGCGCGACGCCAAGGGCGACTACCAGCCCATCGGCCAGGCCATCACCCTCGGCGACGAACCCACCCATGCCAGCCTCAGTCACGACGGTCGCTACCTGTTCGTCAGCAACTACGGTTCGCGCCCCAACCCCGGCGGCAGCCTGGCGGTCGTGCCGCTGGCCGAGGATGGCCGGCCCTTGCCGGTCACGCAGATCACCGCGCACCAGGCCAGCGGTGTGCATCCCGAACGCCAGCGCTCGGCCCATGTGCATTCGGCGGTGCCCAGTCCGGACGGCACGCGCCTTCTGGTCAGCGACCTGGGCGCCGACCGGGTGTTCGTCTACCGCTACGACCCGAGGCATGCCGAGCGCCCGCTGCGGCCGGATGAGCCGGCCAGCATCGAGCTGCCCGCGGGCAGCGGCCCGCGCCATCTGGTGTTCCACCCCAATGGCAAACACGCCTATCTCGCCCTGGAGCTGAGCGCCCAGGTGGCGGGCTTCGACTACACCGACGGCACCCTGACCCGCCGGCAACTGCTGGACCTCAAAGAGGCCGATAGCGAAGTGCGTCATTCACCCGGCGCGATCCACACATCGGCCGATGGCCGCTTTCTCTATGTCAGCGACCGCGGCGACTACAACCACATCATCGCCTTCGCCATCGAAGCCGACGGCACGCTGCGCGAAATCCAGCGCCGCCCGAGCGAAGGTCGCGAACCACGGGAATTCGCCATCACGCCGGACGGGCGTTTCATGTTGATCGCCAATCAGCTGAGCGACAGCCTGGTGCTGCTGCGCCGCGACCCGGACAGTGGTCTGCTGGGCGAAACGCTGCAGACCCTGACGCTCGGACGGCCGTCGGATATCAAGCTGCTCGCGCCGAACTGAAGCGCGCCGCTCAGGACAGCAGGCTGACCACCGCGAAGCGGCTGATGTTGGCCTGCGCCACCACTGTCTGTATGACGGCGGCATAGCTGGACGGGCTGCGCTGCATCAGGTTGAACACCGAGTGGGAAAAATCACTGGCCCACTGCTGCTCGTCGGCATCGGCCTGGCGCGCGAGAAACTCGCGGATCTCACGCTGGCGCTGACCCAGCTGCTCGCGCAGCGCAGTGACCTTTTCCAGCCCCGCCACCACGGTATCGAGCATGCGCCGCAGTTCGCGCAGCGAGTCCAGCGATGGCTCTTCGGGAAATTTCAGCAGCTGATCTTCCTCGCTCTGCACGCGCTGGTAACGACCTTTGGCGAACAGCTTGTCCTCGCCCTGCACCGCCAGCTGATCCTTGAGCTGCTGCCAGTCACTCTCGCGGGCGGAAAAGCGCAACCGGCCGCTGTCGTCGAGCTCGGCACGAATGCCGGACTGGCCCAGGCTGCCGTTGAAGCGGCGCAGGATCTGCTCGTCGCTCATGTCATCGTCGAGCACCACCGCCACCGGTTCGGCCAGCTGGCGGCCGCCGCTGAACAACAGCGTTTCGCGGCCGGACTGGCGGATCGCTTCGAGGGAATCGAGCCCCTGCAGGCTGAAGCGGCTGCGCACCGGCTCGCTCAGACGCAGCTTGAGTGTGGCATCCAGCGAGTTGGCCGAACGCTTGCTGCGTTCACGCAGCAGCTGCTCCACGTCCTGCAGGGCATGGCGGATGCTATCCGCCCCCGAACCGGAGGTCGGCGAGCTGATCTCGCGGCTGAGGCTGAGCTTGAGCTGGGAAAGGCGGCCATGAAGGTCGTTCAGGTAGCTTTCCGCCGACTGCATCGAGGACAGCTGCTGGTTGAGCTGCAGGCTGAAGCTGGTGCTCTTCTTGCTCGCCACCTCCGCATGCGCGGCATCGGCCAGCACCGATGTCCGTTGCGTCGCCGCCGGGGTTTCCGGCAGCAGCGTCTGGCGACGCTCCTGGGGGTTGATCGCGGAAACAGCCGGTAGCGGCTTGCCAATCTTCATCAGGCTTCCTCGCCTCAGAGCATGCCGAACAGGGTCAGGCCGTTGATCTTCATGTAGGTTTTCTGGGTGGCCTGCAACGACAGCTGGTAGTTGTTCAGGTCGATGCTGGCGCCGGCGTAATCCAGTCGCGACAGTTCGCCATCGATCTTCTGGTTCACCAGCGAGACGTCCTCGTTGCTGCTGCCGAGCAGAGTCAGGGTGTTCTGCCGCCCGCCGAGATCGGTGACCGCGCCGAGCAGCCTGCCGTGGGTGGCGTCGAGGCTGTCCATGCTCGCGGCGATCTGCGCGCGGACGGCCGGGTCGCTCGAATCCAGCGCCGGGTCCTTGAGCGTCTGCACCAGGCTGCGCAGCTCGTTGAGCATGCCCACGCCGGCACCGAAGACCTGCGCCGCGGTGACGTTCTCTTCCACCAGCACGCCATTGGCCACCGCGGCCTGGCGATGCTGGTCGTTACCCTGCATGACGTAGACACCGCCAACCAGGGCGATCGCCGGCTGGTTGGAGCGGGTGCCGGAGAACAGGTAGCGGCCCTCCTCGTCGCGCACGTTGGCGAAGCTGAGCACGGTGCCTTCGAGGGTTTCCAGCTCGTTGGCGATGGCCGACAGGTCCTCGTCGGTGTTGCTGCCGTTGGCCGCCCACAGCAGCAGGTCACGGATGCTCAGCATGCTGTCGGAAGCCGCCTTGAGATTGGCTTCCTGCTTGGACAGGTTGCCGGCGACGTTGGCGATGTTGGTGCGGTACTGCGTCAGGCTGGCTTCCTCGCGCTGGATGCGCAGCACGCGGACCGCCGAGATCGGGTCGTCGGATGGCACCAGCATGCGCTCGCCGCTGGCCATCTGTTGCATCAGCTTGCCGAGTTTCTCGGAGCTGTTGTTCAGCGAACCGTGCATGGTGGCGGTGATCTGGGCGTTGGAAATGCGCATGGTGTCTTCTCGTCAGTCGGCTCAGAACATTGCCAGTACGGCGTTGAACAGGTCGTTGGAGGTGCTGATGACCTTCATGTTGGCCTGATAGGCCTGCTCGTAGGCCATCAGGTTGACCGCTTCCTCGTCCAGGTTCACCGCGCTGACGCTGTCGCGCTGGGCCTGGGCCTGCTCGGCGACGACGGTGGCAGCGGCGAGGTCGGCCTGGTTTTGCCGGCTGGCACTGCCGACGCGGCCGACCAGACCGGCGTAGGCGTCGTTGAGGGGGACATCGCTGCCGGCCACGTTGACCTTGGCCGACTTGAGCTCCAGCAGCGCCAGCAGGTTCTCGTTGTTGCCGACCTCGCCCGTGCCGCTCTGCCCGGCGGAGGAGAAGGCCAGCTGTTCCGGAGCCAGCGCCGTCACCGCAAGCATGCCGCTGGTGCTGCCGGGGGTGTAGACGAACAGCGGCTGGCCGGGATCGCCATTCAGGTCGAAGCCGCCAGCCAGGGTGTCGTTGACGCTCTGCGCCAGGGCCGCAGCCATGTCGTGCAGGTCGTCCTGGGCCGGCCGCAGCGCGCCGTACTCCATGTCGTAGAGCGCGCCGAGCGAGCCGCCGAGGCCATCCTGCACCAGCGGGAAGGTGGTCTTGGCGAACACCAGGGCCAGCTCCTGTTCGCCGGCCAGGTTCTGCTCGACCGTCAGTTGCCCCGCGCTGCCACCGGCGACCAGCGGCTGGCCGTTGGCCAGGGACACGGTCAGCGTGCCGTCGGCGACCTCCTGCACACGAATGCCGGCGTACTGGCTGAGGTCCTTGATCAGGTTCTCGCGGTAGTCGCGCAGCGTGGCGGTATCGCGCCCGGCCGACTCCATCTTGAGGATTTCCACGTTCAGCTCGGCGATGTTGTCGGACAGCCCGTTGATCTCCGCGACCATTGCCACGCGCTGACCCTGCAGGGCGTTGAGCTGGGTGCCGATGTTGCTGTTCAGGCCGTTGAAGCGCTGCGCCAGCTGCTTGGCCTCGCCGATGATCTGCTGACGCAGGGGAATGGATTCCGGCGTGGAGCTGGCCTCGCTGAGCGCGGCGAAGAAATTGTCCAAGCCGACGCTGACGCTGGAGCCTTCGCTGTGGATCAGGCCTTCCAGCGCCGAAAGGTACTGCTGGCTGGTGCCGTAGTAGTTCTTGTCGGTGCTGGCGCGCCAGAGCTGCTGGTTCTGGAAAT
Source organism: Stutzerimonas frequens (assembly GCF_024448335.1). GTDB lineage: Bacteria > Pseudomonadota > Gammaproteobacteria > Pseudomonadales > Pseudomonadaceae > Stutzerimonas > Stutzerimonas frequens. The sequence continues at coordinate 533,313 of NZ_JAMOHM010000001.1, forward strand.
CGTTGGACAGCCGGCGAATGCTGCTGACCTGCACGCCACCGCCGATGCTGGTGGCGGTCTGCCCGCCGACCGAATGCAGTTCCGGGCCGAGGCGGCTGAAGCCGGGCGTGTTGACGTTGGCAATATTCTGCCCGGTCGCGGTTAGGGCGATCTGCGAAGCGCGGACGCCGCTGTAGCCAATCTGACTCAAGACACTCACGACAGCACTTCCTTCGAATCGATGCGGATCGGTTGGGCGAACGCCACGGAGAGATGGCGCACGACGACCGGTGGTTGTCTATTCAAGGCGACTGCCGCGGGCGGCTCATTAAGCGCAACGGATGCCGGCTGTTGCGTGCCGATGCGCTCGCCCTCCAGCGTGGCCAGCATTTGCCCGCGGGACAGTCGCTCGGCGGTGCCCAGGCTGGCCTGCGCCGCTGGCGACCGGCCGGCCGACTGTAGCGCGGCCTGCGGCTCGCGCGGCTGGCTGTTGGCGGCCTGCAAGTCCTTGAGGATGTTGCGCGTGTAGTCGCGGGTTTCCTGGTAGGGAATCTTCTGGATCCAGTTCGCCGCATCGATCTCGCCGCGGCGCGGATCGCCATGTTGCTTCAACCACTCGTCGACCTTGCCGGGGCCGGCGTTGTAGGCGGCCAGCGCCAGCGCCTCATGGCCGTCGTAGCGCTCGAGCATCTTGTTCAGGTAGGCGCTGCCGAGGCGCTTGTTGTACTCGGCATCGCGGGTCAGGCGCGCCTCGTCGAATGGCAGGCCGAGTTCGGTGGCCATGTCGCGGGCGGTGCCGGGCATCAGCTGCATCAGCCCGCGGGCGCCCTTGGGCGAGACGGCGGCGACGTTGCCGCTGGACTCGTGCTTGATGACGCTGTCGACCAGCGCACGAAAGCCGGCCTTGCCCGCCGACCAGGCGCTGTCCAGCGCTTCGACGCCGCGCTGCCAGGTGCCGCGCAGGGCATGCTGGCCGCCCTGCCCGACACTGGCCAGGCCGAGTGCCGCCGGTGCCGGCGCGGTGCCGTCGCGGCCGCCGGAGAGCTGCTGCACCAGCATGTCGGCGATGCCGGTCTGGCGCTTGCCGGCCAGGGTTTCGGCCAGCACTTCGTCGTAGAAGTCGCGCATGGTGTCCAGCTCGCGGCTGCGCATCGGGTTGCCGGCCGAGAGCACGTCGCCGGCCTTGCGCATCTGCTTGAGGATCTGCTGCAGGAACATGGCCTCGAACTGCTCGGAAACCATCTCCAGCTGCTCACGGCGCGCGGCGCTCGGACCATCGTGGCGCGCGCGCATGGCATTGAGGTGGTGCGGTAGGGAAACGATGCTCATGGGCGGCCTTACATCACGATCAGTTCGGCGTTCAGTGCGCCGGCGCGTTCCAGCGACTGGAGGATGCTCATCACATCATCCGGGGTCGCGCCCAGGCTGTTGATGGTGCTGATGATGCTTTCCAGGCTGGCGCCTTCCGGCCACTTGAACATGGCCTTGCGGTCCTGCTCGACGGCCACGTCGGACTGCGGTGTAACCACGGTGTCGCCACCGGCGAAGGCGTTCGGCTGGCTGACTTGCGGCCGCTCGCTGATGGTCACCGTGAGCGAACCATGGGCAACCGCCGCGGCCTTCACCCGCACGCCTTCGCCGACCACCACGGTGCCGGTGCGGCTGTTGAACACCACCTTCGGCCGCACACGACCTTCTTCGACGTCCAGACGCTCGAGCATGGCCATGAAGCTCATGCGCTGGGTGCTGGTGACCGGCGCGCGAATCGAAATCTTGGTGGCATTGAGCGCGGTGGCGGTGCCCTTGCCGAAATAGGCATCCACCGCATCGACCACCCGAGTGACGGTCTGGAAGCTCGGCTGGCGCACATTGAGCATCACGTCCGGGCGCTCGGTGAAGTCGGTGGGAATCATCCGTTCCACCGTCGCGCCGTTGGGGATCAGGCCGCTGTTGGAGGTGTTGATCGCCACCTTGGAGCCGCTGGCGCCCTCGGCATTCACCCCGCCGACCACCAGCGCGCCCTGGGCCACGGCGTAGATTTCACCGTCGACGCCCTGCAGCGGGGTCATCAGTAGCTGGCCGCCGCGCAGGCTCTTGGCATCACCCAGCGAGGACACGGTGACATCGATGCTCTGCCCCGGGCTGTAGGACGGCGGCAGCGTGGCGGTAACGGTCACCGCAGCGACGTTCTTCAGCTTCGGGTCGACGTTCGGCGGCAGGTTCACGCCGAACTGCTTGATCATGTTGGCCACCGACTGGCTGGTGAACTTCACCTGGTTCTTGTCACCGGTGCCATCCAGGCCGACCACCAGACCGTAGCCGATCAGCTGGTTGCCACGGATGCCTTCGATATCCACCAGATCCATCAGCGGCACGGCCTGCGCCGGCAACTGCCAGCACAGCGCGACGGCGGCGAGAAACAGCTTCACACGCATCGGAAAAACTTCCACTTAGAGGGGGAACAGCGGGTGGGCGAAGAAGCGCGTCAGCCAGCCGGCCGAGTTGCTGTCGTTGAGCACGCCACGGCCGGCGTAGGAGATGCGCGCGTTGGCGACGTTCTGCGAGGACACCTGGTTGAAGCGGTTGATGTCGTCCATGCGCACCAGGCCGGCGAGGCGGATGTACTCGTCGCCCTGGTTCAGCCGCAGCGCCTTCTCGCCCTTGACCAGCAGCGTGCCGTTGGGCAGCACGCGGTGCACGGTGACGGCGATCGAGCCGCGCAGGGTGTTCTGCTGCGAACTCTTGGCCGAGCCGCTGAAGTCGCGCTCGGCCGAGGCCGAGGTCTCGACGTCCGGGTAGGTCTTGCCGAGTACGGTGGGCACGCCGACGCCGACGCTGGACTGCTTGCCAAAGCTGGTGCCGGCGCTCTTGCTCGACTGGGTCGATTCGTCCAGCACGATGGTGAGGATGTCGCCGATCCGCACCGCGCGCTTGTCGCTCACCAGCGAGCCACCGTAGCCGGAGCGGAACAGACCGCCGCCAGTGGTCGGTGGCAGGCTGTAGTCGAGTTCCAGCGGCTCGTACTCGCTGGAATCCTCGTCCGGCAGCATCTCGTCGAAACTGGCGCAGCCGCCGAGCAGTAGCGCGGCGAGCAGAAGGGCGATCGGCTTCATCGGCATCACACGGTCTGGTTGAGGAACTGCTGCATGCCGCTGGCGGCATCGAGAACCTTGGCGTTGGCCTCGTAGGCGCGCTGGATGGCGATCATCGCCACCATGGCCTCTACGACCTGCACGTTGGAGCCTTCCAGCACGCCCTGCTTGAGCTGGCCGAGGCCTTCCTCGCCCGGCACGCCTTCCACCGGCTCGCCGCTGGCGACGGTTTCGCGATAGAGGTTGCCACCCAGCGCTTCCAGCCCGCCGGGGTTGGTGAAGTTGACCAGGGTGATCTGCCCGAGCTCCGATGGCAGGGTGTCGCCGGCCAGCACGGCGGTGACGATGCCGTCACTGCCGACAGTGAAGCCGGTGCTGCCTTCAGGCACTTCGATCGCCGGGTTCAGCGGCAGGCCCTGGGCGTTGACCATCATGCCTTCGGCGTTGAGCTGGAACTGGCCGTTTTCGGTGTAGAAGATGTCGCCGTTGGGCGCCTCGACCTGAAAAAAGCCGCGGCCGACGATGGCCAGGTCCATCGGCTGGCCGGTGGTCTGGATGCTGCCCTCGGTGAACACCTTCTGCGTGCCGGCGACGCGCACGCCGCTGCCCAGCTGGATGCCGGACGGCACGGTGTTGATCTCGTCGGCCTGCGCGCCCGGCTGTTTCTCGATGACGTAGAACAGGTCCTCGAAGACCGCGCGGTCGCTCTTGAAGCCATTGGTGTTGACGTTGGCCAGGTTGTTGGCAACGGTGGACATGGCCTTGTCCTGGGCGGCCAGGCCGGTCTTGCTGACCCAAAGTGCAGAATTCATGCGTTATCTCCCGATCAGCTGCCGCGGATCATTCGGTTGCCGGCGTCGGAAAGGTCCTCGGCGGCTTTCATCATCTTCACCTGGGTTTCGAACAGGCGGTTCAGGCTCATGGTCGAGGCCAGCTCGTCGATCGCCGAGACGTTGCTCGACTCGAGAAAGCCGCTGGCCAGCCGCACGTCCTCGCTGGGCTGCGCCGGCTCGCCGTCGCGGGTCACCAGCAGGCCGGCCTGGTTCTTCATCAGATTGGCCGCCGGCACGTCCACCAGACGGATGCGATCGACCTCGGCCATCATCCAGTCGCCGGGGGCCATGATCGACACGGTGCCGTCATTGCCGATCTCCATGCGGTCGTACTCGGGCAGGACGATGGGGCCGCCCTCGCCGAGCACCGCACGGCCGTTGAGTGTCAGGCGCCCTTCGGCGTCCACCTGCATGCTGCCCTGGCGGGTGTAGGCCTCGCCCTCGCCATCCTGCAGCACGATCAGGCCGTTGCCCTTGACTGCGAAGTCCAGCTCGCGACCGGTGGCCACCATCGGTCCGGCAGCCAGGCTGACGCCGTTGTTCTCGATCAGCGCCATGTGCCGGCTGTCGTAGCCGTAGCCTTCCACCGCCACGGCCTGGGCGCGTTCGAGGTCGGCGCGAAAGCCGGGGGTGTTGACGTTGGCCAGGTTGTTCGAGCGCACCTGCAGCGACATCATCGTGCGGCTGGCGGCCGTCATCGCGGTGTATCCCAAGCGATCCATGGGTCAGCCTCAGATTGCGTTGAACAGGACCTGGGTCAGTTCCTTGTTGGTGGAAATGACCTGGGTGTTGGCCTGGTAGTTACGCTGGCCTTCCATCAGGCCTACCAGCTGCTGCGTGAGGTCGACGTTGGAGCTCTCCAGCGCGCCGGAAGCCAGGGTGCCGTACTGGCCGACGCCCGGGGCGCCAAGCATCGCCGCGCCGGAGGCAGCGGTTTCGGTCCAGGCAGTGCCGCTGATGTTCTTCAGGCCTTCGGCGTTGACGAAGCTGGCAAGTACCACCTGGCCCTGCAGCATGCGTTCGCCGTTGGAGTAGCTGGCGTAGACCTTGCCGTCCTTCTCCACGCTCATGCCGGTCTGCTCGCCAGCCGCATAACCGGTGGCGCGATTGGTGGTGACGCTGAATTCCGAGCCGTACTGGCTGGTGCCGCTGTAGTCCAGATCGATGGCCAACGGGGCCACACCGCCGGTCAGCGGCGCCGCCAGGGGGACCGTGCCGATCGGCGCTGCGAGCACGCCGGCACTGTCGAAGGTCAGCGCCTGCGGGCCACCGGCCAGCGCAGTACCGTCGACGTAGTAATGGGCATCCCAGCTGTTGTCCGCCGTCTTGACGAAGTACTGGGTCAGGGTGTGTTCCTTGCCCTGGGAGTCGAACAGCTTGGTGGTGTAGGTGGAGTTGTAGCTGTCCGCCGCCAGCGGATCGAAGGCCACGGCTGGTACCTGCTGGTCGGCATCCAGGTTGGCAACGAAGCTCAGCGCGTCGCTGGCGCGAGCAGGGATACCGCCGGAGCGCAGCTGCAGGTCACCGACGATGCCGGTCTGCAGATTACCGGTGGCATCGGCCGGATAGCCCTGCAGGCGCTGACCGAGGCTGTTGGTGATGTAGCTGTCCTTGTCGGTGCCGAAGATGCCGGCGCGGGTGTAGCCGACGTCGCCATTGCTGGCGCGGGTGACGAAGAAGCCGCCGCCGGAGATCGCCAGGTCCAGGGTTCGATTGGTGGTGGTCAGCGCGCCGCCCTGGCTGATGCTCTGGGTGGTGCCGATCACCTCCACGCCCATGGCCTGGGTCTCGGCGTAGAGGCTGCCGAAATCGGTGCGCGAGGACTTGAAGCCGACGGTGCCGGAGTTGGCGATGTTGTTGCCGATGGTGTTCAGTTGTTCGTTGACGGCGGACAGGCCGGTCAGGGCGATGTTGAAGCTCATGATTGCGTCTCGACTCTGCTGGATGGAGGTTCGGGCGTCAGGCGTTGCCGGCGCCGAACTCGAGAATGTTGTAGAACGGCACCGAGCCGACGCCGTCGATCTGCAGCACCGGGCCTCCGGGGCTGACGCGCACGTTGCCGACCAGACCGGCGACTTCCACCTGCGGGTACTCGCCGTTATCCGACTCGATCACCACGCTGTACTGCCCGGCCGGCAGGCCGAGGCGCTGCGGGTCGATGTCGAACGGCACCTGGCCGGGCGCACGGGCGCCGAGCTCGATGGTGGTCTTCTGGCCGTTGGAATCGGTCAGCACCAGCGCCGTGCGGTTGGAGGCGTGCGCCAGGGTGAACTGCCCCTGCAGCGGCTGGCCGTCGAGCTGCAGGGTTTCGGTCGCCACCCGCACCTGCTGGCCGACCAGGCCGGCGGCGGTCAGGGTCTGCAGGTTGTCCATCAGCACCAGGTTGTTCTGCGCCAGGCTGGTCATGTTCTCCATGCTCTTGACCTGGGACATCGCCGAGAACTGGTTGAGAAACTCGGTGCTGTCGACCGGCTTGGTCGGGTCCTGATACTTGATCTGCGCGACCATCAGGCTGATGAAGTTGTTCTCCATCGTGGTGGCGTCGCTGACGTTCACCGCGCGCTTGACCTGATCGATGCCGTTGCCGGCCAGGCTGGCGTCCAGTGCGGAATTGACGCTACTCATCAGACTTCTCCCAGGCGCAGCAGGCTCTGCTGCATGCTCTTGACGCGGTTGAGCACCTCGACACCGGTCTCGAAGCTGCGGGTGGCCGACATCATGTCGGTCATCTCCTCGATCTCGTTGATGTCGGGGTAGTAGACGTAGCCCTCGCCGTCGGCCAGCGGATTGCCCGGCTCATAGCGGCGCTTGGGCTCGGCGCCGGAGGTGACCACGTCGAGCACCTGCACATGGGCGCCGCCCAGGCCGACGCCGCGGGTCAGCGAGTTGTTCTCGTACACCGCGGCGAACATCGGTTTGCGCGCCTGGTAGACGTCCGCCGGGTTGGCGGCCGCCGAGTCGGTGTTGGCCAGGTTGCTGGCCACGGTGTTCAGCCGCACGGTTTGCGCGTTCATCGACGAACCGGCGATGCGGTAGATGGAATCGAATGACATCAGCGGCCCTCGATGGCCTGCTTCAGGCCACGGAATTTCATGGTCAGGAAGGTCAGGCTGGTCTGGAAATCCATGGAGTTGCGCGAGAACTGGGCCTGCTCGACCGACAGCTCGACGGTGTTGCCGTCCTGCGAAGCCTGGGTCGGTACGCGATAGAGCATGCGCGGATCGCTGCCGGCGATGCTCAGGCGCGACGAGGCACCATCGTCCAGGCGCTGCATCTCGGCGCCGAAGTCGATGTCGCGGGCCTGGAAGCCCGGGGTGTCTTCGTTGGCCAGATTCGCCGCGAGGATCTCGCTGCGCTGCATGCGCAAACCCAGCGCGCGTTCGTGAACGCCGATTGCGTCTTCAATCCGTATACTCATTCGCCGATACCCTTGAAGCATGAGTCAACCGTCGCTCGCTTTTGCAGCATTCATGCCGGCCCGCCAAAACAAAGGCAATGCATTGATTTCGTTAGAAAAAATCGAAACAGAACGACACCGTTTCCGCGCTCTGCTTCCGCATCCGGGACGCCGTGAAGGCGGAAGCGGAAAACCCGCTTCCGCTTGGTCGATCGCACTGTTGCTGATGCTGGCGGGACCGGCCGTGGCGCAGGACGGCACCGACCGCCAGATACACCAGGCCGTGGAGCATCACCTGAACGCGGCGCTGCAACGCGAAGCCAGGCGCCAGGGTTGGCAGGGCGCGCGCCTGAGACACGACACCAGCCTGCCAGCCAGTGCCGCGCGGCTGCCCCGCTGTGATCAGCCGCTGCAGGTTCGCGATACAGGGGGCGCCCCGTCGCTGCTGGAGCGGCAACGGTTGACGATCAGCTGCCCGCAGAGTGACGGCTGGACGCTGGAGGTCACCAGCCAGCCCAGCGTGTGGCTACCGGCCGTGCATGCCCAGGGCATCATCGAACGCGGGCAGACGCTCGGACGCGACGACCTCAGGCTCGAGCCGATCAATATCGGCAAGGCCCAGCGCGGCTATTTTCATCGCCTGGAGGAGGTGCAGGGCATGGCCGCGAAACGACGCATCCGCGCCGGGCAGACCCTTACCCCGTCGCTGCTGGCGCAGCCCTTGGCAGTCAGGCGCGGGCAGCCGGTGAAGATCGTCGCCAGCCACGACGGCATCGAAGCCTCCACCAACGGCGAAGCACTGGGCGACGGGCAGCCGGGCGAGGTGATTCGCGTACGCAACGTACGCAGCGGCAAGGTGATCGATGCGAAGGTGGTGGAAGAAGGGGTGGTGACCAGTACGTTCTAACAGGCGAACGTGCATGGATATGATCTGCCCAAGGGCGCTGAAAGGCCAATTGGGAGCAATCCAAAAAATTTTGGCGCCAGGATTTAATCCTTCTTGTTGGGCTGTCGCCTTACCCTTTCAGCAGGCAGTCAAGCCAGCTCCTACAGCCCACTTAGCACGAAGGATTTTCACATGGCCCTGTCCATTCATACCAACTATTCCTCGCTGATCACTCAGACCAACCTGAGCAAGACCAACAACGCCCTGGGCACCAACCAGCAGCGCCTGGGCACCGGCCTGCGCATCAACAGCGCCGCCGACGACGCCGCCGGGCTGCAGATCGCCACCCGCCTGAATGCTCAGAGCCGTGGTATGGGCGTGGCGATGCGTAACACCAGCGACGCCGTTTCGCTGCTGCAGACCGCCGAGGGTGCATTCAATGAAATGACCGATATCCTACAGCGCATGAAGGACCTGGCAACCCAGTCTGCCAACGACACCAACAGCGCTGATGATCGTACCGCGCTTCAGGCCGAGTTCACGGAACTGAACGCCGAACTGACTAATATCGTAAGTAACACCAAGTACGCAGGAACTGCACTTTTCGATACCACAGGTTTTGCCGCTGCAATGTCGTTCCAGATCGGCTCGAGCAGCGCTGAGACGTTGGAGCTCGATCTGACCGGTGAGTTGACCGCTGTTACCGATGCCCTCGCGGACAACGCTGCTGACACGTTGGATGACGCAGCTAACTCGCGTACCGCCATGGACAATCTCGAGACGACGCTCGCAGCTGTTGGGACAATGCGTGCGGCGTTCGGCGCCAATATCAACCGCCTGAACCACACCGCCAACAACCTGGCCAACATGAAGGACAACACCGAGATGGCCAAGGGTCGCATCATGGATGCCGACTTTGCCTCGGAAAGCGCCAACATGACCAAGAACAGCATGCTGATGCAGTCCGGCATCTCCATGCTCAAGCAAGCCGGCCAGATGCCAAGCATGGTCATGGGCCTGCTGGGCTGATGATCCTCGGTCGGCCAGCCCTGGCCGACCGCTCGCTACAACCAAAAACGCCCCGACTCGGTCGGGGCGTTTTTTTTCTGCGGAACCACCGCCAACCGTCTATCCGACCAATGGTCAGATGTCGCGCAGAGCATCGTCCACGCCCGCTCATCTTGCTCCGAAGCCAGCAATGACGCGCCCTGTAACGCCCCCTTCCCGACCGGCAAGTCACACAATCTGCGCAGTGATGTCACATAGCCATCATGCATGACAGCTATAACCCTGATTAGTTCCCTTGTAAGTTCAAAAAAACGGCGCCAATATATTGCCGACCGGTTCACGGTACTCCCATGTCCTAGATCACAGTCACTGCACCTTTTTCTGAGCCCTATGACTTTATCTCCGCCCAGACAGGCCACCGATGGCACTGCATGCCCGCTCCTGAAGTGCGGGCAGGACGGCCGCGTGGCGCGCTTCGACCGTTCGCTCTACCAGCTAATGCTGATCACCGGTGACGACGCGAAAAAGGTCGATCTCGGTTTCTCCGGCAGCCGCGTATTGGAACGCCTGCTGCAAACTCCGGGAGAAGTGGTTTCGCGCGAGGAGCTGCTCCGCCACGCCTGGGAGGATCGCGTAGTCGGCCAGGGCAGCCTGAACCAGCAGATCTATACCCTGCGCCAGGTGCTATCCGACAGCTCCAGCCAGATCATCCAGACCCTGCCACGGCGGGGGTATCTGTTCAATCCGAACCACCTGCTCGAAGCCAGCGAGGCAGAGCCGGCTCCGCCGAGCATTGGCGCCGCGCAAACACTGGAAATTACGGAGCCACATGCGGCGGCGGCTGCGCTGCAGGCGTCGCCCTGGCTGGCACCGACCGTGCTTGGCACAGCCATGGCGCTGCTGCTCGCGGTGGTCGCCCTGGGCTATCGCTTCATGCATGCGCCCAAGGGCTCGCTGACCCACAACCATTCCATCGGCCAGCTCGAAGTGCTCTATGTGGAGAAAAGCCAGCAGAAGCTTGAGCGCATGATGCAGGAAACCCGGCTGCTGGTTGCCAGTATTGCCGGCCTGAATAGCCACCCGAGTCGGTTGATCGTCAATAAATCCCCCGGCTTCTACGAGCTGCGCTGTCTGCGCAAGGATGGCCAGGTGAACTGGCTGAAAGTCCATCGCAGCCAGGTGAACAGCATTTCGAACCAAACACTGCAAGGTTGTCTGCGATGACGGCGCATTCCGAAAGCGGCGCCGCGAGCAAGCGTCTGCTGCGAGTAATGGTACCGACGACCATGGCACTCTGGGCGCTGGTCGCCATGGGCACCACCAGCTACAGCGCCAGCCTGGTTGGCCGGTATGCCTCCACTGGCCAGGTCTTGCTCAGTAATGGGGAGCTAGCGCCGGTCACCCAGAGCGTGGTGTTCCGCGACGGCCGCTTCTACTCGATGACGCGCAACAGCAGCACTATCGTCGAAGCATCTGGCCGGGTGGAAACAGATCTTCTTGGCCGCGCACGGCTGATCGTTGAGGAGGGCGAGATCAGCGGCCTGGCAGCCGCCAGCGAGCTCGACGACGAGCTGGTCTTCAATCTCCTCTATGGCAAGCACAAGGGTGCGCGCATCACCCTCGAGCAGGTCGGCGCCTGCCTCTACGGCGTCGAAACCCAGCAGGTGTACTGCGCCGAACAGGCCGTGGCACAGCGCTGAGGGCCAGCGTGCGGCCCGGCAGCGCTCAGCTTTCCTCGCTGAGCTCCCCGCTGTATTGCGCACCGCTCTCGGAGAAACGCACCTTGCCGTAGCTGTCGCCGAACAGCTCCTTGTACAGCGTCTCCGCCGAATCGGTCAGCAAGAGAATCTCCACCCGCCGGTTGGCACCGTCTTCCGGTGCCTCGGGGCGCAGCGGCATGACATCCGCCTGGGCCGTCACCTGCAGCACCGAGCGCGCCGGCAGGCCGGCCGACACCAGCACATTGCGCGCACGCAAGGCACGGTCCCCGGACAGGTTCCAGTTGTCGTAGCCCGATTGCAGGCGGTAGGGCGTGGCGTCGGTGTGACCGCTGATGATCAGCTTGTTCTCGACTTTGGACAGCACCCCAGCCAGCACGCCAAGCAACTTGGCGAAGTGCGGGTTGAGCACCGCGCTGCCGCGCTGGAACATGAAGCGCTGCTGGTCATCCTTGATCAGGATGCGCAGGCCCTGGGGCACCACGTCCACTTCCAGATTGGCCAGCGCGTCGACCTGCCCGGCGACCTCCTGCATCAACGCCGCCAGCGCCTGCAACTCGGCGGTCGAGGCATAGCGGCGGGTGCCGTCGGTGGGCGTCTCGCCGTCCCGGCTTGCCGTCTCGTCATGCCGAGGCGACGGTTCGTCCGGCGCCGGGCGCAGTGGCACACCATCGAGTTCCAACGGCGAGGTGCTGGTGCCGTCGAAGATGCCGGCACCGCCATCGACCAGCGGATTGCTTTCCTGATCGCCCGAGGCCGGGTTGGTCAGGTTCATCTGCGGCTGGATGATCCACAGCACCATGAACAGCGCCATCATGGCCAGGGTGAAGTCGGCGAAAGCCACCTTCCAGGCGCCGCCGTGCTCGTCGCCGTGGCCCTTCTTGCTTCGGCGCCTGATGATGATCTCGCGTTCGCCGGCCTTGCCCTTGTCTCGGCTCTTCATGCCGCGTCCCTTTCTTCCTCGTACTGGTTGACCCAGACCTCGAGTTGACGGAAGGCCGGCTTGACGTCCTGTTCGATGAGCTTGCGTCCGGCATCGACCGCCAGCAGCGTCGGCTTGCCGGCCAGATGCGCGACCAGGGTGGTGCGCACGCATTCAAGCGCCGACAGCTCGGTCTTGACCCGCTGGCCCATGGCGTTGGAGAGCGGCTCCATCAGGCAGTAGCAGAAGAAGATGCCGAGAAAGGTACCGACCAGCGCCGCAGCGACGTGGGTGCCGATCTCGGCGACGCTGCCGCCGATGCTGCCCATGGTGATGATGATGCCCATGATCGCGGCAAGGATGCCGAAGCCCGGCATCGCCTCGCCGATCTTGAACAGCGAGCGCGACGGCTGCATCAGCGCATGTTCCATCGCCTCCAGCTCCTGCTCGAGGAAGCCCTCGAGTTCGTGGGCGCTGATCTTGCCCATGGCCATCAGGCGGAAGTTGTCGGCGATGAACGCCATCAGGTTCTTTTCCTGCAGGATCAGCGGGTAGCGCACGAACAGGTCGCTCTGCTCCGGCTCCTCGATGTGCGAATCGAGCACCTTGAGACCGCCCACGTCGACCATTTCCAGCAGCTCATAGAGCAGCATCAGCAACTGGCGCTGGAACTCCTCGCCACGACGCTGGTAGGCGAAGACGCCCTTGATCTGGTGCAGCATCTCGATCAGCACCTCCTTCGGATTGCCGACCACCAGGCTGCCGATCGCGGCGCCAAGGATGATCACCACTTCCGCCGGCTGCCAGAGCACCCGCATGTCGCCGTTGGCCATGGCGTAGCCACCGAGGACGCAACCGATGATGATGAACGCACCTAATACTTTCTGCATGACGTTACTGACTTCTCTCGGTTAAGGGTCCACCGACCCCAGAAAGCGACAGGCCTTGCCGATCGCCTGCTTGCTCAACTGACAGACCCTGGCGTCGCTGACCTCCAGCACCAGGGCGATTTCCTTGAGGCTCAACTCGTGCTGGTAATACAGCGTCAACACCAGCCGCTCGCGCTCGTCCAGCCGCGCCAGCGCCTGCTCCAGCAGGCGCTCCTTGAGCAGCCGTTCCTCGAACAGTTCGGCGGCATCGGGGAAATGCTCGTGACCGCTCTGCAGCAGTTCGTCGAGGCTCTCGATGGCCTCCGACGAATCGGCCCAGAGGAAGGCCTGGTAGTCCTTTTCATCCAGCCCGGTGAACGCCTTGATCTCCTCGTCGCTCGGCGTGTGGCCGAGCTGGCGGGTGAGCTCGCGGATCGCGTCGCGCACCTTGTGCGCCTGCTGCCGGACCTGGCGCGGCCGCCAGTCCTGACGGCGCAGCTCGTCGAGGATGGCACCGCGGATGCGCAGCGCGGCGAAGCGACCGAACTGCTCGTCCGGTTCGCCGTAGCGACGCAGGCCTTCGAGCAGCCCGATCATGCCGATCTGCTCCATGTCTTCGCGGTCGAGCACCTGGTTCGCCTGCAGCGACAGCTGGCGCACGATGCGCTTGACCAGCGGCAGGTACTGCATCATCCAGCGCTGCTCGTCGGCCGGCGCGAACAGCGCGTGGCCGGCCGGGCTGGCGGTGTAGCAGTCGACGGGGCAGGTGGCGTTCATGGCGCGGGCCTTTATTGAACGATCAGCTTGTTGACCAGCACATGGTGGAACGGCACCACCGCCTTCTTGCTGGCAAAGTCGGCGAACAACGCCTCTTCCAGGCGCGCCTGCAGCTCGCCGATGGGCATCGCGCGTAGCTCGGCGAATTCCAGCCCGGACAGGTAGCTGACCACCGAGTTGCGCACCAGCGGTTCGATCTGCTCGAAGTTCTTCGGCTCATCCGAAGCTTCGGCCTGCAGCGCCAGGTCGAGCACGAAATACCGCTCGCGGCCGTCCCCCCGCAGGCTGACGATGACCTTGGGCACGGCATAGAACTCGTACTGCACCGGCTCGATGGTTTCGGCCACCACTTCACCGCCGGCCATGCCCGGCTTGAGCAGCCAATAGGCGGCACCGACGCCGCCGGCCACGGTGACGACATTGAGCAGCAGCATCAGAAGAACGAGACGGGGCGTCGACATAACCAATTCGGATCCTGTAGTTGAAAGTGAGCCGGTCAGACCGTGACCAGCACATCGTTGGCAAGCCCGGCCGAGCGCCCGCTGCGCTCCGGCAGCGCGGTGGCAGCGGCGGCAAGCACCTGCTCCTCGTCACGGGTTTGCCGAGGCTGACCCTGGCGGTCCCGGCCGCTATCGGCACCAACCTGCACGTTGACCTGCACGAAATGCTGCGCGACCAGTTCCTGCCGCAGCCGGTCGCTGGTCTGCTGCAGCAGGCGCGCGACATCGGCGTGGGCGGCGCTGAGCTGGACCGTGAGGCGTCCGGATTCATGGCTGAGGTGGATTTCCAGACTGCCCAGCTCCGGCGGATCGAGGCGGATGCTGGCGCTCTGCTGACGCTGCTGCAGCTGCACCTCGACGTGCTCGCGCAGCGCATGCAGCATCTGCTCGCCCCACTTGGCCTCCGGTGCCTGCAACCTGAGTAGGCGCTCGGCGCCTTGCAGCGCCGGGCTGGCGGGTCGCTCGCCGGTGAGCAGCGGCGCCTCGCCTACTTCGCCCGGCGCAGCGGGCTCGAGCGGTGCCAGCTGTTCGGTCGGCAGCTGCGCGTCGAGCAACGACGCGCTCGCTGTCGGCGCTGTCCACGCCGCGGCGGTCTCTAAGCCTGGCCGCAGTACCGGCGCCGGCTGGCGTTCAGCGGGAGCCGCGCCCTGGCGTTCGCCGGCCGTCACAACCGGCCATGGCAGCGGCTGGCCATACTGCTGCCGTTCGACGAAGCTCTCGACCTGCGCAACGGCCTGCTCGGTTGCCGCAGCAGCGACCGACTCGGCCGGCAAGGGCCAGGCCAGCGGCTGGGCAGTGCCCGCCTCGCGCGCCTGCACCACCACCTGCTGCTGACCGAGCATGCCCTGCAACCACTGCTCGGCAGCGGTTTCCTCGAGCGGCTCGCTGTCGGCGCGCTCGGCCTCGGAGCCGGCCGGCGGCGCCACTGGCGATGGCAGCGGCTCAGGCGGCGGCGCGCTCTGTTGCAGCGTCTGCTCCGGATCGACGATGGCCGCACGCAGCAGGCGCTCGCGGAAGCCGGACGCGATCGGCGCAGCCGTCCCGGGAGGCGCCGCGCCCCGAGCGCTCATCGAGGCCGGGCGGGGTAGCGCGCCGGTCAGCTCGGAGCCGCCTGCGGCGTCTCCGGCAATGCGCTGTGCAGGCAACTGAATCACCGGCCATCTCCTGCGGCGAACATGTCGATACGTTGGTAGGCCGCACGCCCTTCGGCGTACTCCAGGTGATTCACCAGCAGCAGGCGCAAGCGCTCACACTCCTCGGCACAGGCTTCCAGCGCCTTTCCGTGCAGCGTTCGGAGCTGCGCCCTGGCCGCCTGCACCGCCGGATCGGCCGCAGGGTCGCGCGGCAACTGCTCGAGGCACTGCCGAATCGCCCCATCCACCTCGCCGACGACACGCCAGTCACCGCTAGCCAGGGCAGCGGTGAGCTGGGCATGCAGCGCCTGCAGGCGCTGCGCATCACTTGCGTGCGGCACTGATGCCCTCCCAGCCTTCGCGCAGGACACCCACCAGCTTCACCACTTCGTCCAACCCATCGAGCGACAACGTCACGCTGACGTCCGAAAGGCGGTAGATGCAGTACTCGTACAGCCTGGCCAGGCTTTGCACGACCTCACCGCCGCCCTCCTCGTCCAGCGCACCGTTGAGACCGTTGAGGATGTTCATGCATTTTTCCAGCGAGGCGCCTTTCTGCTGATAGCGCTTGTGCTCGATATGCCCACGGGCACGCGCCAACTCGTCGAGTAGGCCGTCCATCAGCACCAGCACCAGTTCGTAGGGCGAAGCGGAAGCGGCGCGCGCTTCCAGGTCCACCGCGCGATAGCTGTCGTAACTGTCGTTGGGGAGGTAGGTCATCAGAACATTCCGAAGGTCTGCTCCATGCTCTGCATGGTCTGCATCATGGAGGTGTACTGCTTGAGGTAACGGGAGTAATAGTTGTCGTACTGCTGCTGCAGGTTCTCGAACTGCTCATCGATGCGCCGCAGGTTCATGTCCAGCGAGTCCATGCGGTTCTTCAGCATGCCGTTGGTGCTGCTGGTGTAGCTGGCGACGGTCTTGTCGATGCTGTCGAGCAGGTTGTCCTTGCCGGTGAACAGCGCCTCGAAGGCGGCCGGATCCTTCGCCACCGCCGCCTCGAAGCGGCTGGCGTCGATGGTCAGCTTGCCGTTGCGGTCGGCGCTGATGCCGAAATCGATCAGGCTGCTGCCCGCGAAGTCGGTGCGCAGCAAGCCGTTGAGGCGACTCTCGATGGAACGGATGCTGGAATCACCAGCCAATGCACCACGGGCGCTGCTGTCGCTGCCGCTGGCAGTCAGCGAATCGAAGCTGGTCATCAGCGCGTTGAACGCATCGATGAAACTCTGTGCCTTGCCCTTGGTGGCGCTCTGGTCCTGGCCGACAGTCAGCGTAAGCGCCGAGTCGCTGGCGGTATGTACCTTGTTCACGGAGAGGCTGACGCCATCGATGACGTTGTCGAAGCTGTTGCTCGAGCTGGTCAGTACGATGCCACCGCTGCCGAACGAGCCGCCCATGCGGATCTGCGCATCGGCCGCGGTCGAAAGCGGCGTAGTGGTAGCGGCAGTACCGGTCAACGAATGCGCAAACGCATTGGCCGCGCCGCTTTCGCTGCTGGTGAGTACCAGACTGACTTCACCATTGCTGCGCACCAGCGTGGCCTGCACGCCAAGGTCGGCGGTCGCGTTGATCGCCTTGGCAGCATCGTCAAGGGTGGCGTATTCGCCCAGCGTAAATGTCTGGTCCTTGAGCGTCAGCGTCCCGCTCAGGCTGCCGTCGACCAGCCCCTGCACGGCGACCTGCTGCTTGCTGGCCAGCTGTTCGACATAGAACTGGTAGCTGCCGGGCTGGGCCTGGGTGCCGACCGTCGCACTGGCATAGCCGTCCTGGCTGAACGAGGCACTGTTGACCAGCATCGTGGCGTTGCCGGTCTTCAGGCCGGACATGGCTGACTTGAACGTGGTCAGGGATGTGCGCAACTTGCTCAGCGCGTCACGCTGGGTCTTGTAGTTGCTTTCATTGCGATTGAGCCGGTCCAGCGAAGACTGAACTTCGTAGGTCGCCAGCTGCGTCGCCATCTGCTTTACGTAATCTGAATCTATCGCCATTGCCGATCCCCTTCCTGTGCTCTCTAGAGCAAGTTGAGTGCCAATACACAAATCGTTGATTTAAAAGCACTTTTGCGCGAGTGGCGCAGAAGAAGCACTTCCGCTCGACGGCCGCGACAGGAAACGGGGAAATGCCGCTTCCGCCTCGCCCGGACAGCGAAACCTCTCAGAACAAAGGCGACGAAGAAGGGGGGGCGACTTAAGCCGGTCGACGAAACAACACGCAGCCCGGGACTGGAGCGGGCTGCTCAGGCTGCGGAGATCGAGTAACGGGGCGGTCGTGGTCGTGCCGGGAGGGCCGGACGTGATGGCAGAGTCAGTACGGCTGCGGCTGGTACAGCCGCGCATCGTGGCTGCCGGCCAGCAGCTGGCCGAGGATTTCGTGGTGCATGGCGAGCAGTTTGCCGTTGCGCTCGTTGATCTGCTGGCACTGGCTGGCCAGCGCGCCGAGCTTCTGCCAGAGCGTGCGCAGGCGCGTCGCCTGGTCGTCGGGATAGCAGCCGAGCAGCCGCTGCATGCCTTCGGCATCGGCCTGCAGGCGGAAGGCGCCGAGCACCTTGGCCCGGCGCTGGGCGCGCAGGGCGAGGGTTTCGACGCGCGTGGTGATCTGCAGATTGAGGCGATCGATTTCCGAGCTGTCGCGCTCGAGCAGGAACGCGTAGAGCGCCTGCATCAGGTCGCGCAGGGCCAGGTAGTCATCGCCATCCTGCTGCAGGTCGTCAGCGACGACCGCGAGCAGCTTGTCACGCTGGTTCACGCATCGCTTCCGCGGTGATAGGCGAGCATGCTGCCGGCCAGCGCGGCGGGATCGGTGGAGATCTCGCCGCGCTGCAGCGCCTGCTTGATCGCCGCAACGCGGTCCAGGTCGATGTCCGGCATGGCGCGCAGGGCGTCGTGCATCTGCTCCAGCGGCAGGCTTTCCGGCTGGCGCACGGCACTTTCCGGCGCCGGGCGCGCGGTGGTCTGGCGGATGGAGCCGGCCTCGGTGGCCGGTGTCAGGGCGGGCTTGAAGTGCCGGCTGATTTCCATGATTTCTTTCCAACTCGGTGGTTACAGCCAAACAGGCGACCGCTTGGGCACGAAACTTAAATGCCTGTTCACAGCCCGGGCGCGGCTAGTCTACCGACCGCCGCGAGCAGTCTCCACGGCCGTCGCAGCAGCTCGATGGGAGGCACTCAATGGGTGGCACGCCAGTGGGC
The DNA here is from genome assembly GCF_024448335.1 of Stutzerimonas frequens. Classification (GTDB taxonomy): domain Bacteria; phylum Pseudomonadota; class Gammaproteobacteria; order Pseudomonadales; family Pseudomonadaceae; genus Stutzerimonas; species Stutzerimonas frequens. The sequence goes on from NZ_JAMOHM010000001.1 coordinate 551,614, forward strand.
CTGGGCGGCCAGCCCGTCCTGGATCTTCTGCTCCTGCTGGGCGAGCAGCTGCTGCCATTGCTGCAGCTTGCCCTCGATCACATGCTCGACCACCTTCTCGCTGCGCATGGCCTGCAGCAGCTCGCGCTGGATGCGCTCCAGCGCCTGCTCGGCCACCGCCAGCTCGCGACGCTGCAGCTCCACCATCTTGTACAGGGTGGCCTTGTAGCGCTGCTGGTTGTCGCGCTGCAGCGGTGTGCTCATCGGCACGGAAAAGCCGCACAGGCGGCTCAGGCCGGTGATGTTGTTGCGGTAGCGCTGGCAGAGGTTCTGCTGGTACTGCACGCGGCCGAGCATCTGCCGCACCCGGTGGCTGCGCAGGCTGGCCAGGCGGCCGAGGGTCTCGATCTGCTGTTTCATCGCGGTTTCCCGAGGATGTTCTGCAAGGTGGCGACGCTGGTTTCCAGCTCGGCGGCTTCGCCGACGTCCTGGCGCAGAAAGCGCTCGATGGTCGGTGCCAACTGCACCGCACGATCGGTCTTGATGTCCGCCCCCGGCGTGTAACCGCCGAGCGGGATCAGCTCCTTGATCTTCTCGAAGGTGCTGTAGCACTCCTTGAGCTGGCGTGCCGCGCCCAGGTGCGCCGGCTGGCCGACCTGGCTCATGCAGCGGCTGACCGAGGCGCAGACGTCGATGGCCGGGTAATGCCCGGCTTCGGCCAGGCGTCGCGAGAGCACGATGTGGCCGTCGAGAATCGCCCGCGCGCAGTCGACGATGGGGTCCTGCTGGTCATCGCCTTCGGCCAGCACCGTGTAGATGGCGCTCAGGCTGCCGTTGTCGCTGGCGCCATTGCCGGCGCTTTCCACCAGCTCCGGCAGCATGCCGAACACCGACGGCGGGTAGCCCTTGGTCGCCGGCGGCTCGCCGAGGGCCAGAGCGATCTCGCGCTGAGCCATGGCATAGCGGGTCAGCGAATCCACCAGCAGCAGCACGTCATGGCCCTGGTCGCGGAAATAGGCGGCGATGCTGTGACAGAGCTCAGTGGCCTTGAGGCGCATCAGCGGCGATTCGTTGGCCGGTGCGACCACCACCACGGCCTTCTTCAGGCCCTCTTCGCCCAGCGAATGCAGGAGGAATTCCTGCACCTCACGGCCGCGCTCGCCGATCAGGCCGACCACCACCACATCGGCCTTGGTCTGCCGGGTGATCATGCCCAGCAGCACGCTCTTGCCCACTCCCGAGCCGGCAAACAGGCCGACGCGCTGGCCCTTGCCCAGGGTCAGGATGGCATTGATGGCGCGCACGCCGACATCCAGCGCTTCGCTGACCGGCTTGCGCTTGAGCGGATTGACCGAAGGCAGCTCGGCCGGCAGCGGGTCGCGCCCGCCGAGCTTGCCCAGCTCGTCCAGCGGCTCGCCGAGGCCGTTGACCACGCGGCCCAGCCAGGATTCGTCGATATGCAGCTTGGCCTCGTCCGGCGCCGGGAACACCCGCGAGCCGGCGGTCAGGCCGACCGGTTTCTTGAACGGCATCAGGTAGGTGATATCGCGGTTGAAGCCCACCACCTGCGCCTCCAGCATGCTGCCGTCGCCCTGCTCGACATAGCAGCGCTGGCCGGTCATGCGCTGGCAGCCGAGGCTCTCCAGCAGCATCCCGGAGACGCGCACCAGCCGCCCGCTGACCTTGGCCAGCTGGACGTTGTCCAGCGAGCGCAGGGCCTCGTCGAGGCGAAAGCTGTCGCGCAGGGCCATGACTCAGCCCTGCGCCGTGATGTGTTCGGCGAGGGTTTCCATGCACGAGTCCAGCCGCTGCTGGCAGCCGATGTCGGCTTCGGCCTGGGCGGTGAGCACGCGGCACTCGCCGAGCGCGAGCTTCTCGTCCGGCACCAGGCGCCAGGCGGCGGCGCGTTCCGGCGCCAGCTCGCGGATGCGCGCGCACTCTTCCGGGTTGAGATGGATGCGTACGTCTTCCTGATCACCCGGCATGGCGCTCAGCGCTTCCTCGGCGAGGGTCAGCAGTTGCGTGGGATGCAGCGTCAGCTCGCAACGGATCACCTGGCGCGCGACCTTCTGCACCAGCTCCAGCAGTTCCTCGCGGCGCGCCTGCTCGTACTCGCTACGAAAGCGTTCGAACGACTCGATCAGCCGGTCCAGCGGCCGGCCGGCTTCGTCGAACGCCCGCCGTCCTTGCAGCCGGCCGTCTTCCAGGCCCAGCGCCTTGCCGTCCTCGACGCCACGCTGGAAGCCTTCGCGGTGCCCGGCCTCGCGGCCCTGCTCCAGCCCTTCGCGGTAGCCCTTGTCGATGCCTTCCTGGAAACCGTCGGCCACCGCCCGCTGCAGGGCTGCCGGGTCGCCGGCCAGGGTCTCCGCCGCCGGGCCTTGTGGCTTCACCCGCGGCGGAAAGCGGAACGGACGCCAGCTGCGGTCGGCACCCTTGATCACCTTGACCGTCATCTCATTCCACCGTCTGTTCGCGGAACAGCTGAACCTGCAGCTCGCCATCGGCAGACATCTCGCGCACCACGGCCATGATGTCCTTGCGCACCTGCTCGACACGGCTCAGCGGCACCGGGCCCTGACGCCGGTTGATCGATTCCATCTGCTGCGCCTGGCGCTTGGGCATGGCGCCCTGGATGGCCTTGACCAGCTCCGGCTCGGCGCCCTTGAGCGCGACCACCCACTCGTCCAGCGGGATGACTTCCAGCAGGGTCTGCAGCACGTCCTGGTTCTGCCGCGAGAGGATGAAGAAGTCGTACATCTCGTCCTCGATCTTGCCGACCAGCTCCTCGTTGTGCGCGCGCAGCAGCTCGAACATCTGGTCGCGATTGCCCTTGAAGCGGTTCATGATGTCCGCCGCCTGCTTCACGCCACGCACCTGCGAACCCTGGGTGCTGAGCACCTTGAGGCTGCGGTCGATCAGCTGCTCCAGCTCGGCGATGACGTCGCTGTTGACCTCCGAGAGGTTGGCGATGCGGTAGAGCAGCTCGTCCTGGCGTTCGGCCGGCATGCACTCGAGCACCTCGGTGGCCATGCCCGGCGGCAGAAAGGCAAGGAACACCGCCTGCATCTGCGCATGCTCCTTGGCGATCAGCGCGGCGAACTGCTTGGGATCGAGCCACTCCATCTTGGCCATCTTGGCGCGGATCTCCTCGCCGTAGATGGAATCGAGCAGCGAACGGGTGATGTCGCCGCCCAGCGCCTTGCCGAGCATGCCGGCCAGGTAGGAACGCGAGGCGCCCTTGATGCTGCTCTGCTCCTTGTAGTCGTCGAAGAAGCGGCTGATCACATCGGAAACCATCGGCTGCTTGACGTTGGACAGCCGCGCCATGGCCTGGCTGATGCTGATGATTTCCTCGCGGGAGAAGTTGCGCAGGATGCCGGCGGAAATCTCGTCACCCATGCTCAGCATGAGGATTGCCGCCTGATCCAGCGAACTGACCGAGCGCAGCTGCACCGGCCGCGCCTTGATCTCGCGAGACGATGCCTGGCTGTCAGCCGGCTGGGTTGAGGTCTCTTTCATTGCGCCCTATCCAATGCTTGATAACTTCCGAGACCCGCTCGGGGTCGTTCTTGGCGAGCATCTGCAGGTGCTCGATCTGCAGTTCCAGGCCCGAGCCCGGCGCCGGCAGGCGGATTTCCGAAAGCGGGTTGAGCTCACCGAAGACGTGTGGCCCGCCAGGTTCGCGCGGGCTGGCCAGTGCCGGCCGGTTGTCGCCTTCCAGCGCAGCCGGTGCACTCGGCTCGACCACGCTGCCTTCCAGCCCGTCGCCCTGCGGCAGCGCCGCGACGCTGCGCTGGGTCAGGTTGCGTACCGCCGGGCGCACCACGATCAGCAGCAACAGCAGGGCGATCAGCCCGGCCACACCGATCTTGGCCAGCGCATGGACCTGGCTGTTCTCCCACCAGGGCACGTCCTGCTCGACCGGCTCCACGGCAGCGAACGGCAACACGCTGAGACTCAGGAGATCACCGCGCGCCTGCTGGAAGCCGACCGCGCTGCGTACCATCGCTTCCAGCTCGGCGCGGGCCTCGTCGGTCCAGCCACCCTCCGGCGCGGCCGCGGCATTGAGCACCACCGCCACGCTCTGCTGGCGCAGGGCGAAGCCGGCATGCTTGACGTGCACCACGCTCTGGTCGTAATCCAGCTGGCGGGTCGACTCCTCGCGCAGCGAGGTGGCGCCCTTGGTTTCCGCCTTGGCCGGCGCAGGTTCCTCGCCCGCCTTCGGCGGCGCCACCGGGCGGTTGGCCAGCGAACCGGGAATGCCCAGCGCCAGCTGATCCAGCGCGCTCTCGTTGCGCAGCACCTCGTTGCGCAGGCGCGGCGTGTCGCCGTAGGACTGGAAGGTCTCTTCCTTCTGGCTGAAGTCGATATCGGCGGCAACGCTGATGCGGTAATTGCCCAGACCCAGCACCGGAGCCAGCACCTGCTCGATATTGGCCACCGCCTTCTGCTGGTAATCCTCCACCGCCTGCCAGTTCTGCGCCGGCCCGCCGCCGACGTTGAGCCCGCGCGAAAGCAGCGCGCCATACTGGTCCACCACGCCGACATCTTCGGGCTTGAGATTGGGCACGCTGTTGGCGACCAGATTGATGATGGCGCCGACCTGATCATGGCTGAGCGTATAGCCCGGCTCCAGCTGCAGCATCACCGACGCCTTGCTCGGTGCGCGTTTACTGACCACGAAGGAGCTGTTCTCCTCCTGCGCCAGATGCACCCGCGCCTGCTGCACGCCCTTGAGCGCCATCACCGTGCGCGCCAGTTCGCCTTCCAGGCTGCGCTTGAGGCGCACGTCCTGGACGAACTGGCTGGTGCCGAGCGGCTCTTCCTTGTCGAACAGTTCGTAGCCAGCCGGCTGCGCGACCTTCACGCCCTTGGCGTTGAGCAACAGGCGCGCCCGCGCCAGCTGATCCTCGCGCACCAGGATCTGGCCGCTCTGCGGATGGATACGGTACTGCAGCGCCTCGCCGTCGAGCACCTGCATCACCTCGGCAGCGGGAAACGACTCGCCGGCGCCGTGCAGCGGGCGGAACGAGCCGTTGTCGCGCCACAGGTAGAAGGCCACGGCCACCGCCAGCGCGGCGGCGATCACCGCCATGCCGGCCAGCGTCACACGCGGATCGAGTTGCAGCCCGCCTTCGGGCCACCGGGATTTGAGTTTCTGCAGCACGTCTTAGCTCTCTGGGCCGATCAAAGCGGCATTCGCATGACGTCGTCGAACGCCGTGGTCAGTTTGTTGCGCACCTGCAGCAGCGCCGAGAACGACACGCTGGCCTTCTGGCTGTCGATCATCGCGCCGACCAGATCGTCGCTCTTGCCACTGTCCACCGCGGCGACTGCCGCACTGGCCTGGTGCTGCTGGGCATCGACCGAGCGCATCGCCGCCATGAACAGACCGCCAGCGTCGGCCGCCGGCTGGCTCGCCGGCTTGATTGCCGGGCTCCCGGCGACCTCGGCCAGCTGTTGCATGCGGCTCAGCAGATCCTGCTGTACCTGGTTGATGGAACTCATGGTCGTGCTCCCCGATGATTCAGAAATTCAGCTCGATGCCCTGCTCGCGCATGGCATTGAGGCGGTAGCGCAGCGCGCGCGAGGTCATGCCCAGGCTGGCGGCGGCCTTGGCCTTGTGGCCGTCGAAGCGGCGGATGGTGTCGATCACGTGCTGGTATTCGGCCCACTTGCCGCTGGCGCGCAGCGCCGCCTTGCCGTTCTCCGCAGCGAGCGCCAGCGGCCGCTCGCTACGTGCCGGCATGCCTGCCGGCACCGCCAAGCCCAGGTCCTGCGGCTGGATGAACAGTCCATTGCGCAGCACCAGCGCGCGCTGCACGGTGTTTTCCAGTTCGCGGGCGTTGCCCGGCCAGTCGTGCTGCAGCAGCGCGCGGCAGGCATCCTCGGTGAGCAGCTCGTCGTGGGCTTCCTGCGGCGCGTACTTGCTGATGAAGCGGCGGGCCAGCGGCAGCACGTCTTCCTTGCGCTCGCGTAACGGGCTGATATGCAGCGGCAGCACGTCGAGGCGGAACATCAGGTCGGCGCGGAAGCGGCCCTCGGCCACCTCCTGCTGCAGGTCGCGGTTGGTCGCGGCGATGATGCGCACGTTCAGCTCTATCTCGCGGCGCCCGCCGAGCCGCTCCACGCGCTGTTCCTGCAGCACGCGCAACAGCTTGGCCTGCAGCCCCAGCGGCAATTCGCCGATCTCGTCGAGCAGCAGGGTGCCGCCATTGGCCAACTCGAACTTGCCGGGCTGGGCGCTCACCGCGCCGGTGAAGGCGCCCTTCTCGTGACCGAAGAGAATGGATTCGAGCATCTGCTCGGGGATCGCCGCGCAGTTCACCGCGACGAAGGGCGCGTCCGGGCTGGCGGAGAAGCGATGGATGTAGCGCGCCATCAGCTCCTTGCCGGTGCCGGTCTCGCCGGTGATGAGGATCGGCGCACGGGTCAGGGACACGCGCTGGGCCATGGCCAGTAGCCGGCGACCGGCCTGGGAGCAGGAAACGAAGCTTTCCTGGGCGGTCTCGGCACAGACCTGGCGGCGCAGCAATGCGCCCAGCTGGGTCTCGCTGAACGGAGACAGCAGGTAATCGACGCAACCCAGTTCCAGCAAAGTAGCCGCCTTTTCCTGGTCGGCGTATTCGACTACCGGAATCAGGCAGATATTACGGGCGCGCTGCAGCAGTGTTTCCACCTGCGCGTAAAGCGAACGGGCCGGCAAACTTCCGACCACGATAAATGCCAGGGAAAGTTGCTCGAGTTCGCGCTTGCCAAGGTCCGCCAAGTCTTCGTAACGGGCAACTTCGCAGCGCTGACGGCGCAATCCCGCCTGAAGAAAATCACCAGCCGCCGCTTGCGTACTGCCAATGACGGCAACCTTTTTCAGCGGCAATTCATCGAATAGCTCGTCGCATGAGTAGTTCATTGCCTGACCGATACTTTTCAATGTGACCCACCTTGCCTTCCCGGCACCACTGCAATGACACGAAGCGGCCCGGCGGAATGCGAAAGAAAAAAATCTGTTTAATTTTTCGGAACTACCTGCCGCTTTTGGCTTCTGACTCGCAATCGACCCAGCGCACTTCCGTCGGTACTCCGAACAAGTGCGCGCACGCTATCAGCGCGCCAGCACCGTCGCCCAATCAGTTCTGCTTAATTGAAATCAACCGATGCCAGATGAGCTCAAAAGAGGTCATTTGATATCTCTTGATTTAACCCTCTCACGCGCCCATGCCTAGGATGGCGGCACGCTAGAGCCGTGCCCGGAAAAACACCCGCGCCAGCCAGCCCACTTGTCTGCACCAATGGCCAGCGGCATCACCGCCGTGTTCACCGACCTCAGGACATACAGTTCACAACATGACTGGCAATGCAAAAGTCCACCATGGCGTGCCCGCCCAAAGCCTGACTGTATTGAAACCGCAGAAGCTGGGACGGCATCACCACAAGATTCCGCAGTACATCAAGGAAAGTACCAACAAGAATCCGCGGCTGATTGGCGATTATTTCCTGCGTAATTACCGCATCAATCTCGAACTGAATCGCATAGATGTTCAGGAAGAGCGCGGCGAAGAGCCGGACTGCATCTATCGCTCGGCCATGGGAAAAGTTGGGTTTTCCATCGACCGTGCGTTGTTGACCGAAGCACTGGAGTGCTATTACGGCGGCACCGTCATTGCCAGCCAGGACACGCCGCCGATCAGCACGTCGGAACAGCGCATGCGCAATCGGCTGGGCATGGATATCACCGATATATTCGCCCGCTCGATATTGTCCGGCGAGACGTTCGGCAAACTCGACAGTTACCGAAACGATTATGAAGAGACCAGCTGGGAGTATGTGGCCGAGTACGAGTACGTCAGCCATATCACCGGCAGCCGCTCCTCGATCTACATCTATCTGGACACCGAGCTGGTCGATGAACTGACCAGCCGCCTGGCCGGCCCGCCCGCGCCGCGCCAGCCCGGTAACCCCCTCGATCACATCAAGCACCTGCCGGTACGCCTCGATTGCGTGGTGGCCGCGGCGCAGATGCCACTGGCGCAGGTGCTCGCCCTGCAGCTCGACGACATCCTCATGCTGCGCCCGCTGGACCGTTACGAAGTGCGCATCAACCAGCAGAAGCTCTATCGCGGCACCATCTTCGAAGAGGATGGCGCCCTGTTCCTCACTTCACTTGAAAGCGTGAACCCCCAATGAACGGCCATCTTTCCGACAACGAATTCGAAAGCCTCATCAACGAAGGCGACCTGAGCCTGGATGCGGTCGACGAGCCCGCTGCACCGGCCCCGGCGGCCGCGCCTGCACCGCGCCAGAACCTGAGCTTCTTCGGCAAGATTCCGGTGAACGTCACCCTGGAAGTCGCCTCCGCGGAAATTTCCCTCAAGGAGCTGATGGAGTGCGACACCAGCAGCGTGATCGTGCTCGACAAGCTGGCCGGCGAGCCGCTGGACGTGAAGGTCAACGGCACCCTGTTCGCCAAGGCCGAGGTGGTGGTGATGAACGGCAACTACGGCCTGCGCATCGTCGAACTGTCCGGCACCAGCCTGGACGCCTTCACGCCATGAAGCTGCGTCGCGGCCTAAGCCTGCTCGGCCTGCTGCTGATCGGGCTGATGCCCCTGGCAGCCCAGGCCGCCGGCGGCGAGATCACCCTGTTCAACCTGAACGATACCGAGAATGGCCAGGAGTTCTCGGTAAAACTGCAGATCCTCATCCTCATGACCCTGCTCGGCTTCCTGCCGGCGATGCTGATGATGATGACCTGCTTTACCCGCTTCATCATCGTGCTGGCCATCCTGCGCCAGGCCATCGGCCTGCAGCAGAGCCCGCCGAACCAGGTGCTGATCGGCATCGCGCTGATCGTCACCCTGCTGGTGATGCGCCCGGTCTGGCAGGAAATCCACAGCCAGGCCTACGAGCCGTTCCAGAACGACGAGATCACCCTGGAACAGGCGCTGGACTCGGCCAAGGGCAGCCTGGCCGGTTTCATGCTGGCGCAGACCAACAAGAACTCCCTGGAAACCATGGTGGCGCTGGCCGGCGAACAGCTGCCGGAAGACCTCGACGAGCTGGATTTCTCGCTGCTGCTGCCGGCGTTCGTGCTGAGCGAGCTGAAGACCGCATTCCAGCTGGGCTTCATGATCTTCGTACCGTTCCTGGTGATCGACCTGGTGGTGGCCAGCGTGCTGATGGCGATGGGCATGATGATGCTTTCGCCGATGATGATTTCGTTGCCGTTCAAGCTGATGGTGTTTGTGCTGGTTGATGGCTGGGCGCTGTTGATGGGGACGTTGACCACCAGTATTCAGCCGTTTTAGGTGATGGGAATGGATGCGTTGGCCGTGCGGTGGGGCTTGGAGAATGGGGAGGCTGGGCGCTTTTGCCGCGAAGCGTTTGGGCTTGGGCTTGGGGTTCTTCGAGTACAACCCATTGGCGCAGTTGGCCGACGCATTGGTTTCGCCCTGCTGGGCGAGTTCCTTTTGGCAGTCGCCCGGATGGCCGGCCCCCCAAAAGGAACCAAAAAGTCTTGCCCCTCCATCCGGGTCTCGCTTCGCGAGACTCCCCTCATTCCATCCCCAC
>NZ_JAMOHM010000002.1 GCF_024448335.1 Stutzerimonas frequens
ACCGCGTATATCGCATAGTCATTGCCGCTGGCGCCTCGTAGCTCGGCCAACATCGAACGCCAGCGTTCCAGTTGCACCGGCCTTTGTGCCAGCCACGCATCGACCCGTTCACTGATCGGTTCCGGACCATTGTCCATCTGCAGCACGGACACCGTGATACTGCGCTGCTGCGAGTCAAGGTCGTCGCGGAAGCCTTCGCGGGCCAGCGCTTGCCAGTTATTGGCCACCGGCATATTGGTCAACTGGTGCAGATACCACGGCAGTTCCAGCGCTCCGCCGACGGCGAAGTAGGCAGCGGCAACCTGCGCCGGCACCTGTCCTGTTTCGTCGGCCGCCTCGAGGATCGGCAGCAAGGTGTACAGATGACTGGTGCCGGCGACCATCCGCGCCAGCAGCTCGGGCACGCCCGCTTCGGTGTAGCGCCGATAACGCTCCTGCCAATGGTCGCGGGTCGAGCCTTGCAGCAGCTCGTCCAGCTTCAGCCCGAGGGCTGCGACCCGAGGACCGAAGTGCGCGACGTCCCGCGCGGCATCGAGCTCGCTGCGACGGTTGCGCAGGAACCAGCGCGTCGCACGTCGGCCAAGCCGCATCAACTCGTCCATCAGCTTCAGCTGCAGGTCCGCGGGCACCTTGTAATCCAGCGCCTCGATCTGCCGGAACCAGTGCGGCAGATGGAAGATGTCGCGCACGATGACATAGGCGCCTGCGACGTTCGCCGCACTCATACCGGTCGCCTCGTTCAACCGCTGGACGAAGGTGATGCCCATGTTGTTGACCAGATCGTTGGCGATCTGCGTCGCGACGATTTCGCGCTTGAGGCGGTGCTGCAGCATCGCGGCGCGAAAACGTTCAGCCAACTGCTGTGGAAAGGCACTGTCCATTTCCCGCGCAAGGTAATCGTCGTCGGGCACCCGTGAATCCAGCAGCGCTTTCTTGAGTTCGATCTTGCTGTAGGAGATAAGCACGGACAGCTCTGGCCGGGTCAGCCCCTTGCCGAGGTTTGCACGCTCAGCCAGCGCGTCATCGGACGGCAGGAACTCCAGCGATCGATCGAGCTGCCCCGTCGTCTCCAGCGCGCTGATCAGCCGGACATACTCACCGGCTCGTTCACGCGAACGATGCTGTGCCTGGGATAACGCCTGGGTCTGCTTGTAATTGTTCTGCAGCACCAATTCGGCCACCGCGTCAGTCATCTCGAACAGCAGCTGGTTGCGTTGCTTGGCCGTCATGTCGCCGGCGCTGACCACTTCGTTCAACAGAATCTTGATATTGACCTCGTGGTCGGAGCAGTCGACCCCGCCAGCGTTGTCGATGAAGTCCGTATTGCTCGCGCCACCATGTAGCGCGTACTCGACCCGCCCCAACTGCGTCATGCCGAGGTTGCCGCCCTCACCCACCACCTTGGCCTGCAACTCGTTGCCGTTGACCCGCACCGCATCGTTGGCCTTGTCCCCTACCTCGGCGTGGCTCTCGCTGCTGCTTTTCACATAGGTTCCGATTCCGCCGTTCCAGAGCAGGTCGACCGGTGCCTTGAGCAGCGCGTTGATCAATTCGGCCGGAGTCAGCTGATCCGCCTCGATGGCGAAGCGCTCCTTCATCTGCGCAGTGATCGTCACCCGCTTCGCCGAGCGGGGGAACACGCCACCGCCTTCGGATATCAGTGAGGCGTCGTAATCCGTCCAGGCCGAGCGCGGCAGCGCGAACAGGCGCTTGCGCTCGGCAAAGCTGCGCGCAGGGTCGGGGTTCGGATCGATGAAGACATGTAGGTGGTTGAAGGCCGCCACCAGCTGCAGGGTTTCGGACATCAGCAGGCCGTTGCCGAACACGTCACCGGCCATGTCGCCGATGCCGATCACGCTGATGACGTCGGTCTGCACGTTGATGCCGCGTTCACGGAAATGGCGCTGCACCGACACCCAGGCGCCGCGCGCGGTGATGCCCATCTTCTTGTGGTCGTAGCCGGCCGAGCCGCCCGAAGCGAAGGCATCGCCGAGCCAGAAGTCGTACTCGGCGGCAATGCCGTTGGCAATGTCGGAAAAACTCGCCGTGCCCTTGTCGGCCGCCACCACTAGATAGGGATCATCGCCGTCGTAGCGCAGCACGTTGGCCGGCGGTACCACCTGGCCTTCGCGCAGGTTGTCGGTGATATCCAGCAGACCGCTGATGAAGATGCGATAGCAGGCGATGGCTTCGGCCTGGATATCGTCGCGTGTCCCGCTGCTCGGCAGGCGGCGTGGGACGAAGCCACCCTTGGCGCCGCCAGGCACGATCACGGCGTTCTTCACCTGTTGCGCCTTGACCAGGCCGAGCACCTCGGTGCGGTAGTCCTCTTCGCGATCCGACCAGCGCAACCCGCCACGGGCCACCTTGCCACCGCGCAGGTGTACGCCCTCGACCCGCGGCGAATAGACGAAGATCTCGTACATCGGTGCCGGCCGTGGCATCTCCGGGATGGCCCGCGGATCGAGCTTGAAGCTGAAATACGGCTTGGGTTTGCCGCTGGCGTCCGGCTGGTAGAAGTTGGTGCGCAAAGTGGCCTGGATCAGCGCCAGGTAACGCCGCAGGATGCGGTCCTCATTGAGCACCGCCACGTCATCCAGGGCGCTGAGGATCGCCTGTTCGAGGCGTTGCTGTTTGTCCGCCAGGTCATCGTCGCCGAGCTTGCGCGCCAGATAGAAGCGCATCTTGAACAGCCGCACCAACTCGCGGGCAATGTCGGTGTGATTGAGCAGCGCGCTGGCGATGTAACCCAGGTCGAAGCCCATGCGAATCTGTTTGAGGTAGCGCGCATACGCGCGCAGCAGCGCGACCTCGCGCCAGGTCAGCCCAGCGGTCAACACCAGCCGGTTGAACGCGTCGTTTTCGGCCAGACCACCATAGATGTGTATGAAGGCGTCCTGCAGGGTCTCGTTGATCTCAAGCAGATCGATTTCCAGCCCATCGGCGTAGGTGAAGGCGAAATCATGGATCCAGTAGTCACGGCCGTTCCTGTCGCGCAGGCGAAACGGAAATTCGCCGAGCACCCGCAGACCGAGGTTCTCCATGATCGGCAGGATGTCCGACAGCGGCAGCGGCGTGTCCATGTGGTAGAGCTTGCAATGCAGACGGTTCTCGCCCGCCGTGATCGGCTGGTAGAAGCTCATCACCAGCGGGCGTTCATCATTCAGGTCGAGCAGATGCTGCATGTCGACCGTGGCCGATTGAGCCGAGAAGCGCTCGCGGTAGCCGGCCGGAAAGCCCTTGGGAAACTCGCTGAGCAGATGCGTACCCTTCGCTTCACCGAAGCGTTCGACGACCAGCCCCTGATAGTCATCCTGCCAGGTGCGGCAGGCCTGCAGCACCTCCTGTTCGAGGCGCGCCGGGTCGACCTGCACCGGCTTGTTCGGATCGAGGCGCAGGATGAACTGCACACGCGTCAGCACCGACTCGGAGAAATAGGTGGAGAATTCGCAATCGCTGGCCTCGAGTCGCTCCTGCAGGACCTGCTGAATCTTCAATCGCGTCTCGGTCGAATAACTGTCGCGCGGCACATAGACCAGGCAGTAGCAGAAGCGCCGGTACGGGTCGAAGCGCAGGAACAGACGCAAGCGGTTGCGCTCCTGGATCTGCACGATAGCGATGGCGTTTTCGAACAACTCGTCGATGGGCGCCTGAAACAGTTCGTCTCGCGGCAGCACTTCAAGCACCTGCACCAGCTCCTTCGCCAGGTGCGCCGAGCTGCCGAAGTTGGCACGCTGCACGACGGTTTCCACCTTGCGGCGGATGAACGGGATGCGACGTACGCTCTGGGTGTATACCGACGAGGTGAACAGCCCGAGAAAACGGCATTCGCGCACGACGCGGCCCTGCTCGTCGAACTCGCGCAACGAGACGAAATCCGGGTAGGCCGGCCGATGCACGCGGCTGGGCATCGCTGCCTTGGCGAACGAGAGAAGAAGCGGCTCGCGCAGGTAGCTGACCGACTGGCTGGTAAGCGACTGTTCCTCGTCCGACAGCCCGGTGCGCATGCTGCGCGATAGGCCCAGCAGCGAGCTTTCGTCATAGGCGATGCGTCCGCCGTCGCCCTGCTCCACTACGGAAAATTCCTCGTAGCCGAGGAAGGTGAAATGGTCATCGGCCAGCCAGCGCATGAAATCACGGATTTCATCCAGCTCGTCGGCGTCGATGCGCAGGTTGACCTGATCCAGCCGCGCCTGCAGGTCGCCGACCTTGCCTTTCATGGCAGCGAAATCACCGACCACCTGGCGCACATCGGTCAGCACGCCAAGCAGCGACTGCTCCAGCTCACGCAACGCGGCTGCACTGGCGCAGCGGTCGATCTCGACGAAAATCAGCGACTCGGCGTGACTGTCCGGCGCCCGCTGATCCTTGGGCAGCAATTCCAGCAGGGCACCATCGGCGGAACGTCTTACCTGCAGCACGCTGGTCTGCAGCGTATGAATGCTGTAACCGCGGCGGGTGAGTTCCATGCGCACCGAGTCGACCAGGAATGGCATGTCCGGATGCAGTACCTCGACCACGCTATGGGTCGACTGCCAGCCATGTTTCTCGTAGTCAGGGTTGAACACCTGCACTTCCGGCATGGCTGGATCGAAGCGCTCCAGCAGCCGCCAGCTGGCCAGCGTCGAACCGACCAGGTCGCCCATGCGCCGCTCGGTGAGCTCGGTCAGCGCGACGATACCGAAGAACTGCTCGGCGAAGACGCTCAGCTGCGGCAGGATTTGGGGATCTACGTGTTGTGCCAGTGCGGTCTGCAGTTGCTGCTGAAAGTCGGCCTTGCTGGCCGCTGAAAAGAACGCCATGTACGGCTCCGATTGGCTTGCTGGGAAGACGTGTCGCTAGTGACTGACGCCACAGGTCGAAGGTTCAAGGTTAGTCTAGTCGAGGCGTAATGCAGTAAAGTGGCACGCCCCTGCCGCCTCCTGCGACAGACTGTTGCAGCCGGTGGCCCTGCCAGCCGGGCCGACCGAAACTGCCCCACCTGGAAGAATCGAGACGATGGATCACCGTGAATCGATAATCGCGTTGCGACAGTTCCTTTCCACCCAGATCCTGGGCCAGGAGCGCTTGATCGAACGACTGTTGATCGCCCTGCTCGCCGACGGCCACATGCTCGTCGAAGGCGCGCCGGGGCTGGCCAAGACGCGCGCGATCAAGGAACTCGCCGAAGGCGTGGAGGCCGAGTTCCACCGTATCCAGTTCACCCCCGACCTGCTGCCCGCCGACATTACCGGCACAGAGATCTATCGCCCGGAGACCGGCAGCTTCGTCTTCCAGCAAGGACCGATCTTCCACAATCTGGTGCTGGCGGACGAGATCAACCGCGCGCCGGCCAAAGTGCAATCGGCGCTGCTCGAAGCCATGGCCGAGCGCCAGGTCAGTGTCGGTCGCAGTACCTACGACCTGCCGCCCCTCTTTCTGGTCATGGCCACGCAGAATCCCATCGAGCAGGAAGGCACCTACCCGCTGCCCGAGGCGCAGCTGGATCGTTTCCTGCTGCACGTGAAGATCGGCTTTCCCGATGCCTCGGTGGAACGCCGCATCCTGCAGCAGGCCCGAGGCGAGGCTATCAATGGCGAGGCGGTACCCGAGCACAGGGTCAGCCAGCAGGCGATCTTCGCCGCACGCAAGGAAATTCTCGGCCTGTACATGGCCGATGCGGTGGAGGAATACCTGGTGCAGCTGGTCATGGCCACCCGCACGCCCGGCAAGTTCGATACCGAGCTGGCGGAATGGATCGCCTACGGCTCCAGCCCCCGCGGCTCGATCGCCCTGGATCGCTGCGCACGCGCCCACGCCTGGCTGGCCGGGCGCGACTTCGTCAGCCCCGAGGACATCCAGGCGATGCTCTTCGACGTGCTGCGCCATCGCATCATTCTCTCCTTCGAAGCAGAAGCCGCCGGCATCGACCAGGACCGCGTCATCCAACGCATTCTCGACGTGGTGGCGGTGGCCTGATGCAACCGCAGGCTTCCGAGGGCGGACGGCCGAGCGAGCCGGACCACGGCACACGCGTGACCCTGGCCGAACTCATCGACATCCGTCATCGCGTGCGGGAAGTGCCGTTGTTCTCGACGCCCAACCGGCGCAGCCCGCTGGTGGGCCTGCACCACTCCAAGCTGCGCGGCCGCGGCGTGGATTTCGATCAGGTGCGCATCTACCAGGCCGGAGACGATGTGCGCACCATCGACTGGCGCGTTACCGCGCGCACCCAGGAGCCGCACACCAAACTCTTTCATGAGGAGCGCGAACGGCCGATCTACATCGTCGTCGAGCAGAGCCCGCGCCTGTTCTTCGGCAGCGGCCGACTGTTCAAGTCGGTATTGGCGGCACATGCTGCCAGCCTGATTGGCTGGGCCGCACTTAGCCACAACGACCGGGTCGGCGGGCTGGTATTCGGAGCCGAGCAACAGGAGATCAAGCCACGGCGCAGCAAGCAGAGTCTGTTGCAGCTGCTCGACCGTCTGACCCGCGCCAATCGCCAGTTGCAACCGGACAGCGCGCTCGATCCCGAGGCGTTCAGCCTGGCGCTGCGGCGTGTACGTGAAGTGCTGCGGCCCGGTAGCCTGTCGGTGGTTCTCTGTGATGAACGGACTCTGACCGACGCTGCCGAGCAGCAGCTCGGCCTGCTGGCGCGGCATGTCGATCTGTTGCTGCTGCCGATACACGACCCGCTCGACCACGCGTTACCGGCGGCCGGGCTGCTGCGCTTCAGCCAGGGCAATGCGGGCCTGGAGCTGGACACTCACGACGCCGGGCTGCGTCAGCGCTATCGTGAGCTCGGCGAGGCCCGCGCCATGCGTTGGCGACGTCTGGCCGATCGCTTGCGGGTACCGTTGATGCCACTCGATACCCAGCGCGACCTGGTCGAACAGCTGCGCGAGCATCTGAGCGTCCAGCGACCGGGCAACCAACCATGAATCCCCTCGATCAACTCGAGCCGCTGATCACCCCGGAACCGATCGCCTGGTGGCCACCGGCACCAGGCTGGTGGCTGCTCGGGCTGTTGCTGCTGGCCAGCCTTGGCTTGTTCTGGCGACTTCGCCATCGACTGACCAGGCGCAAACCCCGCGTACGGCCCGAGCCGGAGCTGGATCCGCAGCGCCAGGAGGCGCTGGCCGAGTTGGCGCGCCTGCACAAACCCTACGGCGGACAGCCCGCCAGCCAGTGGCTGCAACAGCTCAACGCACTGCTCAAGCGACTCTGCCGGATCCGCTATCCGGCCAACCACCCGCATACCCTCAGCGGGCGCGCCTGGCTGGCATTCCTCGACAACCGCTGCCCGGCCGCCGGACTGACGCGCTGGATGGTCCTGGTCGAGGGCGCCTATCGCGCCGAGTGCCGCCTGGACGACAAGGCCATCGACGGGCTCGAACAGGCCGTGGAAATCTGGATTCGCAAGCATGTTTGAACTGGCCTGGCCGTGGATATTCCTGCTGACCCCGCTGCCCTGGCTGTTGCGGGCGCTGCTGCCGGCGGCCGACAGTGGTGAGGCCGCATTGAAGGTCAGCTTTCTCGATGAGCTGCAGCACCTTTCCGGACGCCGCGCCCGGGTATCCTTGCCCTCGTGGCGGCAGCAGCTGCCCTACCTGACCATCTGGCTGCTGTTGCTGTTCGCGGCAGCGCGCCCGCAATGGCTGGGCGAGCCACTGCCCCTGCCGACCAGCGGCCGCGACTTGCTGCTGGCGGTGGATGTGTCCGGCTCTATGGACTACCCGGACATGCAATGGCAGGGCGAGGAGCTGACGCGCCTCGAGCTGGTCAAGGTGCTGCTCGGTGATTTCATCGAGCAGCGCCACGGCGACCGCGTCGGCCTGATCCTGTTCGGCAGCAAGGCCTATCTGCAGTCGCCACTGACCTTCGATCGGCGGACCGTACGCGTCTGGCTGGACGAAGCGAGCGTGGGCATCGCCGGCAGCAATACCGCCATTGGCGATGCCATTGGTCTCGCGCTCAAGCGTCTGCGCGAACGCCCGGCGAACAGCCGAGTGCTGGTGCTCGTCACCGACGGCGCCAACAATGGCGGTGAGATCGAACCCTTGCTGGCGGCGACGCTCGCCGCGGAAGAAAACGTGCGCATTCACACCATTGGCATTGGCGCGGTACCAGAGGAAGGGGGCGTGCTCCGCCGCTTCGGCTTCAACCCAGGATTGGATCTGGATGAACCCACCTTGCGCGCCATCGCCGAGCAAACCGGCGGCGAGTATTTTCGCGCGGCCTCCAGCGAACAGCTGCAAGCCATCGGCGAAGCCCTCGACCGTCTCGAGCCGGCAGTCCAACAGCCGACCCAGGCACGTGTAGCCGAGGCCCTGTATGTCTGGCCGCTGTGCGCCGCATTACTGATCAGCCTGATGATGGTCGCCGCCAGTCTGTGGAGCGCACAGCTGCAGCGCCTGGCGTGGCGGCGGGAGCAGCGTCGATGAGCGAATGGCTGCCACAGCTGCTGCGGCCCTACTGGCTGCTGATTCTGCCGCTGCTGATCTGGTTGCTCTGGCGATTGTGGCATCGGCAGTTGCAGGTCGGACGCTGGCAGCGCCTGCTGCCGGAAACCTTTCACGCGGCATTGCTGACCCGTGGGCGGTTGCGCCAAAGCCGTCTGCCCTGGATCGTGCTCGGGCTGGCCTGGCTGCTGGCAGTCGGTGCCCTGCTCGGCCCGAGTTGGCAGCGCTACGAGCAGCCCAGCATCAAGCGCAGCGATCCGCTGGTGGTTTTGCTGGAGCTGACGCCTTCGATGCTCGCCAGCGACGCGGCACCGACTCGCCTGGCCCAGGCCAAGCGCGAGCTGCTCGACCTGCTGGAGCGCCGCCAGGACGTACAAACGGCCGTCGTGGTCTATGCCGGCAGCGCCCACACCCTGGTACCGCTATCGGATGATCTGGCCACCACGCGCAATCTGCTCGACGTTCTCCACCCGGCATTGATGCCCGAGCCGGGACAGCGTGCCGACCTTGCCGTCGAGAAGGGACTCGCCCTCATCGAACAGGCTGGCCTCGGTCGCGGCCGCCTGTTGCTGATCGGCAGCAGCCTGGACGAGCAGGAACGCGACGCCATCCGCGCCTTGCTGAGCGACCAGGACGGGCGGCTGCTGATCCTCGGGATCGGCACCGAACAGGGCGCACCGATCGCCGCTGAAAACGGCAGCTTCCTCAAGGACGCACAAGGCGCCATCCTGATTCCGCGACTGGACAGCGCCGGCCTGCAGCGCTTCGCCGGCTCGCTCGGCGGTCGCTACCAGCAGGCACGCATCGGCGACAGCGACCTGACTGCGCTCGGCCTGCTCGACGCCAGCGGTGCACTGCAACAGGAGAACGAGATGACGCGGCTGGAAGCCTGGCTGGATCAGGGCCACTGGCTGCTGATTCCACTGCTCCTGCTCACCGCGCTGGCTGGTCGCCGCGGCTGGCTGTTCTGCCTGCCGCTATTGCTGCTGCAAGCACCACCGGCCAGCGCCATGGAATTCGAGGACCTGTGGCTGCGCCGCGACCAGCAGGGCCAGCGTCTGCTGGAAGCGCAACAGCCGGCCGAGGCGGCCGAGCGTTTTACCGACCGCCGCTGGCAGGCCGTGGCCCGCTATCGTGCCGGCGACTACGCTGGCGCGGCCGAGCTGTTTGCCGAGGGCGACAGTGCCGCCGATCACTTCAACCGCGGCAACGCGCTGGCCCGCAGCGAAGCCTTCGAGGCGGCCATCGAAGCCTATGACCAGGCGCTCGAACGGCAACCCGACCTGCAGGCAGCACTTCGCAATCGGACGCTGGTCGAGGAACTGCTGCGCCGCCGCGAGCAACAACCTGAGCCCGAGCAGGCTGAGCAACAGGAGCAGGCTGAGCCGGAACAATCGCAGCCGCAGCAGCGACCGCCGGAATCCGGCACGGCCAGTGCTCCGACACCGGATGACGCCCAGGGCCAACAGGCCAGCGAAGCCAGCGGTGCAGCGCAGGCCTCGGCAAACGAGAAGACCAGCGAAACCGACCCACTCCAGGCCAAGGCACAGCACGATGGCCTGCCCGATCTGGAAAGGGAGCAGGCGATGGAACAGTGGCTACGCCAGGTTCCCGACGAGCCCGGCGAGTTGCTGCGGCGCAAATTCCTTTACGAACAACGCAAGCGTCAGGAAGTGAACCGATGATGATGCGCCTGATGGCTATTCTTCTGCTCGGCCTTTTGGCCGTTCAGGCCAGCGCCGCTGGGTTGTTTGCGCGGGTGGATCGAACTCAGCTGAGCATCGATGAAACCCTCGAACTGACGCTGGAGACCCAGGGTGGTGCCGCCTTCGGCAAACCCGATCTGGAGCCTCTGGAGCAGCTGTTCGAGATCTTCGATACGCGCCAGGTCAACCGCCTTTCCAGCAGCAACGGCGAAGCCATGGCGAGCACCCGCTGGCTGATCACCCTGCGCCCGCGCCAGACCGGTTACGTGGTGATTCCACCGTTGCAGGTGGCGGACTGGCGCAGCGAGCCGATCACGGTGCTGGTGCAGGAGTCGTTGAAGGACACCGAAAGCGATCAGCTGGCGCCTATCTTCATCGACGCCAGCGTCGACCAGGAAAGCGTCTACGTACAGGCGCAGGTGATCCTCACGCTGCGCATCTACCATTCGGTCTCGCTATACGACGACAGTACCCTCTCCCCGCTGCAGATGCCCGAGGCGCTGGTGGAGCGCCTCGGCGAGCCGCGCATGTACGAGAAGACCATCAACGGTATCCGCCATGGCGTCATCGAGGTGCGCTATGCGCTGTTCCCGCAGAAATCCGGTGAACTGACCATCCCCGCCCAGCTGTTCAGCGCCACCACCGTCACCAATGGCAGCAACTCGGTATTCGGCTCGCGCGGCGGTCGTTCCACCCAGGTTCGCTCGCCGAGCATCCCGCTGACGGTCAAGGCCAAACCGGCCGACTATCCAGCCGGCGCGCCCTGGCTACCGGCTCGCAGCCTGACGCTGGTCGAAGCCTGGAGCCCGGAGCCACAGCAGGCCCAGGTCGGCGAATCGCTGACCCGCAGCCTGCTGCTCAAGGCCGAGGGGCTGACCAGCACGCAGCTGCCGGTGATCGGCTCCCCGCAAAACGCCGAACTGCGCCGTTATCCCGATCAGCCCAGCCTGGCCAACGAGGTCAGCGCAGCCGGCCTGGTCGGCAGTCGGGAACAGCGCGAAGCCCTGATCCCCACCCGCAGCGGGCCATTGCAGCTGCCCGCTCTCGAAGTCGTCTGGTGGAACACGGTCGAAGATCGCCTGGAGCGCACCACGCTTGGGGCACGCACGCTGGATGTCGCGGACAATCCGAATCTCGCCCCGCCAGCGACCGAGCCGACGGTGCCGTCGGTATCGACGGCGGAGCAGGCCGTTGTCTGGCCTTGGCAGCTGAGCACAGCTCTGCTGGCGCTCACGACGCTAATCGGTTTCGGGCTGTGGCTGCATGCGCGCAGGCAGCCTGCGGTGCAGCGTGCGTTGCAACCCGGCCCTACCCCACGCAGCCTGCTCGACGATCTGCGCCGCGCCTGCCAGGCCAACGACTCGCAGGCCACCCGCCAGGCACTGGACGCCTGGGCGCGGCAGCAACCGGAAACGCTGGCGGACATGGCGGCGCGTTTCGTGCCGCTGTCCGACGCGCTGGATGGCCTGAATGGAGCGCTGTACAGCGAAGCCGGCCAACGCTGGCAGGGCGATGCGCTGTGGCAGGCGATCCAGACCCTACCGCCGGCCAGCAGTCCGAATCTCGATCAGGAACAGGGCGCATTGCCGCCGCTCTATCCGCGCTGACGGCCGTCTGTTGGCGGCCCTGGTGAACCTTGGGGCTGCTCGCGGCGGCATGCACCAATTTCTCGCTGGCATATGGCTTGCTTCAGGGTTGGCATAACCAATCTTGCGCACCGCGCCATCGGAAAAAGGCCATCAAGCATGACGGACCCCCTCTCGCCGCACCGACACGACGCACTGGCCTGGGTCGCCGGCAGCGATGCACCGGAAAAGAGCTCGGTCAACCTGGGCTTTCTGCCGCTCACCGATGCCGCCTCGTTGATCGTCGCCGCCACCCAGGGCTTCGCCCAGCCATTCGGGCTGACGCTCAACCTGCAGCGGCAAAACTCCTGGTCGGCTCTGCGCGACAAGCTGATCGGCGGCGAGCTGGACGCGGCCCACGGTCTGTACGGCCTGATCTATGCGGTGCATCTGGGCATCGGCGGCAGCCCGGCGGTGGACATGGCCGTGCTCATGGGCCTGGCGCAGAACGGCCAGAGCATCAACCTCTCCGCCCCGCTGAAGGTCGCAGGCGTGACCGATGCCGAGGCACTGCGCGCCAGCGTGCGCCATAGCGGTGCACGCCTGACCCTGGCACATACCTTCCCCACCGGCACCCACGCGCTCTGGCTCTATTACTGGCTGGCCGCCCATGGCATCGATCCGCTGCGGGACGTGAAGACGCTCGTGCTGCCGCCTTCGCAGATGGTGGCGCACCTGCGCGCCGGTCGCATCGATGGCTTCTGCGCCGGCGAACCCTGGGGAGCACAGGCCATTACCGAAGGCGTCGGCTTCACCCTGGCGACCAGCCAGTCGATCTGGCCTGACCACCCGGAAAAGGTGCTCGGCTGCACCCGCGCGTTCGTCGAGGAATACCCCAACACCGCCCGAGCACTGGTCATGGCCGTGCTGGAGGCGAGCCGCTTCATCGACCAGAGCCAGGAAAATCGCCGCAGCACCGCACAGCTGATCGCCGGGCGTGACTACGTCGACGCACCGCTGGCGGCCATCGAGTCACGCTTTCTCGGCCTCTACCAGGATGGCCTCGGCAATGCCTGGCAGGACGAGCATCCGCTGCGCTTCTTCGGTGAGGGAGCGGCGAACCTGCCCTATCTCTCCGACGGCCTCTGGTTCATGACCCAGCTGCGCCGCTGGGGCCTGCTGCGCGAAGACCCGGACTACCTGCAGGTGGCCAACCAGGTGCAGCAGATCGAACTGTATCGCCAGGCCGCCGGCGCGCTGGGCATCGCCCTGCCTGACACAGCCATGCGCAGCGCCACGCTGATGGATGGCAAACACTGGGACGGCAGCGACCCGGCCACCTATGCCCGCAGTTTCGCACTGCATGCCATGGCGAGCCCTGCCATGGCTGCGCTTTGAGAAGGACTCCGGCATGCTGCGTATCCTCCTGATCGACGACACCCCGCGGAAGATCGGCCGCCTGAAGAGCGCGCTGATCGAAGCCGGCTTCGAGGTCATCGACGAATCCGGCCTGACCATCGACCTGCCAGAGCGGGTCGAGGCGATCCGTCCCGACGTGGTGCTGATCGACACCGACTCACCCGGCCGCGATGTGCTCGAGCAGGTGGTGCTGGTCAGCCGCGATCAGCCACGCCCCATCGTCATGTTCACCGATGACAGCGACCCGGACGCCATGCGTCAGGCCATTCGCGCCGGGGTCAGTGCCTATATCGTCGAAGGCATCCAGGCCCAGCGCCTCAAGCCGATCCTCGACGTGGCAATGGCCCGCTTCGAAAGTGACCAGGCAATACGTGCGCAACTGCAGGCCCGGGAGCAGCAGCTGGCCGAACGCAAGCGCATCGAGCTGGCCAAGGGCATGCTGATGAAGATGCGAAACTGCAAGGAAGAAGAGGCCTACACCCTGATGCGCCGCCAGGCGATGAGCCGGCAGCAGAAGCTGATCCAGGTCGCCGAGCAGATCATCGCGATGAACGAGTTGCTCGGCGAATGACCGCGCCCGGTCACGGTGCGCCAGGCAAGCTACTGCACCAGCGGCGGGCAGGCGCTACAGCGAATCATCGTGCGCCACCGCTGCCGAGAAACGCCGCTGCGCCCCAACCTAGTGGCATCGCACTGGCCGGCGAGCGTCAAGCGCGGAACTGGCAAGCCGCTTGCTTGGCTGGATAGGCCGAACCAACGAAGGTGTCGGCACAGACAAAGGCGTCCTCGACTGCATGTACGCATGCGGATCGGACGCCTTTTTTGTTGCGCGCTTCGCGCCCAAGGCTGGGGAGTTTCAAGATGACCATAACCGCGACCGTGGCGATCGCCTGCGCGCTGCTGCTGCTCGGCCGTTACCTGAACCGCATGGCCACTGCCAGCCACGCCCAGCGCGTGCGCGATCTGCGCGTACGGGCACTGCTGGAAGACCTGGAAATTCTGCGCCTGCTGCAACAACACCGCGGCCTCGGCGCGCAGCACGAGTCCGCCGCCGTTGCACTGCGCGATGCCGTGGCCGCCAGTCTGACCCAGCGGCTGCAACAGCGCAGCGCTATGCCCGATCCACACGCGGTCGCCAGTGACTGGGCGCAACTGCGCGACACGCCGGCCGATTTCGACGGCCATAGCAGCCTGATCGATAGCCTGATCGCCGCCATCGACGAGCGTGAGCCGCTGGGTCAGGCCTGTCGTACGCTGGAGGATGTGGCTCGGCTGCGAGGGTTGTGCGTGCTTGCCTCGAACCAGGGCGGTTGCACACCGGGCCTGCAAGCCCGCCTCATGTCTCTGTGCCGACGCCTCGGCAGTGACCCGGACGTGGAGCTGAAACGCCTGATCGGCAAACTGGAGCGCGGCGTGATCCACGCCCAACAGCCGAGGCTCAGCCCGCCGCAGTGCTTCGCACTGATCACGCCGTTGATCGACGCGCGCCTGCGCTCGATCCAGCAACGTCTGCAGCATGACAGCCTGAAGGGGCTGCCAGCCGCGCATAAGCCGGGATGATGGAATCATGCCACACTCGTGGCGGTGGCCGTGGAACCGGCCCAGGCCATGAGCGGTGGTCTTCTGTAAAACGGCCTTGTCCATGAAGTACCGCCTTTAGCTGGTCCATTCGCAGTCAATACCGCTCCCGCGCCTGCCCCGGGCAAGTGACACAGCGCTAGAATGCCCGCCTTCATTCGACGACCGAGCACCTTATGGCGCGCCTCAACCTTCAGTTTCCGGAAGACCAGTACTGCTTTTCCACCCAACTCACCGTGCGGATCACCGATATCAACGCAGCCAACCATCTGGCCAACGACTCGATGATTTCGATGATCTCCGAAGCGCGGGCGCGCTTTCTGTTCGCCTACGGGGTGCCGGAGACGCGCCAGGACGGTAGCGGCATCATCGTCACCGACCTTGCCACCACCTACAAGGCCGAAGCCCACGCCCGCGATGCGCTGCTGTTCGAGGTCGGCGTGATGGATTTCAACAAGTACGGCGGTGACATCATTTTCCGCATCACCCGGCCGGCCGACGGCAGGCTGATCGCTATGGCCAAGTCCGGCTTCGTGTTCTACGACTATGGGCAGGCACGGGTGGTAGCGATGCCCGAGGCATTCGCCGCCAAGTTTCCGCGGGTCAACCGGATCGACTAGGCGTGCTCCAGCGCCTCGAACAAGCGCTGCACATCCTCGCGATGGCATAGCTCGGTGCCTGGCCGCATCACCGTCGCGGCACCGGCCGCGATGCCCTGGCGCACCGCAGCCGGCACCGAACGCCCATCCGCCAGTGCCTGCACGATGGCACCCAACATGCTGTCGCCGGCCCCCACTGCGCTGACCACAGGCACCTGCGGCGAGCGCAGGCGTTCCAGCCTGTCGCCATAGGCATACAGCGCACCCTCGGCCCCCAGCGACAGCACGACGATTTCGGCGCAGCCCCGGGCGATCAGGCTGCGTAACGCCTCCTGCTGCTCGACCTCGCTGATCAGAGGCCTGCCCATCAGGCTTGCAAGCTCGTCGAGGCTGGGCTTCATCAGGTACACCCCGCCACACTGAGCCGCGTAACGCAGCGGGTCGCCGGAGAGATCGACCACCAGCCGGGCACCGAGCCGCAGGCTCAGGGCGCGCAGGCCATCGAAGAAAGCCAGGTCCGTGCCGGGCGGAAAGCTGCCGCTCAGTACTACGTATGCGGGCGCCGGGCGCAGCGCCGCCAGCGTCTGCAGGCAGCGCTCCAGCTCCTGAGCCGACAGCACCGGGCCAGGTAGCACGAAGCGGTACTGCAGGCCCGACTCCAGTTCATCGACGGTGAAGCTCTCCCGCGTATCGCCGGCGATGGGCACCGGGCGATGCACCAGTCCGAGCTCGTCGAGCGAGCGCCGCAGCAGATCGCCGAACGGACCACCCGCTGGGTACACGGCGACTGCCTTGCCACCGAGGGTCTTCACCACCCGGGCCACGTTGATGCCGCCACCGCCAGGGTCGTGGCGAGGCGCCGAACAGCGCAGCTTCTGGGTATCAGTGACCCGGGCGGTACTGACGGAAAGGTCCATCGCCGGGTTGAGGGTCAGGGTCGCAATCAGGGGCATCGCTCGCTCCTTGGCAAGTGCTGCCCAAGCCTACCAGCAACCGCGGCGACTGCACCGCCCTGCCCCGATTTGGCCCACCACTGCGCGCTCGTTGTGCAGCTGCCGCACCGCCACTTGCGACTCATCCGTCGGGAGCCCAAGCACGACGGGCCTTCGCGATGGCTGGCACGCTAGATGCTTTGTTCTGGACACGCAGGCCAACGGCGGTCTGCCCATACGACAAAGGCGTCGCAACATTCCTGCTCCGGCAGGCGTGCTGCGGCGCCTTTTTGTTTTCCGCCTCGTCGATGGGGCGGATCGAGCAGCCCTGGCGGCCAACGCCGCGCCACGTAAGCCCTGGAGTCGATCCAATGAGCACAAGTTTCTGGAAAGCCGGCCACGCGCCGACCCTGTTTGCCTCCTTTCTCTATTTCGACCTGAGCTTCATGGTCTGGTACGTGCTCGGCCCGCTCGGCGTGCAGATCGCTGCCGACCTGGGCCTGACCACCCAGCAACGCGCCTTCATGGTCGCCACACCGATCCTCGCCGGCGCCGTGTTGCGCCTGGTGCTGGGCGTCCTCGCCGACCGTACCTCGCCGAAGACCGCCGGGCTGTTCGGCCAGAGCGTGGTCATCGTTGCCCTGTTGGTGGCCTGGTTGCACGGCATCAACAGCTATGAGCAGGCGCTGCTGCTCGGCCTGTTCCTCGGCATGGCTGGTGCTTCCTTCGCCGTGGCGCTGCCGCTGGCCTCTCAGTGGTATCCGGCCGAGCACCAGGGCAAGGCCATGGGCATCGCCGGCGCCGGTAACTCCGGCACCGTGCTGGCGGCCTTGTTCGCGCCGGTCCTGGCGACGATCTTCGGTTGGAACAACGTGTTCGGCCTGGCGCTGATCCCGCTGGTTCTCACCCTGATCATCTTCGCCAGCGTCGCGAAGAGCGCGCCCAACCGCCCGGCGCCGAAGTCGCTGGCCGACTACATGAAGGCGCTGGGCGACCGCGACAGCTGGTGGTTCATGTTCTTCTACAGCGTGACATTTGGCGGCTTCCTCGGCCTGGCCAGCACCCTGCCCGGCTATTTCCACGACCAGTACGCCTTCGACCCGGTCAAGGCCGGCTATTACACCGCCGCCTGCGTGTTCGCTGGCAGCCTGCTGCGCCCACTCGGCGGCGCCCTGGCCGACCGCATCGGCGGCATTCGCGCGCTGCTGGTGATGTACACGGTCGCCGCCATCTGTATCGCCGCGGTTGGCTTCAACCTGCCCAGTTCCACGGCCGCCCTGGCGCTGTTCGTGGTCGCCATGCTCAGCCTCGGTGCCGGCAATGGTGCTGTGTTCCAGCTGGTGCCGCAGCGTTTCAACAAGGAAATTGGCGTGATGACCGGACTGGTGGGCATGGCCGGCGGTATCGGTGGCTTCCTGCTCACCGCCGGGCTGGGCGCGGTCAAGCAGTCCACCGGCGATTACCAGCTCGGCCTCTGGCTTTTCGCCAGCCTCGGTGTGCTCGCCTGGTTCGGCCTGCATGGTGTCAAGCGTCGCTGGCGCACCACCTGGGGTTCGGCCGCCGTCACCGCCGCGCGGGTCTGATGCCGATGCCGCAGGGCGCGATTATTGCTGCACCGCCGTACCGAGCCTTTCGAGAACGATCATGCCCCTGCGATTGAGTTACGGCGAGGCCAGCGCCGCCGGCCCGCGGCCGGAAAACCAGGATGCGCTGCGCGTCGTCACGCCGGCCCCGGCGCTGGCCACCGGCAAGGGCTATCTGTTCGCGCTGGCCGATGGCGTCAGCCAGTGCGCCGATGGCGGCCTCGCCGCGCGTGCGACGCTCCAGGCGCTGGCCTTCGACTACTACGCGACGCCGGAAACCTGGGCCGTCGCACAGTCGCTGGACCGAGTGCTGGTGGCGCACAACCGCTGGCTGCAGGCCAACGGTGGCAACCAGCCGCTGCTGACCACACTCACAGCGCTGGTACTGCGCGGCCGACGCTTCACCCTGGCGCATGTCGGCGACTGCCGCGCCTATCGCTGGAACGGCGCCGAACTGGAGCGACTCAGCGAAGACCACGTCTGGGAACAGTCGGGCATGCAGCATGTCCTCAAGCGTGCCCTGGGGCTGGATCAACACCTGGTGATGGACTACCTCGACGGCGAGCTGCAGGAAGGCGAAAGCTACCTGCTGCTGAGCGACGGGGTCTGGTCGTGCGTCCCCGAGCGCGACATCGCACATATCCTGCACGATCAACCTGACCTCGACGCCGCGGCTCGGGCACTGGTCAATCTGGCGCACCAGAGCGGCAGCCAGGACAACGCCAGCGCCTTGCTGCTGCGCGTCGAAGCCCTGCCCGAAGCGGTGCTGGCCGACGCCCTCGCCCAGCTCGATCATTGGCCGTTGCCGCCGAAGCTGCGCGCCGGCCAGCTGTTCGAGGGCTGGCAGGTGAATGCACTGCTGCACGAGTCGCGGCAATCACTCATCTACCGCGTGCTGGATGGCCAGGGCCAACCGTGGCTGTTGAAGACGCTGCCACCCAGCCGACAGGACGAGGCGGACGCCGGACCGGCGCTGCTGCAGGAAGAGTGGTTCATGCGGCGGGTCGCCGGGCGCAACTTCGCCGAACTGCATCCGCTGCCAGAACGCCAACACCTCTATTACGTGCAGCGCGAGTACAGCGGGACGACCCTCGCGCGACGCTTCGAGCGGGACGGCCCCCTGCCACTGGCCGATCTGCTACAGGTCGCCTCCCGGCTGATCCGCGCGGTAGGCATGCTGCATCGGCGCAATATCCTGCACCGCGACATCAAGCCGGAGAACCTGCTGCTGGGCGAGGACGGCGAGCTGCGCGTCCTGGATTTCGGCCTGGCGTTCTGCCCCGGGTTGTCCCGCGACCTGCCCAATCATCTGCCCGGAACCCCGAGTTTCATTGCCCCGGAGGCATTTACGGGAGCCGAACCCAGCGCAGCGCAGGATCTCTATGCGACCGGCGTGACCCTCTATTACCTGCTGACCGGGCACTACCCCTACGGCGAGATCGAAGCCTTCCAGCGTCCACGCTTCGGCAATCCGACACCGGCCAGCCGCTATCGCCCGGACGTGCCGAACTGGCTGGAGGAAAGTCTTGGCCGCGCGGTGGCGGTCGATCCACGGCAGCGCTTCGAGACCGCCGAGCAATGGCTGCTTGAGCTGGAACAGGGCGAACAGCGCAGCGCCAGTCTTCGGCCACGCCCACTGCTCGAACGTGAGCCGCTCAAGGTCTGGCGCGGCATGGCGCTGTTGTCGCTGCTGCTCAATCTGCTACTGATCATGCTGCTGATGAAAGGCGCGTGAGGCTCAGCGACGGGTAATCAGTCCCTGGCGCGCCACCCGGGTCAGCTCGCGCACGCATTCTTCCAAGCGCTCAGCGGTCGGTGCCTGAATCACCGCCAGATCGAAGCTGTCGGTGGCGAAGCGTGCCAGCGACTCGTCGGCCGTGGCGAACTGGATAAGCAGGGCGCGGGATTTGCGATGACGTCGCGGCCAACCTTCGAGGTAGCGCAACAGGGATGGCTGGTGAGTACCACCCAGCAGGATTTTCGGATTGCTGGGATGCAGGCCGCTGGTGATCGGGGCCAGGCGCAACTGGGCGTGCTTTGCGTTCATCAATTCAACTTCCGCCTCGAGGATTCCGCTGGGCAGCGGTGGGAGGCGACACCGGAACCAGCGCTTTAGCGGTATTTCGAAGCCATCGGCTCCAGGCGCCCCGCAAGTAGCTGACTAAATCGGCGCATGGGCGAAACTTTAGAAAGCTGGCCGCAGCCTGTCAACGGCGTTTTTCAGAGTCGATCTCAGGGCGGATTCGCACCATCAGGGCGCAAGCTGCTGCATATCGGTGCAGCTGATCGGTCAGCGCCGCTCCACAGCAGGCGCTCAAGCCCTTGAAAACCGGCGCAATTGCAAGTTGGCACAGCCTCTGCAAAGCAGAACATCGAAGAATCATTACGACCTGACCCTCAACGTGGAGCGGCAGGTTTCCCGACTGAGCGGGACACGGACAAAGGCGTCCTCACTGGGTAACCGGTGGGACGCCTTTTTTGTTGTTGAAAAATTTCGGGCAGGCCGGGCGGCAGACGTCGCTTGGCACGGAGAACGGGCATGAAGAAACTCAAACTGGTGATGATCGGCAACGGCATGGCCGGCGTGCGAACCCTCGAGGAACTGCTCAAGCTCACCAACGAGCTCTACGACATCACGGTGTTCGGCGCCGAGCCGCATCCCAACTACAACCGCATCCTGCTCTCCCCCGTGCTGGCCGGCGAACAGCAGTTCGAAGAGATCGTGCTCAACGACCTGGACTGGTACGCCGAGAACGACATCCGCCTCATGCTCAACCGCAAGGTGGTGAAGATCGATCGCGTCAAACGCCGGGTCATCGCCGATGACGGCAGTGAGGCCGAATACGACCGCCTGCTCATCGCCACCGGTTCCAATCCGTTCATTCTGCCGATTCCCGGCAAGGACCTGCAGGGGGTGATCGGCTACCGCGACATTGCCGACACCCAGGTGATGATGGAAACCGCCAAGACCCACAAGCACGCGGTGGTCATCGGCGGCGGCCTGCTCGGTCTGGAGGCGGCCAACGGTCTCAAGCTGCGTGGCATGGATGTGACCGTGGTGCACATCGGTGACTGGCTGATGGAGCGCCAGTTGGACAAGACCGCCGGCACCTTGCTGCAAAACGCGCTGGAAAGCCGCGGCCTGAAGTTTCTCCTGCCCAAGCACACCGCCGAACTGCTCGACAACGGCGAAGGCCGGGTCTGCGCGGTCAAGTTCAAAGACGGTGACGTGATCCCCGCCGACCTGGTGGTGATGGCCGCCGGCATCCGCCCCAACAGCGAACTGGCCGAACAGGCCGGTATTCCGTGCAACCGCGGCATCCTGGTCAACGACACCCTGCAAACCTATGACCCGCGCATCTACGCCGTCGGCGAATGCGCCAACCACCGAGGCACCGCATATGGTCTGGTCGCCCCACTGTTCGAACAGGCCAAGGTCTGCGCCAACCACCTGGCCATGCTCGGCTTCTCCCGCTACCTGGGCTCGGTGACTTCGACCAAGCTCAAGGTCACCGGCATCGACCTGTT
Organism: Stutzerimonas frequens; assembly: GCF_024448335.1. Classification (GTDB taxonomy): domain Bacteria; phylum Pseudomonadota; class Gammaproteobacteria; order Pseudomonadales; family Pseudomonadaceae; genus Stutzerimonas; species Stutzerimonas frequens. Next base: position 21,352 of record NZ_JAMOHM010000002.1, read on the forward strand.
CTCCGCCGGCGATTTCATCGGCGGCGAAGGCACCGAGACCATCACCCTCTCCGACCCCATCGGCGGTGTGTACAAGAAGCTGGTGATCAAGGACGACGTGCTGGTCGGCGCCTGCCTGTATGGCGACACCGCCGATGGCGGCTGGTACTTCCGCCAGGTGCGCGAGGGCCAGAACGTCGCGCAGATCCGCGACCACCTGATGTTCGGCGAAGGCGCCATCGGCGACGCCGGCCATCAGGGCCAGAGCAAGGCCATGTCCATGCCGGACGACATGGAAGTCTGCGGCTGCAACGGCGTGTGCAAGGGCACCATCGTCAAGGCGATCCAGGAGCACGGGCTGTTCTCGGTGGACGAGGTGAAAAAGCACACCAAGGCCGCCAGTTCCTGCGGCTCCTGCGCCGGGCTGGTCGAACAGATCCTGATCAACACCGTGGGCGGCGCGGCCGACGTCAAGCCGAAGAGCGAAAAGGCCATCTGCGGCTGCAGCGACCTCAACCATGGCCAGGTGCGCAAGGCCATTCGCGAACACCATCTGACCAGCATTCCCGCGGCCATGGCCTTCATGGAATGGCGCACGCCGAACGGCTGCGCCACCTGCCGCCCGGCGCTGAACTACTACCTGATCTCCACCTGGCCGGGCGAGGCCAAGGACGACCCGCAGTCGCGCTTCATCAACGAACGCGCCCACGCCAACATCCAGAAGGACGGCACCTACTCCGTGGTGCCGCGGATGTGGGGCGGTGTCACCAATGCCGCCGAGCTGCGGCGCATCGCCGACGTGGCGGACAAGTATCAGGTGCCGATGGTCAAGGTCACCGGCGGCCAGCGTATCGACCTGCTGGGCATCCGCAAGGAAGACCTGCCGGGCGTCTGGAAAGACCTGGACATGCCCTCCGGTCACGCCTACGGCAAATCCATCCGCACCGTGAAGACCTGCGTCGGCAGCGAGTTCTGCCGCTTCGGTACGCAGAACTCGACGCAGATGGGCATCGACCTGGAACACGCGCTGTTCAACATGTGGTCGCCGCACAAGGTCAAGCTGGCCGTATCCGGCTGCCCGCGCAATTGCGCCGAATCCGGCATCAAGGACGTCGGCATCATCGGCGTGGATTCCGGCTGGGAGCTGTATATCGGCGGCAACGGCGGCATCAAGACCGAGGCCGGCGAGTTCTTCGTCAAGGTGAAGAGCGCCGAGGAGGTCATGGAATACAGCCTGGCGTTCCTCCAGCTCTACCGCGAGGAAGCCTTCTACCTCGAACGCACCGTGCACTACCTGCAGCGCGTCGGCATGGATCACATCAAACAGGCCGTGCTGAACGATGCCGAGCGGCGCAAGGCGCTGCACCAGCGGCTGCTGTTCTCGCTTTCCTTCGAGCAGGACCCGTGGCAGGAGCAGCTTTCCAAGCCGCAGCTGAAGAAGGAATTCGACCGCATCGCCGTCAAGCAGCTGGAAAACGCCTGAGCACCGACCTGGAGGGACACCGCATGAACTGGCTCGATATCTGCGCACTGGATGAGATCAACCCGCTCGGCTCGCGCATCGTCGCCAGCCCCAAGGGTGACATTGCGATATTCCGCACCGCGGACGATCAGGTCTTCGCCCTCGACGATCGCTGCCCGCACAAGGGCGGGCCGCTGTCGCAGGGGATCGTCTACGGCAAGCAGGTCGCCTGCCCGCTGCACAACTGGCAGATCGATCTGGCCAGCGGCGAGGCCTTGGCCCCGGACGTCGGGTGCGCCCATCGCCACGAAGCGCGCGTCGAGAACGGGCGCGTGCAGCTTTCGCTGAACCCGCGCAAGGAATGCGCGGCCTGAGCACACCGCAGTTGACCAGCACCTTTTCCCCAGGAGACGACGCCATGCGTATGACAACCGCCTCGACCTGCTGCTACTGCGGAGTCGGCTGTGGCGTGCTGATCGAGCACGACGGCGAGCGCATCCTCGACGTGGCTGGCGACCCCAGCCATCCGGCCAACCTCGGCAAGCTTTGCAGCAAGGGCTCGACCCTGCACCTGACCGGCGATCTCGATGCCCGCGCGCTCTACCCTGAGCTGCGTCTGGGCAAGGGCCTGGCCCGCGGCCGCACCGACTGGGACAGCGCGCTGGAGCACGCGGCCAACGTATTCGCCGAGACCATCCGCGAACACGGGCCGGACAGCGTCGCCTTCTATGTCTCCGGCCAGCTGCTGACCGAGGACTACTACGCCTTCAACAAACTGGCCCGCGCCCTGGTCGGCACCAACAACCTGGATTCCAACTCGCGGCTGTGCATGTCCTCGGCGGTGGTCGGCTACAAGCGCAGCCTGGGCGCCGACGCCCCACCCTGCTCGTACGAGGACATCGAGCTGGCCGACTGCCTGCTGATCGCCGGGAGCAACATGGCCTATGCGCATCCGGTATTGTTCCGCCGTCTGGAAGAAGCCAAGGCGAAGCGACCGGAGATGACCATCATCGTCGTCGATCCGCGGCGCACCGACACGAGCGAGCTGGCCGATCTGCACCTGCCGATCCTGCCCGGCACCGATGTCGCGCTGTTCCACGGCCTGCTGCATATCCTCATGTGGGAAGGCTGGATCGACCGCCGCTTCATCGATGCGCGTACCGAGGGCTTCGATGCACTGAAAAGCCTGGTGCGCGACTACACCCCGGCGATGGTCGCCGACCTCTGCGGCATCTCTGTAGATGATCTGCAAACCTGTGCACGGCTGATTGGAAGCGCGCCTGCATTCCTCTCCTTGTGGTGCATGGGGCTGAATCAATCCACCGCCGGCAGCGCGAAGAACAGCGCGCTGATCAACCTGCACCTGGCCACCGGACAGATCGGCAAGCCGGGCGCCGGGCCCTTCTCGCTCACCGGCCAACCGAATGCCATGGGCGGCCGCGAAACCGGCAGCCTGTCCAACCTGTTGCCCGGCCACCGCGAAGCGGCCAACGCCGAACACCGTGCCGAAGTTGCGGACTACTGGGGTGTCGAGCAGCTGCCCAAGCAGCCTGGACTGTCCGCCATCGAGCTGTTCGAGGCGGTGCGCGCCGGCAAGATCAAGGCGCTGTGGATCGCCTGCACCAACCCGGCGCAGTCGCTGCCGGACCAGCAGAAAGTCCATGAGGCCCTGGCAGCCTGTCCCTTCGTCGTAGTGCAGGAAGCCTTCTTCACCACCGAAACCTGCCGCTACGCCGACCTTCTGCTGCCGGCCGCGAGCTGGGGCGAGAAGGAAGGCACCGTGACCAACTCCGAGCGCCGCATCAGCCATGTACGTCGCGCCGTGCCGGCCCCCGGCGAAGCCCGTGCGGACTGGGCGATCACCTGCGATTTCGCCCGTCGGCTGGAACGTCGCCTGCGCCCCGGCGCGCCGAGCCTGTTCGCGTTCGAGAATGCCGAGGCGCTGTTCGAGGAGTACAAGCCGCTCACCGCGGCCCGCGATCTGGACTACAGCGGCCTGAGCTACGCACTGATCGACACCCTCGGTCCGCAGCAGTGGCCATTCCCGCCGGGCAGCCAACAGGGCACCGCGCGGCTGTATGGTGACGGTGTGTTTCCCACTGCCACTGGCCGCGCGCGCTTCATCGCCGAGCACTACCAGGCGCCGAAGGAAAAGCGCGAGGCGCGCTACCCGCTGACGCTCAACACCGGTCGGCTGCGCGACCAGTGGCACGGCATGAGCCGCACCGGCACCGCGGCGCGGCTGTTCGGCCATGTCGAAGAGGCGCTGCTTGGCATGAACGCCGAGGACATGCGCCGCCGACGTCTGCTGGACGGCCAGCTGGTGACGGTGAAAAGCCGTCGCGGCAGCCTGATCCTCCCGGTGCAGAAAGATGACAGCCTGCGTGCCGGCCAGACCTTCCTGCCGATGCACTGGGGCGATCGCTTTCTCAAGGGGCTGGGCAGCAACGTCCTGACCCTGGCCAGTGTCGACCCGCTATCGAAGCAACCGGAACTCAAGCACGCTGGCATCGAAGTCGAACAGGTCGAACTGCCATGGCAGTTCTTCGCGCTAGTCGAAGGTGATGTGCAGCGACGCTTCGAGGCGCTGCGGCCATTGTTCGAAGCCTTCGACTACGCCAGTTTCAGCCTCGGCGGGCGCGAGCGTTCGGCATTGCTGATCCGCGCCGCCCGGGACGCGGCGCCAACCGCTGCCGAGCTCGACGCCATCGACCGCCTGCTCGGCCTCAACGAAGGCCCGGTGCTGGCCTATGACGACCCGCGTCGTGCAGTCGGCAAGCGCGTACGCATCGAGGATGGCCGTATTGTCGCGTTGCGCCTGGCCGGCGAGACCGCCGCCCGGCAGTGGCTGCGCGGCCTCTGGGAAAGCGGCAGTGCCGATGCCGAACTGCGTCGCTGGCTACTGGCGCCCCTCAGCGCGCCGCCTGGCGGCGCGACGATCAACACCGACCGCACCCTGTGCAACTGCATGAACGTCAGCCAGAGCAAGGTCCGTGCAGGCATCGAGCGCGGTCTCGATCTGGCCGGCCTCAAGCAGGAACTCGGTTGCGGCACCAGCTGTGGCTCCTGCGTTCCCGAAATCAAGCGTCTGCTGGCCAGCCAGCCGGAACGCGCACTTTCCTGATACCAACCAAGACGAGGATTTCCCTATGAGCGCAAAAGTCTGGCTGGTAGGCGCCGGCCCCGGCGACCCGGAACTGCTGACCCTCAAGGCCGTGCGCGCGCTGGGCGAGGCACAGGTGGTGATGATCGATGACCTGGTCAATCCCGCCGTGCTCGAACATTGCCCCAACGCTCGCATCATCCCGGTGGGCAAGCGCGGCGGCTGCCGTTCCACGCCGCAGGCCTTCATCCACCGGCTGATGCTGCGCTACGCCCGTCAGGGCAAGTGTGTGGTGCGCCTCAAGGGTGGCGATCCGTGCATCTTCGGCCGTGGCGGCGAGGAGGCCGAATGGCTGGCGGCACGCGGCATCGAGGTCGAACTGGTCAACGGCATCACCGCCGGCCTGGCCGGCGCCACGCAATGCGGCATCTCGCTGACCCAGCGCGGCGTGGCCCGCGGCGTCACCCTGGTCACGGCGCACACGCTCGATGACAGCAGCCCGGAATGGCAGGCGCTGGCAAAAAGCGGCACCACGCTGGTGGTGTACATGGGTGTCAGCAAGCTGGAGCAGGTGCAGGTCGGGCTGCTGGAAGGTGGGCTTGCCGCTTCGACGCCAGTGGCGATGATCGAGAACGCTTCGCTGCCGCAGCAACGCGAATGCCGTTCGAGCCTCGCCGACATGTGCCGAGATGCCCTGACCTTCAAGCTGAAGAGCCCGGCCATTCTGGTGATCGGCGAAGTCGCCGCGCAGGCTGCGTTCCAGGCGGTAAGCCAGAGCGCCTGAGCGTAGCTGTCATGCGTAAGAAACCCATAAAAAAACCGCGGCCCCAGGGCCGCGGTTTTCGTTACGGCGTGATCATCACGCCTTCTGACGCAGCTTCTCCGGCTTGATCAGGAAGCGAGCCAGAGCCGGCAGCAGCCAGATCGCCCCGACCATGTTCCAGAGGAACATGAAGGTCAGCATCAGACCCATGTCGGCCTGGAACTTGATCGCCGAGAACACCCAGGTCACCACACCGATCGCCAGGCAGACGCCGGTGAAGATCACCGCCTTGCCGGTGGACTTCAGGGTCTGGTAGTAGGCCTCCTGCAGGGTCAGCCCCTGACGCAGGAAGGATTCCAGGCGGCTGTAGATGTAGATGCCGTAGTCCACACCGATACCCACGCCCAGCGCGATCACCGGCAGCGTGGCGACCTTCACGCCGATGCCCATGAAGGCCATCAGCGCGTTGCCGAGGATCGAGGTCAGCACCAGCGGCAGGATCACGCAGAGCGTCGCGGCCAGCGAGCGGAAGGTCAGCAGGCACATGATGCTTACGGCCAGGTAGACGGCGATCAGCATGGTGGTTTCCGATGCCGCGATCACCTCGTTGGTCGCCGCCTCGATCCCTGCGTTGCCGGCTGCCAGTACGAACTCCAGGCCCTCGCGGTTGTTCTCCTCGGCGAAGTCCTTGGCCGCGGCGACCACATGCTCCAGCGTCTCGGCCTTGTGGTCGTTGAGGAACACCAGTACCGGCGCCAGCGAGCAGTCGCTGTTGTACATCCCTTCAGCACGGGCGATGGAGTTGTTCAGCACATGCTGGTTACGCGACAGCGTCTCCCATTTCAGGCTGCCCTCGTTCATGCCCTTGATGCCCTGGCGCGCCACCGAGACCATCGACACCGCCGACTGCACGCCCTCGGTGTTCTGCATCTTCCACATCAGCTCGTCCATGGCGGCGAGCGTGTCGTAGTGCGAGCAACCTTCCGGCGCGGTCTTGACCATCACCACCAGCACGTCGGAGCTGGTCGAGTAGTTGCGGATGACGAAGTCGTTGTCCAGGTTGTAGCGCGAGTCCGGATGCAGCTCCGGTGCGCCCTGATCGAGGTCACCGATCTTCAGGTTCTGTCCGTACCAGAGACCACCAACCAGGGCGACCACGGCAATGGTGATGGAAATCGGCGCCACTTTCGGGCTGGCGAAGTTCGACAGCGCGCGCCAGAAAGGATGATCGCGCGAGGCCTCTTCGCGGGCCTGCTTGATCGCCTTCTGGCTGATCCCCATGTAGGAGATCGCCACCGGCAGCAGGATCAGGTTGGTCAGGATGATCACCGCCACACCGAGCGAAGCGCCGATGGCCAGCTCGCGGATCACGCCGATATCGATCAGCAGAAGGGTGACGAAACCCACCGCATCGGACAGCAACGCCACCATTCCCGGAATGAAAAGCTGGCGGAACGCCATGCGTGCTGCCGTCACCGGATCTTCGGTATAGCCCGAAGCCATGGCGATCCCGTTGATCTTCTGCACGCCGTGGGAAATACCGATGGCGAATACCAGGAACGGCACCAGCATCGAATAGGGGTCTAGCCCGAAGCCGAGGGTATGCAGCAGGCCGAGCTGCCAGACCACCGCGATCAGCGTCGTGATCAGCACCGCGATGGTGCTCTTCAGGCAACGGGTGAACCACAGCAGCAGCACGAAGGTGATACCGATGGCGACGATGAAGAACAGCGCCACGCCAACCAGCCCGTCAATCAGGTCACCGACCTTCTTGGCGAAGCCGATGATGTGCACCTTCACGTTAGGGTTCTGTGCCTGGTACTTCTCGCGGATCTTCTCTTCCAGCTCGTGGGAGAACTTCTGGTAGTCCAGTTTGATCTGCCGGCTCTGGTCTTCCGGGTCCGGGTAGGACTCCAGCAGCGGCACATCGATGATGCTCGACTTGAAGTTGTTCGCCACCAGACGGCCGATCTGGCCGGACTTGAGGATGTTGTCGCGAAGGTCATCCAGGCTTTCGGGCGAGCCGTCGTAGGTCTGCGGGATCACTTCGCCGCCAGCGAAGCCCTCCTCGGTAACCTCGGTCCAGCGCACGCTCGGGCTCCACAACGACTTCATGTTCGAGCGGTCGACGCCGTGGATGTAGAACACCTCGTCATGGATCTGCCGCAGCGTCTCCATGTACTCCTTGGAGAAGATGTCGCCCTCCACCGCTTCCACCGAAATCCGCACGGTGTTGCCGAGGTTGGCCAGGTCGTTCTGGTGCTCGAGCATCTTCTGAATGTACGGATGCCCCAGCGGAATCATCTTCTCGAAGCTGGTCTGCGGCCGAACCTGGGCCGCCTGATAAAACAGGAACGCGCTGATCAGCAGGCAGAGTACGACGACTGCCGGCCGGTTATTGAATATCAGGCGTTCGAGAAACGACGCCGGCTTCTGGTGGTGCTTGGTCATGCAGACTCTCCCGGCTTTATTGTTGTGTGGCCAGATCCGCGCCCGATGGCGAGGCGATGCGAACACCACCCTGCCCTACCAGGATCAGGTTGCCTTGGGAATCGGAGGTGACACCCGACAGCGAACGGCGGTCGGGGCGATTGAACAGCTTGAAGCTACGGCCCTGATCGTCGCTGGTGAGTACCGCGCCGCCGTGACCGACCACCACGATGCGCCCATCGCGCAGCAGGTTGCCGTCGGCCAGCCCGGACTCCAGTACATTGCCGTTGCCGTTGACGAGCTCGATGCCTTCCCAGCTGTCGCCGAAGTCGATGGAGCGGAACAGGTGGCCGCGCAGCCCAAAGGCAACCACGACCCCCGGTTCCGAACCACTGACCACCCCGAAGAAAGACCCCTGATACGGCGACTCGACGCGCTCCCAGGTTTCGCCGAGATCGGAGGAGCGGAACATGCCGCCCAGTTCGCCAACCACGAACAGGCCCGAGCCCTGGATATGGGCGATGGCGTTCAGGTGGTAACCGTCCTCGTTGTCGAGGCGCTCACTGATGTCCTCCCAGCTCTGCCCGCCATCGATGGTTTCGAGCAGCGCGCCGTAGGCGCCTACCGCAATGCCGTGCTGGGTGTCTTCGAACCAGACGTCCAGCAAGGGGGCTTCACGTTCGCGATCCTCGTACTGCACCGTCCAGCTCTCACCGCCGTCGGCGGTAGCCAGGATCAGCGCGTCGTGGCCCACCGCCCAGCCGTGCTTGTCGTCGACGAAGTCGATAGCGGTCAGCAGCTGGCGCGTCGGCACCTTGGCCTGCGTCCAGCTGGCACCGTCGTCATCGGAATAGAGAATGTGGCCCCGATCGCCCGCGGCAACGAGGCGTTCACCAGCCTGGGCGATGTCGAGCAGAAGATTGGATACGGCTTTCGCCGACTCGATGGAGTAGCGGGTCTGGCCATCGGTAGCGGCCTGGACTGGTGCCGCTGCTGCCAGCAACAGGAGCGAAACGGCGCCGCACAGTGAAAGCATGCCGGCAACCGATGAGTGAAGACGCGACGCCCTCGCCTGGCTTGGAACCTCGGCGCGGCCGGATAGTGTGCGCCGCTGAACGGGCTCACTCATACATACCCCCTTTATTCTTATTAGGTAAGGCCTGAGATACAGGCGCAGCCATCCTAGCCAGCTTCCGCGGGCAGGCACAATTGGCCGGACGTTATGAATTGTTAACTCTCACGCAATGATTGACGCATGATCAGCCAGGCTGATTGGGCCAGTGGCCAGTATGACCAGCCGCCTCGTTCGCACGTGCAGTGACGATCCGACGCAAGGCGCCAGTGGATGGTCACGATACGCAGGAAGGCTTGTTCTTCTGGATAGCGCCTGGGAACAGGCTCTCGTGAAAGAAAGGCCGATCGCATTGCACGATCGGCCTTGTCGAATCAGGCGAGGCTCTTGCTCACCACTTCGTAGACATCGCTGGACAGCTCTCCGGATGCAAGGATGCGCTCCAGCTCGCCCTTCATCAGCGCCTGGCGAGCGCTGTCGTATTTGCGCCAGCGGGTCAGCGGTGCCAGCAGGCGCGAGGCGATCTGCGGGTTCAACGCGTTGAGGGTGATGACCTGGTCGGCGAGGAAGCGGTATCCGGCGCCATCGGCGCGGTGGAAGTTGACCAGGTTCTGGTTGGCGAAGGCGCCGATCAACGCACGCACCTTGTTCGGGTTCTTCAGGGTGAACGCCGGGTGCTGCATCAGCGTCTGCACCCGCTCCAGCCCACCGGGCAACGGGTTGCCGGCCTGAACGCTGAACCACTGATCCATGACCAGCGGGTTGTCCTTGAAGTGCTCGGCGAAAGCCTGCAGAGCCTTGTCGCGCTCGGCCTCGAACGGCGAGTTGACCAGCACGGCCAGTGCGGTCAGGCGCTCGGTCATGTTGTCGGCCTGCTCGAACTGTTCCAGGCAGGCTTCCACGACTTCGGTTTTTTCGCTCAGCATCAGGTACGACAATGCGATGTTCTGCAGGGCGCGCCGGGCGAAATGTTCGGCCGAGGCGACATAGGGCGTGTTGCGCGAGGTTTCGCGATTGGCCTGGTAGCGCTGCCACAGCGGCTCGAACAGCGCGTCGGCGATGCGCTTGCGGGCGAACTCACGGGCGGCATGGATGGCGTCCACGTCCGCCACTTCGCTGATCTCAGCCAGGTAGGCTTCACCCGGCAGCGAGAGCATCTCGGCGACCATCGCCGCGTCCAGCTCATCGTTCTGCAGCACGGTGCGCAGCGCGGAAATCAGGCGCTCGTCCATCGTCAGCGCTTCACCGCACTGATGCTGACCGATCAGCTCCTGCAGCACCTGCACCGACAACTGCTGACCCGCTTCCCAGCGGTTGAAGCCATCGGAGTCGTGCTGCATGAGGAACATCAGCTGGTCACGGTTGTACGGATAGTCCAGCTTTACCGGCGCGGAGAAGCCACGCAGCAGCGATGGCAGCGGGCGCTCGGCGACGTCGACGAAGGTGAAGGTCTGTTCGGCTTCGGTCACCGCCAGCACGCGGCTGGTCCCGACGGCGGAGGCTTCACCGTCCAGACGCAGCGGCATGTCCGAACCATCGGCGGCGAGCAGGCCCAGCGCCACCGGGATCACGAACGGCTCCTTGGTCGGCTGGCCCGGTGTCGGCGGGCAACTCTGGCGGAAGGTCAGGCGGTAGGTCTTCGCCGCCTCGTCGTATTGCTCGCTGACGGCCAGACGCGGCGTGCCGGACTGGCTGTACCAGCGCTTGAACTGGGTCAGATCGGCACCGTTGGCGTCTTCCATGGCTTTGACGAAATCGTCGACCGTCACGGCCTGGCCGTCATGGCGTTCGAAATAGAGGTCGCTGCCCTTGCGGAAGCCTTCTTCACCCAGCAGCGTCTGGATCATGCGCACCACTTCGGCACCCTTCTCGTAGACGGTCAGGGTGTAGAAGTTGGAAATCTCGATAAAGGATTCCGGGCGCACCGAGTGCGCCATGGGGCCGGCATCCTCGGCGAACTGATGAGTGCGCAGGTAGGCGACATCCTCGATGCGCTTGACTGTCGCCGAGTTCATGTCGGCGCTGAACTGCGAATCGCGGAAGACGGTGAAGCCTTCCTTGAGCGACAGCTGGAACCAGTCGCGACAGGTCACGCGATTGCCCGACCAGTTGTGGAAGTATTCGTGGGCGACGATGGCCTCGACGCGCTGGTGTGCGGCATCGGTCGCGGTTTCGGCGCGGGCCAGCACGGCGCTGGAGTTGAAGATATTGAGGCCCTTGTTCTCCATGGCGCCCATGTTGAAATCGTTGACCGCGACGATCATGAAGATGTCCAGGTCGTACTCGCGACCATAGGCCTCTTCGTCCCACTTCATCGACTTCTTCAGGCTGTCCATGGCGTGCTGGCACTTGTCGATATTTTCCGGCTCGACGTAGATGCGCAGCGCCACGTTGCGCCCACTCATGGTGGTGAAGCTGTCTTCGACGCACCAGAGATCACCGGCCACCAGGGCGAACAGATAGGCCGGCTTCTTGAACGGGTCTTCCCAGGTCGCCCAGTGGCGGCCGTTTTCTTCGCTGCCGCTGGCAATCGGGTTGCCGTTGGAGAGCAGCACCGGGTAGGCCTTCTGTTCAGCGCTCACCGTGGTAGTGAACTTGCTCATCACGTCCGGGCGGTCGAGGTAGTAGGTGATCTTGCGAAAGCCCTCGGCCTCGCACTGGGTGCAGAACATGCTGCCGGACTTGTACAGCCCTTCCAGCGCTGTGTTGGTTTCCGGGTGGATCACCACCGAGCTGTCGATGACGAAGCTGTCGCTGTCCGGCTGCAGGGTCAGGCAATCTTCGCTGATCTGGTAGTCGCCCAGGCCCAGCGCGCGGTCGTTCAGCGCAATGGACAGCAGCTCGAGCTCCTGGCCGTGCAGCTCCAGCGGCGGCAGCTTGCCGGCCGGACGCTCGGGATTGCGGCGCATCACCAATTGGGTGTGCACCAGGGTGCGGTCCTCGTACAGCTCGAAGGTCAGATGGGTTTCATCGATCAGGTACTCGGGGGCCTGGTAATCCTTCAGATGAATGACTTTCGGTTGTTCGGTACGCATGGAAACCTCGTCGACTGAGCTTCAAGCGGCACGCTTCAAGCGGGAATATGGCGATGGTGCCAGCCCGGGGAACCCGGGCTGCGAGTGAGTTCGAGCTTAGCGTCTGTCGCGGCGGACTTGTAGGGTGGAAAACGGCGCAGCCTTTTCCACGCGATTGCCCTGGCCGCTCATCCTTGAGTTGGCAACCCTTAGCGCCGTAGGGTGGATGTCGCTTCCTGCATCCACCGTATGCACTCACTGTGTCCTGCCCTGCGTTGGACAAGGCTGCGCCATTATCCACCCTACGCAGCGGCGCTGGCGGCGACCTGATAGGCGGTGAACTTGCGGATGTTGATCACGCCGGTATCGAGGATCAGGTATTGACCCTTGATGCCCAGCAGCGTGCCCTCAACCACCGGCGTCTTGTCCAGATCGAGACTGACGACCTTGGTCGGGTAGGCCTTCACGGGATAACGGATCTCCACCACCTCGGCATCGGCGACCGGCTGGATCGCCTGCAGGCCGTAGCGCTGCTGCAGATCCTGCAGCCCGACGGCGCAGGCATCGAAGATCCGCTCGCGCATCTCGATCAGGTCGATGGGCTCGGCGTCGCCCTTGAGCAGCGCGCGCCAGTTGGTGCGATCGGCGACCTGGCTGCGTAGCAGGTCTTCGACCATGCCCGATTGCTGACGGGTGGCGACCCGCATGATCGGCAGCGCCTGGCTCGCACCCTGGTCGAGCCAGCGGGTCGGCAGCTGGGTGGCGCGGGTGATGCCGACCTTGATGCCCGACGAGTTGGCCAGGTAGACCACATGGTCGGTCATGCAGAAGTCCATGCCCCATTGCGGATCACGGCAGGTGCCGAAGTCGTGGTGGCATTTTTCCGGGCTCATGATGCAGACGTCGCATTGCGGCAGCTTCTTGAAGCAGGGATAGCAGTAGCCCTGGCTGAAGCTCTTGTTGGTCTTGCGCCCGCAGTGGGTGCAGTGGATGGCACCCAGGTATTCCAGCCGAACCTGCCGACCGATCAGCGGGTTGACCGGCACCAGCCCTTCGCCGAGGCGAAAGGCGTACTGCACAGGCACGCCCGATTCGAGCTGAACCGACATCTTCTCCAGCGCGCCACGTCCGAGCTCCAGCATCAGTGGCGGGTTCCGGAAGCCGGTGCGAACAGGCTGGTGTCGATGGAGGCCTCGGCCTTCTTGCTCTTGGAGCCGCATTCCTGGCCACCCATGTAGCCGGTGCGCTCTTCCTCAGGAAGATTCTTCATCTCCCAGGCGATCACCGCCTGCATGCAGGTTTCCTTCTGCTCGGGGGTCAGCTTGCGGCCGTCAGCCCATTTGCCCAGTTCGAGGGCCTGCTTGAGGCTCGCGTAGATTTCGGGGGTGATGTTTTCGGCGGTTTGGATAAAGGTCGACATGGCCAGCTCCGGGGGAAACGAGCGGCCATTCTACCGGGCTGTCGCGCTTTAGGGAAAAGCGCGACAGCCCGCTAGCGGCGCCGCGCCAGCGTGCCGCCAATCACACCGGTCAGGCAGCCGGCGACCAGCCCGCCGACGTGCGCCGCGTTGGCGATCGCCAGCGCGCCGAAGCTGAGCACCTCGATGACGCCGGTCAGGCAGATCACCAGCCACACCAACATCAGCACCACGACGCCGGGCGGCAGCCGGTAGGCCTCGTTCGGCACGAGCTTCTGATACAGCCAGCAATGACCGAGCAGACCGTAGAGCACACCGGACAGACCACCGAAGATGCCCGGCCCACCGAACAGATACTGGGCGAAGTTGGATACCAGACCGAACAGCACGGTCAGCGCCAGCAGCATCCAGGCACGCTGACGTGCTTCGATACGCCGCCCCAGCTCCCAGTACCACATGCTGTTCATGGCCAGATGAAGAATGCCGAAGTGCACGAAGATCGGCGTGATCAGTCGCCACCACTGGCCGGCCGCGAGGCTCTGCTCCAGCGTGGCGAAGTAGGCATACTCGCCGTCGATGCGAAAGTCGACGAAGTTCAGCCAGCGGATCGTGGCAAAGTTCTCGCCGAGCAGAGTGATCCCGGCAACCACGAGGGTGATCAGCAGCATCGCGGCGGTCAGCGGGCTGGCGCGCAAGGCGGCGACGAAACCGCCGCGCCGCCGAGGCTGCTCGGCCACCACGCTGTCGTCTCCATGCGGGTATCGCGCATACAGGTCGCGCACCTGTTCGACCACCTCGCTTGGTACCCGCAGCACCTGCTGGTCGCCCTCTTCCGAAACCCGGCAAGGCACGCGCAGGCGGCGCAGCAGCGCGATGAAGCCGCTGAGGTCTTCCGACAGCGGCCGGCGCAGCGCTTCGCTCACCGCGACACTCATGGACGGAACACCGCGCAGACCTCGACCCAGGCGAATTTCGCCGGGTCCAGGCGCGTTTCCTGGTCCAGCCGATAGGCCACCAGCTTGCCGTTCTTCACCGCACTGTAGTCCAGGCAGGCCAGGTTGCCGCGTAGCGGCCCCGGCTGGCCGCGGCGCCAGTAATGGCCGACGAACAGCAGCGGCTCGTCCGGCCCGTAAAGGAACAGCCGATCTTTCTGTTGCGGCGACAGCGGCAGGCGCGCCGCGTGCTCCGGCAGGCCATCGGGCTGGAATACCACGTCACCGTAGGTCTGCGGGTTCTCTTCCCAGAACTTGGTGCGGAAGAAGGTGCGCACGAAGCCTTCCTCACTGGTCAGCGTCATGCCCTCGGGAAGCGGCATGTCGGTGCCGCGCAGCAGCCGATCCAGCGCCTGGCAGATGAAGGTACCCGGCAGCCCGGCCTCGCGCAGGAGCGCCGGGTTGATCCGGCCGTCGTCGAGCAGCGGGCGCAGGCGCGCGATCACGCTGCTGTCCCAGCAGGCATGCACTACTCGGAAACGTTCGGTTTCCAGGAACAGCGGCAACTCGTAGAACCAGTCGCGGAAGGCCTGCCACTCGTCCGGATAGTGTTCGAACTGATCGAACGTCTCCTGCAGCAGGCGTGCGAAACGCGGTGAATGCGCACGCACGAATTCCCGGCCACTTCCCGGCGGCGCGGGCATGTACCAGCCCAGCGCATTGAACTCATGGTTGCCCATGATGCAGTGCGCCTGGCCGTGCTCGACCATCCCATGAACCAGATGCAGCGCCTCGCGAATATGCGGACCGCGGTCGATGATGTCGCCGAGGAAGATCACCTGCCGGCGTGAATGTCGCCAGACTCCGCCTTGCAGACGGTAGCCCAGCTGATCCAGCAGCCGCGCCAGTGCATGGCCACAGCCGTGGATGTCGCCGATCAAGTCGTAGCCACGCTCGGGATCAAGCTGCATCAATCGCCTCCGCCGAGGCGACTGCCCCAGCCCAGCTTGGTCCGGCACACTTCGTAGTAGTTGTGATCCAGCGGATGGATCAGGTGCAGCTTCTGCGGCTTCTTGCGTACGGTCACGGTGTCACCGGGAGCACAGGTGAAATGGTTCTGGCCGTCGCAGGACACCTGCGGATAGATCTGCATGTTCGGCGACACCACGATCTTGAGCTCGCTGTTGCCGTCGACCACGATTGGCCGGCTGGACAGCGTGTGCGGGTACATCGGCACGATGACGATGGCGTCCAGGCGCGGGTGCATGATCGGCCCGCCGGCGGAAAGCGAATAGGCGGTGGAGCCCGTCGGGGTCGCCACGATCAGGCCGTCGGCCTTCTGGCTGCAGACGAACTGGCCGTCGATGTACAGCTCGAACTCGATCATGCGCGTGGATTTTCCCGGATGCAGCACCACGTCGTTGAGCGCGTCGCCCTCGCCGATCGGCTCATCGAAGCGGCGCGCCTGGGCCTCGAGCAGGAAACGGTTTTCCAGGGTGTACTGGCCGTTGAGCACCTCGGCGACCTTCTCTTCCAGCTCGTCCGGGCGGATGTCGGTGAGAAAGCCGAGGCTGCCGCGGTTGATGCCCAGCACCGGCACCCGATGTTTGGCCATCGCCCGCGCAGCGCCGAGCAGGCTGCCATCACCACCGACCACGATCACCAGATCACAGGATTCACCCAGCCGCTGCCGTGACGAGGTCTGCATGCCATGCCCGGGCAGGACCTCGGCGATGTTCTCCTCCAGGATCACATGCAGATGGCGCTCGACGAGAAATCGCTTCAGCCGGCGGATGGTATCCAGCACCTGGGAGCTACCCAGGCGGCCGATGATGCCGATATTGCGGAATTGCTCCATTGACGCTCCCTGGTGTGGCTGGGCGGATGGTTGCGGGCGTCGCAACGCCCGAAAGTTAACATGCGACGCGCCGGCGAGGCAGCCGGCCTGGGCGTGACGAGCCAGCAGATGCGCTCGAAGGTTCGCTGACAGCCGTTAGAGCTGTGGAGCGGCGCCTGTGTTCAGCGGCAGCGGATTATCGGCGAAACGTCGAACCGGCGGCAAACCGACGGCTATGCTGCTGACATGAACCCGATCAGTCTTGCCGAGCTGTCCAGCCTGCTTCGCCATCCACAGGTGCGCGATCTCGCCTGGACGCTGCTGTCACCAGCATTGCTGAGCGAAGCGCCGCTGCGCCAGCGCCATCCTCTAACTGCGAGCCGCTGGCATCGCGAACCCGAGCTGCTGGCCGCCTGGCTGCTGAGCCAGGATGCCGAACCATCGATGCTCGAGGCCTGGCTGTCGCAGCGCAGCAATCGCCGCCTGGGTCTGTACTACGAGCGTCTCTGGCAGTACGCGCTTTGCCAGGCACCCGATATCCAGCTGCTTGCGGCCAACCTGCCGATCCGCCAGAACGGCAGCACCCTCGGCGAGCTGGACCTGCTGTTCTGCGATGATCAGGGCGTGCACCATCTGGAGCTGGCGATAAAGCTCTATCTGGGCTTCGGCCCCGGCGACGGCAGCCAGCACGCCCACTGGCTCGGTCCGGGCAATCATGACCGCCTGGATCTCAAGCTCGCCCATCTGTGCCAGCACCAGCTGCCCCTGTGCAACCAGCCGGCGACACAGGCCGTGCTCGCCGAACTCACCGGGCGCGAGGTACAGAGCAGCTTCTGGCTCAGCGGTTACCTGTTCCAGCCCTGGCCACAGGGTTGCGCCCTGCCTCATGGAGCCAATCCTCGACATCTCCGCGGTCGCTGGCTGCGTCAGTCCGACTGGCCTGGCTATCAGGCTGCGATGCCCGACACCGTCTGGCAACCGCTGCCCCGCGCGGCCTGGCTGGCCGCAGCACGCATCGCGCACAGCGAGCTGTGGAGCGGCAGCCGCCTTGCCGAATGGCTGGCGGGCCATCCGGCCCGAACGCGGGCGCAGCTGATGGTGCGTCTCGAACCTGACGCATCCGGCGACTGGCTGGAGCAGGAACGGCTGTTCCTCGTGGCGGACGACTGGCCACACAATGGCGAAGCGACACGCGCGTCATCGGCCTGACACAATCGCCGGCTAGAATTTTCGCCCGACTCAACCCTTGCAGATCAGCCCATCCCCACATGTCCTTCGACGTCCAACGCCCCGCCGCCGAGCCCCTGAAAACCTGGACCATCTTCCTGATCTTCCTGCGTCTGGGGCTGACCTCCTTTGGCGGCCCGGTGGCGCATCTGGGCTACTTTCGCGACGAATTCGTCGCGCGCCGCCGCTGGTTGGACGAGCGCGGCTATGCCGATCTGGTTGCGCTCTGCCAGTTCCTGCCCGGCCCTGCCAGCAGCCAGGTCGGCCTGGCGATCGGCCTGCTGCGCGGCGGTTATCGTGGCTCGCTGGCGGCCTGGGCCGGCTTCACGCTGCCCTCGGCCGTCGCGCTGACGCTGTTCGCTCTGGGCATCGCCCGCTGGGGCGACGCCCTGCCCGGCGGGTTCATTCAGGGCCTAAAGGTCGTGGCGGTGGCGGTCGTCGCCCAGGCCGTGTGGGGCATGGCACGCTCGCTGTGCAGCGACGGGCCGCGTGTTGCGATCATGCTCGGCGCAGCAAGCGCCGTGTTGCTGCTGCCTTTCGTCTGGAGCCAGGTGGCAATCATCATCGTCGCGGGGCTGATCGGATTGCTGGCGTTCCGCCCGACGCCAGGCGAGGCAACCCCCAATTTGCCCGTGCGCATCAAGACGCGCACCGCGCTATCTGCCCTGTTTGCGTTCTTTGCGCTGCTGGTGCTGCTGCCCGTGCTGGCCGGCGTCAGCGGCAGCCAGGCGCTGGCGCAGATCGATGCGTTCTATCGCACCGGTGCGCTGGTGTTCGGTGGCGGCCACGTGGTGCTGCCGCTGCTGCAGGCCGAAGTGGTGCCGTCCGGCTGGGTCGACAACGACGCCTTCCTCGCCGGTTATGGCGCGGCTCAGGCCGTACCCGGTCCGCTGTTCACCTTCGCGGCGTTTCTCGGCGCGTCGATGAACAGCGGCCCAAGCGGCTGGCTCGGCGCAACCATCTGCCTGCTCGCGGTGTTCGCGCCCTCCTTCCTGCTGGTGTTCGGCGCCTTGCCGTTCTGGGAGCGCCTGCGCGGCAATCGCCGCAGCCAGGCGGCGCTGGCGGGTGTCAATGCCGCCGTGGTCGGGTTGCTGCTGGCGGCGCTGTACGACCCGGTCTGGACCAGCGCGATCAAGGCCGCGGAACACTTCATCCTGGCCGTGCTGGCCTTCGCCGCACTGAGCTACTGGAAGCTGCCGCCGTGGCTGGTGGTAATCGCCGGTGCGCTCGGCGGCGGCCTACTCGGCCTGACGGGCTGAAACTGCTCAGCTTTCCAGCGCCAGCAGCACCGCACTGGTCACCAGAAATACGCTGAACAGCAGGCGCAGCAGATGCTCCGGCAGCGCATGGGCGAGGCGCACGCCCAGACTGATGCTGAGCAGCCCGCCAACGGCTAGCGGCAAGCCCAGCAGCCAGTTGACCTGGTGATGCAGCGCGTAGGTCACCAGGGTAACGCCGGTGCTCGGCGCAGCCAGCGCCAGTGACAGCCCCTGGGCGACCACCTGCGAGGTGCCGAATACGCTGGTCAGGATCGGCGTGGCGATTACCGCACCGCCCACGCCGAACAACCCGCCCGCCGCCCCCGCCCCTGCGCCGAGGACGCTGAGCCATGGCCAGGAATGACGCAGCTGACCGTTACCGGGCGCTGGCCGCAGAAACACACGCAGCAGGTTGTAGGCCGCCAGGGCCAAGAGAAAGCCAACGAACGCCAGGCGCATGCGGCCGGCGTCCAGCGAGACCGCTACGCCCGCGCCGAGCATGGCGAAGACAAAACTGGCTCCGGCCAGCGCTGCGGCGTGGCGCCAGTCGATGCGGTTGCGCTGATGGTAGCGCCAGATGGCGAGCAGCACGTTGGGCACCACCATCACCAGCGCCGTACCCTGGGCCAGTTGCTGGTCCAATCCGAAGAGCACGCCCAACACCGGAATCGCGATCAGCCCGCCGCCAATGCCGAACAGTCCGCCAAGCGTGCCCAACGCCAGTCCCAGCAGAATGTTCAGCCCGATGTCCAGCAGCATATGCGCGTTCCATTGTCAGAGAGAACGCGAATGCTACGCCGCTACGGCTGGCGTCGATACGCACAGCCGCGCACAATGGCTTTGCACTTTACGCACAAGCAGAGTCGCCAATGCTGCCAGACGCCCTTTCCGCTCAACTCGAACTCTTCCTCGACGTGCTGGAATGCGGCAGCTTCTCCGCTGCTGCGCGCCGGCATGGCCTCACGCCCTCTGCCGTGGCACGGCGTATCGATGCACTGGAGCAGGCCCTCGGCGGTCAGCTGTTCAGCCGCAGCACCCATGCCGTGCGGGCGATGCCTGCGGCACTGGCCTTTGCCGAGCGCGCCCGGCGCATCGTGCAGGAACTGCATCTGGCGCGTGCCGAAGCGACGTCGTTGGACAGCGCACCGGAAGGTCGGATCCGCATCGACGCCCCTGCGCCATTCGGGCGTCGGCACCTGGCGCCGGCGCTGGCTGAGTTCCTGCAGGCCTATCCAGGTGTAGATATCCAGCTGCGGCTGATCGACAGCTTCGTCGATCTGCAAGGTGAACATCTGGGGGAAGTGGATCTGGTTTTGCGCATCGGTCCGCTGGCCGACACGCGGCTGGTCGCCACGCCGCTGGCACCGATGGTGCGGATCGTCTGCGCCAGCCCGGCCTACCTGGAACGTCGTGGCCTGCCATTGCAGCCGGAGGAGCTTCCCGAGCATGACGGGCTCGACTGGGACGCGCTGGCTCCGCCGCATGCCTGGCGCTTCGAGCGCGACGGCAAGCCGCGCCTGCTGCGTCCCGGACGCCTGCGGATGGTGGCGAACAATGCCGAGGCGCTACTGGCCGGAGCGCTGGCCGGGCTCGGCATCGCTCACCTGCCGACCTGGCTGATCAGCGATCAGTTGCTGCGCGGCGAGCTGCTTCCGCTGTTCTGCGAAAGCGGACTGCCGCAACCGGAAGCCAGCGGCATCTATGCCCTACGCCTGACACGCGAGGCCGACTCGCGGACCCGACTGCTGCTGAAGTTTCTCAAATCCCGCTTCGGCCCGGTCCCGCCATGGGACCAGGCGCTCAATAGCGATTTGAAAAGGGAGTGACGATCAGAGGCTCTGGCTTTCGATTTCCTGGGTGACGCCCCAGCCATCAAGCACCCCACCGAGGGGTTCGACCAGATCCTCCAGATCCTGCTCGAAGTCGCCGATGCCGTCGAACGTCGCGTACATCACCTTGCTGACCTGCAGATTCCAGCTTCCGTCCTCGCGCGGAAAGACCTGGGTGTTGATGGTTTCACCGCGGAAGTTCTCGGCGGCGATCTGGGCACGGTCCCTCTCGGGGAATACCGCGTAGAACTCGATGGGATGCACACGGGCGAAATCGAAACCGCCCTCTTTCATCCGGCGCAGAACGGTGCTGCTGACATCCTCATGGAAGGTGGTGCTCATGATTCAACCTCCTCTCATACCTGGATGAAGTTGCCACGAGCTCAGCGGGAGATCGGCTCCGTCGTCGAGACATCGGGCAAACGGGAGTCGCAACAGCTAGTCAAAGAGACGCGTGGACGATGTCCACAGTGACAAGCTAGCAGGCCAGGGACCTGACTGCACGGGCTCGATGACGCGACGCCACCGCGCGCCAGGGTCGCGGGCTCCATCAGTAGAACCCGCGAGTCCTGTGGCAGTTCAACCGGACCGCGGAACACAAAACGGCCCGCACCGTTGCCGGGCGGGCCGCTCGAGGGGCGATGCGCCGTGCGCGATCAGTCGTTGCTGGGCTTGGCGATCGCGTGTAGCACGTACTGCGGCAGCGCGAAGGCGGCGATGTGCAGATGCGGGTTGTAATAACGGGTCACGATGCCGCTGCCGCTGTAGCGCTGCATCAGGGTTTCCAGCGGCAGCTTGCGGCTCTCGGCACTGCTGGCACCCCAGGCGAAGGTCATCGCACCGCCAATGTAGGTCGGCACCGCGGCCTGATAGAAATGCCAGTCGGCGAACAGACCCTGCATGCGCTTGGCGGTGGTCTGCACCTCACCCAGCTGCAGGAACGGCGTGCCGTTCTGCGCGACCAGGATACCGCCCTCGTTCAGGCAGCGCCGGCAGGCCTGGTAGAAGCTCTCGGAGAATAGCGCCTCACCCGGCCCGACGGGATCGGCGGCATCGCAAATGATGACGTCGAACCTCTCCTCGGTTTCCGCCAGGAAGTGCATGCCGTCATCGATCACCAGCTTCAGCCGCGGATCATCGAAGGTCCCGGCCGAATGGTTCGGCAGGAATTCCCTGCATATCTCCACCACTGCGCCGTCTACCTCGACCAGGGTGATGCTCTCGATGTCGCGATGGCGCGCCACTTCGCGCAGGATGCCGCCGTCGCCACCACCGATGATCAGCACCCGGCGCGCCAGGCCGTGGGCCAGGATCGGCACATGGGCGAGCATCTCGTGGTAGACGAATTCGTCGGCCTCGGTGGTCTGGATCACCCCATCAAGAGCCATGACGCGGCCCATGCGCGGGTTCTCGAAGATCACCAGATGCTGGTGCTCGGTGTGCACCTCGTGCAGCAGCTTGTCGATATGGAATCGCTGCCCGTATCCCTCGTAGAGAGTTTCCTGAAAGTCGCTCATGGCTGTCTCCCTTGGCAGGCATCGCGCAACGCCGCGACGTCTGCAAGCTGGCTGGGGACGGGCGATGAATCGCCCACCGAAAAGAGGCGCATTCTACGGTGGCCTAGATGACAGGAGGAACCATGGGGGTTCGAAAGCACACTTAGGGACGACAAAGCGACGCGCAGACGCTAGGGTCTGGAAATGAGCGAAACCATTCACCTGCCCTACCTCGAGCCCTGGGACTGGCAACAATTCCACCGCCACTTCGCCCTGCGTCTTCTGCCAGGTGTGGAGCGCCTGGAGCCACGCGGCTATGCCCGTACGCTGCGCCTCGGTGAGGCCTGCGGCTGGCTCAGCGTCAATGCTGCCGACGACCGCCCCGTGCTCGAACTCACCCTCAGCGACTCGCTGCTGCACGCCACCCAGCCACTGGTAGCCCAGGTGCGCAAGATGTTCGACCTGGACGCCGACCCGCAGGCGATCGCCACGCATTTCGCCAGCGACCCGGCGCTCGGCCCACTGGTCGCAGCTCAACCCGGCCTGCGCCTGCCAGCGGCCTACGATCCATTCGAGCAGGCCGTGCGCGCGATCGTCGGTCAGCAGGTCACCGTCAAGGCGGCCGTGACCATTACGCGCCGTATTGTCGAGCGCCTCGGCGAGCCGTTGCCACAGGCGCCAGCCGGACTGGAGATGCTATTTCCCACCGCGCAGGCGATCGCCGACGACCCGCTGGAGGCCATTGGCATGCCCGCCAAACGCGCCCAGGCGCTGCGCCGGCTGGCCGCCGCAGTGGCCGAGGGCGCGTTGCAGCTGCATGTCGGGGATGGCGCCGACACGCTGGTCCGGCGCCTGTGCGAGCTGCCGGGCATTGGCCCCTGGACCGCCGAATACATCGCGCTGCGCGGCTTCGGCGTGGCAGATGCCTTTCCCAGTGCCGATCTCGGTTTGCTCAAGGCGCCGCTCTGGGGAGCGGATGGGCTGACCGCCAAGGCACTGGCCGCACGCGCCGAAGCCTGGCGCCCATGGCGTGCCTACGCGGCGATCCACATCTGGGACAACTATGCCAAGGGCGGCTGACGGTTAGGCTAAGGCGGCGGGACGCGCGCCAGGATCTGCGGAGGTACGGCCAGCGGCCGAGCCAGGATCAGCCCCTCGCCCGACTGCGGAAAGATGCCGGTCAGCGCAGTGATGTTGACCTGATGGCTGACCAATATCGCCACCTCACCGGCCTCCAGCCCGGCCAAGACTTCGCGCAGCTCAACGGTCTGCCGTCCCTCGCTGGCCGGCGAGGCGAAGAAGGAATCCAGCGCAGGCAGCGGCTCGACCGGGCCGAGCGCCATCTGCTCGGCCGTCTCCAGGGCGCGGCACCAGCGGCTGCTCAAAAGCCGTACCGCGGCCAGGCCTCTATCGCGCAACAGCGCGCCCCAGCGTTGGGCCTGGGCTCGGCCGCGCTCATCGAGATTACGCTGGGTGCTGCAGTCGGAGAGTCTGAAGCCGGGCGGATCGCCCAGCCCTGGCGCATTGGCGTGGCGCAGTATCAACAGCGCACGGCCTTCGCGTAATGCCTGCCAGGCTTCGTCATCGTCCGCCTCTCCCGGGACAGAGACGAGCAGCAGCACAGCGAACAGCAAGCCACTGCCACGCATGCTTCACAGCCGCGCTTTGCCGAACGGCCCGGCCGCCACCGCCCACATGATCAGGCCGACCACCGGCAGCAATACGATCACCAGCGACCAGATGACCTTCCGGCCAGTCTCGATGGGGCTGCGCCAGACATGCGCGATGGCGAGCACATCCAGCACCAGCACCACCAGGGCCAGCGGAGCGCTCAGGCTTTCCATTAGCGCTTACCGATACGGTCCGCGTGCATCGGGGCGATTGCCGCGCGGGCCCATGATTCCCCAGATGATCAGGCCGAGCACCGGCAGGATGATGATCAGCAGAACCCAGAGCACTTTCTTGCCAGTGGTGCTGTCGCTGCGAACGATGCTGATGATTGCCCAGATATCCAGTATCAGGATGAGCAGGCCGAAAATACCGCCGAATGCATCTCCCATGGGTACGCTCCTGTTTGGGTGGGTACCTAATTTAGGATGCCAGCGCGGCGGCAGGGTTCAGTTAGCGTGCCAGAGCGCCTCAGCAGCGCGTCGGATCGACCGGGCAAAGCTGCTGACGGTCATGTCTGCGCCTGCACCGGTGTCGATGCCCATGGTCGACGTATCAGTCATCCAGTCGAGGGAACTGGTCGGCGATGCGTTCGCCAGTGAACTCGGCAACCCAGCCGTCCGGATTACCGAACAGGCGAATGGCGACGAAGTGCGGCTCTTCGCCCATGTCGAACCAGTGGCGCGTGCCGCCGGGTACGGTGATCAGGTCGTTCTTCTCGCACAGCACGGAGTAGACCATGTCGTCGATATGCAGACTGAACAGTGCGCGCCCGGCGACGAAGAAGCGCACCTCGTCCTCGGCATGGCGATGCTCATCGAGGAACTTCGCGCGCAGTTCTTCCTTCTGCGGGTGGTCGCGGGTCACGCTGATGACATCGACGGCGAGGTAGCCGCGTTCGGACATCAGCCGGTCGATCTGGGGCCGGTAGGCGGCGATCACCTCTTCCTGGCTGGCGCCAGCAGCAACCGGCGCGCCGGCTTCCCAGCGCTCCAGCTGTACGCCAACCTGGGCCAGCGTCGGGGCGATGTCTTCGAGGTGGGTCAGCACCTTGAGCGGCTGGTCGGGGCGGGACTCGTGATAGACGCTGAGGACACTCATGTTCGGCTCTCCGAAAGGGTCGTCTGACCGGTTACCCGGACAGCTGGAATTCATCTGTTGTGCAGAGCGCGCATTTTCAGTTGGCAGTCGAAAAATTCGAATGCGACAGTCATGCCCGGTCCTCCTGCAAACGCGAAGCAATGATAACGGCTGCGGCCAGCGCCGCCAGACTGGCGATGGCGAACGACCAGCCCGGCCCGAGGCCGGACCAGGCGTAGCCCGCGTAGAGCGCACCCAGCGCTCCACCGATGCCGGACAGGCTGGCATACAGCGCCTGGCCCTGGCCCTGCTGGCGATGACCGAAACTGCGCTGGACGAAGTGAATGGCGGCGGCGTGGAAACTGCCGAAGGTCGCCGCGTGCATCAGCTGCGCGATCAGCAGCACGGCCAGGTGCTCGGCGAACTGCCCGAGCAACACCCAGCGCAAGGCAGCGATCAGGAAGCTGGCCAGCAGCACCTGACGCAGCGTGAAGCGCTCGAGCAGGCGCGCCATGACCAGGAACAGCAGGATTTCCGCGACCACGCCCAGCGCCCACATCAGCCCGATAAAGCTGCGGCTGTAGCCCAGTGCTTCCAAGTGGATGCTGAAAAAGGTGTAGTACGGCCCATGGGCCAGCTGCATCAACGCCACGCAGCCGTAGAAGGCCAGTACCCCGGGTCGGCGCAGTTGAGCGAGAAACCCGCCCTGCCCGTCCGATTCGGCGCGCTGGCGCGGCTGCGCGTTCGGGACCCAGACACTGCTCAGCACGATGCCCAGCATCACCGCGGCGACCGCGGTCGGATACAGGTCCAGACTCAACCGCTGGAACAACAGCCCAAGCCCCACCACCGCCAGGATGAAGCCGATGCTGCCCCACAACCGTACCTGGCTGTAGCGCTCGGGCTGCTCGTGCAGATGCGCCAGGGTGATGACCTCGAACTGCGGCAGCACGGCATGCCAGAAGAACGCATGCAGGGCCATCACCAGCGCCAGCCAGGCGAAGCTCTTGTCGAAGAAGATCAGGCCGAAGGACAGCAGCGTGCACAGGGCGCCGAGGCGGACGATCTCCAGCCGGCGGCCGCTGACGTCGCCCAGCCAGCCCCAGAGGTTCGGCGCCAGACAGCGCATCAGCATCGGAATGGCGATCAGCTCGCCGATGCGCTCCGGCGAGAAACCCAGATGATCGAAGTACAGGCCGAGAAACGGCGCCGTGGAGCCGAGCAAGGCGAAGTAGAAAAAATAGAAGCCGGACAGGCGCCAGTACGGCAGCGGAGCGTTCATACGCGGCAGGCTTCAGGCCACAAGCGGAGGCGTCGAAGCCAACCGCGTGCGGCTCGCAGCGTGTCGATTGCTGGTCAAAGCTGGCCCAGCACCGGCGTCGTCACCTGCACATCGGCGTTCTGTCCACGGTGGCGCAGCAGGTGATCGAGCAGCACGATGGCCATCATGGCCTCGGCGATCGGCGTGGCACGGATGCCGACGCAGGGGTCGTGGCGACCCTTGGTGATCACGTCCACCGCCTCGCCGTTCACGTCGATGGAGCGACCGGGCGTGGTGATGCTGGACGTCGGCTTGAGCGCCAGATGGGCGACGATCGGCTGACCCGAGGAAATGCCACCGAGGATGCCGCCGGCATTGTTGGACAAAAAGCCCTGCGGGGTCAGCTCGTCGCGATGCTCGGTGCCACGCTGGGCGACCGAGGCGAAACCGGCGCCGATCTCCACGCCCTTGACCGCGTTGATGCTCATCAGCGCGTGGGCCAGCTCGGCGTCCAGGCGGTCGAAGATCGGCTCGCCGAGGCCCGGCGGCACGCCCTCGGCGACCACGGTGATCTTCGCGCCCACCGAATCCTGGTCACGGCGCAGCTGGTCCATGTACGCCTCCAGCTCCGGCACCTTGTCCGGGTCGGGGCTGAAGAAGGCGTTCTGCTCGACGCTGTCCCAGGTCTTGAACGGGATTTCGATCGGCCCGAGCTGGCTCATGTAGCCACGCACCTGGATGCCCAGGGTCGCCAGGTACTTCTTGGCGATGGCGCCGGCAGCCACGCGCATGGCCGTCTCGCGCGCGGAACTGCGGCCACCGCCACGGTAGTCGCGCAGGCCGTACTTGTGGTGATAGGTGTAATCGGCATGGGCCGGGCGGAACAGGTCCTTGATCGCCGAGTAGTCCTTGGATTTCTGGTCGGTATTGCGGATCAGCAGGCCGATCGGACAACCGGTGGTTCTGCCTTCGAACACGCCGGAAAGGATTTCCACCTCGTCGGCTTCCTGGCGCTGCGTGGTGTGCCGGCTGGTGCCGGGCTTGCGACGGTCGAGATCGCGCTGCAGATCGTCCAGCGACAGCTCCAGCCCGGGTGGGCAGCCATCGACGATGGCCACCAGCGCAGGCCCGTGGCTTTCGCCGGCAGTGGTGACGGTGAACAGCTTGCCGTAGGTATTGCCGGACATGCAGGACGCTCCGCGATCGACCGAAAAAACAGGGGCCGGAAGTATACCTGAGGGCGCCGCGGTTTCACTGCCTGTCTTCGGCGCGCATACTGGCGCAGCGGCGAACCTCGCACCGATCCTCGCGTCAAACCCGCTCCGTAACCGGCGAAGCCTTCCATGCGTGCCCTGCTGATCCTACTGCTGCTGACCATGCCCCCCTCATTCGTACATGCGCAGACCCTGCTCACGCAGACGCTGAACCTCGACACCGGCCATGGCCTGCTGCAGGGCACATTGCTGCTGCCGAAAAGCGAGCGGCCGCTGCCGGTCGCCCTGCTCATCGCCGGCTCCGGGCCGACCGACCGCAACGGCAACAACCCGGCCGGCCACAACGACAGCCTCAAGCGGTTGGCCCAGGGCCTGGCCAGGCACGGCGTGGCCAGCCTGCGCTACGACAAGCGCGGCGTCGGCGCGAGCCTGGCCGCCGCACCGGACGAGCGCGACCTCAGCGTCGAAGCCTACGTCAGCGATGCGTTGGCCTGGAGCGAACGGCTCAAAGGTGACCCGCGCTTCGGCGAGCTGATCCTCGTCGGCCACAGCGAAGGTGCGCTGATCGCCAGCCTTGCGGCGCCTCGCTCAGGTGCCGCGGCGCTGATCAGCATCGCCGGCAGCGGCCGGCCGATCGACGCGGTGCTGCGCGAGCAGCTGCAGGGACGCCTGCCACCGGCATTGCTCGCCACCAGCCATTATCTGATCGACGAACTGAAGGCCGGTCGCACCCACGCGGACATTCCAGAGCCTCTGCAGGTGCTGTTCCGCCCCAGCGTGCAGCCATATCTGATTTCTCTCTTCGCCTATGATCCGGCCGAGGCCTTCGCGGCGGTGAATGTTCCGGCGCTGATCGTTCAGGGCCGGCACGATATCCAGGTGGGCATCGATGACGCCGAGGCCTTGCACCGTGCCAAGCCCGACGCCGAACTCGCGCTGATCGACGGCATGAATCATGTGCTGCGCATCGTGCCGGCCAGCGCTGCGCAGCTCGCGTCTTACGACGATCCCGATCTGCCGTTGGCCCGGGGCCTGCTCGAACGCATTCAGCGCTTCCTGAACGATAATGGCATGCTGCCAGCCTCCAGTTAGGCGCCGCGCCGCCGATAGCCCCGTGACGATGGCCGAGACCAGTTCTGAACGAGCCGCCGCGCAGGCCCAGGAACGCGCAGATGACCGACACCGAAATCACCCAGAGCACAGAGAAAGAGCCACCGGCGCCGCCGAAGCATCCGTGGGCCGAACTTCGCCCCGATCGTTTCCGCCTGCTGCGCCTGGCGCCGCTGCCCACCGAACGCGACGGCGGCGCACGCCCGCTGCGCTTCGTCGAGCTGGCGCAGCTGGAACGCCACACACCCGAGCAGAGCCTGCTGCGGATGTTCATCAACATTCCGGGGCAGGTGCGCTCGCGCAAAACCAACGTGCTGGAGGTATGGGCCGATCACCGCAGCAAGGAGCTGCGCTTCGGGCCGGACAGCGGATTGCAACTGGAACCGGTGAATCGTGGCCTCGGCCGTTTTCTGCTGGCCCAGGGCGCGGCCTGGGCGCAGAAGCGCTGGGGTCACTACCTGGTCGAGGGCGGCTCGCTGCCCAGGGATGTGACGAGCGATGATCAGCGGCTGCGCCGGGACCACTGCCTGCGCACCCAGGGCTTCGATGTCGACTATCCCAAGGATCAGGCGGGCAAGGCGAGCTACGGCGCGCCGCGGGTCAGCAGCCTGCGAGCGGACTGGAACGGCGAGAAGGTCCAGGTCGTCGAGCTGCAGGAGGCAGCGGCCATGCTGGAGCAGGCCGACCGCAACCTGCAGGCGCAGGAAAACCAGATCCGCGATCTGCAGGAGCGAATCGCCCGCTTCCGCCGTGAGGACGGTGCGCTGCGATTCACTATCGTTTGCCTGGTTGCGCTGGCGCTGTTCCAGGCCGGCCTGCTGATCTGGATGGCGACCCGCTAACCAGTTACCACCAGTGCTCGACTTGCACGCCGAAGTTCGAACCGTGGCGGGCATTGCCGAATGCGCCGGTGTCCGACAGCGCCGAGCCTTCGGCCATCAGGTTGGCCGCACGCTGCGCCGCTTCGTTCCAGCTGGCGTAGGTGTAATACAGGCGGAACTCCGGACGTGCCCAGAAGCCCGGGCCAGACGGTGACCAGGTCGGCGCAATGGTGAACTTGCTCAGCTTGCGCGTGCCGTCGGTGGCGTCGATCTGGTCATGGCCAACCTCGGCAACGAGCTTGAACTGCTCGCTGAAGGCATAGACCGGACGTGCGCCCACCGACCACCAGTCCTGGTCACCACCGTCATCGCGCTTGTCCTTCTGGTAGACCACCTGGAACTGGCCGCCGAACCGCGGCGTCACCTGCCAGTCGAAGTACTCAACCACCCGCCAGCTCTTGGCGCTGTCGTCCAGGGTCACGTCGCCGGTGTAGCCGAGGCCGGTACCCGGACCCTCGCCGTACTGCAGCGCCAGGGTGTTCTTGCCACCGAGGAAGTCGGCCTGCACGTGCTGCACCGTCACCGCCCAACCGCTGTTGGCGTCGTCGCGACTGGGCTTGTCGAGGTAGCTCAGGCCGAACTCCAGCTCGCCGCCGGGGTTGCTGTCGAAGCCGCCGACGTTGAAATCGTGGCGAGAGACGTACTCCTTCTGGAACACGCTGTCCTTACGCGAGAAGGCATAGCTGTACTTCAGTCCGCCGATTTCCATGTCCTCGACACCGGCACCGGTGGCGCTCTGGTTCCAGTAGTAGAAGTCGGAGATGTGGATGTCGTTACGCTTGTAGAAACGACGGCCCGCCCATAGCGAGCCGTTGTACAGCGCCGGTACTTTGCTCCACTCGGCGTAGGCCTGGACCATCCGTGCCCAGCCGTGGTCGCCGGTGAACTCCGGGGTGTGGTTGTACTGGTTGTAGAGCGCTGCCATGCCTTCCAGGCTCAGCACCGAGCCGTCGGCGAAGGTGTAGAGGTCCTGGCGCAGATCGAGCTCGGCGTATTGCTCGCACTCATTACCCAGGCGGTACTTGCTCGGCGCACCGGGCAACTGGAAGCAGGACTGCGAATCGCTGTTGACCGATTCGCCGACCCCGCTGCGCATGTAACCGGTGAACTCCAGGGCATGGGCGCCGAGAGGCAGGCTCAGACCCGCAATGGCGCTGGCAACGCCCAGGGCTGTCAGTGTTTTTTTCATCATCCACTCCGCTTTTGTTGTTATTGATCGCTGGATCGAGCCAGTCGGCTCTGTTCATTCCTGTAACCGTCCACTTTCATCGACCGCCTGCTGGCAAGGCAGGCGGAAGTTCACTGCGCTGTGCCCGCTCCGTTGGAAACCAGCCGGGTGACCTTGCTCTCGCGCACCGGCTCCGGCTGCACAACGCCAAGCCGCTCGCCGGTCTGGGCATCGAAGAGCAGCGCCTTGCGCGGATCGAACTGCAGATTGAGCGTCTCCCCCACTCGCGGAGCCTGGTCCGGCATCAACCGGCAACAGGCCTTGACCTGATTCAGCGTGAACACCACCAGGGTGTCTGGCCCGGTGGGTTCGACCACTTCGATGTCGACCGCCAGCGAAAAATCAGCTGTTCCGACTCCGGCGAGGCCGATCTGTTCAGGGCGAATGCCGAGGATGAGTTCGCGATCACGCAGACCGTCGTCGGTGGTGATCGGCAGCGGCAGCTCGCAACTGCCCTGCTCGCTGTTGAGCACGCCCACCCAGCGCCCGTCACGCTGGCGAATGCGCAGCGGCACGAAGTTCATCGGCGGCGAGCCGATGAAGCTGGCGACGAACAGGTTGGCCGGGTCATTGTAGATTTCGTGCGGCGTACCAAACTGCTGGATCACGCCGTCCTTCATCACCGCGACCTTGTCGCCGAGGGTCATTGCCTCGATCTGATCATGGGTGACATACACCGTGGTGGTCTTCAGGCGCTGGTGCATCAGCTTGATCTCGGTGCGCATCTCCACCCGCAGCTTGGCGTCGAGGTTCGACAGCGGCTCGTCGAACAGATAGATCTTCGGCCGCCGTGCCAGCGCCCGGCCCATGGCCACGCGCTGCTGCTGGCCACCGGAGAGCTGCGACGGCTTGCGCTCGAGCAGCGGCTCGATCTGCAGCAGCTTGGCGACCCGCGCCACCTCCTCCTCGATCTTCGCCGCCGGCACCTTGCGCATCTTCAGGCCGAAGGCGATGTTATCGCGCACGCTCATGGTCGGATAGAGCGCGTAGGACTGGAACACCATGGCGATGTCGCGATCCTTCGGGCTGGCCTGGCTGATGTCCTCGCCATCGACGAGGATCTCGCCGCCGGTGATGTTCTCCAGCCCGGCGATGCAGTTCATCAGGGTGGATTTGCCGCAGCCGGAGGGGCCGACGAGGATCAGGAATTCACCGGCATCGATCTTCAGCGCGATGTCCTTCAGCGTTGCGATCTGGCTGTTGCCATAACTCTTATGAACGTTGCGCAGTTCCAGGGAAGCCATCGTTATTCTCCTCAACCCTTGACGGCGCCGGCAGTCAGCCCGCGCAGGAAATACTTGCCGGCGATCACGTAGACCACCAGCGTGGGCAGGCCGGCGATCATCGCGGCGGCCATGTCGACGTTGTATTGCTTGGCGCCGGTGCTGGTGTTCACCAGGTTGTTCAGTGCCACGGTGACCGGCTGGGTATCGCCGCTGGCGAACACCACGCCGAAGAGGAAGTCGTTCCAGATCTGGGTGAACTGCCAGATCAGGCAGACCATGATGATCGGTACCGACATCGGCAGCAGGATGCGCCCGAAGATAGTGAAGAAACCGGCACCGTCCAGCCGCGCCGCGCGCACCAGCGCATCCGGCACGCTGACGTAGAAGTTGCGGAAGAACAGCGTGGTGAAGGCCAGCCCGTAGACCACGTGGACCAGCACCAGACCGGTGGTGGTATTGGCCAGGCCGAGCTTGCCGAGGGTGAAGGACGCCGGCAGCAGGATGACCTGGAACGGCAGGAAGCAGCCAAACAGCAGCAGACCGAAGAACAGCTGCGAGCCGCGGAAGCGCCACATCGACAGCACGTAGCCATTGATAGCGCCCAGCGCGGTGGAGATCAGCACCGCCGGGATGACGATCTTCACCGAATTCCAGAAGTAGCCACCGACGGCATCCCAGGCGGTCAGCCAGCCCATGCCGGTGAACGCCTCCGGCCAGCTCAGCAGATTGCCGGTGCGGATGTCTTCCGGCGTCTTGAAGCTGGTCAGCAGCATCACGATCAGCGGCACCAGATAGACGGCACAGGCCAGCAGCAGCGTGGCGTGGATGGTCAGGCGCCCGAGGGTCAGGCGCGGTTGCGCGAAGTCAGACATGGCGCTTGTTCCTCAGCTCGGAATACAGGTACGGCACGATGATTGCTATCACCGCGCCGAGCATCAGCATGGCGCTCGCCGCCCCCAGCCCCATCTGCCCACGGGTGAAGGTGTGCGTGTACATGAACATCGCTGGCAGGTCGCTGGAATAGCCGGGGCCGCCAGCGGTCATCGCCGCCACCAGGTCGAAGCTCTTGATCGCAATGTGGGCAAGAATCATCAGCGCACTGAAGAACACCGGGCGCAGGCTCGGTAACACGATGCGCAGGTAGATGGTCGGCAGGCTCGCGCCGTCCACCTGGGCGGCGCGGATGATCGACTGATCGACGCTGCGCAGACCCGCGAGGAACAGCGCCATGACAAAGCCCGAGGCCTGCCACACGGCGGCGATCACCAGGCAATAGATGACCCGATCCGGGTCCACCAGCCAGTCGAAGCGAAAGCCCTCCCAGCCCCAATCGCGCAGCAGCTTGTCCAGCCCCAGGCCAGGGTTGAGCAGCCACTGCCAGGCGGTGCCGGTGACGATCATCGACAGCGCCATGGGGTACAGGTAGATGGTGCGGATCAGCCCTTCGCGGCGGATGCGCTGGTCCAGCAGCACGGCAAGTACGACGCCAATGAACAGGCTGATGGCGATGAACAGGCCGCCGAATACCAGCAGGTTCTGGCTCGCGACCCACCAGCGATCGTTGTCCCACAGGCGCTCGTACTGTTGCAGACCGGCCCATTTGTAGCTGGGCATGAAGCGTGAGTTGGTGAACGAGAGCAGGAAGGTCCAGCCGATGTAGGCGTAGAAGCCGACCAGCACGATCAGCATGCTCGGCGCCAGCACCAGCTTCGGCAGCCAGCGCTGCAGGGCGTCGAGCGGCGAGACCTTGGCGGGCCTGGCTTGAAGCGCGATGGAGCTCATGGGTGTGATCCCTCATGGAAATCCGGGATGTCGTCGCCCGCGGCACATGCCGAAGCAGGTACCGGGACGCACGTTTCGGAAGCTGGGCGGACGTGGTCCGCCCGTGGCGTTACTGCACGGCCTGGATTGCCGCCGCCAGTTGCTTGGCCGCCTTTTGCGGGTCGGCCTTGGGGTCGTTGAAGAAGTTGGTCACGACATCGAACACCGCGCCCTGCACGTAGCTCGAAGCGGCCATGCCGTGGGTCAGGCTGGGTTGCAGGCCGCTGCCCTGGGCCGCCGCCTTGAAATCCTTCATCGACTGCTGGGCGCAGGCGTCGAACTCGCTCATGTCCTGGTCCTGACGAACCGGGATGGAGCCCTTGTTCTGGTTGAAGAAGGTCTGGAACTCCGGCTGCAGCACGGCGCGCGCCAGGTCTTCCTGGGCCTTGCGGTTGTCATCGTCGCTCAGCTTGAACATCGCCAGGGAGTCGATGTTGTAGGTGAAGCTGCCCTGGGTGCCGGGAAACGGCAGGCACTGGTAGTCCTTGCCGGCGACCTTGTTGGCGGCGGTGAACTCGCTCTTGGCCCAGTCGCCCATGATCTGCATGCCGGCCTTGCCGTCGATGACCATGCCGGTGGCGCGGTTCCACTCGCGACCGGCGGCATCGGCGTCTATGTAGTCACGCAGTTTCTTCAGCGCCGTGAACGCCTGGACCATCTTGTCGCCGGTCAGGGTGTCCTCGTCCAGCTCGACGAATGCCTTGTGGTAATCCTCCGGTCCGAGAATGCTGAGCACGAAGCCCTCGAACACGGTGCCGTCCTGCCACGGCTGGCCGCCGTGGGCGACCGGCACGAAACCGGCGGCCTTGAGCTTCTCGGCAGCGGCGAAGAACTCGTCGAGGGTCTTCGGTGGCGTGGCGCCGGCCTTCTCGAACACCTCGGGGTTGATCCACAGCCAGTTGACCCGGTGCACGTTGACCGGCACGGCCACGTAGGAGCCGTCGTACTGCATGATCTTGCTGACCTGCTTGGGCAGCAGCTCGTCCCAGCGCTCGGCCTTGGCGGTGTCGTCGAGGTTGGCGAGCAGACCGAGTTCACCCCACTCCTGGATGTCGGGGCCCTTGATCTGCGCGGCAGATGGCGGATTGCCGGAAACGGCGCGGGTTTTCAGTACGGTCATGGCGGCCTCGCCACCGCCACCGGCGACGGCGAAATCCTTCCAGGTATGGCCTTTCTGCTCGACCATCTTTTGCAGGGTGTCGGCGGCGCGCTTCTCGCCGCCGGAGGTCCACCAGTGCAGAACTTCGACCTCACCGGCGTGGGCGAGCAATGGCAGGGCAAGGGAAACGGAAAGAGCGAGACGATGGATCGCATTCATGGAGGAGTACCTTCTTGTTTTTATCCGGCAAGTCGTGGGTCGCTTGCGATGGACCGAGTCTATGCCCGGAAAAATGGACACTGGGTAACGAAGGGATGGCCGATGGTCACCAACCGGTTACAAAGGCACGCCACAGGTAACAGGCACGCCTGGCGGGCTTCAGCGCGGTAGTGTGAGGGTCACCCTCAGCCCTCCCTGCTGCAGGTTGCGCATGCTCAGCTCGCCGCCGTGGGCGTGAGCGATGTTGCGCGCGATACCCAGCCCCAGGCCGTAGCCCTGCTGCTGACCAGAGAGCCGTACATGGGGTTCGAAAACGTGCTCCAGGCGCTGCTCCGGCACGCCCGGCCCCTCGTCGTCGACGTGCAGCACCAGCGCCTCCTTGCCATCCTCGACGTGCAGGTGGGCGCGTTCGCCATACTTCAGGGCGTTGTCCAGCAGGTTGCCGATGCAGCGTTTGAGCGCCAGCGGCTTGCCGGGGTAGGTCGCCAGCGCGCGTCCATCCAGGGTCACGCGGGTCTGGTCGCAGGCCTGGTAGGGCTCGACGATGTGTTCGAGCAGCAGATTGAGGTCCACGGCCTCGATGTTCTCGTGGATATCGGTATCCTTCACACACTGCAGGGCGCCCTTGACCAGCAGTTCCAGCTCGTCGAGATCGCGGTTGAACTTGACTTGCTGGGCCTCGTCCTCCAGCAGTTCGACCCGCAGCCGCAGCCGCGTGATGGGCGTGCGCAGGTCATGGGAAATCGCGCTGAACAACTGGCCGCGCTCGGTCAGATAGCGGCTGATGCGCTCGCGCATGTTGTTGAAGGCGCGGCTGACCTCGACGATCTCGCTGGCACCGATCTCGGCCAGCGGACGCACTTCGCCTCCCACCGACAGCTCTCGCGCCGCCTTGGCCAGGCGCTTCAATGGCCGGCTCTGCCAGCGCACCAGCAGGCCGATGAACAGCAGCAGGAAGGCACTGGTCAGCACGATGAACCACAGCTGCTGCACCGGCAGCCCCTCGTCTTCCAGGCTGACGTAGGGTGCCGGCATCAGCGAGGCGAGATAGAGCCATTCCTGCGGCGCGATCTGGATCTGCGTGACCAGCACCGGTGGCGCCAGGGGTTCGAAACCCAGCGCGTAGTGGGCCCAGGAGCGCGGCAGTTCCTCGAGCTTGATGCCACTGTTGAAGATGCGCAGATCGTCGGGGCTGACGAACTCGATGGTCAGGTCCACCGCGCCGCCCAGGCGCTGGCGCAGCACCTGCTCCACCTCGTGCAGCACCGCACGCTTGCGTGGCGTCTCCGGCAGGATCTTCATCTCCAGCGGCTTGTCGTTGAGCGAGACGAAGAAGCGCGTGCCGCCCATGCTGCGCAGCTGGTCCAGCACCAGTGGTCGGTAGCCCAGCGGCAGCGAACGGAAGTAGCTGACGCTTGCCCCCATCGACTGCGCCAGGCTACGGGCGCTGGCCAGCAGCCCCTCCATCTGGCTGGCGCGCAGCTGCGATAGCCAGATCAGGCTCGACAGCCCTTGCGCCAGCAGCACCGCGAGCAGGGTCAGCAACAGCATGCGTCCGAGCAGCGAGCGCGGCACCAGCCGCAGGCGCCGCCGCTCAGTGCGCAGATTCATGGTGCGGCGTCACCTGGGTAGCCAACAAGTAACCGCTGCCACGTACCGTGCGGATCAGCCGCGGCGACTTGCCGGTGTCACGCAGGCGCTGGCGCAGACGGCTCACCGCCATGTCGACGATGCGCTCCAGCGGCATCACCTCGCGCCCGCGGGTGGCGTTGGCGATGGTGTCGCGGTCGAGGATCTGCTGCGGATGATCGAGAAACAGCTTGAGCAGGGCGAAATCGGCACCGGACAGAAAGACTTCCTCGCCATCGGCGTGAAACAGGCGGTGGCTGATCATGTCCAGCCGCCATTCATCGAAGGCCAGCACGTCGCTGCCGCGCTCCTGGGCGAAGCTGACCCGCCGCAGCAAGGCCTTGATCCGCGCCAGCAGCTCGCGTGGGCTGAACGGCTTGCCGAGGTAATCGTCGGCGCCCAGCTCAAGACCGACCACCCGGTCGGCCTCGTCGGAACTGGCGGTGAGCATGATGATCGGCATCGAGGCCAGCCGCTCGTGCTGGCGAATCCAGCGGCAGAGGCTGAAGCCGTCCTCGTCGGGCAGCATCACGTCGAGTATCACCAGATCGGCCGGTTCGGCGCACAGCGCGCTGCGAAACTGCGCGCCGTCCGGCACGCCGCGGACCTGAAAGCCCGAGCGGCTGAGATAGGTCTGCAGCAGTTCGCGGATTTCCTGATCGTCGTCGACCAGAAGGATGTTCTTACCTGCTTGGCTCACGTCACGTCCCTTTTCTTGTTGTTATCCGATCGCCCGTCGCCTTTCCCTGCCAGCCGCCTAGACGCCCTCCAGCAGCGATTGCAACGCCACGCCGGCGCCTTCCAGGCCCGGATAAGGCGCGGTCACCAGCCATACCGGCAGGCGATCGAAATAGCCACTCATTTGGCCCTTCTCGCACAGGGCATCGCAAAAGCCGCTGTGCATGAAGAACTCGGCGAAGCGCGGTACCACGCCGCCGACGATATATACCCCGCCGCGTGCACCGAGCGTCAGCACGTTGTCGCCGACGATGCGCCCAAGCCAGCGGCAGAACTGCTCCAGCACGGCCACGGCGTACGGCTCGCCAGCCAGCGCAGCCTTGGTGATCTCAGCCGGGGAGTCGTGTTCGGCCGCTCGGCCATCCAGCGCGCAACAGGCACGATAGAGCGTCAGCAAACCCGGCCCGCTGAGCACGGCTTCGGCATTCACGTGGCCCTGTGCGCGGTGCAGTTGCGTCCAGATCGCCGCCTCGCGCTCGCTGCCGATCGGCAGACAGATATGCCCGCCCTCGCCCGGCAACGCGCGCCAGCCGCCGACCAGCGGCAGCAGCCCGGCGACCCCCAACCCGGTGCCGGGGCCTATGACCAGACGCGGCCGGCCGGGTTCAGGCTCGCCCTCGCGGACCGTGACGCGCTCGTCATCGCGCAGCCGGGTCATACCGAGAGCCATGGCGGTGAAGTCGTTGATCAGCAGCAGATCCTTCAGGCCCAGTTCGCGGCAGAACGCCTGTCGACTCAGCTGCCAGTGGTTGTTGGTGAAGCGGAAGTGATCGCCGCTCACCGGCCCGGCACAGGCCAGGCATACTGCTTCCAGCGCATCCAGCGGCTGGCCCACTTCGTCGAGGTAGGCGCGGATTGCCAGCTCCGGACGCGCATGGTCTGCCGTGGGCAGCACGCGAATCTGCTCGATCCGCTGATCGCGCCACAGCGCGAAGCGTGCATTGGTACCACCGATGTCGCCAACCAGCGCGGTCTTCACTTGAGCGCCTCCAGACTCTCGGTGAACGCGCTGGCGCCCTGCTCTGCCGTGCTGAAGGACGCGCGCATGAAGGCGAACAGCTCGCGACCGCAACCGATACCCATGTCTTCCGGGCGGATGGCCGCCTGCCGCATCGCCCACTCGTCCGGATCGACCAGCGCGCACAGCTCGCCGGTCTCGCCATCGACGCGGATGATGTCGCCATCGCGCACTCGCGCCAGCGGGCCACCATCCAGCGCCTCGGGGCAGACATGGATCGCCGCCGGCACCTTGCCGGAGGCGCCGGACATGCGCCCGTCGGTGACCAGCGCCACCTTGTAACCGCGGTCCTGCAGCACGCCGAGGAACGGCGTGAGTTTGTGCAACTCCGGCATGCCATTGGCCTTCGGCCCCTGGAAACGCACCACGGCGATGAAATCGCGCTCCAGCTCGCCGGCCTTGAAAGCGGCTGCCAGCTCGCTCTGGTCGATGAACACCCGCGCCGGCGCCTCGACCACACGATGTTCCGGCGCCACGGCCGAGATTTTGGTCACGCCGCGCCCCAGGTTGCCTTCCAGCACACGCAGGCCGCCCTCCGGGGAGAAGGGCCGCTCTGCCGGACGCAGGATGGTTTCGTCCAGGCTCTGAGCGGGCCCATCGCGC
Source organism: Stutzerimonas frequens (assembly GCF_024448335.1). GTDB lineage: Bacteria > Pseudomonadota > Gammaproteobacteria > Pseudomonadales > Pseudomonadaceae > Stutzerimonas > Stutzerimonas frequens. The sequence continues at coordinate 59,967 of NZ_JAMOHM010000002.1, forward strand.
CAGACCAGCTTGTCACCGTCGAGGAACGGCTCCTGGATATAGCGGCGCAGGCCCTTGCCGACCACCGTGTGCACATCCTCATGCAGCAAGCCGGCGTCGAGCAGCGTGCGCACCATGAAGGGCACGCCGCCGCAGGCATGGAAATGGTTCACATCGGCCTGACCGTTGGGGTAGACCTTGGCCAGGGTCGGCACCACCTCGGAAAGGTCGGCCATGTCCTGCCAGGTCAGCTGGATGCCGGCGGCGCGGGCGAATGCCGGAATATGCAGGGTGTGGTTGGTCGAACCGCCGGTGGCGTTGAGCGCGACCACCGAATTGACGATGGACTTCTCGTCGACCACCTGGCACAGCGGCGTGTAATTACCGGCCTGATGGGTCAGGCGGGTGACCTGCTGCGCGGCTTCGCGGGTCAGCGCATCGCGCAGCGGCGTGTAGGGATTTACGAACGAGGAGCCCGGCAGGTGCAGACCCATGATCTCCATCACCACCTGATTGGTGTTGGCGGTGCCGTAGAAGGTGCAGGTGCCCGGGCTGTGGTAGGACTTCATTTCCGATTCCAGCAACTCCTCGCGGCTCGCCTTGCCTTCGGCGTAGCGCTGGCGCACCGCGGCCTTTTCCTTGTTGGGGATGCCCGAGGGCATCGGCCCGCCCGGTACGAAGATGGTCGGCAGATGACCGAAGCGCAGCGCGCCGATCATCAGGCCTGGGACGATCTTGTCGCAGATGCCGAGCATCAGCGCGGCGTCGAACATGTTGTGCGACAGCGCGACCGCCGTGCTCATGGCGATCACTTCGCGACTGGCCAGGCTCATCTCCATGCCCGCCTCGCCTTGGGTCACGCCGTCGCACATTGCCGGCACGCCGCCGGCGAACTGGCCGACCGAACCAATCTCGCGCAGCGCCTGGCGGATCATCTCCGGAAAATGCTCGTAGGGCTGATGCGCCGAAAGCATGTCGTTGTACGCGGAAACGATTGCGACGTTCGCCGCGTTCATCAGGCGCAGGCTCTGCTTGTCCTGAGTGGAATTGCAGCCGGCGACGCCATGGGCGAAGTTGGCGCATTGCAGCCCGCCTCGCTGAGGGCCCTCGCTGGCAGCGGCGGCCATCATCGCGAGGTAACGCTCACGCGTCTTGCGGCTGCGCTCGACCAGGCGCTCGGTGACTTCCAGAACTCGCGGGTGCATGCGTCTCTCCTGCTGCGGAATTTTGTTCTTCGACAACCATAAACCATCCGGAGTCGGTTGGCGTTCGGACAGGACGCAAGGCCAATGGTTGCGCGCGCAGCCTAGCAACATGAGCGTTTCGCCGGCAGCGAGCGCTCGACGGGCTCGAGACGGCCGTTATCCGGGTGTCACACGGAACCGCGGCTATGGCGCCGGTGGTTCCTCGTCCGGGTCGATGTCCGCCGCTTGCGCTTCGAGCAAGTCGTCGAAGTCGGTCTTGAGCCCCTGCTCCATGCCATCGAGTTCCGCCAGCAGGCTGCGGAAACTGGTCTGCTCGCGCACAGGCGCCTGCGGCTCGTCCAGGGCCTCGTCGGCGCGGGCCTGCAGCGCGACTGGCACCGCGGCATCCTCGTCGTCCAGCACCGGACGCAGCTCCGGTTCCATCTCGCGCAATACGGCGAGTGGCGGAAGTTCATCTAGGTTCTTCAGGTTGAAGTGGTCGAGAAACTGGCGGGTGGTGGCGAACATTGCCGGCCGACCCGGCACGTCACGATGACCGACCACGCGAATCCACTCGCGCTCCTGCAACGTCTTGACGATCTGGCTGTTGACCGCAACGCCGCGAATGTCCTCGATCTCGCCGCGGGTGATGGGCTGGCGGTAGGCGATCAGCGCCAGGGTTTCCAGCAATGCACGGGAGTAGCGCTGCGGCCGCTCTTCCCAAAGCCGGCCGACCCATGACGAGAAACGCTGGCGCACCTGCAGACGATAACCACTGGCCACCTCCTTGAGTTCGAAGGCGTGCCCCTTGCAGGACTTGTCCAGGACTTCGAGGGCCTTCTTCAGCTGCGCCGACGAGGGTCGTTCATGCTCCTCGAACAGCTCGCCGAGGCGCTCCAGGGAGAGCGGCTTGCCGGACGCGAGCAGAAAGGCTTCGAGCAGCGAAGCGAGATCCTTGGGATCGGACAGGTCCACGGTTGACTCCTGCAAATATCTATTCGGTTCGACTGCGCACATGGATAGGCGCGAAGGGCTCGTTCTGCACCAGCTCGACCAGCGATTCCTTGATCAGCTCGAGTACGGCCATGAAGGTCACCACCACGCCAAGGCGCCCTTCCTCCACATGGAACAGCGCAACGAACGGGACGAAACCACCACCCTTCAGCCGCTCGAGCACCTCGCTCATGCGCTCGCGCGTCGACAGCGCCTCACGGGTCACCTGGTGGCTCTCGAACATGTCGGCACGGCGCAGCACCTCGGCCATGGATACCAGCAGTTCCTCCAGGCTGACATCCGGCAGCAGCTTGCGCGCCCTGGCATCCGGGGCGTCGAGGCGTGGCACCTGCAGGTCGCGACCGACCCGCGGCAGCTCGTCCAGATCCTCGGCGGCGGCCTTGAAGCGCTCGTACTCCTGCAGCCGGCGGATCAGCTCGGCGCGCGGGTCGTCTTCCTCTTCGGCGGCTTCGGCCGAGCGCGGCAACAGCATGCGCGACTTGATCTCGGCGAGCATGGCGGCCATCACCAGGTACTCGGCGGCCAGTTCCAGACGCACCGACTTCATCAGCTCGACGTAGCCCATGTACTGGCGGGTGATTTCCGCCACCGGGATATCGAGGATGTCGATGTTCTGCTTGCGGATCAGATAGAGCAACAGGTCAAGTGGGCCTTCGAACGCTTCGAGAAAGACTTCCAGCGCATCCGGCGGTATGTACAGGTCCAGCGGCAGCTCGGTCACCGCCTCGCCATAGACCAGCGCCAGGCGCAGCTGCTCGCCGGGCTGAGTCGATTCGGGGCTCTGGAGTTCGGTCTGCATGGTCTTCCTCGAAGCTGCGCGGGCGCGTCAGCGGTAATTCAGGCCCATCGCCTGACGCACGTCGATCAGCGTCTCGCGGGCTTCGTCGCGTGCGTGCTCCGCCCCCTCGGCGAGGATGCTGCGCACCAGATCCGGATTCTGCTCGTAATCCAACGCGCGTTCCTGCAGCGGCGCCAGGTCCGCCTTGATCGAATCGATCAGCGGCGCCTTGCATTCCAGGCAGCCGATGCCGGCGCTGCGACAGCCCTGCTCGGCCCACTGGCACACCGCCTCCTCGGAATGCGCCTGATGCATCTGCCACACCGGGCAGCGCGTCGGCTCACCGGGGTCGCTACGATGTACGCGCGCCGGGTCGGTGGGCATGCGGCGGATTTTCTCCTCGATCTCGTTCGGCGTGTCGCGCAGATAGATCGCATTGCTGTTGGATTTGGCCATCTTGCCGCCGTCGAGCCCGGACAGCTTCGGTGACTCGCCAAGCAGTGCCTGCGGCTCCGGCAACAGCAGCTTGCCGCAGCCTTCCAGGTAGCCGAACAACCGCTCCTGGTCGCCGATGGTGATGGTCTGTTGCTCCTTGATCAGCGCACGGGCAGTGTTCAGCGCCTCGACGTCGCCCTGCTCCTGATAGCTCTTGCGCAGGCTGACGTAGAGCTTGGAGGTCTTCTTGCCGAGCTTGCGGATCGCCGCTTCGGCCTTGTCCTCGAAATCCGCTTCGCGCCCATAGAGGTGATTGAAGCGCCGCGCCACGTCGCGGGCGAATTCGATATGCGGCAGCTGGTCTGCTCCCACCGGCACCAGCCCGGCACGGTAGAGCAGGATGTCGGCCGCCTGCAGCAGCGGGTAGCCGAGAAAGCCATAGGTGTCCAGGTTCTTGTCCTGCAGGCTCTGTTGCAGCTCCTTGTAGGACGGCACCCGCTCCAGCCAACCCAGCGGGCAGATCATCGACAGCAAGAGATGCAGCTCGGCGTGCTCGGGAACCTGGGACTGGATGAACAGCGTCGCCGAACTCGGACTGACCCCGGCCGCCAACCAATCCACCGCCATGTCCATCACGTTCTGCGAGATTTCGCCGGAGCATTCGTAGTCGGTGGTCAGCGCGTGCCAGTCAACGATACAGAAGAAGCACTCGTACTCGTGCTGCAGCCTGACCCAGTTCTTCAATACACCGTGGTAGTGACCGAGGTGAAGTCGGCCCGTGGGACGCATGCCGGAAACCACGCGCCGCTGTGAATCCATGGAGCTCAAAAGGGTGTCCTTGGTTAATTGGCTTGCTTGGTAAGTTCAGTTGGTCAACGTTGGCATCCGAACTTGGCTCAACCCACTCACCGCACAGGCCGGATGTTGTACGGGCTCACTCGCCATCCAGGCTCAGGCCATGAAGGGTTCGGGATCGCCGCAGCCGACCCGCACCACCTCGGGCTGGTCATCGACCAGGCTGATTACGGTCGAGGCCTCCAGACCACCGTACCCGCCATCGATGATCAGGTCTACCTGATGCTCCAGCGCGTCGCGCATCTCGTACGGATCGCTCATTGGCAGCTCTTCGCCCGGCAGGATCAGGCTAACGCTCATCAACGGCTCACCGAGTTCCTCCAGCAGCGCCTGGGCGATCGGCTGCGCGGGCACACGCAGGCCGATGGTGCGGCGCTTGGGATGCAGCAACATGCGCGGCACTTCGCGGGTGGCCGACAGGATGATCGTGTAGGGCCCGGGCAGATGCGCCTTGAGCAGGCGGAAGGCAGCGGTATCGACCTTGGCGAACAGGCCCAGCTGCGACAGGTCGCGGCAGGCCAGGGTGAAGTTGTGCTTGTCGTCGAGCTGGCGCAGCCGGCGGATGCGCTCGATGCCGGCCTTGTTGCCCATCGAACAACCGATGGCGTAACTGGAATCGGTGGGATACACCACCACCCCGCCCTTGCGGATGATCTCCACGGCCTGCTTGATCAGGCGTGGCTGCGGGTTGTCCGGATGGATCTGAAAGAACTGGCTCATGGGAACTCCCTGTTCAGCTGGCAGCAGGTAGGCGGCGCTCATGGTCGAAATGTCTCCAGAGTGGTGACAGATCCTCCGGCAGGTTGCGGTACAGCCCCAACTCGGACCAGTCGCCCGGCGCATGGAAGTCGCTGCCCACGGTGGCCATCAGGCCGAACTCGCGCGCCAGGATCGACAATCCGCCAACCTGCTCCAGCGGCTGCATGCCATTGACCACCTCCAGCGCATGACCGCCGGCCTGGGCGAAGTCGATCACCAACCGACGCCGCTTGCTGCGGGTGAAGTCGTATTGCCACGGGTGCGCCAGGCTGATCCAGGCGCCCGCCTCGCGCAAGGTCCGAACCGTCTGCTCGAGGCTCGGCCAATGCTGCTTGACGTCGCCGAGCTTGCCCGAGCCGAGCCACTTGCGAAACGCTTCGGCACGGTCGCGCACATGGCCGGCACGCACCAGAAACTCCGCAAAATGTGGGCGGGCCGGCGCGTTGCCGCTGTCACCCAGCTCCTGCTGGATCGCCCGAGCGCCTTCCAAAGCGCCCGGCATGTCCTTCGCTTCGAGCCGTTGAGCAATCTGCTCGGCCCGGCGCCAGCGCCCTTCGTGCAGCTGCGCGATCGCCTGCTGCAGTGCCGGCGCATCGGTGGTAAACCCATAGCCCAATACATGAATGGTAGCCCCGTTCCACAGGCACGAGAGCTCGATGCCATTGACCAGCTGCATACCCAGCGCCTGCGCGGCAGTCCGCGCCTCGGCGAGGCCGTCGACGGTGTCGTGGTCGGTGAGCGCCAGCAGCTGGACGCCGCGCCCGTGGGCGCGCTCCACCAGCTTGGCGGGCGCCAGCACGCCATCGGAGGCGGTGCTGTGGCAATGCAGATCGACGATCATCAGGTAACGCACTCCAGTGAGGTGCTGGCACCTCGAAAAAAACTGTCCGAAAACCCAGCTCGAGCAAGACAGAGCGGGCGAACGGCTGGCTAGTCTAACGCCGCGCCGGGGCTTTGGCTCGCGCCAACGGTGCCCGCCGCGGCAAACCTTCTGCTTCGACAGCCGATGGCGCTTGCCGTGCGATGCCTCGTAGGTCTCGGCAGTTTCCCGCCAGGCGCCGTTTGCTATGATGCCGCGCTGCCGGCCTGCGGACGTCAACGCCGGGCCCGGCACACGCCCGCGCTGCCCGGCGTGGATGCAAATTTCCCTTTACCGCCGCAACCCACGCGAACGAGGAACGACCATGCTGTACGCCGTTATCGCCACCGACGCACCGAACTCCCTGCAGGACCGCCTCGCCACCCGTCCGGCCCACTTGGCGCGTCTGGAACAGCTGAAGAACGAGGGCCGCCTGGTGCTCGCCGGCCCGCACCCTGCGATCGACAGCAACGACCCGGGCGAAGCCGGTTTCAGCGGCAGCCTGGTGGTCGCCGAGTTCGATTCGCTGGAAGCCGCGCAGCAGTGGGCGGACGCCGATCCATACAAGGCCGCCGGCGTTTACGTGAATGTGGTGGTCAAGCCCTTCAAGAAAGTGCTGCCCTGAGCCGACACAGCGGGGATAGCGAATCCGCCCGGCCGTTGGGCTTCCACGGCCTCGTAAGGAAATAGGAGTTCCGATGCGTCAACGACCGCTTTCCCTGCTGCTTGCCCTGATCCTGCTGGCGCCAGCGCTGCAGGCTGAAGAAGTGCCAACCGAGCCCGCGCCTCCGGTTCTGGAAACCACCGAGCCCGACGAGTCCGCGCCGGCCGAGGCGCAGCAAACCGACCCCGCTCCCCAGGCGGCACGCCTGGCCAGCGATACCACCGAAGCACTGCTGCTGCGCCTGCGCGAGGAAAACCGCCGACTGCGCATGCAGCTGCAGGCCGAGCAGTCGAAGGTTCTGCCGGCGCTGCTGAACGAGCAGCAGCAATGGTTCGCAGTAGGTGGAGCCGTCGGTGTCAGCAGTTTCGTTCTGGGTCTGCTGGTGACGCGCAGCCGGCGTCGGCGCCAGTGGCTCAACTGAGTACAGGCAAACATGAGCGAATTACTGCTTATCGATGACGACCAGGAACTGTGCGAGCTGCTGATCAGCTGGCTCGCACAGGAGGGCTTCGTCGCCCGCGCCTGCCATGACGGGCAGAGCGCGAAGCAGGCGTTGGCGCAGCACCAGCCCGCCGCGGTGGTGCTGGACGTGATGCTGCCGGACGGCAGCGGTCTCGAATTGCTCAAGCAGCTGCGTAGCGAACATCCGGAACTGCCGGTACTGATGCTTTCCGGCCGGGGCGAACCGCTGGACCGTATCCTCGGACTCGAGCTCGGTGCCGACGACTATCTGGCCAAGCCCTGCGACCCGCGCGAACTGACTGCGCGCCTGCGCGCCGTGCTGCGCCGCAGCCAACCGGCGGCGCAGCCCAGCCAACTCGAGCTTGGCGACCTCAGCTACAGCCCAGCCCGCGGCGTTGCCAACATCGGAGGGCATGACATCAGTCTGACGCTGTCCGAGGGCCGCATCCTCGAGGCGCTGCTGGCCCAGGCCGGCGAGCCGATCGACAAGCAGGCCCTTGCCCAGCACGCCTTGGGTCGCAAGCTCACTCTCTACGATCGCAGCCTGGACATGCATGTCAGCAACCTGCGGCGCAAGCTGGGCCCACACGCCGACGGGCGCCCGCGGATCGTTGCCCTGCGCAGCCGTGGCTATCTTTACTCGGCCTGATCGGCATCGGCTGATCGTCTTTACCGAGGCTTTACCCAGGCCTGACCGCCCTTGACCTTGCGCTACGTAGACTGAACTCATCCGGTCACCGAACAGCCACCAGCTTCTTCAATACCGCTGCGGCACGACCGGTTTCCCGACATAGGAGAGTTTCCATCATGCGCAAGTCAGTCGTAGCCCTGTTCATCGCCACCGCCCTGCCCGCCCTCGCCTTCGCCATGCCCGGCGGTATGCACGACGGCCCCCATGGCGGCAAAAGAGCCCCGCACATGTTCCAGGACCTGGACCTGACCAGGGAACAGCAGCGCGAAATGCGCAAGCTGATGGGCGAACAGATGAAGCAGCGCCAGGCGATCACCCAGCGATACCTCGACAAACTGCCGGAAGCCGAGCGTCAGGCCATGCAGAAGGATCTGGACGCCAGCCGCGAAAAGACCCACCAGAGCATGCGCGCGCTGCTCAAACCGGAACAGCAGAAAGCCTTCGATGAAGGCCTGAAGAAAATGGAAGACAAGCGCGCCGAACGCGCCGAGTTCCTCAAATGGAAGGCCGAGCGCGATCAGAAGAACTGATCCGCGGTCCATTGAAGCCCGCCCGGCAGTTTCTGCCCATCAATCAAAAGTGATGGGCGGAAACTGCCGGGCTTTCGCCGTGGAGAGACCCGGTGCGATCACTGTTCTGGCGCATATTCGCAACCTTCTGGCTGGCCATTGCCCTGGTCGCCGGCCTGGCGATGCTGCTCGGCCACGCGTTGAACCAGGATGCCTGGATTCTAAGCCGCCACCCGGGCTTGCAGGGCCTGGCCGAGACCTGGACCGAAGTCTACGAACGACAGGGCCCGCAGGCCGCACAGCGGCTGCTCGAGCAGCACCGCCATCGCGCGCGGGTCGATGTGCAGGTGTTGGCGGAGAATGGCCAGCCGATCATCCGTGGCACCTTTCCGGCCCGGGCTGCGGCCTTCGAGGCCCGTCATCAGAACCGTGACCGACAGCTGCCCTGGCGACGCCTGACGGCCGACTATACGAGCCCAACCAGCGGCGAAACCTACCTGTTCATCTACCGCATCCCGCATCCGGAATTGCAGGCCTGGCATCGTGGCAGCCTGGCCTGGCCGCTCAGCGCACTGGGCATCGCACTGGTGGTACTGACAGGTTTCAGTCTGCTGCTGACGCTCTCCATCACCCGTCCGCTGGATCGCCTGCGCCGGGCGGTACACGACCTTGGCCAGACGACCTATCAGCAGCAATCCTTGGCTCGGCTGGCCAAACGCCGCGACGAACTCGGCGTGCTGGCCAGCGATTTCAACCGCATGGGTGCGCGCCTGCAGGCGCTGATCGGCAGCCAGCGCCAGCTGCTGCGCGACGTGTCCCACGAGCTTCGCTCGCCACTGGCGCGGCTGCGCATTGCCCTGGGACTGGCCGAACGCGCCACCCCGAGCGAACGCGAGGTGATCTGGCCACGTCTGGCCAAGGAATGTGACCGGCTGGAAGCATTGATCAGCGAGATTCTCGAACTCTCACGCCTGGATGCCGAGCCAGGTGCAGCAAGCGCCATCGACCTGCCCGAAATGTTCGAGCAATTGAAGGACAACGCCCGAATCATTGCCCCGGCGCAACGCATCGACAGTCGTGTCGAGCCCGGCGTCTCGTACACCGGCTGGCCGGATATGCTCGAGCGTGCGCTGGACAATCTGCTGCGCAATGCCCTGCGCTTCAATCCCGAGGGGGAGCCGGTAGAGCTTTGCGCGCAGCGCGACGGTATGAATCTGGTGATCAGCATTCGCGACCATGGCCCCGGTGTCGCTAACGAGCATCTGTCCCAGCTTAGCGAACCCTTCTTTCGCGCTCCGGGCCAGACCGCGGCCGGGCATGGCCTTGGACTGGCCATCGCCAGGCGCGCTGCCGAGCGCCACGGCGGCCGCCTGCAACTGGCCAATCACCCCGACGGCGGCTTCGTCGCCAGCCTGCATCTACCGCTGACTGGCGTGGCGAGCAGGACTTCAGAGGACCTGGCGTCTCACTGACCGGTCCAACGCTGGACGAACTCTTCGGGTGCGAGAACCGGCGCGCTGCGCACGCGCCCTTCCGGTGTACCCAGATAGAGGAAGCCCAGCAGGCGCTCCTGCTCGGTCAACCCGAGCCCCTCGAGCACCCGCGGATCGTAGGAAAACTCCCCGGTGCGCCACACCGCTCCGATGCCCTGGGCATGCGCGGCGAGCAGCAGACCATGCGCCGCGCAGCCGGCAGCGAGTACCTGCTCGCCTTCAGGCACCTTTGGATGCGGCTTCACGCTGGCGATCACCAGCACCAGCATCGGTGCTCGCAACGGCATGTTGCGCGCTTTCTGCAGCGCCTCCTCGGCAGCATCGACATTACGCACACGCAGGGCCTCGGCAAACAGCTCGCCGAGCTTGTGGCGGGCATCACCTTCGATGATCAGGAAGCGCCACGGGTGCAGTTGACCATGGTCCGGAGCGCGCAGTCCGGCACGGAACATCAGGTCGAGCTGGTCGGCGGTGGGGGCCGGTTCGCACAGGCGGGTGACCGAAACGCGGTTGAGCAGCAGATCCAGAGCGTCCATCCATTACCTCCTAAGGCGGTCGGACATTCTAGAGGCAGTTGCCGCCTTGTCGCGAGTGATGGCTGGCCGACAGTTCAGTCGATCTCCCGATTCAGGCCACCCGATCCGGCGCCAGATGTGGCTGCAGCGGCGGCACCAGCGGTGGCAGGCCATGGGCAGCACGGGCGGCATCGCAGTGCGGATTGTGCTCGCCGTTCTCCCAGGAGGCCTCGAACTCGCGGCAGGTGCTCGAACGCTGCTCGTACATGCTGCAACGGACCCCACAGCCGACGTCACCGAGCAGGCCGACGCAGCGCGCAGGTTTGCTGTCGGTGCCGAGCATGGCGGCATGGAACGGCGATACCTGGACGGTCAGATGGTCGGGCACCGCGCCGCCCGCCGACACGCATTCACCAAAATAGAAGGACACACGAAAGTACGCGCAGCAGGCGCCGCACGTGAGGCAGGGATTGTCGATGGACATGAGAGGTGAACACCCAGAGACCGGAATGGGCCGGCGCCCGGGCGGCTATTCTATTCATGCCAATGCGCTTGGGAAGAGGCCTCGAGCGCGCCGCGAAAACATTTTTCGCGCAACCGCCGAGCGGTTTACTGCGGCAACGACGCGGGTAGAATGTCCGCCCTCTTCCCCACCGTGCCGAGCACCCCTACATGGCTTTGCCGACCCTGCGCATCATCGGTTTCATACTCGGCATTTTCCTGATCACGCTGGCCGTGAGCATGATCATTCCCATGCTGACCTTGCTCGTATTCGAACGCACCGATGATCTGCAGGCGTTCATCTGGGGTAGCCTGATCACCTTTTCCTGTGGTTTCGCGCTGGTCGCCCCGGGCAGGCCGGCCAATACCCAGCTGCGACCGCGCGACATGTACTTCCTGACCACCATCAGCTGGGTGGTGGTGTGCTGCTTCGCCGCACTACCGCTGATGTTGATCCAGCATGTCAGCTACTCCGACGCGTTCTTCGAAACCATGTCCGGCATCACCACCACCGGCGCCACGGTAATTTCCGGGCTGGACAACGCTTCGCCCGGCCTGCTCATGTGGCGGTCGCTGCTGCACTGGCTGGGCGGCATCGGCTTCATCGGTATGGCCATCGCGATCCTGCCGTTGCTGCGGGTTGGTGGCATGAGGCTGTTTCAGACCGAATCCTCCGACTGGTCGGAAAAGGTCATGCCGCGTTCGCATATTGCTGGCCAGTACCTGCTGATGATCTACGTGGCCTTCACGCTTGCGGCTTTCATCGCCTTCCTGCTGACCGGCATGAGCGCCTTCGATGCCATCAACCATGCGATGTCCACCGTCGCCACCGGCGGTTTCTCCACCTCGGACGCCTCGATGGGCAAGTTCGGCCCCTCCGCCCACTGGGTCGCAGTCTTCTTCATGATCCTCGGCAGCCTGCCGTTCACGCTGTACGTCATGACCTTGCGCGGCCATCGCACTGCGCTGCTCAAGGACCAACAGGTGCGCGGGTTCGTGCTCATGCTGGCCATCACGAGCCTGCTGTTCAGCGGCTGGTACTGGCTGAACAACGATGTGCCGGCACTGGATGCGCTGCGCATCGTCACCTTCAGCGTGGTATCGGTGGTCACCACCACCGGCTTCGCCGTGGATGACTACACCCAGTGGGGCGGTTTCGCGGTGATGGCGTTCTTCTACCTGACCTTCATCGGCGGCTGCTCGGGCTCGACGTCGGGCGGCTTGAAGATGTTCCGCTTCCAGGTGGCCTACTCGCTGCTACGCGCCAACTTCAAGCAACTGATCCACCCCCGCGCGGTCATCCGCCAGCAATACAACGGGCACAACCTGGACGAGGAAATCGTTCGCTCGATCCTCACATTCTCCTTTTTCATCACCATGACCATTGGCGTGCTGGCGCTGTGCCTGGCGCTGCTCGGACTCGACCCCATCACGGCGCTGACCGGCGCAGCAACCGCCGTCTGCAACGTCGGTCCGGGCCTGGGCGAGATCATCGGCCCGGCCGGCAACTTCTCGACGCTGCCGGACACCGCGAAATGGCTACTGTCGATTGGCATGCTGCTCGGACGGCTGGAAATCATCACCGTCCTGGTGCTGCTGACGCCCGCGTTCTGGCGGCACTGATCAGCTGCTGCGCCTGAACAGCCGCCCGCCGAGGCTTACCAGCGCAAGCACCACACCGCCGGCCAGAATGCCGAACGCCGCATCGAGCAGCGTCGGCAGCAGTCCGCCGAGCACCACGCCGACATAGGGCAGCCCGAGCGCATCATGGGCGCTGCTTTCGATGAAATGATGAACAGCGCCGATGCCGTGGGTGAGAATGCCCCCGCCGACCATGAACATCGCGGCCGTACCAACCACTGACAAGGCCTTCATCAACCAGGGCGCGACCACGAGGATGCCGCGCCCGAAGGCGCTCGCCGCGCCGCTGGATTTCCTGCTCAGTGCCAGTCCGAGATCGTCCAGCTTGACGATCGCGGCCACTAACCCGTACACCCCTACGGTCATGACGATGGCGATGCCCACTAGCACCAGCACCTGCTGCGTAAAAGTCGCAGCCGCGACCGTTCCGAGGGTGATCGCAATGATCTCGGCCGAGAGGATGAAATCAGTACGCACAGCGCCACTGATCTTGCGTTTTTCGAACGCGACGATATCCACCGAGGGGTCCGCAAGGGCCTTTACCGTTTCGGCATGCTCCCTGGCGTCATCGTGATGCAGGAAACGATGCGCGAGCTTCTCGAAACCCTCATAGCAGAGGAACGCGCCGCCCAGCATCAACAGTGGCGTGATCGCCCAGGGGATGAACGCGCTGATCAGTAGCGCCGCAGGCACCAGAATCGCTTTGTTGCGAAACGAACCCTTGGCCACTGCCCAGACCACCGGCAACTCGCGATCGGCCTTGACGCCAGTGACTTGCTGGGCGTTGAGCGCAAGGTCATCGCCCAGTACCCCCACGGTTTTTTTCGCCGCGACCTTGGTCATTACCGACACATCGTCGAGCACGGTCGCGATATCGTCGATCAGTGCGAGCAGGCTGCTGGCCAATTGCATGTCTCCATCGGTTGAAATGTTTCGCAGCCGTAGCCGCCCGTCGTAGATAAGGCTATGTACGCCAGAACAGGTTCCTAGGCATGCCCTCGCAGAGCCAGACGGTATTCGCCGGGCGTCACCCCGAACCAGCGCTTGAAGGCGCGATAGAAGTTGCTCGGATCGGCGAAGCCGAGCAGATAGGCGATCGCCAGAGGCGCCAGATCCGGTTGGCAAAGGTACTGTACCGCCAGATCGCGGCGCGTATCGTCGAGCAACTTCTGGAAGCTGCTGCCTTCCTCCTGCAAGCGGCGCTGCAGGGTCCTCTCGGACAGGCACAGCGCCTGCGCCACTGTCTCGCGCCGGGGTTCTCCTTGCGGCAGCATCCGGCACAGCATCTGCCGAGCCTGGTGCATCACCCTCGTATCGACGAAACGCGAGAGGTATTCGCCGGCAAAGCGGTCATGCAGTTGCGCCAGGGCTTCGTTGGCCGTCGGCAGCGGGGCTTCGACATCAGCCTGGCGAAACAGCAGCGCGTAGCGTGCTGCGCCGAAACGAAGCGGGGCCTGGAACAGCTGCCGATAGGGCTCCAGATCATCGGGCGCCGGGCCCTGGAAGCTGACTTCCAGCGGCCGCAAAGCCGTACCGGTCAACCAGCGGCAAAACGTCAGGCAGCCGGCCAGCGAGCCCTCGGCGCTTTGCCGGGCAGGCGGCAGGCAATCGCCGTGGATGGTCAGACTGAGGCGGTAGCCCTGGGCGCAGGGCTGGAAGTCCAGATCAGCCCCCTCGGCGATGATTCTCTGATAGCGCACCAGACGGGCGAACCCGTCCTGCAGATTGCGACTGGACATCAGGGCGTAGCCCACCACGTTCAACGCAGCCGGGCGGGCCTGGCGGGCCATGTCCAGGCCGATCGCCGGGTTGCCGGAAACCTCCACGGCGCGCTGCCACAGGCGAGTCATGTCGTCCTGGGCGAAACGGGCGTCGGCATCGTTGAGGGCCGCGTAGTCCAGGCCTAGCTCTGTGAACAGCTGCCGGCAGTCTACGCCTGCCGACTCCAGCGCCTGGACGATGCCCTGCGCCCAACTGGATGAAGTGGTGCGTTCGCTCATGAGGCTTCTTGTTCTTCGAATGATCGGGCTACGAAGCCCAAGGCTACTAAACTGGCCCTGATTGTCACTGACCGGCCGGACAAGGCAAGGCTAAGCTGGCCGACGACAATAACAGGAGGTACGCCATGAAAACGCAAACCGCCGAACGCTTCACCCGCTTTGCCGATTTCTACCCGTTCTACCTGGCCGAGCACAGCAACCCGACCTGTCGCCGGCTGCACTTCGTCGGCAGCCTGCTGGTACTGACGATCCTCGGCTACGCCCTATTCACCGGACAATGGGCATGGCTGCTGGCGATGCCGCTGGCCGGCTATGGCTTCGCCTGGGTCGGCCACTTCATATTCGAGAAGAACCGCCCGGCCACCTTCCAGTACCCGCTGTACAGTTTTCTCGGCGACTGGGTCATGTTCAGGGACATGCTGACCGGCCGAATCCGCTTCTGAGTGCGACGGTGGCAGCATATCCGACCGATGCCACCATTCTTTTCAACCTCTGGTTTGGCGATGCAGCGCCGCTTGGTTATGATCACCCGGCTATCGCGCAGCCGCTGACCGCCGAGCGGGCTGCGCAATGGCAAGGCTGAGCGCAGCTCGACAACCGTCTCACAGCAGATCGTGCGTGCGACGACCCCCGCCTCAGCCTGCAAGACGCATAGAAAAAGGCGTCGAATCATTACCAGGGATCGTAAGCACACATGACTTCCAGCACGGTTGAGCGCCGCAATGGCCTCGCTACTCGCCCGTTACGCGAGTACTACTCTCGTGTGCTCGCCTACCTGGCCTGCGCCGCCACGCTTGCAGCCGGAACCTACACCCAGTACTTCTCGATAGACCTGCTGTGGATGGTGCCGTACGCACTGCTCTACCCACACCTGGCCTATCACCTGAGCTACCGCTTCAAGCGCGACCATCCCGAGCGGACCTCGCAGGCATTGCTTTGCCTGGATGCGCTGAACGCCGGGGCCGGCATTTACCTGCTCGGTTTCTCGGTCGTACCCAGTCTGATGTTCCTGCTCACCCTCAGTTTCAGTGCGCTGGTCATCGGCAGCCTGCGCAACCTGACGCTGGCACTGGTGTGCGTCGTGATCGGACTCGGGGCCGGTTACCTGCTGCTGCCATTGACCTACCAGGGCACCACACCGCCACTGGTCTCGCTGGTCAGCATCCTCTTCACCACCTTCTACGTCTGCGCCACGGCCTATTTCGTTCATCAACAGGGCCAACGCCTGGCCCAGGCACGCAAGGAGATCGAGACGGAACAGGCCAAGGCCGCTCGCCTCGCCCGCAACCTCGCCAAGTACCTCTCACCGCAGGTATGGGAATCGATCTTTACCGGCAAGCGCAGCGTGCGCCTCGAGACCCAACGCAAACGCCTCACCGTATTCTTCTCCGACATCAAGGGCTTCACCGAACTGTCCGAAGAGCTGGAAGCCGAAGCCCTCACCGACCTGCTCAACAACTACCTCAACGAAATGTCGAAGATCGCCCTCAAGTACGGCGGCACCATCGACAAATTCGTCGGCGACTGCGTCATGGTGTTCTTCGGCGACCCAACCAGCCAGGGCGCGAAGAAGGATGCAGTGGCCGCGGTATCCATGGCCATCGCCATGCGCAAGCACATGAAGGTGCTGCGCCAGCAATGGCGCGCGCAGGGCATCACGCGCCCGATGGAGATCCGCATGGGCATCAATACCGGTTACTGCACGGTGGGCAACTTCGGCGCCGATACGCGCATGGACTACACCATCATTGGCCGCGAAGTGAACCTTGCCAGCCGTCTGGAAAGCGCTGCCGAGGCCAGCGAGATTCTGGTCTCGCACGAGACCTATTCGCTGATCAAGGACGTGATCATGTGCCGCGACAAGGGCCAGATCGCGGTCAAGGGCTTCTCCCGCCCGGTACAGATCTATGAGGTGGTCGACTTCCGCCGCGACCTGGGCGCCACCTGCAGTTTCGTCGAACACGAACTGCCGGGCTTTTCCATGTATCTCGACACCAATGGCGTGCAGAACTTCGACAAGGAGCGAGTCATCCAGGCCCTGCAGCAGGCTGCCGAAAAACTTCGCGACAAGGTCATCCTCTGATTACCTGAGACAAGCTTCTGGCCGTTTTCCGCAGGCTCCGCATTCTGCGATGCCTGCCCCCACGAGAACCAGCTTCATGCTTTCGCTGCGCAACTATCGCCATGATCTCATCGCGCATACCCATGACCATCCGCAACTGGTATTCGGCCTGGATGGCTTGCTGGAATTCGAGATTGCCGGGCGCGGTAGCTGCGTCGGCGAACAGCGCCTGGCAGTGATTCCCTCAGCAGTGCATCACGCCTGCTCGAGCACCAAGGGCAGTCTCTGCCTGGTGCTGGACGTTCCATCCGAGCGCTGGGTGAGTGAACACCTGGGCCGCCACACCGAGCACAGCCTGCGCCTGCTGGACCGACCGAACACCCTGCAGCTGACACCCGCTCAGTGCAACCTCATTACCTGGCTGGCCAACGGCCCGATCAACGATCCACTGGTGGCCGAACAGGGTGGCGTCCTCTTGCTGGCCAGCCTGGCCGGGGAGCCAGTGCAGCCGCGTGGCGGCCGAACGCTCGGGCTGGCGGCGATCGATGCCTTTATCGACCGACATCTGGCGCATCCGCTGCAAGTCACTGACCTTGTACGGGTCGCTGGCCTTTCGGCTGCACGTCTGCACGCACGGCTGCTCGAGGAAACCGGGCGCACACCGATCGACTACGTACGTCAACGCCGCCTGCTCCACGCCGAGAAGCTGTTGCACGAAACCCACCTGCCGATCGGCGAGATCGCCGCGCGGGTGGGCTATAGCTCGCAAAGCGCCTTCACCGCCGCGCTGGTCCGAGAACGGGGCTGTACGCCACGAGCGTTGCGACGCGAGTTTCGCGATAAAACCCGGCAGTAACGCGACAGACTGGCACACCGTCGCGGTCTAGCATGGGGCCTTCAACGGCAATTGCAGGCAACGGCAACCCCATGAACATTTCGCGTTCGATCCATCCACAATCTGGCCGGTGCGCAGCGCCCGGACGCTCGTGCCGGTCATGACACCACGCAACGCCCTGCTGGCGATCCATCTCGGCGCACTGATGTTCGGCCTCTCCGGCGTGCTCGGAAAACTGGCCGACAGTCCGGCGCTGATCATTACCTTCGGCCGCGCGCTGTTCGCCGTACTGGCCCTGCTGCTCGTCGCCCAATTACTCAAGCCCAGCGGTGCGCTGCCGGATTGGCGACAGCGCGGCAGACTGGCGCTCGGTGGCCTGCTGCTCGGCGCACACTGGCTGACGTTCTTCATCGCGGTAAAGATCGCCGGGGTCGGCATCGCCACGCTCGGTTTCGCCAGCTTCCCAGCCTTCACCGTGCTGCTCGAAGGCGTTCTGTTTCGCGAACGCACCCGTGCCGTCGAATTCACAATGGTCGGCCTTGTATGCGCGGGTCTGCTACTGGTAGCACCTACGTTCGACCTCGACAGCGCCCCGACTGCGGGCCTCCTCTACGGCGTGCTCTCGGGACTGCTGTTCGCGTTGCTGTCGCTGCTCAACCGAGCGGTCACCCGCGGTCTGGATCCGGTGCACTCGGCGCTCTGGCAGAATCTCGCGGTCTTCGCCTGCCTGCTGCCGTGGAGCTGGCGAGGCCTTCCCGCCGTGCCAGCACCGGACTGGCTCTGGCTGGCCCTGCTCGGGATACTCTGCACGGGACTGGCCCATAGCCTGTTCGTCGCCAGCTTGCGCGTCCTGAAGGCACGCACCACGTCGGTGATCTTTGCTCTGGAGCCGGTCTACGGTATCGCCTTTGCCTGGTGGCTGTTCAACGAGCAGCCGACTCTGCGCATGCTGCTGGGCGGAGCGATGATCATCGTCGCCAGCATCGTCACCAGCCGGCTGAAGAGCCCGCCTGGCGCCGTTCCGAAGCTGGTCAGCTGATCCGCTCAGCGGTCGTTGTGGCCCAACGACCGCTGCGGGTCGATGCGGTCACGTACCCGCTGCTTCAGCTCCTTGGCCTCGGAAAAGCCACCATCGCGCTTGCGCTCCCAAATCTGCTCGCCGTCGCAGGTGATGTGAAAGGTGCCGCCGGTAGCCGGGACCAGGCACACGCGACCGAGATCGTCGGCAAAGGTCGAAAGTAGCTCCTGGGCCAGCCAGGCCGCGCGCAGCAGCCATTGGCATTGCGTGCAGTAGGTAATGGCGATCTCGGGCTTGGCATGGGTCATGGTGGCGTCTCTGATCGGTGTATGGCGGCCTATAATAGCCGCCCCGCCAAGCTCACCCCGGTCCCAAGCCATGTTCCGCCTGCTCTCTGCCCTGCTATTGCTCGTCGCCCTGCCACTTGCCGCAGCCGAGCCGGCCCAGCCGAAGGTTGGCCTGGTTCTGTCCGGCGGCGCGGCGCGCGGCCTCGCCCACGTCGGCGTACTCAAGGCGCTGGAGGAGCAAGGCGTGCGTGTCGATGCGATCGCCGGCACCAGCATGGGCGCTGTAGTCGGTGGGCTGTACGCGGCCGGCTACAGCGTGGCCGAGCTGGAGCGCCTGGCCCTGACCCTCGACTGGCAACAGGTGCTGTCCGACGATCCGCCACGCCAGGACATCCCTTACCGCCGCAAGCAGGATGATCGCGACTTTCTGATCAAACAGAAGCTCAGCTTTCGCGACGACGGTAGCCTCGGCCTGCCGCTGGGCGTGATCCAGGGCCAGAATCTCGCCCTGCTGCTCGAGCGCCTGCTGGTCCTCCATGCCAGCGATACCCGCAACTTCGACCAGCTGCCGATACCGTTCCGCGCCGTGGCCACCGACATTGCCAACGATGAGAAGGTGGTCTTCCGCAGCGGCCACCTGCCGCAGGTCATTCGCGCCAGCATGTCGATCCCGGCGGTGTTCGCACCGGTGGAAATCGAAGACCGGCTGCTGGTCGACGGCGGCATGGTAGACAACATCCCAATGGACGTGGCGCGCGACATGGGCGTCGATCGGCTCATCGTGGTCGACATCGGTACGCCGCTCAAGCCGCGCAAGGAACTGCTGACCGTGGTCGATGTACTGAACCAGACCACGACGATGATGACGCGGCGCAACTCCGAGGCGCAGCTGGCGACGCTGCAGCCTCAGGACCTGCTCATCCAACCCCCACTGGCGGCTTATGGCTCGACCGACTTCGACCGCGCCGAGCAGCTGGTCGATGCCGGTTACCGCGCCACGCTCGCCCTCGAGGGGCGCCTGGCCGAGCTGCGTACCACAACCGGCGGCAACCCCGCGCTCAGCCTGGCACGCTCAAGCGACCCGCGCACACCCGTGATCACCGCGATCCGGGTGGACAACGATTCCAAGGTGGGCGACGCAGTTATCCGCCGGCACATCCGCCAGCGGCTGGGCGAGCCGCTCGATCTGGAAGACCTGCAGAAGGATATGGGCACGCTCTACGGACTGGATTACTTCGAGCGGGTCGAATACCGCGTCCAGCGCGGCAAGCTGGGCAATACGCTGGTCATCAGTGCGCGCGAGAAGCGCAGCGGCACCGATTACTTGCGCCTGGGACTCAGCCTGTCCGACGACTTCCAGGGCGACAGCGTATTCAACCTGGGCGCCAGCTACCGGAAGAACGGCATCAACCAACTGGGTGCCGAATGGCTCACGCGCTTGCAGCTGGGCGACCGTCAGGAGCTATACAGCGAGTTCTACCAGCCGTTGGATGCAGGCTCACGCTGGTTCGTCGCGCCGAATCTGTTCATCGAAGCGCAGAACATCGAGGCCATTCTCGACAACGATCCGATCGCCGAATATCGCCTGCAGCGCTACGGCTACGGTATGAATCTGGGTCGCCAGATTGCCAACAATGGCGAGATCCGCTTCGGTATCGGCCAGGCCTGGGGCGAGGCAGACGTTCGGATCGGTGAGCGCGACCTGCCGGACTTCAGCTTCACCGAAGGCTACTACGAGCTGCAGTACTCGTTCGACACGCTGGACGATGTCGATTTTCCGCGCGAAGGCGAAGACATTCGCCTGACCCTGCGCCAGTACGACCCCAGCCTGAGCTCGGATCAGCGCTACCGGCAATGGCAGCTCAAGCTGGACAAGGCGCTTAGCCAGGATGCCAATACCTGGGTGCTCGGCGGGCGCTACGGTCGCACACTGGACGATGCCGAGGTCGTGACGTCGAGTTTTCTCCTCGGCGGAGCGCGGCAGTTATCAGGCTTCCGTCAGGACGCGCTGGCCGGGCAGAACATCAGCCTGGGGCGGGTGGTTTACTACCGTCGCATGACGCAACGCAGCTTCCTGCCGCTGGATTTCCCGGTGTATCTGGGAGCATCACTGGAGCGCGGGCGTGCCTGGAACAACGGCAACGACTTCGACAGTGGCTACATCAACGCAGCCAGCGTATTCCTTGGCTACGACACGCCGCTGGGCCCGTTGAACTTCGGCTACGGCGTCAATGACGAGGACGAGCAGGCGCTCTACATGAACCTGGGACGCAGCTTCTAGCGCTTGTCCAGATTGGCGAGAATTCGCGCATGCACCTGCTGGCACTTGCGCAGATCCTCCTCGTCGATGCCGGCAAATGCTTCCTGGCGGACCTGGGTGGAAATCGCCTCGATTTTCTCGATCAGCGGCAGTGCCGGTGCGCCCAGCGATATTCGTTTGGCACGCCGATCTTCCGCCGAAGCCTTGCGGTGCACGAGCCCCTGCGCTTCGAGGCTATCGAGCAGACGCGCCAGCGTTGGGCCTTCCACCGCCACGCTCTGCGCCAGCTCGCGCTGAGTAGGTTCGTGATCGAAACGAGCAAGGTGCAGCAGCACCAGCCAACGTGCCTGTGACAGCCCCAGATCGGCCAGGCGGCGGTCCAGTTCCGCGCGCCAGCCACGCGAGAGTTGTGCCAGTTGCATGGCGAAGCGATGTTGCTCGGCGTACATGTACGACTTTTCCTGCAAAAACTAATTATTAGTGAGCTAATCACAGCTCTGAAATGCAGGCAAGACGACCTTTTGCCGTTGATAGCCCGACAGAAGTCGAAATGAAGGCACTACGCGCCCAGATATAGCCGTGCAATGCCCTCAGCGCTGCGCCTTGCGGCGTTGAATGCGATGCACCCGGTTACAATTCGAACTCGACCTGCAGTGCGGCGCGCACGCAGTAGAGCACCTGCTCCGGCACACGATCGGCGAACTGGGCGGCCACGGCGCTGACCGGCGGCAGCTCGCCCTCGCCATCAAGGAAGGCTTCCTGAATCTCGCCGAGTAGTTCTTCGGGCAGGTCGAGTGCCTGCTCAAGACTCAACTGCTGCTGCCCGATCGCCTCGGCCAGCATGGCGTAGACGTTCTTCTCGCTGCAGTCCAGCTGACGCGCGATTTGCATGGGCGTCATGCCGGCCCGCGCCAGGCTGATCAACTCATGCCGCAGGTCGGCTGGCGACCTCGCCGCCTGCGCAGTTCCTTGCAGCACTTCGAGGAACGCCTGGCCGTAGCGCTCCAGCTTGCGAGCACCGACACCACTGATACGCGCCATGTCCGCGAGCGATGCCGGCTGGCTGCGCAGCATCTCCAGCAGGGTGGCGTCCGGGAAGATCACGTACGGTGGCACGCTGTGCTCTTCGGCCAGCTTGCGGCGCAGTGCGCGCAGCGCCTCCCAGGTCTCCCGCTCTTCGCCGCGCACCAACTGGCTGGCAGCACTGGCAGCCGGTTTCGGCGCCTTGCTGGATAGATCCCGGCGCAGCTCGAGGGTGACTTCACCACGCAGCAGCGGGCGGCAGCTATCGCTCAACCGCAGGCCGCCGAAGCCTTCGAGATCGACATCGGCCAAACCGCGGGCGACCAGCTGGCGGAACAGGGAGCGCCATTCACCCTCGGACAACGCCTTGCCGACGCCGAACACTGACAGATGCTGATGGCCGAGGCCGCGTACCTTGTCGTTGTCGCGCCCAAGCAGCAGGTCGACCAGATGGCCAACGCCGTAGCGCTGGCCACTGCGATAGATCGCCGAAAGCGCCTGGCGTGCCGGCTCGGTAGCGTCCCAGGTCTGCACGCCGTCGACGCAGTTGTCGCAGTGCCCGCATGGGTTGGGCAGTTCTTCGTCGAAGTAGGCCAGCAGCGCCTGACGTCGGCAACGAGTCTCCTCACATAGCGCCAGCATGGCGTCGAGCTTGTGCTGCTCGACGCGCTTATGCCGCTCGTCTCCTTCCGAGTTGTTGAGCATTTGCTTGAGAAAGATCACGTCCTGCAGGCCATAGGCCATCCAGGCGTCCGCCGGCAGGCCATCACGCCCTGCTCGCCCGGTCTCCTGGTAATACGCCTCGAGCGACTTTGGCAGGTCGAGATGAGCGACGAAGCGCACGTTGGGCTTGTCGATGCCCATGCCGAAGGCGATGGTCGCGACCATGATCAGGCCTTCCTCATTGAGGAAGCGCTTCTGGTGATAGGCGCGCAGATCGCTGGACAACCCGGCATGGTAAGGCAGCGCCGGAAAGCCCTGCTCGGTCAGGAATGCGGCGAGATCATCGACCTTCTTGCGCGACATGCAGTAGACGATGCCGGCATCGCCACGGCGCTCGGCGAGAAAGCCGAGCAGCTGCTTGCGTGGCTGCTCCTTCGGCACGATGCGATAGAAGATGTTCGGGCGGTCGAAGCTGGAGAGAAAGCGCTCGGCGTTCTCCAGGTGCAGGCGCTGAACGATCTCTTCCCGGGTACGCTTGTCTGCCGTGGCGGTCAGGGCGATGCGCGGCACCTCGGGAAACAACTCGGCCAGCTGCCCGAGCTGCATGTATTCGGGACGGAAGTCGTGCCCCCACTGCGAGACGCAGTGAGCCTCATCGATGGCGAACAGCGCAATATCCAGCCGCTGCAGAAACGCCAGCATGCGCGGCTGGACCAGCCGCTCGGGCGCCAGGTAGAGCATCTTGATCTCGCCGCGCCGGATGCGCTCGGCGATGTCGCGCTGCTCCTCGGCGCCAAGCGTGGAGTTGAGCGCAACAGCCGCGACACCCAATTCCTCAAGCGTGGCAACCTGATCATCCATCAAGGCGATCAATGGCGACACCACCACTGCCAGGCCTTCGCGCAACAGCGCCGGGACCTGATAGCACAGCGACTTGCCGCCGCCCGTCGGCATCAGCACCAGCGCATCGCCGCCACCGCCGACCCGCTCGATGATCGCGCCCTGGTTGCCACGAAAGGCGTCATAGCCGAATACGTCTTTGAGGATGCGCTGTGCCTGGTCGAGCATGCCGGTCTCCGAAACAAGGCGCGCAGTATACGCCAGCGGGACCGCGAGTTCAGGACCGCGGCCCGCTAACGGACGAGTCGCCCCTGCCCAGGCGGCGCTCCGCAGGCTTGAGTAGCCTGCGCCCCGCGCCTCGTCTAGAATCCGGGTTGTCTTCCCACCCCAAGGTAGTTCCCGATGTCATTCGCCGAGCAACTCGCCCGCCTGCAAGTCTTCCTGGATGCAGATGACCTGCACGAGGAAGCACTGGATTACATCGCCGCCCATGGCTACCTGACGGCTCTGTGCATCTGTTCCGAACAGGTGCCCGAGCGCGAATGGATCGATGCGCTGTTCTCCGAGCCCCCCAAGTACAAGGATGACACCGAGCGCGAGGCCATCGAGGCCACGCTTGTCCAGCTCAAGGCCCATATCGCTCGTCAGCTGGCTAGCGACGAGGACATGGAACTGCCCTGCGAGCTTGACCTGGGTGAGGAGCCCGACGAATCCGACTTGCGAGGCTGGTGCATCGGCTTCATGGAAGGCGTATTCATGCGCGAGGCGGTCTGGTTCGAAGACGCCGAGGAAGAAGTCAGCGAGCTGCTGCTACCGATCATGGTGGGTTCGGGCCTGTTCGATGAACAGCCGGAGTTCGCCGATATCGCCGACAACCCCGATCTGGTCGACGAAATGGTCGCGCAGATTCCGGAACTGCTGACGGCGCTGTACCTCATCTGCCATGCGCCTGAGGAAAAACCGGCCCTGCTCAAGCCGCGTCGCCACTGACCCCGACGACCTCAACAAAGCGCAGATCGAGTTCAGCCGGCGCGGTGCCACCGCGCGCGGCACCGGCCCGCGGCAGCGGGCTTACCAGAGGAGGCTCGTTCAGCATGTCCGTGCATTCTGATTGCCCGCCGCGGCATGGCAGAAACCGATCGAGCAACGGCTGCCATATCCAGAGACTTCACAGCGGACCGGCAAACGGCGAGAGGTAGCCCGGCATGAGCCACCGCGACGTTCGCCAGCATCGTAACCCCCTTATCCGCTCGCTTCTGCTGGCGGCGGGCTGGCTCGCCGTCGCCCTTGGGGTCATCGGCATCTTCCTGCCGGTGCTTCCCACCACCCCGTTCCTGTTGCTGGCCGCTGCCTGCTTCGTGCGCAGCTCGCAACGTTTCTACGACTGGCTGGTTGGTCACCCGCGCCTGGGCCCATGGTTTCGCGACTATCTGGAAGGACACGGCATACCGCTCAAGGGCAAGGTCTACACCATAGCGACCATGTGGCTCAGCATTGGCGTGTCCTGCTGGCTGGTCCCGTTGTTCTGGGCCCGCGTGGGCATGTTGCTCAGCGCCACCCTGGTGACCCTCTACATCCTCCGGCAGAAGACCCTGTCGATCGCCAAGCAACCTGAAGCCAGATAGCACCAGCTTCCGCAGCCTGCCGAATAGGACCAGGTCGCTATCGACTGCCGTGGTTGCGCTGGAAGACCTCCGAGCCCATCGCGCTGATCTGACCTTCGATCAATGCCTCGAACGGGCGTAACAGCTCGTCGTAACGTCGCGGGCTTTCGAGAATATCGAGCGCCGCTACGATCGCCTCGATGGTCGACAACGCGCCGGGCATCGGCGCTTTGCGCAAGCGATAGCGCGACGTCAGCCCCGCTGGTAGCTCAACCCGCGGCAGCGCCGCGAGCCACGGATTGACGTGCAGCAGCTTGCGCGCCTTTCGCCAGGTGCCATCCGGCACGATCAGCCGTAGCGAGCTCCCTGCATCGGCGAGGCTGCTCACCGGCAAGGCGCCCTCCCCGGGAAATAGCAGGTAACTCGGCCGATCGGCATCGACATCCTCTTCGAAGCGCTCGGCGATCTTCAATTGCGCATTGCGAAGCCCGAGCGCCGCCAGCCGCGCAGTATTCAGCGCATGCCCCGCCTCGCTGGGGTGCTGCAGGATGAGCAACCGGGTACGGCTGTCCAACGCCGGGATCAATTCGCACAGGCAATGGGCTAACGGGCGCTGACAGCGCGAACAACATGGACGGGACATGATTCACCTCGGCCGCGGAGTCTGCCATACCGAGCAGCGCTCTGCAGAGCGGCTATGCTTGGGCCGACCCACCAAGAGGAGCCGGCATGATCACCGTCCATCACTTGAACCACTCACGCTCGCATCGCGTGCTCTGGCTGCTGGAAGAACTGGAACTGCTCTACGAACTCAAGCGCTACCCACGTGACCCGAAGACGATGCTCGCGCCTGCTGAACTGAGAGCGATTCATCCGCTTGGAAAATCCCCGGTCATCACCGACGACGACCTAACGCTGGCCGAGTCGGGGGCCATCTTGGAGTATCTGCTGGAGCGCTACGGCAACGGACGTTTGAGGCCGCACGATGCGGCAGACCATCGTCGGTTTCGCTACTGGATGCATTACGCGGAAGGTTCGGCGATGCCGCCTTTGTTGCTGAAACTGGTTTTCGACCGAGTCGCCGACGGCCCTATGCCGTTCTTCGTCAGGCCGGTGGCGCGGGCCATTGCCAAGGGCGCCCAGCGCGCCTTCATCGGGCCGCAACTGAAGACTCATCTCGATTACATGGAGTCGGAACTCGCCCGCTCGGCCTGGTTCGCTGGCGAGAGCTTCAGCGCAGCGGATATTCAGATGAGCTTTCCGATCGAGGCGGTGCGCGCCAGAGGCGGCCTGGACGATAGCCGCCCACGCCTGATGGACTTCCTGCATCGCATAAAGCAGCGGCCCGCTTATCAACGAGCCGTGGAGCGCGGAGGTCCCGCGCTGCCGAACGCCTAGAGCCCGGCCTCAACGAGACTGGCGACGCTCCTGCTCGCGACGGGCGCGTACCGGAATAGGCTGCATGCGCGGCGGCTGGATCAGCCCAAGCGTGACCGCCAACTTCCAGAACGTTTCATAGAGCCTTGCTTTCATGGTCACACCCTCCTGCGAGATAACGGGTTACATCGGAGCCATGCAGGCTTCGTCACCAGCATAATTCAACTTCCACACAAGCGCTCGTGCATGTCGCCAGCGGCAGCCCCGGAGCCGTCAGCGCTTTGTTACGGCGCTTTACAACTGCGACCCAACCCGGCAGGAGGCGTTCAGGATTCGCCGACGGCCGGGACGGCCGCGCAGCCAATCAGTTGCGGTCCGCCTTGCGCCGATAGGGAAACACGTCGATGACCTTCCCATCACGGATCGCATCCTGCAGACCTTTCCAGTAATCCGCGTCGTAGAGTTCACCGTGCAGGCTGGCGAAGAGCCGTCGCTGCCCATGATCGGCGAACAAAAAGCGCGGAAACTCCTCCGGGAAGACATCGTTCGGCCCTACCGAGTACCAGGGCTCGGACGCCATCTCGTCTTCGGGGTAACGCGGCGGCGGGATGTGGCGGAAATTCACCTCAGTAAGAAAGCTGATCTCATCGTAGTCGTAGAACACCACCCGGCCATGGCGCGTGACGCCGAAGTTCTTCAGCAGCATGTCCCCAGGAAAGATATTGGCCGCCGCCAGTTGCTTGATGGCCAGGCCGTAATCTTCCAGCACCTCGCGCACCTGCTGCTCGCTGGCGTGCTCCAGATAGATGTTCAAGGGCGTCATGCGCCGCTCGGTCCAGCAATGGCGCACCAGCACCGTATCGCCCTGCACCTCGACCGTCGACGGCGCGACCTCCAGTAGTTCGGCCAGGCATTCGGGCTCGAACTTCGACTTGGGAAAGCGGAAGTCGGCGAACTCCTGGGTATCGGCCATGCGCCCTACCCGATCGACGCTCTTGACCAGGCGATACTTCTCGATGACGTTGGCTCGATTGACGCTCTTGACCGGTGAGAAGCGGTCCTTGATCAACTTGAACACCGTGTTGAAGCCCGGCAGGGTGAACACCGTCATCACCATGCCACGCACACCGGGCGCCATGACGAAGCGGTCATCGGTGTTGGCCAGATGGTCGATCAGCGCGCGGTAGAACTCGGACTTGCCGTGCTTGTAGAAGCCGATCGAGGTATAGAGTTCGGCGATGTGCTTGCCCGGCAGGATGCGTTTGAGAAAACCAACGAACTCGGCAGGAATCGGCACTTCGACCATGAAATAGGAGCGAGTGAAGGAGAAGATGATCGACACCTCCGCCTCGTCGGTTATCAGGGCGTCGGCGACGATTCCATCGTCCTCGCGGTGCAGCAGCGGTATCACCAGCGGCCATTGTTCGTCGCGCGTGAAGATCCGTCCGAGCAGGTATGCGCCCTTGTTGCGATAGAGGACCGAGACGAACAGCTCGACCATCAACTCGGGATCCTTGCACACCCAGTCGGGCAGGGTTTCCTGCAACTGCGTCTGCAGCCGCCGCAGATCGCCCGACAGATCGCAGTAAGGTACCGAAAACGCATAGTCGCGCAGGATCTGCTCCAGCATGCCCGCCAGATCACCATTGGGTTGGTAGGTGCGGGTTTGTGCCATGCGCTCATGGGCACGCACCGCCGGCCGGGTGGTCTGGATGAACATGGTGCGGTCGCTGATGCAGTCGTGGCTGAACAAGCCGCAGAAGATCGAGTTGTACCAGGTCTCCGACAGCTCATCGTCGAAGCGCGGATTGATCAGATCGATGTAGGCGCTCTTGATCTGCGGCCAGGCCTCGACCTCTAGCAAATCGGCATGATCGAAACTGTCCAGCAAGCGGCGCCGGGTTTCGCCGACCTTTTCTTCGTAGAGATTGATCCGCGCCGCCGAAGCGCGCTGCGCCTCCTGCCACTGGGCCTGCTCGAAGCGTGCCCGCGCACCCTCGGTAATCAGACGGAACTGCTCACGGTAGTCGTCGAAGCCGAGAAGGATCTGCCGCGCTATATCCACGGCCAGTTCATGCTGCACCATGCTGCCCTCGCTGCAGGGTCTGGAAGTCCGCCGAGCTTAGCAGCCCGCGGTTTGAAAGTCGGTTTCGGATTGCCAGTTGCGCCAAGGGCGACAACACTTGCCGCTCCATCGATGGAGCCCCGTCATGCGCCCGCTCGATCTGCTTCGACTGCTCGCCCTTGCTGCCATCTGGGGCGCGAGCTTCCTCTTTCTGCGCATCATCGCGCCGGTACTTGGCACCTTTCCCACGGCGTTTTTCCGTGTGTTGCTGGGCACCGCCGGCCTGCTGGTGATTCTTGTGTTGATGCGCACCCGCTGGGACTTCCGAGGTAAGTTCGGCCTATGCCTGGTGCTTGGCATGATCAATTCGGGACTGCCGTTCGCCCTGTATTCGGTAGCGGCCCAACTGGTGCCGGCGGGCTATTCGGCCATCTTCAATGCGACGACGCCGATGATGGGGGTACTGATCGGCGCGCTGTTCTTCGCCGAGGAGCTGGCTCTGGCGAAGATCGTCGGAGTGCTCAGCGGGCTCGGCGGCGTCGCGCTGTTGATGCGCATTGGTCCGGTGCCACTGGATGCCGATCTGCTACTCGGCGCGCTGGCCTGCCTGGGTGCTACGGCCTGTTATGGCCTGGGTGGATTTCTTACCCGCCGCTGGATCAATCAGCGGGGCGATGGACTGAACAGCGAGATGGTGGCCTTTGCCAGCCAGGCCGGCGCCATGCTGTGTCTGCTGCCCCTGTTCGGCCTCTCGCTGCTGCAGGCACCGCCGCGCAGCTGGGGCGATCAGACCGTATGGCTCAGCCTGCTGGGGCTCGGGCTGGTCTGCACGGCCTTCGCCTACATCCTGTATTTCCGCCTGCTGGCGGACATCGGCCCGGTGAGAACCCTGACCGTGACGTTCCTGATCCCGCCATTCGGCGTGCTGTGGGGCGTGCTGTTGCTCGATGAGCCGCTGTCCTGGGCCTATGTCCAGGGCGGTGCGCTGATCGCGCTGGCCTTGTGGCTGATTCTGCGTCCGGGAACGCCGCTCCAGCCACGAACCGATCTGCGCCGCGGCTGATCCGGCAGCCGCGACGCAAGCGCCTTACTGCACCAGCTCCTGCTCGCTGAACATGTCACTGAACAGCATGCTGGACAGGTAGCGTTCACCCGAGTCGGGCAGGATCACCACGATGTTCTTGCCTTGCATTTCCGGACGCTCGGCCAGCCGCACCGCCGCGGCCATCGCCGCGCCACAGGAAATACCGCAGAGGATGCCTTCCTCGCGCATCAGGCGAAGCGCCATCTGCTTGGCCTCTTCGTCATCGACCAGTTCAACGCGATCGACCATCGACAGGTCGAGGTTCTTCGGCACAAAGCCAGCGCCGATGCCCTGGATCTTGTGCGGACTTGGCTTGACCTCGTCGCCGGCCAGGGTCTGGCTGATCACCGGGGAACTGCTCGGTTCCACGGCAACGCTGAGGATCTGCTTGCCCTTGGTGTTCTTGATGTAGCGCGACACCCCGGTAATGGTGCCACCAGTACCGACACCGGCGACCAGCACGTCGATGCCGCCATCGGTGTCATTCCAGATTTCCGGCCCGGTGGTCTTTTCGTGAATTGCCGGGTTGGACGGATTCTCGAACTGCTGCGGCATGTAGTACTGCTCCGGGTTCGAGGCGGCGATCTCGGCGGCTTTCTCGATAGCGCCCTTCATGCCCTTGGCAGGCTCGGTGAGCACCAGCTCGGCGCCGAGCGCCTTGAGCACCTTGCGCCGTTCCAGGCTCATCG
The DNA here is from genome assembly GCF_024448335.1 of Stutzerimonas frequens. Lineage (GTDB taxonomy): Bacteria > Pseudomonadota > Gammaproteobacteria > Pseudomonadales > Pseudomonadaceae > Stutzerimonas > Stutzerimonas frequens. Next base: position 90,113 of record NZ_JAMOHM010000002.1, read on the forward strand.
AGGCCGGCATGGTCAGCATCAGCTTGTAACCGCGTGCCGCGGCGACGAACGCCAGGCCGATCCCGGTGTTTCCGGAGGTGGGCTCGACCAGCGTCATGCCGGGCTTGATCCGGCCGCTGTCTTCGGCGTCCCAGATCATGCCGGCGCCGATCCGGCACTTCACCGAATACGCCGGATTGCGCCCTTCGATCTTGGCCATGATGCTGACGCCCTTCGGGCCGAGACGGTTGATCATGACCAACGGAGTGTTGCCGATGGAGCGTGCGTTGTCTGCGTATATGCGACTCATGGGAATGCCCTGTCCGAGGTGTACCAGACCGATCAGACTATGCGCAGTCCAGGCGACAGTCCAGCCGAACTCAAGGGTGCCGGGCGGGGTCCATCGTCAACACCCAGTCATCCTCCGGAATGCCATGACTCGTCGCCTGTTTCCTCTGTGGATCCTGCTCGCGCTCGGCCTGCTGCTGCTCTTGCTGCACCTTGCCCTGCCGCATCTGGTACGCAACTACCTGAACGACAAGATGGCTGACATGGGGGATTACCAGGGCCATGTCGAAGATGTCGATCTGGCCTGGTGGCGCGGGGCCTATCGTATCGAAGGGCTGCTGATCGAGAAGAAGGACAAGCGCGTGCAGGCACCGCTGTTCAAGGCACCGGGTATCGATATCGCCATCAGCTGGAACGCCATCCTGGACCACCAGGAGATCGTCGGCGAAGTGACCTTCGAGCAACCGCACCTGAACTTCGTCGACGGTGGCGACAGTGGCGACTCGCAGAGCGGCGAAGGCGTCGATTGGCGCGATCAGCTCGAGGCCCTGGTACCGATCACGCTGAACGAAATCCGCGTCATCGATGGCCAACTGTCGTTCCGCAACTTTTCCTCCGACCCGCAAGTGCATGTCTATGCCAGCGATATCCAGGCGACCCTGTACAACCTGACCAACACCGACGATGCCGACGGCACCCGTACCGCGACCTTCGAAGGCACTGGCAAGCTGTTCGATCAGGCACCGATCGAAGCCAGCGCCCGCTTCGATCCTTTCACCGACTGGGAAGATTTCGAGGTCGATCTTCGGGTGACGGACGTTCCACTCAAGCAGCTGAACGACTTCAGCCGTGCCTATGGCAACTTCGATTTCGCCGGCGGCACCGGCGACCTGGTGCTCGAAGTGGCAGCCAAAGACAGCCAGCTCGACGGCTACATCAAGCCGCTGCTGCGCGACGTCGACGTCTTCGATTACGAACAGGATGTCGAAAATGATGACAAGGGCTTCCTGCGCGGACTGTGGGAGGCTGTCGTCGGCGGCGGTCAGGAAGTGCTGCAGAATCAGCGTAAGGACCAATTCGCTACCCGCGTCGAGCTGTCGGGTACCACCAAGGACACCGAAGTCAGCCCGTTCCAGGCGTTCATCGCCATATTGCGCAACGGATTCGTCGAGGCCTTCACGGCCCGCTTCGAGCGCGCCATGGGCGACGATGAGTGAATGGCAGCGTCACCAGAAACTCCAAGCCAGCCATTCAGTGACTGAATGATGCGCTCGCGTTCACAGTCGCCTGGCCTTCCCTTATAGTCGACCCCCTGACTACAACGAGCGCCTGCGTGCCAGGCCCCGCCGAAGGAATCCGCAATGAAATTCGAAGGCACCCAGTCCTACGTCGCCACCGACGACCTGAAACTCGCGGTCAATGCCGCCATCACCCTGCAGCGTCCGCTGCTGGTGAAGGGCGAACCGGGCACCGGCAAGACCATGCTGGCCGAGCAGCTGGCCGAATCCTTCGGCGCCAAGCTCATCACCTGGCACATCAAGTCCACCACCAAGGCGCACCAGGGCCTCTACGAATACGACGCAGTGAGCCGCCTGCGTGATTCGCAGCTGGGCGTGGACAAGGTCCACGATGTGAAGAACTACATCAAGAAAGGCAAGCTGTGGGAGGCCTTCGAGAGCGAGCAGCGGGTCATCCTGCTGATCGACGAGATCGACAAGGCCGACATCGAGTTCCCCAACGACCTGCTGCAGGAACTCGACAAGATGGAGTTCTACGTCTACGAGACCAACGAAACCATCAAGGCGACCCAGCGCCCGATCATCATCATCACCTCGAACAACGAGAAGGAACTGCCGGACGCCTTCTTGCGTCGCTGCTTCTTCCACTACATCGCCTTCCCGGATCGCGAGACGCTGCAGAAGATCGTCGATGTGCACTACCCCGGTATCAAGCAGTCGCTGGTCAGCGAGGCGCTGGACGTATTCTTCGACGTGCGCAAGGTGCCGGGTCTGAAGAAGAAACCCTCGACCTCCGAGCTGGTCGACTGGCTGAAGCTGCTGATGGCCGACAACATCGGCGAAGCCGTGCTGCGCGAGCGCGACCCGACTCGTGCCATCCCGCCGCTGGCCGGCGCGCTGGTGAAGAACGAGCAGGACGTGATGCTGCTCGAGCGTCTAGCCTTCATGAGTCGGCGCGCCAACAGCCGCTGATCGGCACCGGGTTCCCGGTGGAGCCGGCCGTGCACTCACTGGAGGAACGAAACATGCAAACGCATACCGGTAGTTGCCTGTGCGGCGTCGTGCGCTATCGCATCGACGCCCCAATCGATGCGCTGACCCATTGCCACTGCAAGATGTGCCGCAAGGCTCACGGCGCCGCATTCGCCACTTACGCGAGCGTGCCGCTGGATGCCTTCCACTTCATGTCCGGCAAGGATCAGCTCGGCGTCTACCACTCCTCTGAACACGTGACCCGCACGTTCTGCATCCGCTGCGGCGCCAATCTGCTGTTCGTCGACAATCGCGAGCACGAGGTCGGCGTTGCCGCCGGCACCCTGGATTCGCCGCTGCCGGTGCCACCGCAATCGCATATCTACGTCGGATCCAAGGCTGACTGGTACGAGATCCGCGACGGACTGCCCCAACACAACGGCGACAGCCCCCGCTGAGCGCCACGTACAGCGCGCCACTCCGGCGCCAGAGGTTTTGCCATGCTGCTTGGCCTGTTCAACGAAATGCGCGCCGCCAAGGTTCCGGTTTCGGTGCGCGAACTGCTGGATCTGATCGACGCGCTCAAACATCGTGTCGTGTTCGCCGACATGGACGAGTTCTATTTCCTTGCCCGTACGGTGATGGTCAAGGACGAGCGCCACTTCGACAAGTTCGACCGGGCCTTCGGTGCCTACTTCAAGGGCCTGGAAAATCTCGACCAGCATCTCGAGGCTCTGATCCCCGAAGAGTGGCTGCGCAAGGAGTTCGAGCGCAGCCTGACGGACGAGGAGCGTGCGCAGATCCAGTCCCTCGGCGGGCTGGATAAGCTGATCGAGGAGTTCAAGAAGCGTCTCGAAGAGCAGAAGGAACGCCATGCCGGCGGCAACAAGTGGATCGGTACCGGCGGCACCAGCCCGTTCGGCTCCGGCGGCTACAACCCCGAAGGCATCCGCATCGGCGATGCCGGCAAACGCCAGGGCAAGGCGGTGAAGGTCTGGGACCAACGCGAATACAAGAACCTCGACGACCAGGTCGAACTCGGTACGCGCAACATCAAGATCGCCCTGCGCCGCCTGCGCAAGTTCGCTCGCCAGGGCGCGGCGGATGAGCTCGATATCGACGGCACCATCGACCATACCGCGCGGGATGCCGGCCTGCTCAACATCCAGATGCGGCCGGAGCGGCGCAATGCCGTGAAGCTGCTGATCCTGTTCGATATCGGCGGCTCGATGGACGCCCACGTCAAGGTCTGCGAGGAGCTGTTCTCGGCCTGCAAGACCGAGTTCAAGCACCTCGAGTACTTCTACTTCCACAACTTCATCTACGAATCGGTGTGGAAGAACAACTTCCGCCGCACCTCGGAGCGCACCTCCACCCTCGACGTGCTGCACAAGTACGGTGCGGACTACAAGGTGGTGTTCGTTGGCGATGCCGCGATGGCGCCCTACGAGATCACCCAGCCGGGCGGCAGCGTCGAGCACTGGAACGAGGAAGCCGGCTACGTGTGGATGCAGCGCTTCATGGAGAAGTACAAGAAGCTCATCTGGATCAACCCCTACCCCAAGGACACCTGGGGCTATACCACCTCCACCGGCATCGTTCGCGAACTGGTGGAGGATCGCATGTATCCGTTGACCCTCAGCGGGCTCGAAGAAGGGATGAAGTTTCTCGCCAAGTGATCGGACCGGCACAGGGACGCGCCGACACCAGGTCCGCGAACACCAATACCGCTGCGGTACTCAGCGAAACGAGCGGTAGCGCCGCACGCGAGAACGAAAGGGAAAGCTCGCCGCCAGCAGCAGGCTTTCCACCAGCCAGGCCAGCAGAACCGCGCAGCTCAGCCCCCAGGCGATGGCTTCGGGCGCCAGCAGTACCTGGAAGCGGTAGCTGTCCCAGACCTGCTGCCGCAGGCTGCGCTCCGCTCCGAACAGGACGTGCACGGCGCGCGCATACCAGGGCCGCTGCATGGCTTGCCACTCACGCTCTAGCATACGGGCACGGCTCACCAGCTGTTCGACGCTCTGCGCATCGCTCTGGAAAACCGGGTCGGTGCTGTCGCGGTAGTGCCGCACGAGCGCATCCAGATCGCCCTCGAAGAAGCGTCGCGCGGTCTCCTGAAAGCCCCGCAAGCCCTGCTCCGCCTCCAGCCGTCGGGCCTCGACATGCTGCGCATAAGCTTCGATGAAGCCAGGTACCTGGATGCCGACCAGCAGACCGAAGGTGAACAGCGTGAGCCGCAGGTAACTTCTCAGCATCAAGCCATCCTGCCCGTCGCCACACGCTCGCCCAGTCGCCACAGGCTCCATTGCCCGGGTTCGTGCAGCGTCCACTGCTCGTTGTCGGTCAGGGGCTCGGTCGCCAGTACGGTGACCACGTCGTCCGGCGTGGTCTCGGCGTGGAAGTTCACCATCAACTCGGCATCCTTGAGCTGGGCCGGACCGAACGGGGCGCGCCGGGTGATCTCGGCCAGCTTGCTGCTACAGAAGCTGAACAGCCATTCACCGTTGCTTAGCAAGCAGTTGAACACGCCCTTGCGACGGTACTCCTGGCAGGCACCCAGCAGAACCGGCAGCAGATCCTCGGCAGCGCAACGATCTGGGAAGTCCAGACGAATGCGATTCAACAGATCGCAGAATGCACGCTCGCTGTCGGTATCACCGACCGGGCGATAGATACCCCGAGGCGGCTCGAAATCGGACAGCTGGCCGTTGTGCGCGAAGCACCAGTGCTGGCCCCACAGCTCGCGAACGAAGGGGTGAGTATTGACCAGGGCGACCTTGCCAACATTGGCGTGGCGGATATGGCCGATCACCACCTCGCTCTTGATCAGGTAGCGCTGCACCATCTTCGCCACTTCGGATTCACAGCTGGCGACCGGGTCCTGAAACAGGCGCAGGCCTCGCCCCTCGTAGAAGGCAATGCCCCAGCCGTCCTTGTGCGGTCCGGTCTTGCCACCCCGCTGCATGAGCCCGGTAAAGCTGAACACGATATCGGTGGGCACGTTGGCGCTCATGCCAAGCAGCTCGCACATGCGTCATCTCCCGATGATTGACTTGAAGCGTCGAGGCCCTAGATACGGGGCTCGGTACGGACACGCCCGCGCGCTGGCGCATAGTCCGGCTCGTAGTGGTCGTCGTCATCCTGCTCGAGGCGCTCACGCAGCGTGCGCGGATCCTCACCGTCATCCGCCGCCTCGCCACGGCGGCCAAAACGCCGTTCGAGCGGCCAGCGGATCGCCACGAGCACCAGATAGAGCGCAAAGGCGATCAAGCCGTACAGGGCCAGATCGGCCACCGCCCGCCAAGCGTTGTTGCCGACCTGGAACAAGATATCCATGGCTGTAATGGCCACAGCCGGGGCAAACAGTTCCTTGGCAGGATCGACGATCGTCGGCGTGAACAACAGCACAGCGGCAGCCAGACGCAGCGATTCGCGCAGCCAGCGCCACATCCAACGTGTCACGCGGAACCAGAACAGCAGGCAGCCCAGCGCAGCGATGCCGTACAGGGCCCAGGCGAGCGAATAGTCGGAGTCGAACATCAGCATGGTGTTTTCTCGATCACAAGCCGTTCACGGAAGCCGCGCGGCAACAGGTCCGACGTCACATGATCGTGCAACGGCTCGACGAGCCGGGACAGTGACGCGGCGCAAGGGCCGCCATCATAACAGCCCGTACCCTGTCGACGTCATCGCTAGTGACAACAAGCCACTGGCACAGCTCGAAGCAAGGTCGTATAAACCCGTTAAACAAAAGGGTACTTACCCATATGAAGCCGGAAAGCCAGCCACAGCCGACCGGTACGCAAGGAGAAAAAACCATGCCCTATCAGCACATTCTGGTCGCCGTCGATCTGACGGAAGAGTGCCACCCGGTCGTCGCGCGTGCCCAGGCACTGGCCAGCACCAGCGGCGCCAAGCTCAGCCTGGTGCACATCATCGAACCCATGGCCATGGCCTTCGGCGGCGACGTTCCGATGGACCTGTCCATGCTGCAGCAGCAACAGTTCGACCAGGCGCGCGAGCGCATGAACGGTTTCGCCGACAGCTACCCGAGCCTGGCGCCCGAACAGCGCCACCTCGCCTACGGCCAGCCGCGCCAGGAAGTGCACCGCCTGGCCAAGGAACAACACTGCGATCTCATCGTGGTCGGCAGCCACGGCCGTCATGGCCTGGCATTGTTGCTGGGCTCAACGGCCAACGACATCCTGCACGGTGCCCCGTGCGACGTGCTGGCCGTACGCCTCAAGAAAGCCGAGTAAGGACAGCTGCAGGCTTGCGCGGATGCCGGCCGCGCAAGCCGTCGCTCAGACGGCTTCGACCCCTTCGCCGGCACACATGACCAGCGGCCGGATCTTCTGCAGCTGGGTCTCCAGCGAGTAAGTTAGGCTCGACGCCATCGAAAAGAAGGTCAGGAAGGCCTTGAGGTTGGAGTCGGCGTGACAGGTATCGTGGATGCGCTGCCAGAACGCCTGATTGACCAGCTGCAGCTGCTGGAAGGAACGCACCAGCCCGCGCAGCTCCCAGTCGGCATGCCGACCTTCGCGCAAGTTGAAGTACTGCCGCGCCAGGTAGAGCGACACTGCGCGCAGAACGAACTCATGATTGCTGGCGAACGGCAGATGTTGCTGGGCCATGGGCTTGAGCCGGCCGAGCACCGGACAGGCACTGGTCGCCATGATTACCCCGAGCAACGCGCGTAGACCTTCGTCCAACCCCACCAGCTTGGTGTACTCGCGTTCCGGCGTGCGCACCCAGACGAGGGCCTTCTTCACCGCCGGCAGGCCCTGAAAGTCCTCGATCACCCGGTGCAGATCCACCGCGGCCGGGCAATGACTGAACTGATCCTTGCTGAGCGGGCAATTCGAGCAACGTTGATGTTCGAGGCGAGTCCATTTCGGCGCCTGTGCGGCGACCTCCCGGTCATAGTCACGATCCAGTTCGATCCGGTAACTGAAATCGTGTTCATCATCCAGGGTGATGCGGTATTCGATTGCCATTGACGCTCCATCATGACTGCATGATCCAATGCGGCTACTTAACTACGCGTCAGCGCGCATGGCATTGATCCATCTCATAAGCCGTGACCGCAGCCTGCCGTGCTCGCTCGAATCGCCTGCGAACGTATCGCCTTACTCCTCCAGCTCGGCCCAGCGCTCCAGCAACCCGTCCAGTTCCTGTTGCAGCGCTTCGAGACGAGCCAGCGCGGCGGCAGTCACGTCAGCCGGCTGCTGGTAGAAGGCCGGCTCGGACACTTCGGCCTGCAGTACCTCGATCCGCTTTTCCAGCTCATCGATCTGCCCTGGCAGCGCTTCCAGCTCGCGCTGCAGCTTGTAGCTGAGCTTCTTCTTCGCTGGCGCGGCCTCGGTCGCGACCGGCGCGACCGGAGCCGGCTGAGGCTTGCTCGCCTCTTTCGTCTCGCCGCCGGATTCGGCAACGCCGAGCAGGCGCGGCGATCCCCCCTGGCGCAACCAGTCCTGATAGCCACCGACGTACTCGCGCACCTCACCCCCGCCCTGAAACACCAGGGTGCTGGTGACCACGTTATCGAGGAAGGCACGATCGTGGCTGACCATCAGCACCGTGCCTTGGAAGCCGAGCAGCACTTCCTCGAGCAGCTCGAGGGTTTCCACATCGAGATCGTTGGTCGGTTCGTCCAGCACCAGCAGGTTGGCCGGCTTACTGAACAGCTTGGCGAGCAAGAGCCGTGCCCGCTCCCCACCAGACAGCGCCTTGACTGGCGTGCGCGCCCGTTGCGGGCTGAACAGGAAGTCGCCGAGATAGCTCAGCACATGGCGATTCTGGCCATCGATACTGATGAACTCGCGCCCTTCGGCGAGGTTGTCCACCACGGTCTTCTCCAGCTCCAGCTGGTGACGCAATTGGTCGAAATACGCCACTTCCAGCTTGGTGCCGAACTCGATCGCACCGCTGCTGGGTTGCAGCTCGCCCAGCAGCAGCTTGAGCAGGGTGGTCTTGCCGGTGCCGTTGGCACCGAGCAGCCCGATGCGGTCGCCGCGCTGAATAACGATGGAGAAGTCGCGAATCAGCGGCTCGCCACCTGGATGGGCGAAGCTGATGTGCTCCGCGACAACCACCTGTTTGCCCGATTTTTCCGCGACTTCCACTTGAAAGCTGGCCTTGCCCTGCCGATCACGCCGCTCGCCGCGCTCGGCACGCAGCGCCTTGAGCGCACGCACCCGACCTTCGTTGCGGGTGCGTCGAGCCTTGATGCCCTGGCGAATCCAGACTTCTTCCTGAGCGAGCTTCTTGTCGAACAGCGCGTTGGCGGTTTCCTCGGCGGCGAGCTGCTGCTCCTTGTGCACCAGGAAGCTGGCGTAATCGCCGTTCCAGTCGATCAGGTGGCCGCGGTCCAGCTCCAGAATGCGAGTGGCGAGGTTCTGCAGGAAAGCACGATCGTGGGTGATGAACAGCACGGCACCGTTGAAGCCGGTCAGCGCCTCTTCCAACCAGGCGATGGCACCGATGTCCAGATGGTTGGTGGGCTCGTCGAGCAGCAACAGGTCGGGCTCGGAGACCAGCGCCTGTGCCAGCAGCACGCGGCGGCGCCAGCCACCGGACAGCTCGGCCAGAGTCCGGTCGGCCGGCAGCTGCAGGCGGCTCAGCGTGCTTTCCACCAGCTGCTGCAGGCGCCAGCCGTCCTTGGCTTCCAGTGCCTGCTGCACATGCATGAGCTTGTCCAGGTCGTCCTGATCCTGAATGTTCATGCTCAGATGATGGTACTCGGCGAGCAGCTCACCCACGCCCGCCAGCCCCTCGGCGACCACGTCGAAAACCGTGCGGTCGTCGGCGCGCGGGAGCTCCTGCGGTAGCTCGCCGATCTTCAGCCCCGGCGCGCGCCAGATCTCGCCGTCATCTGCCGAGCGGTCGCCCTTGACCAGGCGCAGCATGCTGGATTTGCCCGTCCCGTTGCGGCCGATGATGCAGACCCGCTCGCCCCGTGCGATCTGCCAGGACACGCCATCGAGCAGCGGCGTGGTGCCGTACGCGAGAGATACATCGGTGAACTTGAGCAGGGTCATGACTACCTCCGGAAAACAGGGCGCGCATTCTAGCAGATGCCGCTCGCTGGGCCCCGATCACATTGGCTGCTCCCCCTTCGACGACGCGTGTGTGCGCCCCCAGCGAAACGGCGATTTCGCTGTTTGGGAGCTACGCTCGTCGGAAGTCCGCCATTGTTTGTTTCCAGAGCTTAAACCGCGTTTAACTGGCCGATCCGGCACGCTAAGCTAGTTGCTGCAGCAGGCCGTTCCTGAGCCCCCCCCCCGGCGCAGCAAGCCGCCTGTTATCCAAAGCCCCCGTTTTACGGATGTACCATGCGCGGCCGACTCTCCAGTTTGTGTTTCTGCCTGTTCGTTGCAGCTCTTGGCCTGGACGCGTCCGCCGCCACCCTCAGCCAGCAGCGCCAGTATTACGATGAGGCCAAGCAGGCCCTGGCCAAAGGCGACAGTGGACCCTATCGCCGCCACCTCAATGCCCTGCGCGACTATCCCCTGACGCCGTACCTCGCCTACGACGAGCTGACCAACCGCCTCAAAAGCGCCAGCAATCAGGAAGTCGAGAAATTCCTTGCCGAGCACGGCGACCTGCCGCAGATCAGCTGGATGAAGTTGCGCTGGCTGCGGCTGCTGGCCGCCCGCGGCGACTGGCAGACCTACGTCCGCCACTACGACCCAAAGATGAACTTCACGGAACTGGACTGCCTGTTCGCCGGATACCAGCTGCGCAACGACCTGCCGGGCGCCGATGCTGCCGTGGAGCGTCTCTGGCTGGTCGGCAAGTCCCAGCACAACTCCTGCGACCCGGCGTTCGAGCTCTGGCAGGCAAAGGGATTGCTGACCGAGGAGCGGCGCTGGAAGCGCACCAAGCTCGCGGTCGAGAGTGGCAACTACGGCGTCGCCAGCTATCTGGTCAAGCGGCTGCCGACGTTGCAGGCGCAAGGCCAGCTGATGATCGATGTCGCGCAGAAACCGCAGATGCTTCGCCAGCCGGAACGTTTCGCCTCGACCAGTGCGACCATGGCCGATGTCGTCTCGATCGGACTGCGCCGGCTGGCGCGACAGGACCCGGAACAGGCGCTGACCCTGCTCGACAGTTATGCGCGTCGCTTCGCCTTCTCGAGCGACGAGAAGGTCGCGATCGCCCGGCAGGTCGGACTGACTCTCGCCAAGCGCTTCGATAGTCGCGCCCTGAAGGTCATGGCCGAGTACGATCCGGAGCTTCGCGACAATACCGTCAGCGAATGGCGTGCACGCCTGCTCCTGCGCCTGGGCCAGTGGGACGAAGCCTACCGGCTGACTCAACGCTTCCCCGACGAACTGGCCAACACCAATCGCTGGCGTTACTGGCAGGCGCGTAGCCTGCAACTCGCCAAGCCGGAGAGCAAGCAGACTGCCCTGCTCTACAAGCCGGTGGCACAGGAGCGCGACTTCTACGGTTTCCTCTCGGCCGATCGCATCCAGGCGCCTTACAAACTCAACCACCAGCCGCTGGCGCTCGACGCTAAAGTCGTGCAGAAGGTACGCAACACCGCAGGCATCCGCCGCGCGCTGGAGTTTCACGATCGCGGCCAGATCGTCGATGGCCGTCGCGAGTGGTATCACGTCAGCCGACTGTTCAGTCGCGACGAACTGGTGGCCCAGGCGCGGCTTGCCTATGAAAAGGAATGGTATTTCCCGGCCATCCGCACCATCAGCCAGGCCCAGTACTGGGACGACCTGGACATCCGCTTCCCCATGGCTCATCGCAGCGCGCTGGTCCAGGCCGCCCGTACCCGGCAGATTCATCCGAGCTGGGCGTTCGCCATCACCCGCCAGGAAAGCGCATTCATGTCCGATGCGCGCTCGCACGTCGGCGCCACCGGCCTGATGCAACTGATGCCCGCCACAGCCAAGGAGACCGCCAGGCGTTTCGGCATCCCGCTGTCCTCAACGCAGCAGGTGCTCAATCCGCACACCAACATCCAGCTGGGCACCGCCTACCTGAGTCAGATCTACGGTCAGTTCAACGGCAACCGCGTCCTGGCTTCGGCGGCATACAACGCCGGACCCGGGCGTGTCCGGCAATGGCTGCGTAACGCCGAACATCTGTCGTTCGATGTCTGGGTGGAAAACATCCCGTTCGACGAAACCCGCCAATACGTGCAGAACGTGCTGACCTACTCGGTGATCTACGGACAGAAGCTGAACTCACCACAGCCACTGGTGGAATGGCACGAACGCTTCTTCGAGTCGCAATGAGCGCGCAGGCCTGCGCTGCACGCAGGTCAGGCGTGCTACTCCAGCACCTCCAGCGGCATGCCGACCGCCAGCTCGCCACAGCCCTCGGTGATCAGGTTCTGCCCGAAGAAGACGCCACCCGGTCCCTTGCGATAGCTCAACAGCGTGGTCAGCGGTTCCCGATCGGCCGCCCGCTCGGCGGTCAGCGGGTCGAGGGTGGGAATGACGCATCGCGAGCAGGGCTTGACCACGCGAAACGTGAGTGCACCGATGCGAATGCGCTTCCAGCTGTCCTCAGCGTAGGGCTCGGCACCGCTGACCACCAGGTTTGGCCGAAAACGCAGCATCTCCAGCGAACGGCCGACGCGGCGGCTCAGATCGTCGAGTGACGCCTGCCCGATCAGCAAAAAAGGAAAACCATCACTGAACGCCGTGCGCTCGCCCAGCCGCGCGTAATCCAGATCGACCTGGATGCCATCGTCGATAGGCAGATGCACCAGCCGACAGGCCTGGCCAAGCGCTTCTGACAGCCAGGCCGCCGCGGCCTCGCCGGCATCGGGGACCACCGGGTTGGAGTTCCAGATCTGTACACAGCGTAGCGTCGTATCGTCCGGCACCGGCACGAGCAACTCCGGCATCCCCGGCGCGCCCAGACGCAGGGTCATTTCGTCCTGCCAGTGCGCTTGCAGCAGTGCCATGCGTGGCACCGCGCGCTGCGTCAGGAACCGACCAGTCCCGGCCGCGACGACCATCCAGCGGCGATCACCGAGCAGACCCAGAGCATCGCTCGGGCACTGCTGCAACGATTCGCCAGCGGCAGATTTCAGAGGAAAGCGATAAAGCGAGGAGAGATGCATGCTGCGCCTCCTGGACCAAAGCACAGCAGCATACAGCGCAGCCCGGCGGATTTCAGCCGCCGGGCCGGTGTCGATCGGTCAGGCGTCTTTGCCCTGCTGCAAGCGATCCTGAATGACGTCGACGAGCTTTTCCGGCTGGAACTTGGAAAGGAAGTTGTCACAACCAACCTTCTGCACCATCGCCAGGTTGAAGCTGCCGGACAGCGAGGTATGCAGCACTACGTAGAGATCGCGCAGGCGCGGATCGTGGCGGATCTCGGTGGTCAACCGGTAGCCGTCCATCTCCGGCATCTCGGCATCGGTAAAGACCATCAGCAGCTTGTCGGTCAGCACCTCACCGGCGTCGGCCCAAGCCTTGAGCATGTTCAGGCCCTTCAGACCGTCACTGGCGGTGTGAACTTTCAGGCCGAGCTGGCTCAGGGTCTCGCGCAACTGCGCCAGGGCGACGGTAGAGTCGTCCACACAGAGCACTTCACGGCCGCGGGCTCGCTCGAGAATAGGGTCGGCCAGGCGCTCGGCGGAGATACTGGTGTCGTACGGCACGATCTCGGCCAGCACCTTCTCCACATCGATCACTTCCACCAGCTCGTCGTCGACCTTGGTGATGGAGGTCAGGTAATGCTGGCGGCCGGCGGTGCTCGGCGGCGGCATCACCTCATCCCAGTTCAGGTTGACGATGCGGTCCACACCGCCGACCAGGAATGCCTGCACGGTGCGGTTGTATTCGGTGACGATGATGGTGCTGCGCTCATCCGGTACCAGCGGTCGCAGGCCGATGGCACGGGACAGGTCGATGACCGGCAGTGTCTGGCCGCGCAGATTGACCACGCCACAGACCGAGCCGTGTCGATGCGGCATGAGAGTCATCTTCGGTAGCTGGACGACTTCCTGCACCTTGAACACATTGATGGCGAACTTCTGCCGTCCGCCGAGCCGGAACATGAGAATTTCCAGGCGATTCTGCCCCACCAGTCGGGTGCGCTGATCGACTGAATCGAGTATGCCGGCCATATCCAGGCTCCTTGGGAAAACATCGTAAAGCACATATCGGCCGTATCCGGCCTGGCTTTAAGCGCCAAGGACAATAATTCAGCCAGCCAACCGCAGCCCTCACGCCGGGCCGGCATCGGGGCGCACCAGCAGCGGCGAATCCGCCGGCAGGTGCATGCGCAACGCACCGGCGCGCACGCCGAAATGCAAAGTGGCGCCGGAAAACGGTTCGCCGTCGAGGTTGATGTCGATTGCCTTCGGCGCCTCGACGTTCAGCCAAGGGACGCGCGCACTGACCGACACGGCATCGACGCCCAGCAGCCCCCCGCTTAGCAGGGTGCCGAGGGTGCCGACGGTATCCGCCGGAGCAGGCACGATGCACAGATCGAGCAGACCGTCGTTGATGGTCGCCTGCGGACAGAGCAGCTGACCGCCGCCGGCCTGCCGACCGTTGCCGATACCAAGGGCGAGGAAGTCGCCTTCCCAGTCGAAACCCGGACCGCTGAAGCGACCTCGCGCCGAATGGATTTCCGAAAAGCGGGTGAGGCCAGTCAGCAGATAGGCGCCGCCACCGAGGAAGCGCTTGAGCTCCTCGGACGTGCTGGCCGTGACCTGCGAACCGAAGCCGCCGGTGGCCATGTTGACGAATGGTTGGCCATCCATCTCGCCAACATCGACCGCCTGCGGCGGCTCACCCAGCAATGCCAGCGCCTCGAACGGATCGAGGGAAATGCCCGCAGCCCTGGCGAAATCATTGGCACTGCCGAGCGGCATCAGCGCCAGGCTGGCATCGGTGTTGGCCTCGAGCATCGCCTCGGTGACCTCACGCAACGTGCCGTCACCGCCTCCTGCGATCACGATAGGGTATCCGGCGGCCAGCGCCTCACGGACCAGCCGCTGTGCATCACCCGCCTCCCATGTCACGCGCACCGCCAGCTCCCAGCCGAGCTCACGCTGCTGCCGTACAGCCTCACGCACCTCATCATTGAGCGCCTGTTTCCCATGCAATATCAGCAGCGCCTTGGCGTCACTCATGACAGTAGTTCCCTTCGCAGATACACCGCTGCTTCAGACACGGCACACGGGCCGAAGTTGTATGTGCCAAACGCAGCGGTATTAATCCAAATGTTCGATCAATCGTGCCGCCGGTCAGCCGCTCAACACCGCCACGCCAGCCCTAGCCCGCCTCCCGCCTTCGATAAAACCTTTGCAAAACAGCTGTTTGCGCCGCTCGAGTGAAAAGCGTCCTTTTTCTGGTAGCCGGCTGGCTAGTACTGAACTCATTCTGAGAGGCACGGTCGGAGCAGGAGTCCCGATCACGGTTGCGATGGCGGCCTGCTATCAAACCCCCGCGTACCGCGGCGATTAATTCGAGATTTGAGCCAGCTTTGAGCTGAGGATGGAGCCTTGTATGCGCGTACAGTCTGTTGGAACCCTTGAATATGCTCACCCGAGTTTCGTCGATTACTTCCTGGCCAGTGTCCGCCTGATCCATGGCCTGACAGCCATCCTGCCCGGCCTGTTGCTGCTGGCGTTTCTGGAGCTTCCCGCGAGCGGTCCGTTCAGTGCGTTTCTCGGGTTCTTCGCGGTACTCAGCATCATCATCTTCCAGACGGTAGGCATCTATAGCGAAGAGGTGTTCAGCACCCTGCTGCGCTTCCGCGTGATGTTCGTCGCCTGGGCGGCGGCCTTCAGCTTCCTCATCTTCATGCACCAGGGCATGGGGCTGTTCAGCTACCTGAACGCCCAGCACCTGGCTTTCTGGTTCTTCACCAGCGCCGTCCTGTTCGGCGCCGAGCGCCTGGCCATGCTTGCGCTGTTCCGCCGGCTGATGGCCCGCGGCATGTTCCTGCAGAACGCGGTGATCCTCGGCGGTACGGAGAACGGCATGCGCGTTGCGGAATACCTGCAGCACAACCGCGACATCCGCACCGGCGTGCTCGGTTTCATCGATGATCGCCTGGAGCGCCTGCCGAACCAGCTCGCCAACCTGCCGCTGCTGGGCAACACCCGCGACCTCGAACAGATGATTCGTGAAGAGAAGGTTACCCAGGTGCTGGTCGCCCTGCCCTGGTTTGCCGACAGCCGCATCGGCCAGCTGATCGCCGAGCTGCGCAAGCTGCCGGTCAACGTCCTGCTGGTGCCGGACATGGTCGCCTTCCGTCACGCCGACAAGCGCATCACCGAGGTCGGCGGCCTGCCGACGCTGATCGCCTCCGATCTGCCGCTGCGTGGCTGGTCGCCGTTCTTCAAGCGTCTGGAAGACATCGTCATCTCCAGCATTGCGCTGCTCGCCGCAGCCCCGGTCATGCTGCTGATCGCTCTGGCCATCAAGCTCGATTCGCCCGGTCCGGTGCTGTTCAAGCAGAAACGCTACGGCTACAACAACCGCCTCATCGAGGTTTTCAAGTTCCGCTCGATGTACCACGAAAAATCCGATGCCAATGCCGACCGCCAGACCACCCGCGGCGACGACCGCATCACCCGCGTCGGTCGCTTCATCCGCAAGACCAGCCTGGACGAGCTGCCGCAACTGCTGAACGTCTTCCTCGGCAGCATGTCGATGGTCGGCCCACGCCCCCATGCGACCGCGACCAAGGCCGCCGGCGTGCTGTTCGAAGACGCCGTGGCCGAGTACTCGGCACGCCACCGGGTCAAGCCGGGCATCACTGGCTGGGCCCAGATCAACGGCTATCGTGGCGAAACCGACACCCTGGAGAAGATCGAGAAGCGGGTCGAGTTCGACCTCGACTATATCGAGCGCTGGTCGGTCTGGTTCGACCTCTACATCCTCGTGCGCACCCCGCCAGCCCTGCTGCTCAACAAGGACGTGTACTGATCGGCGAGCGCACCCGCGCAGCGCTGAAAAGACTGGAACAAGTCACGTTCAAGGCGCGTGACAGGACGGAACTAATGATGCTCCCAAAAATCTCATTTTCGTTCACCCCGGGGGGTTTCCCGGAGGCTGCGAATACGCGGCCGCGAGGGTGAACAGCATGTTCAAGAACATCTTGATCGTCTGTGTCGGAAACATCTGCCGAAGCCCCACGGCCGAGGCGTTGTTCCTGCACAGACTCGGCGACCAGGGCCTGACGATCAGTTCGGCAGGCATTGGTGCACTAGTAGGTAACCCCATGGACAAAACCGCTCATGAAGTATTGCAGGACCATGGACTGGAATTTCCGGCCCACTGCGCGCGCCAGGTCGACAGCCACATGTTGCACGAGGCGGACCTGATCCTGGCAATGGAGCATAGCCATATACAGCATCTTCGCCAGATCGCACCCGAGGTGCATGGCAAAACGTTTCTCATCGGCAAATGGCAAGACGATCTGGAGATTCCGGACCCCTACCGTCAATCCAAACCCGCTTTTGAACACGTCCACAATCTCCTGACGAAATCCGTCGAGAGCTGGCTTCCTTACCTGAAATGAAGAAGGAACTTCGATGACAACCATGCCCCGCCCAATCTATGAAACCAAAGAGGACAAGGACATCGATCTGGCCCACCTCTTTGACACCTTCATCAATAACCGCGTGCTCATTCTCGGGATCACCGGCTTCTTCGCCGCGCTCGGGATCGCCTATGCGCTGCTCGCGACGCCGGTTTACCTGGCCAGCGCGATGATCCAGATCGAGCCCAAGAACGGGTTGCCGAGCCTGACCGACGTGGTCAACACCAACCCGCCGGTTTCGCCCGCACAGACGGAAATCGCCCTGCTCAAGTCGCGCTCGGTGGTGGGTGGCGCGGTGAGCAACCTGAACCTCGACATCATCATCAAGCCGCATCACTTCCCGATCATTGGCGGTTTCATGGCGCGCCGTTTCGAGCCGAGCGAGGAAGGTGAGCTGGGCTGGCATCCGGCCGGGCTGGGCGGCTACGCCTGGGGTGGCGAGACACTTAAGGTCACTCAGCTGGAAGTGCCGGACAAGATGCACGGCAAGGAGCTGACCCTGGAGGCGGCCGAGAACAACGGATTCATCCTGCGTGACGAAGATGGCGAAGTGCTCATCCAGGGCATCGTTGGCGAGCCGGTCGAGAACGAAGACTATCGGGCTACCGTGGCCGAGCTGAACGCACGCCCCGGCACCACCTTCACCGTGATCAAGAACCGGACCTACAACACCACCGAGAGCTATCAGCAGCGTCTCTCGGCCGCCGAGCGCGGCAAGCAGTCCGGCATCGTCAACGTGACGCTCGAGGATCAGGACCCGGCCCATGCCATTCGTGTGCTGGAGGAAGTCGCCAACCTCTATGTCGAGCAGAACGTTGCTCGCAATGCCGCCGAAGCCACGCAGAGCCTGGAATTCCTCAACGAGCAGGTTCCGGCGGTACGCAAGAAGCTGGAAGCCGCACAGACCGCTCTCAACAAGTACCAGACCGGGTCCGGCTCGGTGGACATCACCGCCGAGACCCAGTCGGTGCTCGACCGCATCGTCGATCTGGAGAAGCAGATCTCCGAGCAGAACCTCAAGCGCACCGAGATGGAGCGCCGCTTCACCCGTCAGCACCCGAACTTCCAGGCCCTGATGAACCAGATCAACCAGCTGCAGATGCAGAAGGAAGAGCTGGAGAAGCAGATTGGCACCCTGCCCTCCACCCAGCAGGAACTGCTGCGCCTGAACCGTGATGTCGAGGTCTCCTCGGAAACCTACTCCATGCTGCTGAACAAGACCCAGGAGCTGGACATCATCCGCGCCGGCACCGTGGGCAACGTGCGCATCATCGACCATGCCGCAGCTGACCTGGAGAACCCGGTCAAGCCGAACAAGCCGCTAGTGGTGATCGTCTTCACCCTGCTCGGCGCCCTGCTCGCCACGGCCTTCGTCTACGTACGTGAAGCCCTGAAGCGCGGCGTGGAGAATCCGGAAGACATCGAGCGTACCGGCACCCCGGTGTATGCCTCGATTCCGTTCACCGACAAGCAGGCCGCGCTGGAAAAACGTCTGGCCAACTTCAAGCGGGACAAGAGCACCGCCTCCTACCTGCTGACCATCAACGAGCCCGCCGACCTGGCCACCGAAGCGATGCGCAGCCTGCGTACCAGCCTGCACTTCGCCATGATCGAGGCCAAGAACAACGTGCTGATGATCACCGGCCCGAGCCCGGCGGTGGGCAAGTCGTTCGTCACCACCAACCTGGCTGCCGTGGTCGCGCAGTCCGGCAAGCGCGTGCTGCTGATCGACGCCGACATGCGCAAGGGCTACCTGCACAAGGTCATGCGTTGCGATGGCGACAAGGGTCTGTCGGATATCCTCTCCGGCCGCATCACCCTGTTCGATGCCATCCAGAAGACCCAGCTCAACAACCTGCATGTGATCACCCATGGCCAGCTGCCGCCGAACCCGTCGGAACTGCTGATGCACGAGAACTTCTCGCGCTTCGTCAAGGAGATCAGCCACATGTACGACCTGGTGATCTTCGATACCCCGCCGATCCTGGCCGTCACCGACGCCGCTCTGGTCGGCAGCCAGGCCGGCACCACGCTGATGGTCACCCGCTATGGCCTCAACGGCCTGAAGGAAATCGAAGCGGCCAAGCGTCGTCTCGAGCAGAACGGCCTGCTGGTCAAGGGCGTGATATTCAACGCCGTGGTACGCAAGGCCTCCACCTATGGCGAGTACGGCTACTACCAGTACGAATACGCCAGCACCAAATAACAGGTGAGCCGCATGGCGACGGTTATCCCGTCGCCTTGCCGAACCCACCGGTTCGCATTCTTCCTCTGCCTTTGCAACTGACCAAGCGCGTCAGTAGACGTTTTTTTGCCTGAAGATAGGTGTTAGCTAATGATCAGACACCCCAACCGGCCCGCCAGACGTTCTACGCGACTGGCCCTGGGATTGACGGCCGCGCTGTCGGCCATGGGCGTCTGCGCCGCCGATTGGCCGAAGGGCGATGACGGCCTCGCGTTATTGGGGGTCAATCTGTCCGGTGCCGGCTTCGCGCCCCATATCACCCCCGGAAAGAACGGTACCCATTACTTCTATCCGCAAAAGAAGCATTTCAAGTACTACGCCGATCAGGGGATCAAGCTGATCCGTTTCCCCTTCATCTGGGAGCGGGTTCAACATTCCTTGGATGATGGATTGAACTTCGACCAGATCCGGTTGTTGAAGAAGACCCTGGATCTGGCCGCGATGAATGGCCAGAAGGTCATTCTCGATATGCACAACTACGGTCGTTACCACGGCGAGCTGATCGGCTCGAGCAAGGTGCCCTACGAAGCCTATGCCTCGGTCTGGCGACAGCTGGCCGAACGCTTCAAAGGCCATCGCGGCCTGCTCGGCTACGACATCATGAACGAGCCGTACGGCACCGTCGGGCTCTGGCCAGGCGCGGCGCAGGCGGCGGTCGATGCGATTCGCGAAGTCGATGATCAGACGCTGATCTTCGTCGAGGGCGAGCGCTGGTCGAGTGCGTATCACTGGCCACAGGTGAACGCCAACTTCCTGATCAACGACCCGGCCGAGCGCATCGTCTACGAAGCGCACCTGTATTTCGACCAGGACTTCTCCGGCAAATACATGGCGCAGACCAGCCGCGACATCGACCCGATGATCGGCGTCGAGCGCGCTCGCCCGTTTATCGAGTGGCTGAAGAAACACGGCCAGCGAGGCTTCCTCGGCGAATACGGCATTCCCGACGACCTGCCCGAAGCGGCCGTCGCCATGGACAACCTGCTCGCCTACCTCAATGACAACTGCGTACCCAGCGCCTACTGGGCCGGCGGCCCCGGCTGGGGCACCTACAAGCTTGCAATCGAGCCGCGCAAGGGCGAGGACCGTCCTCAGATGGAGCTCATGCGCAAACACCTGGCGAACGACTGCACTGCCATTGGCCCTACCCCCGCGCACACCGCTGACTGATTCTGGAGTGACTCGAACATGAAATTCGGACTGCTATGGCACTCGTTCTCATCCGGCAACCTCGGGGTTGGCGCCCTGAGCATTTCCAACATGCTGCTGATCGACGAGGCCGCGCGCAAATGCGGGATCACCCCGGAGTTCCTGATCATCGGTTCGTCCGGCCCCTGCGACTACCCGCCGTCCACCGAGCGTTTCAAGTACGAATTCATCGAGTTCAACGAGAAGGCGCTGCTGAAGAATCCCCACGGCCTGTACCAGGCGATCAGCTCCTGTGATGCGGTCTTCGACATCGGCGAGGGCGACAGCTTTTCCGACATCTATGGCGCCAAGCGCCTGATCAAGCTGCTGGTCAGCAAGGGCATGGCACTGGGTGGCCGCGTGCCGCTGATCCTGTCGCCGCAGACCATCGGCCCGTTCAAGTCCGATTGGGGTACCAAGGCCTCGGCCTGGGCGATGAAGAAGAGCACCATGGTCTTCGCCCGCGATCACCAGTCCTTCGATGTGCTCAAGCAGCTCAACATCCCCAATCGCGACGAAGTCATCGACGTCGCCTTCGCCCTGCCCTTCGAGCGCCAGAGCGAACAGCGCGATCCGAGCAAGCTGGCTGTCGGCCTCAGCGTCTCGGCACTGCTGCATCACGGCGGATACGAAGGCACGGCCAATCAGTTCGGCCTGCGTGCCGACTACAAGGCGCTGACCGACCGGCTGATCCGCACGCTGCTCGAGCGCGGCCACGAAGTACACCTGGTACCCCACGTGATCCCGATCGGCTTCCCGGCCGAGGATGACTACACCGTGTCCCAGCAACTGCAGCAGCAGTATCCCGAGCTCAAGCTGGCGCCACGCTTCAAGGGGCCGATCGAGGCCAAGTCCTACATCAGCGGCATGGACTTCTTCGTCGGCGCACGCATGCACGCAACCATCGGCGCGTTCTCCGCCGGCGTACCGGTCGTGCCGCTGGCCTACAGCCGCAAGTTCGCCGGGCTCTATCAGTCGCTCGACTACCACCGTGTGGTGGACCTCAAGACCGAGGACACCGAGAGCGCACTGGAACTGGTTCTGTCGCACCTGGACAACCGCGAACAGCTCAAGACTGAAGTCGCCGCCAGCGGTGCGATCATCCGCCGCAAGCTGGACGCCTACAGCGTGGCGCTGGAACAGATCCTCGCCAGCCTGCACCAGCCCCAGGCCGCGTATCAGAGATAATCATGCGCGATCACGCCCTGATGGGGGTTACCACGGCGGCTCGCACCGCCGTGCAGCTCGGCACCCTGCTGATCCTCGCGCGAACGCTGGGGCCGAGCGATTTCGGCTTCATTTCGATCGTGATCACCTGGTCGACCATCGTCGCCCTGGTGACCGACTACGGCTTCGGCATGCGCGCGCTGCGCGACATCGGCGCCGAGCGCCATCGCGCGGGCGAGATCATGTCCGCCAGCCTGGCGGCGAAGTCCGTACTGGTAGGGCCGGCCTGCATCGTGCTGCTGCCGATCATCCTGTTCGTCCTCGACCTGCACACCACCGAGCGCTTTGCCGCGGTGTTGTTCCTGCTCGGCACCCTGGCCTCGTCCTACGGCGACCTCGGCCTGACGGTGTTTCGCAGCATCGGCCAGTTCCATCGCGAAACGAAGATCGTGGCCGCGACGGCACTGGTGCACTTCATTTTGATCGGCGCCGCGATCCTGCTGCGCAACGACGTGCTGGCCATCGGCCTCGCTTTCCTGGTTTCGCGCCTGATCTACGCCACCTTCGCTCTGCGCGCGCTGTCGAAGATCCTCGAACTGGGCGGCATCCTGCGCAACTCCTGGCAGGTGCTGGGCGAGCGCTTCAAGTCTTCCACCAGCTTTGCGGTGGACAGCGGCGCGACCAACATCTTCGCCCAGCTCGACGTCATCCTGGTCAACCACCTCGCCGGGCGCGAAGCGGCGGGCATCTACTTCGCCGGCTCGCGGTTGATTCAAGGCGCGGTGCCGTTCAGCGTGCTGCTGGCCAGCGTGCACATCCCGCGCTTCGCCTACCAGCTGCACAACAAGACCGCCGGGCTGGCCCGCTACGGCCTGCGCATCCTTGGCGAGTACGCCGGCATGGGACTGATCTTCGCCCTGGCGTTCTTCTTCATCGGCCCGCTGTTCACCGACTACTTCCTCGGCGCCGAGTACGCCGAGCTGAACACCCTGTGGCTGGCTTTCGCCTGCTTCACCGCGGCGCGCTTCATCGCCGCCGGCCTGGGTGTGCAGCTGATGGCCATGGGCACGGGCTTCTTGCGTACCTTCGGGATCATCGCCTCGGGCGTGATCACGGTGCTCTGTTACTGGATTTTCATTCCGTCGCACGGAATACAGGCGGCCCCCTGGGTGTCCACTCTGGGCATGGTCGTCCTGACAGTTATCTACGGTTATGCGGTGCTCGCCATCTACCGCAAGCGGCGCCAGCCCGCATGACCGGACTCGTCAAATACTGCCGGTCACGCCATGCGCTCGACCGGCCGCTCAAGGGAAGGCAGGTATGAAAGCTCTACTGAACCGCGTACTGAACAACGACCTGTGCAGTGGCTGCGGCATGTGCAGCTCGGTCGCCGAGGACGATGCCATCAAGATTCGCCTGACCGGTGATGGTTATCACCGCCCGGTGCTCAACAGCCAGTACCAGGACAAGCCGGTGGCCAGCGAACAGACCAGCGCGGCCTTCGCCAAGTCCTGCCCGGCACTGAACCTGGACATCCGCCCGTACAAGTCGGCGAACTATCACCCGATCTGGGGCGAGATTCTCGACACGCTCAAGGGCTACGCCGCTGATGACGAGATCCGCCAGGCCGGCTCCTCCGGCGGCGTGATCTCTGCTCTTGCACAGTACTGTCTGGAACACAAGCTGGTCGATGGCGTGATCCAGATCCAGGCTTCGACCACCGATCCGCTGGAGAACGTCGCGACCATCAGCCGCTCGCGGCAGAACGTCATCGCCTCCTCCGGCTCGCGCTATGCGCCGGCCAGCCCGGGTGAAGCGCTGAAATGGGTCGCCATGTCCACCGAGAAATACCTGTTCATCGGCAAGCCCTGCGACGTGGCCGCGGTGCGCCAGATACAGCAACACAACCCGCGGCTGAAGGAAAACATTCCCTACATCGTCTCCTTCATGTGCGCCGGCACGCCGAGCCTGCAGGGCACCGAGCAGGTGCTGGACAAACTGGAAGTCGAGCGCAAGGACGTCACCGCCTTCCGTTACCGCGGCGACGGCTGGCCGGGGCTGACCAAGGCCACGCTGAAGAACGGCGACGAGCGCACCATGACCTACAACGATTCCTGGGGAAAGGTGCTCAACCGGCACCTGCAGACCCGCTGCAAGATCTGCCCGGACGGCATCGGTGAGTTCGCCGACATCGTCTGCGCCGATGGCTGGGAAGGCGACGAGAAAGGCTATCCGTCGTTCGAAGAGCGCGAGGGCAACTCGCTGATTCTGGTACGCACTGCAAAAGGTCGCGAACTTTTTCGCAACGCGGAGGCTGCTGGCGTTGTCAAAGCCGAGGCTTTCGATACCGGCAGCATCTTTGCCATCCAGCCGTTTCAGTACTACCGCCGCACGACGATCCTGCCGCGGTTGCTGGCAATGAAGCTGCTGATGCTCAAGACCCCGGCGTACAAAGGCTTCGAGCTTGGCAAAGGGGCAAGGGAAATCGGGTTCTACCAGAGCTTCAAGGCGTTCACCGGCCTGCTGGTGCGGCGCAAGAAGATCAAGAAGCGAGCGCTGGAGACGGCATGAAAGGCCGTAGCGCTCAGGGAACCAATACCTAAGGACTCAGGTTGATGACGAATTTCACCTCACGCTTCTTCTTTTTTCCGCTGCTGATCCTGGCGATCGTGCTGCATTTTTCCGTGTTCGGTGACAGCCCGCACAACCCCTACGGCATCAAGGGGCTGAACGAGGCGTATCTCGCGGTCTGCATCATCTTCACCATTTTGCTGTTGCTGGCCTCGGCGGAAGACGCCCCGCGTGAGTTTCGCATCCTGATGTACTACTGCCTGTACAGCACAGTGGTCTTCCTGCTGATGCCGGCGGTGTTCGCCTACTTCACCTATGGCCAACCGATCGTCTTCGGACTCATCGAAGAGCGAAGGGTACTGTTCTGCCTGGGCTTCGCGCCCCTGTTGTTCCTCGGCAAACGTGTCAGCACCCTGCAGTTCGAGCGCGCCCTGCTCTATGCGGCACTGGCCGCTGCGTTCTTCTCCTGGTGCTTCAAGTTCGGTGTAATTCCCGACATGCGCCCGGAAGTTCGTTCGGATGACCGCCCGGACCGCTCGTCGATCGGCCCTTACCTGCTCTGCCTGGGCTACTTCTACTGCATCCAGATCTGGTCGAAGGGCGCCTCGCCCATTAACGGCGCTGCTCGCAGCAAGACCTTCTACCTGGTGATCGCCGCACTGTTGCTGCTAACTCTCGTGTTCGCCACCCAGACCCGCCAGCTGATCGTGCTGTGCCTGGCCTTCACCCTGTTCTGCCTGCGCGCCAAGGCAGTCATCTGGGCCGCCTCGCTGGCGATCCTGCTATCGCCGTTCTATTTCTATCCGAGCCTGCTGGAGATTCTCGGCCTCAACGTCGAGTTCTATGACAGCTCCCTGGAAAGTGTGGAAGACGGCGCTCGCTCCCATACCATCGCCGCGATCTTCGCTCACCTCGACCAGGTCAACTGGCTGCCCAGCGGTTCGCTGTCGCTGATGTGGCAGGACGGCTTCATTCCCTATTTCGGAGAGCATTTCTTCCTCTCGGACGTCGGCATTATCGGCACGCTGTTCCGCTTCGGCTTCCTCACCTTCCTGATCGTACCGATGACGCTGTTCGTCTATCACCGCATTGCCAAGAACATCGCCAGCGACATGACCTTCATCTACGCGACCATGCTGGCGTTCTTCGTCATCTGGCCGCTCAACGGCTTCTTCGAATACGGCCAACCGGTTTTCGCATTGCTGTTCGTCATTCATGCCCTAAGGGCCCGTCATCTTCGCAGCCAGGAACGTATCCATGAACGTCGCGCTTATCCTCAACTACAAGGCAGCTACTGAAACCATCAGTTGCGTTGAGAGCCTGCTCGCTCATTGCCCGGCTCTCGACCATGTGGTGGTCATCGACAACGACTCCCAGGACGGCTCCGTGGTGGCGCTCCACCAGTGGCTGGAGGCACAGCCACGACACAACGTGACCGTACTGGCCAATCCGGAAAATAACGGCTACGCCGGTGGCAACAACTACGGGCTGCGCTGGGCGCTGGATAACCTGCCAGTGACCAATTTCTGGATCGTCAACAACGACACCTATGTCGACAGCGACGCGCTCTCTCCGCTGCTGGCAGCCTTGGCGGAGAACGACCGCCAGTTCGTTGGCTCGGTCATCCTCAGCGCCGATACCGGGCGCCTGGAGTGCTACGGCGGCGGCAAGCTCTACCCGCTGCTGGGCAAGGCCAAGCTGCTGGGCAAGGACCAGTCGCTCGAAGCCATGGCAAACAACAGCGAGCAGCCCGACTACCTGATGGGCTGCAGCCTGGCGTTCTCGGCCAAGCTGATCGACCGCATCGGCATGATGGACGAGGCGTACTTCATGTATTCCGAGGAAGTCGACTGGCAGTTTCAGGCGAAGAAGAAAGGCGTGTCGATCCGCGTCGTGCCCGAGAGTCGCCTGTTCCATTACGGCTCGCTCAGCTCGGGCGGCCGTTCGGCCTTCTACCACTACTACCGCAACCGCGCGGCGACCCGTTTCAACAAGCGCTTTTACGGCCAGGGTTTCGCACTGGCGTCGGCCTGTTTCCTGTCGGCGATCACCGTCATCAAGGAGTACAACCACCCCAGCCTCGCCTGGTCCGGCATCAAGGGCGCATTCAAGGGAGTAACGATGAGTGTCTAACCAGACTAACCACGCGTTCGGTGTGAACTTCTATACCGGCAGCAAGGCAGCCCTGCTGGACTGCATTCGCGAAGGGGTCAGGCAGCCCTACTCGTTCGTGGTGACACCCAACGTCGATCACCTGGCACAGCTGCAGGATAACCCTGCCCTGCGCGAGGCTTACGCCAAGGCTCGCCTGCGCCTTTGCGACAGCCGGATCCTGCAGCCGCTGCTGCAGCGGCTCGGTGTGCAGATCGAGGAAGTCATTCCCGGCAGCGACCTGACCATGGACCTGCTCGACTGGGCCAATCGCGAGCATCTGCGCATCGTACTGATCGGCGCCACCGAACAGGAATGCAGCAAGTTGCGCGCGCTCTATCCTGGCATCACGGTGTACCACCATAACCCACCCATGGGTTTCATCAACAAACCGGAAGAAGTGCAGCGAGCCCTGCAGTTCGTTCGCGAACATCCTTCCGAACTGGTGTTCTATGCGGTCGGCGCGCCGCGTCAGGAAATACTCGCCAGTTCCATCGAAGGTCACGAACGAACCGGCATGGGCTTCTGTATCGGCGCATCCATCTCGTTTGCCACCGGCAGTATTAAGCGTGCACCCGTATGGATGCAGAACTGCAAACTCGAGTGGCTGCACAGGATGCTTTCCGAGCCCAAACGATTGGTAAAACGTTACGCCCATGATGCGCTGTTCATAGTTCCGGCATTCATGCGGGAGAAGAGCTACCGGATGGACAAGGCCAAACCGGCCAAGCAGGACAGTTGAGTCATTCATCGAAAAAATGGCTGCAATTGCACTGAAACACGATGAACCCCGCCTGACCGGGACGGTCTATCCCTACTGTGAAAAGTGCGACGCGATGGCAATTCAACATCGAACTAACCACGCGCGTCGCGCGTCCCAGGCAGAAGGCAGCGGTGCTTACTCTCAACGAATAAAGGATTAAACCCTGCCGAATTAAACCGCAGTCTTACTGCCAGGAGGAAAAGCAATAACGCTTCCGCGTAGCTGAAATAAAAAAGCTGCAGGAGATGAACATTCAGGAAGGAGAGAAACTTTGGCTACCGATCCGATTTGGTCGCTGAGGAGTATGGAGTAATGACTCCGATCCTCTTGGAAAGGCGAAACAACAACTCGAATGCCTCAGGCAGAACAGTGAATCCAGCCGTCTCACTCTTTGAACAACAACCACTCCGTCAAGGATGAACAACCCCATGAAACCATTTATTGCTCTTGCTTTTACTTCCGCACTGGCGCTGCAGGGTTGCGCCTTCGCCCCTGGCCAGTATCTCGATCCCGATGAATTCAAGGATGGCGCCGAAGCCGAGCACGGCACGGTCCAGCTGATCCGCATCACGCCGGAGATGCTCAAGGGCGACCTGGCCTCCGACATGGGTACCTCCAGCAAGCAGGAACTGCTCAACTACAAGCCCAGCGCCTACCGCATCGGCGCCAATGACCTGCTCTACATAACCGTATGGGATCACCCGGAATTGACTGCACCCTCCGGCCCGCAGCAGCAGCTAGACGCCAACGGTCGTCTGGTGCGCCCTGACGGCACCCTCTTCTATCCGTACATCGGCAACGTCGAGGCCGCTGGCAAGACCATCGAAGAGCTGCGCTCCACCATCGCCCGTCGCCTGACCAACTACATCGACAGCCCGCAGGTCGACGTCTCGATCCTGCGCTTCGGCAGCCAGCGCGTGGTGGTCTCCGGTGCGTTCGATACCGCCGGTGAAGTACCGATCACCACCGCGCCGATGACCATCACCCAGGCCATCGGCCAGGCCGGCGTGGACACCGAAACGGCCGACCTCACTGGCCTGACCCTCAAGCGTGACGGCCGCGAGTACATGCTCGACGTCGACTCGCTGAACCGCCCGGACTCCTGGCTGCATCAGGTTTACCTGAAGGACGGCGACCAACTGCACCTGCCGTACAACGACCAGCGCAAGATCTACGTGTTGGGCGAGGTAAACCTGCCGCAGGCTCTGTCCTTCAAGGCCACCAGCATGAACCTGATGGATGCAGTGGGCACCGCTGGCGGCATTCGTCAGGAGACCGCCGATGGTGAGGCGCTGTACGTGATTCGTGGCGCGGAAGACATGATGACCGAGCCGGCCAAGGTCTTTCAGCTGAACGCCAAGTCGCCGACTGCCTTTGCCCTGGCCAAGCACTTCCCGCTACAGCCGCAGGACGTCGTGTTCGTCGGGCCGGCCAACATCACCCGCTGGAACCGCTTCATCAGCCAGCTGCTGCCGTCGGCCAACGTCATCGGCATCGGTGCCGCAGCGGACTACAACCTGAACCGTTAAGCAGCATCGCTTGATCGCCTGACGATCAGGCAATAAAGAAGCCGCAGAGTCATCGCCGATGCTCTGCGGCTTTTTCGTATGTCAGCGGTAGCCATTGCAACAAGCTGCCTGCACGGCAATGCATCCAATGGCAACCGGATGCAAAGCCGCCATCGGCGGCGGCACTCGCCCCACCGCCCCCGCCAGTCCGCAGCGGCTGAGCAAGCACACGGGACTCACCCCGAACGAAAAACGGGCCTGCTACAACTCGGTATCAGGCCCGTTTCGCTAAACGGTTTCGATGGCGTTAACGCACCGCCTCGAACAACCCGGCAGCGCCCATGCCACCGCCCACGCACATGGTCACTACGCCGTAACGCAGATTGCGCCGCTGCAGTTCGCGCACGATGTGCCCCGCCGTACGCGAGCCGGTCATGCCGAACGGATGACCGATGGAGATCGAGCCGCCGTTGACGTTGTACTTCTCGTTGTCGATGCCCAGCGCGTCGCGGCAGTACAGGCACTGCGATGCAAAGGCCTCGTTGAGTTCCCACAGGTCGATGTCGTCGATCTGCAGCCCCTTGGCCTTGAGCAGACGCGGCACGGCGTATACCGGCCCGATGCCCATCTCTTCCGGCTCACAGCCTGCCACGGTGAAACCACGGAAAAAGGCGCGCGGCTTGAGGCCAAGTTCGATGGCCTTGTCCAGGCTCATCACCAGCGTCATCGAGGCGCCGTCCGACAGTTGCGACGCGTTACCGGCGGTGACCGAACCATCCTCGGCGAAGGCCGGCTTGAGCCCGGCCAGGCTTTCCAGCGTGGTATCCGGACGGTTGCAGTCGTCACGGTCGACCACGCCCTGGTGCAGCATACGTTCGCCGGTGTTCTTGTCCTCGGTGAAGTACTGCACGTTCATCGGCACGATCTCGTCGCCGAACAGCCCATCGACCTGAGCGCGCGCGGTGCGCTGCTGGCTCTGCAGGGCATAGAGGTCCTGCTGCTCGCGGGTGACGTTGTAGCGCCGCGCCACCAGCTCGGCCGTCTGCCCCATGGTGTGGTAGATACCTGGCACGCGCTCCTGGATGATCGGGTTGAACAGGTGATCAGTGTTGCGGCTCTTCAGCGTCAGGGTGATGGACTCGACCCCGCCGGCGACGATGATGTCACTGCAGCCCGAAGCGATCTGGTTGGCCGCGACCGCGATGGCCTGCAGGCCCGACGAGCAGTAACGGTTCAGCGTCATCCCCGAGCAGGCGATGCCCAGGCGTGACAGCACGGCCACGTTGCGGCCGATGTTGTAGCCCTGCGCACCTTCATTCGAGCCGGCACCGACGATGCAATCCTCGACCAGCGCCGGATCGAGGTCGTTGCGCGACAGCAGCGCATCGACGCAATGCGCCGCCATGTCGTCGGGACGGGTCATGTTGAACTTGCCGCGGAAGGACTTGGCCAGGCCGGTCCGCACGCTATCGACGATCACTACTTCACGCATGGGATACCTCAGTTATCGAGGCGGTCGCGGGGATGTTATGACGGCGCCGGGCGCACGGATTGTTCCACGACCGCTGGGTGGACGGTGATCCGAGCATAGTTCCGGCGTCGCGAGCATGGCGACGACCATTCAGCAAGCATATGCACGGCCATCGCCTCGCCGGCCGGCCCCCTTTTGCGCAGGCTTGCCGGCAATCCCGAAGGTGAGCGCATAGCGCCTGACCAGCGGCCTCGCTGATTCGCGGGCAAGTCCGCCCCCACAGAGGCGTGGTGCGCCGGACCAGGGATCGTTCCTAACGCTTAACAGGGCAGCGGAATTACCCTTGCCCACAGGAACGATACGAACGACAGAAGCAGGCCCGGCGTGGGAGCGGTCTTGACCGCGAACAACCCACCGGCAGCTCGGCGGTCACAGGGCGCGGTCAACGCCCCTTCTCGATCGCCGCCTCCAGCGCCTCGTTCAACGTCCGCAGTACCTTCACCCTGGCGAAGCGCTTGTCGTTCGCCTCCACCAGCGTCCAGGGCGCGATCTCGGTACTGGTGCGGTCGACCATGTCCGCCACAGCGTGGCCGTACTCATCCCAGCGCTCGCGGTTGCGCCAGTCTTCATCAGTGATCTTGAAGCGCTTGAAGGCGGTCTCTTCCCGCTCCTTGAAGCGCTTGAGCTGGGTCTTCTTGTCGATGCTCAGCCAGAACTTCACCAGCACCACATCCCCGTCCACCAGCTGCTCTTCGAAATCATTGATCTCAGAATAGGCACGCAACCACTCGTCCGGCGTGCAGAAGCCTTCGACGCGCTCGACCAGCACACGCCCGTACCAGGAACGGTCGAAGATGGTGAACTTGCCGCGTTCCGGCACATTGCGCCAGAAGCGCCAGAGCCAGGGCTGCGCCAGCTCTTCATCGGTTGGCGCAGCGATCTGCACGGTGCGGTAAAGGCGTGGGTCGAGCGCCCCGGTGACGCGCCGGATCGCACTGCCCTTGCCCGCCGCATCGTGTCCTTCGAACAGCGCGAGCACCCCGCGTTTGCGCAAGCGGCGGTCGCGCAGCAGTTGCGACAGGCGCGCCTGCTCCGTCACCAGCTGCTGCTGGTAGTCGTCCTTGGTGAGCTTCTGGCTCAGATCCAGGCTGTCCAGCAGGCTCAAATGATCCAGATCGATCTGTAGCGGCGCCGAATGCGGCTGCGACGCCGCCTGCCCAGGCTGCTCCGCAGCGGCCAGCGCGGCCTGCAGACCTTCAAGCAGGATGCGGCCGACGGTCAGGCTGCGGTAACGCTCGTCCGCACCCTCGATCACATACCAAGGCGCAAAATCCCGGCTGCTGAGGCGCAGGATTTTCTCACCATGGCGCACGAACTTGTCGTAAGTCTTCGACTGTTGCCAATCCAACGGGCTGATGCGCCAGCTGTGCAGCGGGTCATTCTTCAGCGAATCGAGCCGGGCGTTCATACGCTCCTTGGACAGATGGAACCAGAACTTGAAGATCAGCGCGCCCTCGTCACAGAGCATCCGCTCCAGGCGCTGCGCCCGCGCGGTGGCGAGTTTCAGCTCGGCACCATCGATGCGCCCGTGCACACGATCCTCGAGCATCTTGCTGTACCAGTTGCCGAAGAAAATCCCGGTGTGGCCCTTCGGCGGCAGGCGTCGCCAGAAACGCCATGCCGGTGGATGCGCGAGCTCTTCGTCGCTGGGCACATCGAAGCTGTCGACACGTATCAGCCGCGGATCCATCCACTCGTTGAGCAGCTTGATGGTTTCCCCTTTGCCGGCGCCCTCGATGCCATTGATCAGTATGAGGACCGGGAACCGCGCCTGGGCCTTGAGCCGGTACTGCGCCTGCAGCAGCGCTTCACGCAACTCGGGCACCGCCGCATCGTAGGCCTCCTTGCCGATGGAGTGACCAATTTCGGCTGATTCGAACATCGCTTTCTCCGTCCAGGTGATGCGCTCAACCCTAGCAGGCACCCTGAAGGCATAGCGAGCAGCGCGTGAAAAAATAACCGCAGCCTTGATACGGTTTATTCCTCCTGAAGCGAAGCTGCAGCCGTTATCGAAGATGGCGTGCTGTTGAATTTGCACACCCCTCTCCCTGCGGGAGAGAGACGGCGGGAAGCAGTCCAGATGCCCAAGCATCAACCTGGAGCGGGACCGATGCCGGCGAAACAGCGCGAGGAGCAACGGGTAATTCGCCGTGCGAAGTACGGCGCGTCCGCCGCAGCGCGATGACATTCACCGCCTGCCTTGAGGCAGAATAGCGACCATGAACGATCTGCCTTCCTACCCGAGCTGCTGCACGCCACTCACCGACCACTGGCCGCTACCGCAAGCCTTGGCGGGTGTCAGCCTGATGAGCACACGCTTCGACCCGGCATTGCTCGACCCCGAGGATTTTGGCCGCTGGGAGATTCCCGCACAGAAAGGCGTCAGCAAGCGGCGGGCCGAGTTTCTCGCTGGACGCTTGTGCGCTCGGGAGGCCCTGCGAGGCCTGACCGGCACTGCATTCGTGCCGCCAGTGGGTGAAGACCGCGCGCCGCAGTGGCCGCGCGGCGTCGTTGGTTCCATTACCCACGGCGCAGGATGGGCAGGCGTGGTGGTGGGTTCCAGTCAGCAATGGAGCGGACTGGGACTGGATATCGAGCGCATTCTTGCTCCCGAACGAGCCGACCGCCTGGCTGCCGAAATCCTCACACCCCGTGAACTGGAACTCTACTCTCCGCTAAACGAAGACGAGCGCTCCAAACTGGTTACCCGAACCTTCTCGTTAAAGGAAAGCCTGTTCAAAGCACTGTATCCGCTGGTGAAGCGACGCTTCTACTTCCAGGATGCCGAAGTGCTGGACGCCACTCGTCAAGGCGTGGCGCGCCTGCGTTTGTTGATCGATCTGTCCGCAAACTGGCGCAACGGCATCGAGCTTGGCGGCCAGTTCACTACCTTCGAAGGCTACCTGCTCAGCTTGATCAGCATTCCAGCCCAGCCCGGCGAGATCGAGCCAAGCTAGTCGCGCTGTCGACAAAGCGATAGACGACCCCGTTTTTCAGCGCTGGCAAGCCGACGAGCCAACCATCACCTCATCCGAAAAACCGAACCTGCGAGCTATAAGCGAGTCAACCAGACACCCCAATTCACCGGCGCGCACGCCTATAATCGCGCCTTTCAGAAACCGACACAGGTGAACACATGGCCAATCCATACCACGATCACAACCTGGCCCTGCTGGCCCATCTGCGCGGCATCCTGCTCGCCATGGGCGAGGCCGAACAAGTCTCGGAAGAAAGCCACGCATTGTTTCTCGAACGCTTCGACGAACTGATCATGAACCTGCAGAACGTCCCGGAAGAGCGCCACATGGGCCAGGACCTGATCTGCCAGGTCTTCCACCGCTATCCCCAGATCGCCCACCTGGTTCCGCGCGATTTACTGTGGTACTTCGGCGGCGACTGCCTGCACTTCATGCCGGATGACGAGATTGCCGTCTTCCAGCAACTCGAAGAGCGCCGCTACGAAGCCGAGCAGAACGACGAACCGTTCGACTGGAACCGTGAAAAGCAGCTGTTGAGCATGTCGGATGAGGGCGCACGGCACTGATATCCGACACCAGCCAGCCGAATGGCGAGGAGTATTTGACCAACAGAGAGGCAATCAACAACCGCTAATGGTGGGGGCTGAAGCCCCCTTGGGAAGGGAGGTACTCTCACGGTGGAGGCTGTTGCAGAGGAGATTTAAAATCGCGCCTTCCCAACCAGCAGGGCTGTTCAGAAGCAGCCAGAAGACTAGGCCACCCCTGACGTAACTCTACTTACTCAGGCTCTACCCGCCGCTGCTGGTAGATCCAATCGACGATCTCACCCTCCGGCACATACCCGCTCACCACTTCACGAAGCAGTTGCCGCACCTGGGGGTAATCGTCGCTCTCCACCGCCTTGAGCAATTTCGCCAGCCGGTCCTTGAGCACATCCCAATCAAGATGCTCCTCATCGGCGCGCATGATCATAGGATGCTCGGTAGGGCTCACGTTGTCGCCGATCAGCAGCTCTTCATACAGCTTCTCGCCGGGGCGCAAGCCGGTGTACTCGATCTTGATATCCCCATGCGTGCACCTCTCGGATCGCACGCTCAAGCCGGAAAGATGAATCAGCTTTTCGGCCAGCTCGGCAATACGCACCGGCTGCCCCATGTCCAGCACAAACACGTCACCGCCCTGCCCCATCGACCCCGCCTGGACAACCAGCTGCGCCGCCTCGGGAATGGTCATGAAATAACGGGTGATCTTCGGATGCGTCACCGTCACCGGCCCGCCCGCGCGAATTTGTTGATAGAAGCGCGGAATCACCGACCCGGAAGAACCCAGTACATTACCGAACCGCACCATCGTGAAACGGGTCTTGTTGACGTGATGCACGGCGTTCGCAATGCCGAACAGGCTTGGCGCCGGTTCACGGCTGAGCGCCTGCAGGATCAACTCCGCGACACGCTTGGTACTGCCCATGACATTGGTCGGCCTAACGGCCTTGTCAGTGGAAATCAGCACGAAATTGCTGACACCCGCCTGCACTGCCGCCTGGGCAGTGTTCAATGTACCCACCACATTGTTCAGCACACCCTCAGCAACGTTGTGCTCGACCATGGGTACATGCTTGTACGCAGCAGCGTGATAAACCGTCTGCACGCCCCAGGTGCGCATTACATCCAGCACACGGTCGGCGTTACGTATCGAACCGAGAATCGGCACCAGGCGAGTCGAGATAGCCTCCCGCTCAACACGTCGTTCCAGCTCAAGATGAATGCTGTAAAGGTTGTACTCACTGTGCTCGAACAACAACAACACCGCGGGCTGGCTCGCAATTATCTGCCTGCACAGCTCGGAGCCAATGGAACCACCAGCCCCGGTAACCATCACAGCCTGGCTGCGGATGCACTTTTCCAGTAGCTCTTGGACTGGGGGAACGGCGTCACGTCCAAGAAGGTCGGCAATGTCCACTTCTTGAATGTCATCAACCTGGACCTTGCCACTCGCCAAGTCCATAAACCCCGGAACAGATCTGACGTGGAGCGGATAATGTTCAAGCATTTCAAGTATCTGCCGCCGCCTGGCTCGGGTAGCCGACGGAATGGCGAGAAGTATTTCAACCGCGCCGGTGTCTTCGACCATCTGTTCAATATGTTTGGCTGAATAGACGTGAAGACCGGCGATGGAACGGTTGTACAGATTCGGGTCGTCGTCGATAAAAGCGACCGGCCGCATCGCGCGCCCCATCCGAAGCGCAGCCACCAACTGATTTCCTGCCGCACCAGCACCGTAGATCGCAACTTTAGCCAGCCCGGCATCTCGAGCTTTGAATTTGCTCAACGACGCAGGTGTGAACCAATTACCCATGAAGTAATGGCGCATTACGAGCCGCAGCCCGCCAATGAGCACAAGACTCACCCACCAGTAATTAAATACCATGGACCGGGGGATAAGTTTGGGCGCATCGGTATACCAATAAATGGCAAGCGATAACGACAAAGCTGAAAGTGAGACAGCTTTAACGATGGTCATCAGCGCGTCATTACCGAAATAGCGCATGACGGCACGGTACATACCCAAGCGTACAAAAAAGGGAATCGAAACGACCGGGGCTATAGCGAACAACCAGGAGTGGCCGCCAAATGGTTCTGCAAACTCGGCATTACCAAGGCGGACATAGAAAGCCAGCCATAGCGCCAACCAGACCAGCAGAACGTCCACAGCAACCTGAATCAGGCGTTTCTGCCGCCGCGGCAAACGAACCAGATGGGTTCTCACTTTCTCAGCGAACCTAAGCATAAAAGTCTTGTTCTTCGGCGAATGGGGCGGCACTGGAATTGGATACAAGCCAGGCCAATAGGTTAGTCGAAAATGCGATCTCCAGAGCCCCCACCAGTTAATGTCTGGACGATATATTTCACGTAAGTCGCCAGCGTAAGGCTGGAAATCATTTTCTGATCCATTTCCGCAAGCAACGCCGGGGTCGACATATCTACCCCTCGCACTTGCGCGAGCCCGGTGATGCCGGGCCGAACGGCAAACACACCACGCTTGGCGCGCTCATTAGTGAGTTCCTCCTGATTGAACAAACCCGGTCGAGGCCCTACCAAACTCATTTCGCCCTTGAGCACGTTCCACAGCTGAGGCAATTCATCCAGCTTCGTCCGGCGCAGGAAACTACCAAATCGAGTGACCGAGGCGCTGCTGGCAAGATGAGTTGGTACGGAGGCGGTGCCTTGCGCCATGGTGCGAAATTTGACCAAGGTAAAAGGCTGCTGGTGCCTCCCTACACGGACCTGCCGAAATATCGGTGAGCCTGTATCAAACATACCGATGATCGCCAGCGCTATAAGCACCGGCGCACCAACAACCAGCCCTAGAAGGGAAAGCACTATATCGAACGTCCGAATCACACGCGGCCTCCCTGGCTTGAGGTAACGAAACAGCGGCGGAGGCCATCCTCGACCGAATGGCGCGGCTGCCATTCGAGCAGCTCGCGCGTCTTGGTGATATCCACCTGGAGCGAGCCCAACAGTCGGTGGGCCAAAGCACGTTTGCCCAGCAGCGTAGCAGCGAACTTGAGAATTCCGGCCGGAAGGGGAATCAGCCGCGCGCGCTTGCCCATCGCTATGGCCAGCCCGCGGATCAACTCAGGGGTCGACAGATCCTGTCCGTCGCCGGCAAGGAATATCTGATTGGCGGCAGCGGGATGATCAATGCAGCGAACGATCAGATCGACGAGATTGTCGATGCCCACCAGCGAGCGCTTATTGTGGATTGCACCGAACGGAAGCGGAACCTCTTTCTCGACCAACTTGATCAGGCTCCCGAAATTGCCTTTGACGCCGCTCCCATACACAAGCGGAGGACGGATAATTACCACTTCCATGCCGGTTTCGGCGGCCAGCAGCTTCAACCCTTGCTCAGCCTCCAGCTTGGAAAGCCCGTATGCATCCTCCGGCGCAGGCAAGTCATCCGCGAGGAAAGGCTCGCCCGATACTGTCGCTTCACCATTGACCTTGATGGTGCTGATAAAGACGAATCGCTTCACACCTACAGATGAAGCCTGTTTTGCCAGATTGAGCGTGCCAACAACATTTACCGCCCGGAAGGCAGAGAGCGGGTCCACGTCCGACTCGTTCATTACATGGACACGTGCGGCGCAGTGAACGACTGCATCAACCCCATTGAAAACGCAGGGATCGAACGCTCCGTTCGCCAGATCGCCAAGTTCGACGTATCTCACTGCTTTTCCAATACAAGCGCTGTTGGACAAAATCGGCTCAGTGGATGGAAGCGTTCGAACTGCAGCAATTGGTTGCCAGCCCTCCAATTCCGCCAAGCGAAGCAGCAAGGCCCCACCAACGAATCCATTCGCCCCGGTCACGAGTACGTCCATCAATCGGCCTCCCGGACGAGCTCAAGAACGTCTTCCGCCATGGCCCCCATGATTCGGCGACGGGAGAAACGCTCGACGAACTCCGGACGCGCCTTTGGCTCCAGGCTCAATTTTTCCATTGCGGCAATTGCACCCTCGACATCACAGGGCGCAAACACCTCTGCGTTTGTAACTTCCGTCCTGACAAAGTCCGCTGCAAAGCCGGCAACGCCCGCCAATACAGGCTTACCGGTCGCCGCGTACTCGAACAGTTTGGACGGCAATACTCGTCGAAATGCGCTGAAATCGTTCAAATGTAGAAAAAGCACATCCGCCTGTTTGTACATCTCGAGCAACCGCTCGCGCTGAACTGGCGGGATCAATTCCACGTTGGTCAGATCGCCTCCGGCCACAGCATCTCGCAGGGCCTGAGAGCGCCCTCCGGCACCAACGATACAAAAATGAGCCCGCGCGCCCAGACGTTGCGCGAGCGCCGGAATGATCAAATGCAGCCCCTGCCCATCGCCAATGTTTCCGGCATACAGAATACATAGACGCTTGTCGGGAGCGTTAACGGCAAGCCCAGTCCCCGGGAAGTTTAGAAAATCATCATCCACCCCATTCGAATACAACGAGAACCGTTGCTTCGGATATCTAGGCTGGAAATAGCCCAGGAAGCCAGCCGTAACCAGATTTACCTTCTCGGCCCGTCCAACCGCCCAGCGCTCGAGTGCAGCAAAAGCAACCGAAAAAAGCTTTCCAAGCGGAGCGG
This sequence comes from Stutzerimonas frequens, assembly GCF_024448335.1. GTDB lineage: Bacteria > Pseudomonadota > Gammaproteobacteria > Pseudomonadales > Pseudomonadaceae > Stutzerimonas > Stutzerimonas frequens. The sequence continues at coordinate 128,368 of NZ_JAMOHM010000002.1, forward strand.
TAAACAGCTCTCTCAAGTTTTCAACGAAGATGTCACGGATATCCAAATACAACCGCGCCCGCTGGCGACGAGCGATCCAGCTTCCCAATACAGCCGTCATCAACCTCGATGACGTCGCCACCACAACGTCATAGTGACCTTCGCCAGCAATTCGATTGGCCTGCAAAGCAAAAGCTGCAAACGCCTTTGCCTGATCGACAAACCCGCTCTTATGCACTGGCAGCTGGACGCGCCGGATGCGTAAACAGCCTTGCTCCTCGACAGCTAGCGTCTCACTGGCGTGGGAGTGGTAGCGGTTGGGCTGTGTGGTCAGCACGTCGATATCTACTTGCCCACCGGCCTGCTCACAAAGCGCATCAACCAATGCCTTGGCGCGAAAAGAGCCTGCAGAGAGATCCGGCGGATAGAAAAAAGTAAGTAGCAGAATTCGTTTAGGCATTACATATCACTGATCCAACCGAGGCGGAATTTAATAAAAAGCCACACCCCATTAAAAATGCCAAATAAAAGGAATAACCAGAACCACCACAAACCCCGAAATCAAGCTCAGTGGGATACCAAGGCGGGCATAATCGGAAAACTTATAACGACCTGGCCCATAAACCATCATATTAGTTTGATAGCCCAGCGGCGTAATAAAGCTAGCGGAAGCAGCAAACATCGTCGCAATCACAAACGGCAGGAACGACACACCCAGCTTTTCTGCGACCGCCATCGCGATGGGAAACATTAAAATCGCCGCCGCATTATTGGTAATAACCTCAGTAAACGCCGCAGTGAGCAGATACACAAGAGCCAATGCTACCCATGGCGTTATTTTATCGGAGACAATCAAAAACTCTGCAATACTTTCCGCAGCGCCAGTCAACGTCATCGCGTTGCCAAGGGAAAATGACGCGGCGATCGCTACCAAAACGGGCAAATCGATATAACGCCGAGCCTTACTTGCCGTAATGCAACGAGTAACGAGCATAGCACCGGCAGCCAGGAACGCAGCCTCCATGATCGGCAACAGTCCGAACGCTGAGAGCAATACCATTAACAGCAATATTCCCAGAGCCAAGGGTGCCTTGTGGAAATTGGGCGGGGTTGAATCGTTCAACGCACTGACCAATAGAAAATCACGGCGAAAACGGTACTGCTCGACAAACTGGTGACTGGCCTCAAGCAACAACGTGTCACCCACACGCAACGAAATATCGCCCAGCTTTCCGGGAATCCGGTTGCCATTGCGAGATATCGATAGTATCACTGCATTGAAACGCGTACGGAATTGAGATTCACGCACGGTTTTGTTCAGCGCTGAAAACTCCGTCCCAAGCACCACCTCAACCAAGCAACGTTGATGATTAGCCAGCTCCAGCTTATGAATGCTGCCATTGGCCGGTTTTAAACCTTGGATTCGGCGCAGCTCGCTGGCGCACTCCGGCGCCCCGATAAAGTACAGCTTGTCTCCTGGCTGCAAGGTTCGGTCAGGCTCTGCCGCCGTGATCAGGCGCCCCTGCCGGTTGATCTCCGCTAGATAGCCATAGGACAAATGACGCAAACCTGCCTGCTCAATAGTCTTGCCAATTAGAGGGCCGGGGCTTACCACCTCCACCTCGACCCCATACTCTCGGACCTGCTCTAATTTCTCCCTTACTCCACCGCGGCTAGGAAGCAGCCTGTCAGCAAATAGTACGAGGAAGCTGATGCCAACAAGCAACAAGGCCCCCCCTACCCAAGCAAGCTCGAACAAGCCGAGGTGCGTGCCGGTTTTAGCCCGCAATAAACCGTCCACAACCAAATTAGTACTAGTTCCAATTAGCGTGCAAGTTCCGCCCAAGATGGTCGCATAACTAAGCGGCAGCAAGAGCTTAGACGCAGGTATCCGTAGACGCTGAGACCAGTCCTGAATTGCTGGAATAAACATCGCAACCACAGTGGTATTGTTCATAAAGGCGCTAAGCAGACTGGTTGGTACGAGCATTCGTACCTGCGCGCCACGCACAGATTGCGGCTGCCCAAGCAAGCGTGAAGCCACCCACTGCACCGCACCGGTTTCCTTCAAACCAGCGGCCACCACATACAAGGTGCCGATAGTAATAACCCCCATATTGGCAAAACCTGCCAACGCATCGTGAGGAGGCAGAATGCCGCTGATCACCAGAAAGGCCAGCGCAGCCATCAGGATCAGATCGGCAGGGATTCGAGTAGCGGCCAGTGACAACAAGACTCCGACCACCACCGCAAGGGTAAAAATGGCATCCAATTCCACAGGATTCATCCCAAGTCAGTATCACGCCTTCGCGCGACAATAATTGATATCGCTTGCAGCTTGGCAGCACTACCAAAGGAAATTAACATGCCAGTTCATCAGCTTCCCTACAGTCATTCAAGGATGCACGAATAGTGAAGAAAAATTTCTTTAGGAAATTTCAGATATAAAAAATTCTTGATCGAAACACGATTAAGCAATTTTCCATTGATACAATAGCATCCACACCAGCACTGGATATGATTTCAGCATAGCGTCGAAAACGCCACCAATCTGCATTCTATTAGATATACTTGAGAATGCCTCGCTTCCTTAGAAAAGCAACAATCTGTTCGACAGATTGATCTAGCGACTGCACTGATGTATCTATTTTCAACTCCGGGTTCTCCGGCAACTCATAATCAGAATCGATACCCGTAAAATTTTGAATTTCACCGGCGCGAGCCTTCTTATACAGACCTTTAGGATCACGCTGTTCGCAAGTGCTCAGCGGCGTAGCTACATGAATCTCGATAAACTCGCCGGGCTCTACTAGCCCACGCACCATTCGGCGCTCAGCCCGAAATGGTGAAATAAATGCCGCGAGAACCAGTAGACCCGAATCTACAAAAAGTGCAGCCAACTCACCTATACGACGAATATTTTCCTGACGGTCGGCATCCGAGAATCCAAGATCCTTATTCAATCCTTGCCTTACGTTATCGCCATCGAGCAGATACGTATGATGATTAAGCCCGAATAATTCCTGCTCCAGAGCATTGGCCAAGGTAGATTTTCCCGACCCGCTGTAGCCAGTAAACCAGAGGATGCATGGCTGCTGACGCTTCTGGGCTGAACGCTGTTGCTTAGTTATCAAGCTTTTGCTCCAAAGCAAATTATTTTTCATCTTGCATTCCCTGCCCTTTAAATGAACGAACCAACCAAGGAATAAGATAAAATAATTGCCTAACATGAAACCATGCAATTCGCCTGGGCTTGGCCACAGCTTTTAAAAAAATTGGTACTTCTTGGACCCGCCCTCCGTTGGCGAGCACCTCCAAAGTCAGAGTTCCACAGATGCAAGCGCCCTTCAACTCCAACCGCTTGGCAAGATCACTACGTATAGCCCTCATCCCGCTACCGGAATCGCCTACGGGTCCTTTCAAGGAAGCGAGCCACGTAAGGAAGCGCTCAGACGGTCTGACGATCTGTTGGCGATGCCCTTGCACCATGTCAGCTACGCCTTCACGAATGGGAGCAACCAAAGCGTCAATGCGTTCCAAAGGCATTTCACCATCTGCATCAATGGTGACGATAACTTCGGCGCGGGCAGCGGCAATACCATGGCGCAACGCCGCTATATAACCCTGATTTGAAGCCTGCCTCAGCACTCTTGCTCCGGCCGCCTCTGCAATAGCAGCCGTATCGTCGCAGCTGCCGTCGTCAACCACGATCACCTCGTCGACTCGGGACGTCAGCGCAGCAACCACCGCACCGATACGTTGCGCTTCGTTGAAAGCCGGCACTACCACTGTGACCCCATCAGAGTTCAACACTAAAGCCCCGCAACACGAGATTACTACCATCTCTAATTAAATGATCAGTATTTCTGTACAGCTTTCTATGTCCGATGGTCTCACGACATTTTTTCGCCCCACACAGGTAAACCACCAGATGGATAAAGCTCACTCCCAAAGTAACGCCTCGCTCGGACACTTTCGCGAAAAGCGCCGGGAACAGCCTGCGGGCACGTCGCGCGTAAAACTCGCCGAAGCTGAAACGCCCCTCCTCGATCTCATCCTTGATCAGGCGCGTGATTAGAAAACCACTGATCACGAAGAATACGTCCACCCCGACATAGCCGCCGGAAAAGGACGCGAACCCGGCGTGAAAGAGCAGCACGCTCATTACAGCGATAGCGCGAATGCCGTCAATATCCGGCCTGTAGTGTCTTTTCATCAACCTCACCAAAGTTGCAATCACATCGACCGCAGGACTATTCAGCCCATACGTCGACTCAATTTCTCGTATAACGACAGCAGATTCTGCTGCTCCTCGCCCCAGTTGAAGCCTGCGACGAACTCGCCTCCCTGCGCGGCCAGCTCTCGTCGCCAGGCATCGTCCTCGAGTAGCGCGAATAACGCCTCGAGCAACCCCGCAGGGTCATCCGCTCGAACCCAGAGGCCGCCACGGTCACCGACAAACTCGCGCCACAAGGGGAAGTCGCTGGCCACGAACGGCAAACCGCAGGCCATGTACTCGAACAACTTGGTGGGCCTGGCCGCTGCATGATCGCCTTCATCGGCGAGCACCGCCAGACCAACGTCGGCACGCATCATATGCGCCAGCACGGTTTCGTGCGCCTGCAGACCCAGGTAGTCCACATGCAACCAGGCCGGATGACGCATCGCCTGGTCAAGACAGGGCTCCAGCTCCGGGCCCAGCAACCACAGGCGGGTGGCCAGGCCCCGTGCATTGAGGCCCTGCAGTGCATCCAGCGCATTGAACAGCCCGCGAGCCCGGGACAGGCCGCCGGCATAGATCAGTCGATAGGGCCTAGCCTCGCGCGCCAGGGCCTCTGCCTGAGCGCGTACGCGCGCCATCAGCGTCGCGGACAGCACCGGGGCGTTGCGCAACAGCCGGCAGCGTTTGGAGAAACGCGGCAGCTGGCGCTCCTGCGTGACCAGCGTGGCATCCACACAATGGCTGAGCCCGCGCTCGGCCAGCGACAGCAGATACCCCATCGGCCAACGCAGCGGTTTCGGCAGCCAACTGCGCAGCAGCAGCCGCTGCGAATAATCCTCATGGGTGTCGTAGATCACCGTCTTGCCCAGCAGCTTGAGCAGCAGGGCCAGCGGGATCATATCGGGGTTGTGCAGGTGATAGATGTCGGCGCGCTGCGCCAGCGCCATGTGCAACACCCGCGGCAAATTGAGAAAGCGCTGCAGGCGGTTGCGATAAGCCGGAGCCGGCAGGAAGGTCACACCCTCGGCGACATGCTCCTGCTCGCAGCGCATCAGTGCCCTAACCCGGTAGCCCGCCTCGGCCAGGGATACGCATTCGCGTACAACCCGATTGCCCCAGGCCCGGTGGACCGGGGCAAGCATCAGCACGCTCGGCGGTTCGTGACTCACTCCTGCAGCCTCGCCGCGACATTGGGGTGACGCCGCAGCCACTTCTCAGGGCTCTGGCAAAACGCCTCGTACTCGGGCATAACCTGCTTCGGCCGGCCATCGAGTATCAGATGCCCCCGCTCCAGCCAGACCACCCGGCTGCAGAGCTTCTTGATCTGGTTGGCGCTATGAGAAACCATCACCACGCATTTCGCCTTGCCCTTCATCTCGCGCATGCGCGCCTCGGCCTTGTGCCGGAAGGAGTCGTCCCCGGTGGAGAGCACCTCGTCGAGAATCAGCACATCGGGCTGGATCACCGTGGCGATGGCGAACGCCAAGCGGCTGCGCATGCCGGCCGAGTAGGTGCGGATCGGCTCGTCGATGAACTCGCCGATCTCGGAGAACTCGATGATCTCGTCCAAGTGCTGCAGCACCTCGCGCCGCGATAGGCCCAGCAACGCCGCGTTGACGAACACGTTGTCGCGCCCCGACAACTCGTTGTTGAAGCCGATGCCGAGCGACAGCAACTGAATCCGCCCATGTCGCTCGATACTGCCCAGGTCGGGCTGCAGGATACCGGCCAGCAGCATGCCCATGGTGCTCTTGCCCGAACCGTTACGCCCGACCAGCCCCAGCACCTCGCCCTCGCGCAGGGTCAGCGACACGCCCTTGAGCGCTCTGAAATCTCGATCCTGGCGCTGGCGCAGCCAGGTATGCAGGCGCACCCCGCGCCGATAGGACAGGCTGACGTCGGCAACCTCGATCACCGGCTTGCCGAGCGGCTGTTCCTTGCGCACCGCTGCCGACTTCTGCACCGCGACGACCGGAGCCTTGACCACAGGTAGCGGAAGCTCTGCGCGCGGCGCCTCCACGACCGGCGAGGCCGGGCAGGACTGCGGCCGGGTGGCATCGACCAGCAGCGGTGAGTCGCCAACGACGCGGCAGATATCCGCCGCAAAGGGGCTCAGATAGAATGGCGCCGGGAAACGGAAACCCGCCACCTCCGGCAGCAGATAGAGTTTGTCCTGTGCACCGCTGCGCGGATCGAAGCGGACGATCTGCGACGCGACCTTCTTCTTCTCGTCCTTCTCGAAGTTGAAGAACCCCGCGTACAGGCCTTCGCTGTCGCCGGCCAGCCCGCGCAGATTGATCTTCAACCCACGCGCGGCGAAGCTCTGGTTCGTCGCCTTGGCCTGCAATGTCTCGCCACCGGCGGCCAACGGCAGGCCCAGCAGGCTGCCGCGCTGCACGTCCAGCACGAAGTAGCGACCATGGAGGAACAGACCCGAATGCGGCGTCTCCAGTTGGTCCAGCAGCAACTCGCCGGAGTCGTAGCCGATCACGCTGCCGGCATCCGACCAGTTGCGAAACGCCACGGTCAGGAACAGCTCCCCGGCGGGATTCTCGCAAATACCGCGGATATGCCCGAAACCACTCTTGCCCGAGGCCTGGGCCGGCACCTGAAAGTGCTTCGGGGCGATCTGCCAGAGGTGGCGACGACCGAGGAACTCGCCCTCCAGGTCAAACTCCTCGATGCTCGCCAGAGCATTGCAGGCCACCAACAAACGCCCCTTGCCGGCGGCGTAGTGCACGGCCAGCAGCCCGGCGTCGGGGCGCTTGTCCAGCACCCATTCCGGCAGCACCACCTCGCGCTGCAAGCGGAACCAGGCCTGGCCCGGCCCCGGGCTAGGGTCGATGGCGTAGATCCGCAGGCTCGACGGCGTCGTCACATACAGCCGGTTCCCCACGCAGCACAGGCCGCGTAGCTGGGGTTGGCTCAATGAATTGGAGAGATCCTCGATCTGCAGGTACTGCAGCCCCTGCTCGCTATCGAACACACCGATAGCCGACTTGTTGTCGAATTCCGAATGCAGCGAAAGAACCAAACGTGCCACATAAACCCCTAGAGCATCTTCACGATTCGATTGCTGCACAGCCGCAGATACAGCAGCCCCACCTGCACCAGCAGCAACGCCAGCGCCAACTGCACGCCGTACTGCAGCCAGTCGAACATCCCCCCGTCGAGAATCACCCGGCGAAACGCCTCGATGATCCAGCCAATGGGGTTGAGCTCGAACAGCAGCTTGGCAAAGGCGGGAATGTTATCCGCATCCAGCACCCGTGAAGTGGGGTACAGCACCGGGCTGAGGAAGAACCCGGCACGAATGCCATACGCCACCAGCTTCGCGGTATCCGCGAAGAACACCTGGGTCACCGCCACGAACAGGCTGACCGCATAGGCGATAAAGAACACCAGCAACAGCAGCGGCAGCACCGCCAGGGATTGCACGCCGAGGGTCGCATAGGACCAGCACATGACGATCAGCATGCCCACCGAGGCGAAAAACAGCTGCACCGTACAGGGCACGGCGATCAGCAGGCCCATTGGCGTGCTGGTCTGGCGGATGATACCGCGGTTCTTGCTGATCGCCGTGACCGCAGCGGTCAAGGAGCGCGCGAAGAACTGCCAGGCGACGATGCCGCACAACACGAACAGGTGGTAGTTCTCCCCCCCGCGCTGAAACACCACTCGGATGATGAAGAAGTAGATCGCCATCATGATCAATGGGTCGAGAAACCACCACAGCCAGCCTAGGCGGGCCGAGGCTACGGTGGTCTTAACATTGACCGAGAATAGCGTTACCAGGGCATGATGGTAGTGCCGCAGATCCTTAAGCAGTTGCAGCATCAGCGGCCCCTGCCCTGTTCGAGTGTGCTGTTCATGGCTGAGCCAGTTCCTCGACCACGGCCCGGTAGATACGCTCGCAATTGCCGCCGTCGCGGTGGCTGAACAGTTTGTCTAGACGACCGCGCTTGTCGGCAGACATCTCGCAGCCGCCCTCCAGGCACTGCTGCAGTTGCTGCAACAACGCGTCCTCGGTAGTGACCAGTTCCAGCGCCAGATCGCGCTCGTAGTCCAGGTGCGGCGGCCCCGGCGGCTGCACCTCCCACTCGTAGCGGTCGAACATGTAGCCCAGCACCGGCTTCTCCTGATAGAAGAAGTCGTACATCACGCTGGAGTAATCGGTGATCAGCAAATCCGCCTCGCGAATCAGATGATGCAGCGGCTGATCGAGATCGCGGATCACATGAACCCGCGGCGAACCTTTCTCGAACTCGTCGATGAAATGCATCATGTTGAAATGCGGACGGAAATACAGCTCCATCTGGTGCCGCTCCAGCAGTTCGGCCAGGCGCGCGCTGGTGAGGAAGCTGTTCCAGGCGTGGTAGTAGCGGCTGGCCTGAATCTGATTCTGCCCCTTGAGCCAGCGCCGCCAGGTGGGCGCCACCAGAATCTTGCGCGAACGCTCGGGGCCGCGCCGAGGCGCCAGGGCATCCAGCCGGGCGATGCCGGTAAGCTTCACCTGCTTTGGAGTGAAACCATAGTGACCACTGAAAAACGCCTGCTCGATGCCGTTGGAAACGATCACCTGCGAGAAGTAAGGATAGTTCTTCCGCGTGTAGGTCATGGTCTTGTTGCCGGCCACACCATGCTGCAGGAACACGTTCAAGGTCTTGCGACGCAGGCGCGGCAGTGACTCGCTCGCATAGTCCAGGCCTCGGAAACTGTCGGTTGACAGCATCACCCGCGCGCGCCACAGCAGATAGGCGTGCTTCCAGGAGTACTGCGCCACCACGTTGCCCAGCGGCGCCACGATGCTCCAGTGCGGCGAGCTGCGCTTGAGCACGTAGAAGACCGGCAGTTGCGGGTAGGTTTCGCGCAGGTACTTGAACAAGAAGTAGCCGTTGTCCTCGGCACTGCTGGCAATCCGCTCGTCCATCAGCCAGATGGCCTTGTTCGGCTGCAACGCCCCGGCCAGCTTGGCCACCGGCGCCGCCGCGAAGTACTTGAGCATCGGCAGGCCCTTGACCGTCGACGCCAGCTTCAGGCATTTCGCCGCCAACAGGCTGATACGCGAGGCCACGGCAAATACCCGGGAGTTCTGGATTTTCTGCACCCGCTCGAAACGGGCCAGGCCCTGGAACTGCATACGCATCATGGGTTCGAAAAGCTGCGCCTTAGCGGCATCGGACTTGAGCAGGGTCAAGTAGCGCGGTGAGCGCGGGGCATTTTCATAGGCCACCAGCGCGTCGTACTCCTGAGCGCTGAGCATGATGATGCGCACTTGCTCACGCAGCGCATAGTCTTCCGCGGAGCGCATATCTTCCGGTGACAACTTTTTCACCAGGCGGCCGATGATGCCAAATATCTGCAGTTGCTCGTCGTATGCAGACTGCTTGATCACTTTCAAGAAGCGATTGCCTACCAGCTTCCTGACTTCGGAACGCAGCAAGCGCTGGTAGATATCCAACGCGCCTTTCTCGGCAAAAGGCCGCTCAAGGCTTTCAGTGACCGCTACGCGATCCTCGAAGAACTGCGGAGATATTCGACTGGTGCGCGAATCATCACGCCCGCGATAGTTGTAAACCACCTCGGGCAAGATAGTGATCACATCGCACTTCAAATACATCCTGGCCATGAAATCCAGGTCTTCGCCAGCCGTCCCCTCGGGGAAACGCATCGCGTGTTTCTCAATGCTTTCCCGACGGATCAGGCGATTGCAGGCACTGATGTCCTGTATCAGCGTCGGCATCTCGCCGATGGTGGTGCACTCAATCAGACGATTGAACTCACGCTGATGGACAGGGACCCCGATCCATTTGCGCCATTGACTAAAAGACTGCTGAATGCCGCAGACCATGTCGCTGCCATATTGCTTGGCGACTGCCACCATCTTCTCGTAGGCATCGACAGGAATAGTGTCGTCGGAGTCCAGAAAAGAAACATATTCGCCATTGGCATGGGCAAGTGCCAGATTCCTTGCTGCGCCCTGCCGCTTACGCTCCTGACGCAGCAGTTTGACTTGCGGATATCGCGCGCAATATTGCTCAACCAGTTTGTCGCCGCCATCCGTAGAACCATCGTCGACGACGATAACTTCGACTTCTTTCAACGTCTGGGCCAATACCGAATCGAGACATTCGGCGATATAGTCCGCTGTATTGTAGAGCGGAACCACCACTGTAACTTTTATGCCTGCATCAACCAAAGCAGTCATCTACTTACGCCCCGCCAGAACAGCCACAATCAAACTCAAAGCCCTGAACGGCAACATGACAGTATTCTTTCCGGGCTGACGTATAGCCTTAACACATAGAAGGGAAAACTGATAAGAAGTAGAGGACTTAAGAGCAAACAGCCTCCGACTCAATTGATCATTTTTCTTACGCTGCGCCTGAAGTCGCTGGCGAACATCCGATATATCTTTGGACAACCTAGAACTCTGCGCTTCGACTTTCGCCAAACGCAAAGACTCGACGCGCAACTCGGAATTCTCTTTAACCAAGCCGTCACTTCGCTCCCTCGCACTCTGAAGGGACTTGCGAAACTCGATAACTGACTTCTCTCGTTCAGAGAATTCTATACGTAAAACTCGTAACTGCTCCTCTAGGGCTATCTGTTTTTGCAGAAAATTTGCATTTTCTGCCAATGCCTGCTCTAGGGCGCCAGTTATACGCTCATCCACCGCAGCCTGCGGCTCTCTTTTGCCTTGTGCGTCTACTGTAGCCCGCAACGCATTACTTTTTTTATAGAAGGTCAATGCCAGCTCTGCCCAACCACTAAATTGATGCATAGCTGATCGGCACTCGAGCACCACATTCATCAGCGCGGCCCTATCAAAATCGGCTCCTCTGCACTTAGAAAGCTCAAAATACAGCTTCCGCACTAACGGATTTTGAACTTGATATTCACTGTAGGCCGAACGATTGAGAGCGGGTTTTACCTTTGACGTCGAAACAAACTCAGAGCTAGCCAAGTGCCCTTCTGGGTATATGTAGCCTTGCAGTTCCCGGCACAAGGAATCCGCTTTACCAGAGAAAAAATCCTCGTAGTGAACAACCATACAATTACCGCCAGTATGGAACAAAGCGTCACAGACCCTGATCAACCACACCAACTCGGCCATAATAAATGAATCGTCATATTGACGATTCATTGAAACGGCTACCGCGGCAGGGTCCCGCACTGCGAGCAAATAAATTGGCGCAAGTTTTTCCGTGTTGAAAACGCGCACCCAAAGCGGCATCAGTGAAGCCGTCAAAGGATCCTTGAACGCCCATCGATCAACGCCGGCCAAGCGCGCCGAAACGATTTCCCGAATGCTTCCTATGTATCTCCTCGAATTGAACATATCGAGAAAACCATCTGGAACAGGTAAATAGGGGTGCCCACCTATCTTTTTCAGGATTTCATGGTTGATGGCTACCAACTCGCGATCTTCATAATCCCCTTCGGGATTCTGATCACCAGTAATGGTACTCGCACCGGAAACGGTAGACACTCCCATTTCCGCCAGAACGCTCATCAACATCGACGTGCCGGATCGGCCAGGCCCCAAAACTATTACTGGACGGCTTTGCATAAAATCAACTCAGCGAACGATTAACGAAGTATTCGACTGTTCTATCGAGGCCATGCTGCAAATCGAACTGCGGCTCCCAGCCCAGCACCTCTCTGGCCTTGCGAATATCGGCATAGTTTCGCAGCACATCACCAATACGCGAATCCGTATTGGTGACACGCATATCTATTCCGTATCGAAAGAGCGAAGCCCGGATCTTCTCCACCAACTCCAACAACGTAACCTCGGCTCCGACAGCAATCTGAAAGACCTCACCGCCTATAGGCCGTTGCATAGCGCAGATAATCGCAGAGACCAAGTCGTCAATATAGATGTAGTCTCGAGTTTGACCGCCGCTACCATAAATTTCGCAGGTTTCATCATTCATTGCCTGCCGAATGAATTTCGCAACAACACTGCTCTTTTTCGCTGAATTAGGGCCATACACATTGCCGAAGCGCAAAGCGATCGTATTAATACCAAAGCTGTGGTAATAGGCCGAACAATATCCTTCACCGGCCAGCTTGCTGGCCCCATAAGGTGACACCGGATGCGGAGCGATCTCTTCGTGAATCGGCGGCTCCACAGCACCCGCCGGGGCCCCAGAAGAAGCGAAGACGAACTTTTTTACGCCTGAATGCCTGGCAGCTTCAAGCATATTCAGAGTCCCAATTACATTACTCTCCATATCGAAGCGCGGCTCTTCGACCGAGGGTCCAACGCCTGTATTTGCCGCCAAGTGGACAATGCAACCCACATCTTCGGTAGCAGCTTGAACACAAGCGAAATCCCGAATATCACCTCTGACGACATGAACGCCTGCAGCAATGCCTCCGACCCAGTCCTGTACTGAGCACACACCTTGCAAATCTTCAGGAGAGCCGACCGAAAAATTGTCAAGAACTCGAATATGCAGACCGGGGTTCAACTCAAGAAGTCTGCAAATAAGAGAGCGCCCAATAAATCCGGCCCCGCCTGTAATCAAAACAGCATCAGTCATGCTGGGTCATTTCCTTATAAGCTGGCAGTAGCTGGTCTCGCACAATGCTGGACCAATCAAAACGTTCGACACATTGCAGGTTCACGGCAGGGTCGGAAAGCGACTCGGAGTCACAGTAGATACGATCCAACGCGGCGACAATTGATCGAATATCGTTGCGAAAAAAAGCAAACTGAAAACCAAATCGCTTCGCATAATCTCGGTGTCCCACGGTATCAGACGCCAAGATCCTGATGCCTGCCGCAGCATATTCAAGAGACTTTAGCGAGGGAGCCTTGGCAAATAGATCGTCAGGGACATAGGCCACTCCGACATCATAGCCAGGTAATTTCTCGAGCAGGCTTTGTTGATCAATCGCGCCATGAAACACAACGCAGCTCTCGCCTCCAGCCTGGCTGACCCGTGCGCGTAACTCATCCAGTGCGTTACCCGCCCCATATATATCCAAATGCACCGGCTTTCGTAACTGTCGCGACCATGTGACAAAAGCGTCCACTAATATATCCAATCGCCTAGACGCAGTAACGCTGCCAATATATACAAATCTTTCTGGGCTACCACCACAACTCTCATGTCGACCACCTATTGAAGCCAACTCTACCCCGGGGCAAACCTCCCGAACCCGCCTGATACGCAGCGGTAGATTTTGGCTGATCGTTCGATGCGAATGCGTGAAAATGTGGTCATACAGCATCTGGCACGCAAAGTATCTAAACCTAACCCTAAGTCTATCGCGCCAAGCTGGGATTATAGGTGGAGACCTGAAATCCAACACCCACTTAGCGCTAGGCAACACGCCCTTCAATTTTTGTACATAAAAAAGACAATTAGGGGAGTGAAAGACATGCACAACATCGGGCCTGAAGTCCGCAAGCAAACGATACACCTGATACAGCGCGTCTTCCCCTTGCCCGGCTGGCACGGAGCAAACCCGCACTCGACCAACAGGCATGATTACCTTCTCATTGCCTTTTTTGGGAGTAGGCGCAATAACCATAACCTCGGCAAACTGAGAAATTTTCTCGGGAAAAAAATAACTAGCTCCGCCACCAAGAACACCGTATGTCGTACGAGTAATATAGGCGACTCTCATATAATCCCCAACACATCAGAAATGCCGCCACGAACAAGCTCGGCTCCTCGCTTTAGCTTGTCATGCCCCATAGCCCAAGTATGGCTTGACAAATCTGCACGCCGACTAACCACGATGTTCATTACATCCATACACATAACCTTTAGGCCATAATCAGCTGCAACCAGAGCTAAAAATGTATCTGCAGTAGCTACGCTAGCGTCCGGATACCTGGGCATGTTAGCGGCGGACTTCCTCAGCCCTATTGTATTCCCAGCTAGCCACAAGCTTTCACCTCCCAACTTTTCTGAGGGAAAAACCTGCAAATCCCGCATTTGTACACTCCGCGCATACAACTGTCGGTCTTCTTCAAAATATACAAACTTTGGTGGCTTGCCGTACATATCGCAATCAACAATACCAAGATGCAACATACTATCAAATAGATAATAAGGCCCGTAGTAGTCATCATCATCCATTCGAAATGTATGAGTACCGATTGCCAGTTGATATGCCAGATTCAAGCATGCGCCAGCAGACATCTCGCCCGGCAACGCAACAATCCTCTCGTTAGCGGCCAAACCAAAATCCTGATTCGCCAGGTCTGCCATATCGCCGTTATAGACAATAACTAGCTCTTTCTTCTCGTACAGCTGCCCTCGAAAAGTTTCCAACACTCGCGGAATGAAATCCTTCCTGTAGGTTGGCGCCAACACAGACGCCATAAAATCCGGTCCATTTTTTTGTTCCAGACCAAGATCTTGGGCAATCGTAGCCAGCCGCATCGCGTAGGTATGTTGAGCATTTACCTCACGCCAGGCTAGATGCGCCTGATGCTGCCAGGAAAGGTAGTCCTCCGCATCACGTTCAAGCTTAAGCCCTAATTCATCGAGTGAGGACGTCGAATAGCAGAGCCCCCCCCTGATATCGTCGCTCGGAATTTCCCCCAAATGATAAAGAGGCACTCGACAGGCCGCCGCTTCAACCATCATCCATTGCTGCTCAGTCTTTGCGATCACGGACTGGCTTGAGCTTAAAACTCCTTTAGAAAATTTAATCAGGTCCGGCTTATGCGCAATATCGACACTACCAAGTACACGCCAGCCCTCGACAGACAAAGAATTTAGCTTGCCGGCAAACAGCTGATTATTAGAGTCGCACAAGCTAATTCCTGCGCGCCTGAGATAATCAAACTTCTCCGCAGACTTTATGATATCTATTAGACCGTCGTAGACCACCCCAATATCGTCTTGCTCAGAATGAGATGATCTGTAGGGATTGAAAATCCTAGGCTGAACGGCAGGCAGCAGCAACTTGGCTGAAATACCCTGCCGCTCAAGCAGTATAAGTTCTTCTGGATCAGCACAGTAAACATGGTCCGCCAGCGCCGCAAAGGCAGCATAATTACTGTGGTACTGGCTATCTTTGGTAAACCAGTAGACTGTTGGAATCTCGTTACCCCTAGCAAACCCCAGTAATTCTCGCAGCTCAGCATTGGCGTCATTCTGCGTCAACTGAGCCATATACCAGTCGCGCGTAACGGTCTCAAAACACGACTCAATCAGAATAAAATCAAGCTTGGAATGCTCAAGAACAAATTTCCAGTTACTTGGCGTCAGAAGATGCACATTCGACTCGTAACGAAGTGCAGCATTCAACCGACCCGTCACTAGAGCGCCAATACTAAGCTCACCGCCAATAGCGTCAGAGCCAATAACCTCATCATTTCGCGGCGGGCAGTAGAACTTAATTCGACTCAACAACGAATCGTTGAGATCGCCATAACGATCAACAACATCGGACATCTTCTTCGCCTTATTAGTTGGCGCGGCTCAAGGCCGCGCCTTTTCCTTGTTTACCACTTGATGCCTTTGAAGATCACATCCTTGCGGATGTTTTCCTTGAACTTGCCGACTACCTGGAACATCCCGGCCATGACCTCGTCGGTGAGGTAGTGCGGCTGCACGCCCAGGTCGATCAAGCCCTGGTAGGTCGGGTTGTAGTAGTGCTCTTCGGCTTCCTTGCGCGGGTTCTCCAGGTGGTTGACCTTGACGTCGTAACCCAGGGATTGGCCCACACGCTGCACCATATCGGCCAGTTGGTTGGCGGAGAAGGTTTCCATGATCTGGTTGAAGATGCGCAGCTCACCCTTGGCGGCCGGGGCCTTCTCGGAGTGGTGAACGCACTGCAGGGTGTCCTTGATATTGAGGTAGCCACGGGTCTGGCCGCCTTTGCCGTATACGGTCAGCGGGTAGTCGACCACGGCCTGGACGATGAAGCGGTTGACGATGGTGCCGAACACTTCGTCGTAGTTGAAGATGGTGTTTAGGCGCGGGTCGATGGCGGCTTCGTCGGTTTCGATGCCGTAGACCGGGCCCTGCATCAGGTCGGTTACGCGCAGGTCCCACATACGCACGCCGAACCACATCAGGTCGGTGTCCATCACCTTGGTGGTGTGGTAGATGGAGCCGGCGGCACGCGGGAACAGGAACTTGCCCTTGCGGCCCTTGTGCTCGATCTCGAGCCAGCCTTCTTCGATGTCGATATTCGGGGTGCCGTACTCGCCCATGGTGCCCAGCTTGATGATGTGGGTATCGCGGGAGAAGTCGCGCACGGCGAACATCAGGTTGTTGGTCACGCGCAGGTTGTTGACGATGGTCTGGTCAGCGTGTGCGTAGTCGATCAGCGAGTACGGCGCGGAAGGCTGCTCGGCATAGTGCACGACGGTTTCCGGAATGCCGGTGAACGCCGGGTTGACGCACCAGTTGTACTTGACGCTGCCATCGAACAGCGAGCGCATGACCTGCGGCTCGGCCAAGTCGCCGATCACCACCTTGATCTCGTAGCCGGTCTTTTCGTGCCAGATCTTGGCCCGCTCCATCAGGGTGGGGATCGGGTAGAGCATGCCGACGTCCAGGTCCTGGCAGTTGTTGCGGCGCAGGTAGTTGTCGACCACGGTGACTTGATAGCCGCGGGCCGAGAAGTACATGGCGGAGGGCCAACCCAAGTAGCCGTCGCCGCCGAGAATCAATACGTGCATGTTTCACTCCTGAAAAGTTTCCGGCGAGCGCTGCCCGCCGGCGGTTGCTGCGATCTTCTTCAGATCAGGTTGTTTTCGACGAGGAACACCGCCAGTTCGTCCTGGCTCAGCTTGGGCTCGTTCGCCGAGTTGTAGGGGTTCTCCACCTGTTCGGAGACCACGCCCTGGTAGCTGTAGTCGATGTCGGTGAAACGCTTCATGATCGCCGGCTTGACGACGAAGTAACGTTCGAGCTCCAGCGCGCGACCGGTTTCTTCGCCGGTCATCAGCTCTTCGTAGAGCTTCTCGCCCGGCTTGACGCCGATTTCCTTGATCTCGATCTTCGCCGGGTCCTGGCCGTACTCGGGGGCCAGCTTGCGGATCATCACTTCGGCGAGATCCTTGATGGCGATGACCGGCATCTTGGTGACGAACACTTCGCCGCCCTTGGCCAGCATGGCGGAGTCGACGATCAGCTGGACCGACTCTTCGACGCTCATGATGAAACGGGTCATTTCGCGGTGGGTCAGGGTCAGCGGGCCACCCTTGCGCAGCTGCTCGCGGAAGATCGGGATGACCGAACCACGCGAGCCGAGCACGTTGCCGAAACGGGTGGAGGCGAAGATGCAGCCGGACTTCTTGAACTCGACGTTGGCGGCGGTGATCAGACGCTCGCCCATCAGCTTGGAGGTGCCCATCACGTTGGTGGGGTTCACCGCCTTGTCGGAGCTGGTGAAGATGACCTTGCTCACGCCGGAGTTGACCGCGGCACGAACGATGTTGTCGACACCGAGGATGTTGGTCTGCACCGCCTCGTGCGGCACCTGTTCGCAGAGAATGACGTGCTTGAATGCCGCGGTGTGGAAGACGATATCGACGCCTTCCATCTTGCGGGTCAGCGCGCCTTCGTCGCGGATGTCGCACAGGTAGAAGTGCACGTTGTGATGATCGCGATAGGCCTCGGTCTGGTAGAACAACTCGCTTTCGTTGTTATCCAGAACGACAAGCTCCTTGACGCCATACTTGTACACCAGCTGATTGACCAATTCCTTGCCAACCGTGCCGCAACCGCCAGTGACCAGCACCTTCTTGTCTTCGAAAAACATCGTCATGTCGATTTCCTGTAATTTGCTCGCCTGGGGGGCTTACTTCGTTTAGATCGCAATACCTTTCCAGGCACCGCATGTATCCAATACCGCCTGGTTGGCGTTATTGCCTAGCTGTACCGACTGGAAGTCCTTGTGGGCTACCAGCAGTACGAGAATATCGGCCTTTTGTAGGGCCTCCTGCAGTTCCACGAACTGCGCGTTTGGATGCAGGGCGGCGGGCGCAGCCGTCAGGTGCGGCTCGACAGCAAGGACTGCGTCGAGATACTTCGCCGAAATCGTATTGACGATAGTAAGCGCTGGGCTGGAACGTAAATCATCAATATTCGCCTTATAACTCAGGCCAAGGAACGCTACTTTGGCCTGTCGCCCGCCATGTTGGGCTTGCCAACTTGTCAAAATATCCTCAACCTGTCTCACAATCTGCAGCGGACGCTCGTCGTTGATCGTGCGCGCCTGGCGGATGATTCGCGCCTGATCGGGGACGGCATCGACAATGAACCACGGATCGATGGCAATGCAATGGCCACCAACACCTGGGCCGGGCTGAAGGATATTGACGCGCGGGTGACGGTTGGCCAGAGCGATCAACTCCCAAGGGTTGATCCCCAGCCTCTCGCAGATGGCGGCCAGCTCATTGGCGAAGGCGATGTTTACGTCGCGAAAGCTGTTTTCCGTCAATTTGCACATCTCGGCAGTGCGCGCATTGGTGATCACGCACTCGCCTTCGACGAATATCTTGTACAGGCTCGTCGCCACTTCCGAACAGCGCGGCGTCATCCCGCCAATCACTCGGTCGTTATGCACCAGCTCGCTCAGTACGTGCCCAGGCAATACGCGCTCGGGGCAGTGAGCAATCCGAATGTCAGAGGCTTCGCCAGCCGTTTGAGGAAACGTCAGATCAGGGCGCGCTTCAGCGAGCCAGGCCGCCATCCGTTCAGTGGCTCCTACCGGAGACGTAGACTCAAGAACCACCAGATCCCCAGCTTTTAATACAGGGGCGATCGCCTTGCTGGCCGATTCGATGTAGGAAAGGTCAGGCTCGTGATTGGCGTTAAAAGGCGTAGGCACAGCAATTAGGAATGCATCTGCGGGTTCTACCACCGTAGTGGCGCGCAGATACCCTTCGGTCACGGCTGCGTGCACGAGGATGTCGAGGTCAGGCTCGACGATATGCACCTCTCCGCGGTTTATCGTCTCAACAGCGTGGGTGTTGATGTCGATGCCAATCACCTTGCGCTTGCGGGACGCAAATACAGCTGCCGTGGGCAGGCCGATGTAACCAAGCCCGACCACAGCAATGGTGCCAAAAGTCATTTATGGTCTCTTAATCACGGAATTGAGTGTGTCGATGATCCGCAAGCACGCCTTGCCATCCCCATACGGGTTATGAGCGTAGGCCATGGACTGGTATGTGCGCTCATCAGTCAGCAGGGTACTTAGCCCATTCCTGATCGCTGCTACATCCGTACCCACCAGCTTTACGGTACCGGCTTCGACCGCTTCGGGTCGTTCAGTGGTGTCACGCATGACCAGAACAGGCTTGCCCAGCGAAGGGGCTTCTTCTTGTATGCCACCTGAGTCGGTAAGAATCAGATAGGCGCGGTTCATCAGGTAGACGAAAGGCAGGTAATCCAGCGGCTCGATCAAATGGATATTGTCGATGCCTGCCAATAGACGATTGACGAGCTCGCTCACGTTCGGATTCAGGTGGACCGGGTAGACAATGTCGATATCCGGAAAAGCCTTCGCCGTTTCGGCCAGCGCTTGGCAGATTCGCTCAAACCCACCACCAAAGCTTTCGCGTCGGTGCCCGGTGACCAAAACCAATCGGCTGTCCGGGCGGATAAAGTTGAATTTCCGATCAAGGCTCTGCTGCAACGTCACCTCCTTCTGCAGCTTCGTCACCACTTGCAACAGCGCATCGATAACTGTGTTGCCTGTCACCTCGATGCCATTCTTGATGCCCTCGCGCAGCAGATTTTGGCGGGAGGTTTCGGTGGGTGCGAAATGCAGCGTGGCGAGCGCGCCTGTTAGCTTGCGGTTGCCCTCTTCCGGCCAGGGCGAATACATATTGCCGGTTCGCAGCCCTGCCTCGACATGAGCAACGGGTATCTGGTGATAGTAAGCGGCAAGCGTGCTGGCAAAAGTCGTGGCGGTATCACCATGAACCAGCACCACGTCGGGCCTGAAGTCGGAAAATACCTGCTTCATGCCCTTAAGAATTGCGCTAGTGATATCCGACAGGTCCTGACCGGGCTTCATGATGTTCAGATCGAAATCAGGGATCAGATCGAACAGGCCCAGTACCTGATCAAGCATCTGCCTATGCTGCCCGGTAACACAGACCTTAGCGTCGAAACGCGAGTCGGCATTCAGAGCGAGGGCCAGCGGGGCCATCTTGATCGCTTCCGGCCGTGTCCCGAAGACGCATAGGGTTTTGACTGTCATACCATATCCATAGCTTGAGCCGGCGCGAGGGCCTTATTGCGGGATTTCCAGCTGCAACGGTTGTTGCTTGTCCTGATAAATAGCGGCGAGCCTTGCGGCCAATGCTTGCTTTGCTTTTGATTCGCCGTGAACGATGCGTATGTGAGATGGCCGTCGCCGCATGCTGGTTACAAATTTCACCAACCATCCTGGTCTGCATGAGCAGAGTAGCCGCCAATGGTCGTCACACCGGCTCTGATTGCCAAACGCTCACCGTCGAGATCGACGTAACCGCCTTTTGGGCCAAAGCTTTGAATAGCATGACCAGGCGTGCCTGCCGCCTGGTAACCAACGAACAATACGTTGTGCCTCTGGTTGCCCAGCATCGCTTTCAGGTAATTGACGATACGCCCACTAGAGCACATGCCGTTACCGGCGATAACGATTGCCGGATGGGCGCTGCGTGCCAGATATCCAACCATTCGTAGATGTTCGGCATGGCTGTCGACTGTCAGTAGCTGCTCGAACCCCAGCGGGCGGCGGCCGGATTGTACACGCTTGATGGCCTCCTGATTCCAGAAGGGCTTCAGTTCCCGATAGGCTGCAGTGAAGCGATTTGCGAGCGGAGAGTCGAGGATGATGGGAAGCTCTGGCCAATTCTTTTCCAGACCAGACGCCTGAGCACCATCAGGCCCGCTGGCTTCAACCCCATCCCGGGATGATGCTGCGGACTTGGTTTGAGCGCGATGGATAATGTCTTCCAGCTCATATAGCAGCTCCTGGGTACGGCCAATGCTGAACGCAGGAATCAGTACTGTCCCGCCATCTTGCAAGGCCCGCTGGATAACATGCTCGAGGCGCTGACGGCGGGTGCAGCGATCCTCGTGCTGCCGATCACCGTAAGTGCTTTCGATAACGAGGATGTCTACACGATAAGGTGCTTTCGGGGCGGGCAGCATCGGTGCGTGCGGCGCACCAAGGTCTCCGGAAAACGCAACTCGCTTGTTTTCACCGGTCTTTGGATAAGTCAGATCTAGCTCGACGTACGCCAAGCCGAGAATATGCCTGGCTCTCTGCAAGCGTATACGACAGATGAGATCACTGGCCTCGCGCAAGTTGAACCAAGTGTTGTAGGGCAAGGCAATGATGCGCCGCTCAATCAGCTTGATATAGCGCTCGACCTGCTTCTGGTCTCGACTCACCCCAATCTTGAAAGCATCTTCGAGCACAATGGGCAGCAATTTGGCGGAGGGCTCGCTGCATAGAATAGGGCCCTTGAATCCAGCAGCGAGCAGATAGGGGATCCGGCCAACGTGATCAATATGTACGTGCGTTACGATGAGTGCCCGAATCGTATCGATCGGAAATGCAATACCTAGACTGCCCCCCCCCGTCTGTCCCTCATTGGCGGTGTCACCACCCTGAAATACACCGCAGTCGATCAGGTAGCTGTTGACGGCATCGGCATGCAATTCGTGGCACGAGCCGGTCACTCCGGTAGTCGATCCGTGGTGATTGATTAGGGGGGAAAGCATCGGTTAGTTCCTTTAACCTCGCGCTGTGACGGACATCGCAAAACGGCCGGCATTTTGCCATGCGGCTGCCCTTACACCAAGTGTGGCCACCGCAAATAACTGGCCAAGTGGGGAACCATCGATCTACAGCTTCGCAAACAAATCTGGCGCGACCAGCTCGAAGCTCTAGATGCCGGGGCAACTCGCTAACTTGCACATGCTGCACGGCCCGCCTTTTACAGAGGCCAGGGCTCTAGTCCTCCTCGTTCACCCGATCCCGCAATTCCTTCCCCGGCTTGAAATGCGGAACGAATTTGCCGTCGAGGCTGACGGACTGGCCGGTTTTGGGATTACGGCCGATGCGCGGGGCGCGGTAGTGCAGGGAGAAACTGCCGAAGCCGCGGATCTCGATCCTCTCGCCGGTGGCCAGGGCCTGAGCCATTTGCTCGAGCATGGTCTTGATGGCCAGCTCGACATCCTTGGATGAAAGCAGCCCCTGCTGGGTGACGATTCGCTCGATCAACTCCGACTTGGTCATGGTTTTCCCTTCGTTTTCAAGCGGCTAGATCATTCGGGTTGCGTTCGTTTGTAGCATGTTGTTCAGAGTTTGAACAGCCCGAACGGGATTGACGACGAATGAGTGCTTGGTTTAGGAGACCGTGACACAGATCGGAAATCTGGCTCGCCCGCCCGCTCATGGGCGGCGCCGGTCGAAGGCAGGATTTCTGCCAGATCTTTTTTAAGGGAATAAAAAAGGCGGGCTCTAGAGCCCGCCTTTCGTTTTGCCTACTGCAAATCAGTCTTCGCGATAACGGCGCAGCTTGAGCTGCTTGCCACCTACGCGGGTGTCCTTGAGTTTACCGAGCAGGCGATCGAGGCCATCTTCCGGCAGCTCGACCAGGCTGAAGCTGTCGCGCACCTGGATACGGCCGATGGCTTCACGGGCCAGGCCGCCCTCGTTGAGGATAGCGCCTAGCAGGTTACGGGCGGCGATGCCGTCACGCGCGCCCAGCGGGGTGCGGCAACGGGCGCGGCCTTCTGCCAGAGGCATCGGCGCACGACGCTCGCGGTCACCGCTACGCTCCGGACGATCGGAGCGTTCGCGCGGACCGCTGCTCGGGACCAGCGGTTGCTCTTTCTCCACTTCGGCCAGGGTCAGCGCCTGGCCATTGGTGGCCTTGCGCAGCAGCGCAGCGGCCAGTGCACGCGGACTGCAGCCGATGTCGGCAACCAGTTTGTCGAGCAGCTCGCCATGGGTGGCTTCGGCATCGGCGACCAGCGGCGCGAGGCTGTTGGTCAGCTTCTTGATGCGCGCGTCCAGCACCTGCTGCGCATTGGGCAGACGGGCTTCGGCGACCTTCTGGTTGGTCACACGCTCGATAACCTGCAGCATGCGACGCTCGCGCGGCGTGACCAGCAGCAGCGCGCGGCCTTCGCGACCGGCACGACCGGTACGGCCGATACGGTGAACGTAGGACTCAGGATCGTACGGCATGTCCACGTTGAACACGTGGGTGATGCGCGGTACGTCGATACCACGGGCGGCAACGTCGGTGGCGACGACGATGTCCAGACGGCCATCCTTGAGCGATTCGATGACGCGCTCACGCTGGTTCTGGGCGATGTCGCCGTTCAGCGCAGCGGCCCTGTAGCCCTTGGCTTCCAGCGCGGCGGCCAGGTCGAGGGTGGCCTGTTTGGTGCGCACGAAGGCGATCAGCGCGTCGAAATCCTCGACTTCCAGCAAGCGCAGCACGGCCTGGATCTTCTGATCGGCATGGACCATGAGGTGCGCCTGCTCGATGCGCGCGACGGTCTGGGTCTTGGCAGCGATCTTGATGTGCTGCGGCTCGCGCAGGTGCTTCTCGGCGATGGCACGGATGGAGTGCGGCAGCGTGGCGGAGAACAGCACGCTCTGGCGGCTTTCCGGCATGGCTTCGAAGATCACTTCCAGGTCGTCCATGAAGCCGAGCTTGAGCATCTCGTCGGCCTCATCGAGGACCAGGAAGCGGATGGTCGACAGCAGCTCGCTGTTGCGACTCAGGTGATCGACCAGGCGGCCAGGGGTAGCGACGATGATCTGCGCGCCCTGACGGATGGCCTTGAGCTGCGGGCCCATCGGGGCACCACCATAGATGGCGACGACGCTGACGCCCGGCATCTGCTTGGAATAGGTCTCGAACGCGGTGGCAACCTGCAGCGCCAGTTCGCGGGTCGGCGCGAGAATCAGCGCCTGCGGCTCACGCTTGGCCGGATCGATCTTGGACAGGATCGGCAGCGCGAAGGCGGCGGTCTTGCCGGTGCCGGTCTGGGCCTGACCGATCATGTCGTGACCACCGAGGATCACCGGGATCGCCTGGGCCTGGATGGGGGATGGTTCTTCGTAGCCGACTGCGCTGATGGCAGCCAGAACAGCGGAGTGAATACCGAGTGCGGCAAAGCCGCCGATTTCCTGGGTCATGGGTCTTGTCTCTGATGCTCCGCAAGACCCATTGCTCCGAAGCTGCGCATGCCGTGCAAAACCCGAAGGTCACCCTGGCAGCCTGGTCGGCGGGGTTGCGAAAACGTATGGATGATGAATCGTCAAGATAGTCCGCTCGAAGCGGACAGCAGCCGAAGCGGCGCTTCGTGTGTTGCAGTACCTGAACGCAGGCTGGGTTTCAGCCGGCGCGTACTATACCGGATTAACGTGAAGCTGTGCGGATATTTTACGGCGCAGCGGATAGCGCGATGCCTCGGGACTACCCGCGGCTGCGCCTCCCACCGGAACTGGTGGAAGGCGCGGCTTGGGGGTCAGGCCGCTTCGCTGTTGGCGGCACTGACACGGAAGCGGCCGACCAGCTGATGCAGTTTTCCGGCGGTGTGGCGCACGCGTTCGGCGCTGTCCTGCAGCACGCCCAACGTCTGCCCCATTTCGCTGGAGGCCTGGTCGACGCCACGAATGGTCTGACCGTAATGCAGGCTGCGCTCGTTCAGCCCCTTGATGATCTCGAACATGCGTTCCACGGTTTCGTGCAGATGGACGTTTTCCGATGTCGCCTCCTCCGTCAGTCGCAGGCTGCTGTCGACATCCTGCACGCCGCCCTGCATGAACGACACCGCCTGGCGCGTCTCGCCCTGCAGGCTCTCGACCTTCTCGCGGATGTCCTCCGCGGCCTTGGCCGTACGCAGCGCGAGCGAGCGCACCTCCCCCGCCACCACGGCAAAGCCGCGCCCGTGATCGCCGGCGCGAGCGGCTTCGATCGCGGCATTGAGCGCGAGCAGGTTGGTCTGGTTGGTGATATCGCTGATCAGGCGGACGATCTCGTCGATCTCGCCCATGCGGCTGTCGAGCAGCTGCACGCTCTGCGCCGAGCGCTGCACCACGTCGCGGATGGACTCGGTGCCCTCACGTACGGTCGCGAAGCGCGCGCGGGCACGACTCATCACCTCGTCCATCGCCGCCTTCATTTCCTCGGCGGTCATCGAGGCCTGCTGGATCTCGCCCAACTGCTCTTCGACCAGCAACAGCAGCTGATGTATGGATTCGGCGACGTCGCTGGTGGTCTGCCCGGCTTCGCTGCTGCGAGCAAGCATCAGCTCGTTGTCCTGGCGCACGTGTTTCGACACCTGGATCACCTGACCGACCACGCCATCCAGGCTGTCGATGAAGCTGTTGATCCAGCGCGCCATGTCGCCGCTCTCGTCGCGCGGCATGGCGCTGCTGTCGACGCGCTGACGCAGATTGCCCTCGCCCTCGGCCAGGGTGCGGATCACCCCGGTCATCGCCTGCATGCGCGCCGCCAGCCGACGCGGCCCGAATGAGGCGAACGCCCAGGCGCCGAGCACGAGCAGCACGCCGTTGAGCAGGTAGAGCGCCGTCTCGGACAGCCCGCTGAAGGCCTGCAGCAGGCTGCCCGTGACGAACAGCGTGATTACTGTGAGCAGGTACGTCTTCATAAGGCCAACGCTCAGCGAACGCCGGCGATACACCTCTTCCAGATCGGCCTCGCACATCATGCCCCAGCGATCCGGGGAGCCCGGCAGCTGGAAGGTGACGCCCTTGCCGATCACCGGAATGTGGCGGTAATCGGAATAGCCGGGATAGGTGACGAACAAGTTCGAACCCCTGGCGATGGTTTCCCGCACACCGGGGTGCAGCTGGCCGGTGGCCGGATCGGTGAAGCGCAGTTCCAGCTCGGTGTGCTGCTGTACACGGACCGTACCCCAGCGGGTGTGCACCCCGCTCTTGAGGTTTTCGCCGTGGCTGAAGGTGGCGTCCTCGAAGCGCGAGCGCGACAGGGCCGTGCCGGGCTGAATGCGACTGTCGAAGCGCGAATCGACCATGAACAGGTAGTTGTCGCCGGATTCCGGATAGACGTGCCCGGCTTCGCGTTGGATCAGATCCCCCAGCACATCGTTCGGCACACGCGCGCAAAGGCAGCCGAGGCGTTTACCTCCCACCTGCACTGGTTGGTAGAGCATCAGCGTCACCGCGTCATGAAAACGCGAGGTGGTCGGGCCCAGGCGCTCGGTCAGCGGATCACGATAAGGCCCATGCAGGAACGGCTCGCTCAGCCCCTGCGCCACGGCACGGGCATCGAGATCCTGCTGACCGACATGCGCGGCACAGGTCGAGGTCAGCACCCGCCCCTGCGGGTCGATGACGAACAGCTCGGACAGATCCGGCAACTGAGCGCGCTTCTTCTCCAGAGTCTGGACATCGACATGTGCCAGATCCTCGCCCAGGCTCGCGGCCAGGTCAGCCAGATGCTCCCAGTGGGTGTTCACCCAATTCTGCAGAATGCGCACCCGCGATTGCGCTACGCCCTCGAACACCTGCTCTATGGTCGCGTAGACGCCGCGGTTCAACCAGCAGGACCAGCGCATCGACAGCTTGCCAGTGCGCCCCAACCAGGGCAGCCAGTGACGTTCGCTAGGGGAAAGTTGCATCTGCAGGCTTTGAAGCTGGGGCACCGGGTGTTCCTTATTGCCGAGAAGACATACTGGCAAACTGCAATTAGCAGACCAGCATGCAGCTGCGCGACGGTACCGTCGCGCAGACTTGGGCCTTAGCCCACCACTGATGCTCGGCTATTCCAGTGGGCTGAAGCCCACCCTGCGGGCTGCTTACGCACCAGGAACGCCCATGATCGCCTCGGAAGCCGATGCAAGTAACGCTTGGGACAGCGCAGCGCTCTGCGCAGGGGGATGTGGCGAAACGCCGCGGGCTGATATCCCGGGGCGAGCGCGCTGCAAGCGCACCAATTCGGGTCCCGCAAACCATCACGGTGCATCGCCGCGCACCGCTTTGTCGCACTGCTCAGCTGGCTGGGCGCAGTGCCTCGATCAGCGAATCCAACGAATAGCCAAGACGCGGCGCGAGTGCCTCGGCGCGCTGGCGCAGATCGGCAACGTCCAGCATTTGCTCGAGGTCGGCCGGCACCAGCACGACCACATTGCCCTCCTTCACCGGACACTCCCAGTAATGCCGGTGGTACAGCCCGCGAATCAGCGCCGCACCGAGCGGACGATCATCATCGGTGCCCCACTGGTTGATCACTAGCCAGCCTCCCGGATTGAGCTTTTCCTGACAGCGCTTGAGGAACGTCCAGGCCAGGTGCGCGGCATCCGGGCCGGCATCGTTGTAGAGGTCGACAAAGATCAGATCGGCCGTTTCGGCGGTTTCCAGCAGCTCGGTTGCATCCCCGATGCGGATATACAAGCGCGGGTCGTCCTGCAGTCCGAGGTAACGCATGGCCAGTTCGGGCACCGCCGGGCGCAGCTCGATGACTTCGACATCCTCCAGCGGCAGGAACTTGAGGCACGCCTGGGTGAGATTGCCTGCACCCAGCCCAAGAAACAGCGCGGTCTCCGGCTGCGGATGACAGAGCGCCCCGAGCAGCATGGCGCGGGTGTAGTCGTACTCCAGCCAGGCCGGATCGGCAGTGAACACGCAGCTCTGCTCGACTGCGGCGCCGAATTCAAGAAAGCGGTAATCGCCCACCTCGAGCACCCGAATGAGGCCGAACGCGTCACGCACCTCTGCGAGCAAACGCTCCTCTTTTTCCATCGCTGCACTCCGCAAGGTCCGGCCCGCCGGCTGGCAATCGGCGCATATTACGCAGCCCGATAGGCCATCGCTATCTCCAGCGGCGAAGCGCTTCGGGTAACATCGGCGGACTTTCTGCGATAACTGGAACGATCATGAGCCAAGCCTGGAGCCCTTCGAGCTGGAGAGACAAGCCGATACAGCAACAGCCGGTGTATCCGGACGCCGAGCACCTCAAGCAGGTGGAAACGACGCTCGCCGGGTTGCCGCCGCTGGTCTTCGCCGGCGAAGCACGCGAGTTGCGTCGACAGTTCGCGGAGGTGACCCAGGGCCGGGCGTTCCTGCTGCAGGGTGGCGATTGTGCCGAAAGCTTCGCCGAATTCTCGGCGACCAAGATTCGCGACACATTCAAGGTGCTGCTGCAGATGGCCATCGTCATGACCTTTGCCGCCGGTTGCCCGGTGGTGAAGGTCGGACGCATGGCCGGTCAGTTCGCCAAGCCGCGCTCGGCAGGCGACGAAACCATCGACGGCGTGACGCTGCCGGCCTACCGCGGCGACATCGTCAATGGCATCGACTTCAACGCCAAGAGCCGCGTCCCTGATCCGGAGCGCCTGCTGCAGGCCTACCATCAGTCCACCGCCAGCCTGAACCTGCTACGCGCCTTCGCCCAGGGCGGTTTCGCCGACCTGCATCAGGTGCATCAGTGGAACCTGGATTTCATCGCCAACTCGCTGCTGGCCGAGAAATACCACCAGCTCGGCGCGCGCATCGATGAAACACTGAAATTCATGCGGGCCTGCGGCCTGGACGGCGCGCCGCAGTTGCGCGAGACCAACTTCTTCACCGCCCATGAGGCGCTGTTGCTCAACTACGAGCAGGCCTTCGTGCGCCAGGACAGCCTCAGCGGCGGCTGGTACGACTGTTCCGCACATATGCTGTGGATCGGCGACCGTACCCGTCAGCTGGACGGCGCGCACGTGGAGTTTCTGCGCGGCGTCGGCAACCCCATCGGGGTGAAGGTCGGCCCCAGCATGGACACGGATGAGCTGATCCGGCTGATCGACATCCTCAATCCGCAGAACGACCCCGGCCGCCTGAACCTGATCGTGCGCATGGGCGCCGACAAGGTCGAAGCCGGCCTGCCACGTCTGGTTCGCGCGGTGCAAAACGAGGGTCGCCAGGTGCTGTGGAGCTCCGACCCGATGCACGGCAATACCATGAAAGCATCCAGCGGCTACAAGACGCGCGACTTCGAGCGCGTACTCGCGGAGGTCCGCCAGTTCTTCGACGTGCACCGCGCCGAAGGCAGCTACCCGGGCGGCATCCATATCGAGATGACCGGGCAGAACGTCACCGAATGCATCGGCGGCTCGCGCCCGATCACCGAGGCCGGCCTCTGCGATCGCTACCACACCCATTGCGACCCGCGCCTGAATGCCGACCAGTCATTGGAAATGGCTTTCATGATCGCCGAGACGCTGAAGCAACTGCGCCCCAGCTGAGGTCCAATCCAACTGCGATACGGCGGCCCGCCGTCGCCGTAGTCGAACAGGTTGGCAAAACATGACGAGCTATCGACCGTCGCAGGGTGGCCGTTGGTCTCGAACGGCCCAGACTGGCTCGGCATCCGGATACGTATGCCTCATGCAGTTCATAGCACACTAATAATTAGCAACACCGTTTATTCGGCAGCTATCTATTGGCTGCTAGAATCCGCGACGTTTTGACCCAGGCCGGCGCCCTGGCAGCCGGGTCAGCTGATTGAAGGGAACTGCATGACCGATTCATCCCAGAACAAGGGGGCCGTTATCGCGGCCTCCATCGGCCTGTTCCTCGGGCCTCTGCTCTTGCTGCTGTGCATTCTCACCGAGCCACCGGCCGGCCTTTCGGAAACCGCCTGGCTCACCGTCGGCATGGCCGCGCTGATGGCGGTGTGGTGGTCCACCGAAGCCATCCCGATTCCCGCCACCTCGCTGCTGCCGATCCTGCTGATTCCGGTGCTGGACATCGACACACTGGCCAAGGCCACTGCGCCTTACGCCAACCCCACCATCTTCCTGTTCCTGGGTGGCTTCCTGCTGGGTCTGGCGATGCAGCGCTGGAACCTGCACAAGCGCATCGCGCTGGCCACGCTGCTGGCGGTCGGCAACGCGCCGAGTCGACAGATCGCCGGCTTCATGATCGCCACAGCGTTCATCAGCATGTGGGTCAGCAACACGGCCACCAGCATCATGATGCTGCCGATCGGCCTGTCGGTGATCGGTTTGCTGGTTGCCGGCAGCGACAAGCGCGATGGCGAGCGCTTCGCCGTGGCCTTGCTACTCGGGATCGCCTATGCCGCCAGTGTCGGCGGCATCGCCACGCTGATCGGCACGCCGCCCAATGCCTTGCTCGCCGCCTTTCTGCGCGAGAACTATGACGTGCACATCGGTTTCGGCCAGTGGATGCTACTGGGGCTGCCGGTGAGCCTCGGCATGCTGCTGTTCATCTGGTGGTGGCTGACCCGCGGCGGCGTCAAGCTGTCCGGTGGCGACAGCCGCGCCATGCTGGAACAGGAGATGGCTGCACTGGGACCGATGAGCAGGGCCGAGAAGCTGGTCGCCGTGGTGTTCACCCTGGCGGCACTGGCCTGGATCTTCCAGCCGCTGCTGGCCGAGTACGTCGATGGCGTGAACGACACCAGCATCGCCATGGCCGCCGCGCTTTCGCTGTTTCTGATTCCTGTGAATCCGCACCAGCGCGTATTCCTGATGGACTGGGAACAGGCCAACAAGGCGCCGTGGGGCGTGCTGCTGCTGTTCGGTGGCGGCCTGTCGCTGGCCGGAGTGATCGGTGCGTCCGGGCTGGCGCAATGGATTGCGCAGAGCCTCGGCGGCTTCGGCACCCTGCCGCTGATCCTGATGATCGGCCTGGTGGCGCTGGTCATCACCTTTCTGACCGAGATCACTTCCAACACCGCCACGGCCGGGGCCTTCCTGCCAGCTGCTGGGCGCCCTGGCGGTGGCTCAGGGGCTGCCGCCAGAGATGCTGGCAATTCCGGCCGCGATCGCCGCCAGCTGCGCCTTCATGATGCCGGTAGCCACGCCACCCAATGCCATCGTGTTCGGTACGGGGCAGATGCACATCCAGTCGATGATCAAGGCCGGCTTTGCCATCAACCTGTTCGGCGTGATGCTGGTTACCCTGCTCTGCTACGGCCTGGTCGGCTGGATCTGGGCAAGCTGACACACGCACAGAAACGAAAAAGCCCAGCATCGAGCTGGGCTTTTTTTGTCCACCGCAGGCCGAGGATCAGGCCTTGACGCGGGACTTGTACTCACCGGTGCGGGTGTCGATCTCGATCGAGTCGCCGATTTCGCAGAAGGCGGAAACCTGCAGCTCGGCACCGTTCTTCAGGCGGGCGGTCTTCATGACCTTGCCGGAGGTGTCGCCACGTACGGACGGCTCGGTGTAGGCGATTTCACGAACGATGGTGGTCGGCAGTTCGACGGAGATCACCTTGTCGTTGTAGAAAACGGCTTCGCAGACGTCGGTCATGCCGTCTTCGATGAAGGTCATCACGCCTTCGAGGTCGTCTTTTTCGATTTCGTACTGGTTGAACTCGTTGTCCATGAAGACGTACAGCGGGTCGGCGAAATAGGAGTAGGTCACTTCCTTGCGCTCGAGGATGACCGGCTCCAGCTTGTCGTCAGCCTTGTACACGGTCTCGGTAGCCGAACCGTTGAGCAGGTTCTTCAGCTTCATCTTGACCACGGCACTGTTACGACCGGACTTGTTGAACTCGGCTTTCTGGATGACCCAGGGTGCGCCGTTGATGATGGCCACCTGGCCGGCACGGAACTCTTGTGCGGTTTTCATAGAAATATCCGAAGGAATTAGAGACAAAAAACAGGCCGCGTATCATAGGGTCTGTTCCCATATCGTCGCAAGCCGCGTGACGGCGCGCGGCCCTGCGTCAACCGTGAACAGCCTCCAGCCAGTCGGTGAAGAAGAACATCAGCTTGCCGGCCAGATCGCCGTTGGCGACCTGCGCGTGCGTCCAGGTCTCGGCATGCTCGAGCAGCGCCGGGTACTCCCGCAGCAGATCAGCCCAGGCTTGCGCGGCGCCCTCCCCGGCGTTCCAGGCGTGCCAGAACGCGCGCAACGCCGAGTCGGCCGCCGGCGCAAGGCCGTTCGCATAGAGGTCGAGAAACGCGTTGAGCTTGTCCCAGTGCGCGTCGTCTTCCTGCGGGTAGATGTGCCACACCAGCGGGCGCCCGGCCCACTGCGCACGAATGAAGGATTCCTCGCCACGCACGGCATTGAAATCACAGCTCCACAACAGCAAGTCGTATTCGTCCTGCGTCATGAACGGCACGATGCAGATCTGCAGGCTGCCGCGCTGATAACGCTCCCCCGCTTTCAGCCCGGGCACGCCGAGCCAGGCCGCGACATCACCCAGCACCCGCCCTTCCGGAACCAGCAGCTGATTGGTCCGCACGTCAGCCGCCAGCGCGTCCAGCCAGCCCGCAACTGCCGGGTTTTCGTAGGCGAACAACGACAGCAAGCGCGCATCCGCCTGCCGCACCACGCCAAGCGTGGCGAGAAAATCGGCCTGCTGCTTCCGATCCCGCTGGAAGCTGGCCCGACGCAGCATCAGATCGGCTTCGCGGATCAGGCCGCCAGTGGCAGCCTCGAATCCTGGAAAGAAGAAGTACTTTTGCACACCGTTGGGCTGCAGCGACGGCAGCGCATGACAGCCGACGATCCAGTCCTCGGCGCTCAGGTACTCCAGATTCAGCCAGAGAATCCGCCGCCCGCTGCCGGCCATGGCATTTATATATTGCTGCGGCAGGTTGCAGGCGAACGCCTCGATGACCACATCGGCCGGCTCGACTCCCGGCCACTGGCGGGACCAGCGCCTGACATCCACGCCCTCATGGAGCTGCTGGTCGGCATCGGCACTGGCGGCCGGACAGAGCCGTGCAAAGGTTTCCAGATCGTCGACCCACAGCCTGACGCGCTGGCCATGCTCGGCCGCCAGCTGTCGCGCCAGGCGCCAGGTAACGCCAATGTCGCCGAAGTTGTCCACGACCGCACAGAAGATGTCCCAACTCGCCTTGACCGACAAACCCATGCTCCTCGAACCGATACGGCGTTTTCGTGCCACTGAAATAGCCGCGCAGCATACATGAGCCGCAGCCACGGCCAAACGGACTCGCCGACTACGAGGCAGCCGAGTGAACGTAGAGTAGACATGCGAAAGAGCCCCGACGCATGAGCGCTCGGAACTGAAAATCTGGAGGGAAAAAGAGAGCGTTATGGAGGTGAACCCTACCAGCCACACCCCGGCACACAATGTCACCGCTGCGGCTGCTCCCTTCCGGGCCTGACCGGGTTCACGGCTGATCGTTGCGAGGGGACCGGCAGGGCCCACCATAACGAAACCCGCCTGGCGGCGAGCGGCGCCATTGTACCGGCTTATCAGCAACTTACAACCAAAGACTGCGGCAAGCGCTTTTGCTATGGCCGGGACAGCCCGGTACCGCCGGTCAGCAAGCCACGAAAGCGCGTGCTCGTTTGCCGCATTGCGTCGAAACCCTCTAGCCAAAGGACGATCTCTGTCCGAGGATGGGGAGGCTCAAGCGGTATCGAACGCTTGTCATGAAAACATGCTACGCAGCACTTCCACTGCGTGGCCGATGGCACCAGCACACGAGGTAATCATGAGCAAGGCTCCAATCGCCATCATCGGAACCGGAATAGCGGGACTGTCGGCCGCTCGCGCGCTTCACGAAGCCGGGCAAGCCGTACACCTGTTCGACAAGAGCCGCGGCAGCGGCGGCCGCATGGCGAGCAAACGCAGCGATGCCGGCACGCTAGACCTCGGCGCGCAATACTTCACGGCGCGTGATCGCCGCTTCAGCGAGATCGTGCGCCAGTGGCAGGAAAGCGGCTGGGTAGAGCAATGGGCCCCTACCCTGTTCCAGTCCCGCGAAGGCCAGTTGAAGCCTTCGGCCGACGAGCAGCTGCGCTGGGTCGGCACACCGACCATGAGCGCGATTACCCGAGGCTTGCTGGGTGAACTGCCGGTGACCTTCAGCTGCCGCATCACCGAAGTATTCCGCGGCGAACGCTTCTGGACGCTGGTCGACGCTACGGGCGCCAGCCATGGCCCGTTCAGTCATGTGATCATCGCCGCCCCTGCTCCGCAGGCCGCCGCATTGCTGTCCGGTGCGCCAAAACTGGCTGCCGTGGCCGCGAGTGTAGCGATGGAGCCGACCTGGGCGGTGGCCCTGGGTTTCGCCAATCCGCTGGATACCGCGCTGGAAGGCTGTTTCGTCCAGGACGATGCGCTGGATTGGGTGGCACGCAACCGCAGCAAGCCAGGCCGGGACGGCGCGCTCGATACCTGGGTGCTGCATGCCACCAGCAACTGGAGCCGCCAGCATCTGGACCTGCCCAAGGAGGCGGTCATCGAATGCCTGCACGGCGCCTTCGCCGAGCTGATCGACTGCGTGGTCCCGGCGCCGGAATTGACCGTGGCGCATCGCTGGCTCTACGCCCGCCCGGCACAGGCACACGAATGGGCCGCACTGGCCGATGCCGGGCTGGGCCTATACGCCTGTGGCGACTGGTGCCTCTCCGGTCGGGTGGAAGGCGCCTGGCTCAGCGGCCAGGAAGCCGCGCGCAGGCTACTGGAAAACCTCTGATCCTCCTTGCCCGCATGAGTGGCTGACCGGGCTCTGATCCAGGTCAGCCGAGCGCGCGGGCCAGCTGCTATCATCGCGCGCTTTCTGAACGCCCCTTCAGCGGAGTCCCGATGAATCCCTCCACTCTGATCGGCATCGTCGCGAGCATCGGCCTGCTGGCCGTGGTTGTGCTGTTCGCCGCGAAAGAACCTGCGCTGTTCATCGATTTTCCCAGTCTCGGCATCGTTCTGGTCGGCACGCTGGCCGCCACCTTCATCAGCTATCCGCTGCGCGAGGTGACACGGGTGTTCGGGCTGCTGTGGACGGTCATGCGCAACGAGCGGCTGTACACCCGCCAGGACCTCGAGGAACTGGTGCAGATCTCGCGGCTGTGGATCAGCGGCGACCTGCCGGCGGTGGAAAAGGCCGTAGAACAGGTCAGCAACCCGTTCCTGCGCACCGGCGTGCAGCTGGTGATCGACAACACCCCCGAGGAAGACATCCTGGAGGTGCTGCAATGGCGCATCGCCCGCCTGCGCGCACGCGAGAACGCGGAAGCACAGCTGTTTCGTGCCATGTCCAGCTACGCCCCGGCATTCGGCATGATCGGCACCTTGGTTGGGTTGATCAACCTGATGTTCATGCTCGGCAGCGGTGACATGGAACAGATCGGCCGCAGTCTCGCCGTGGCACTGATGACCACCTTTTATGGCGTGCTGCTGGCCAACCTGGTGCTCAAGCCGGTCGCGGTCAAGCTCGAGCGGCGCACCGAGCAGCGGGTCGCCCTGATGAACCTGGTCATGCAGGGCATCTCGATGATGTGCAACCGCCGCAGCCCGGCGTACATGCGCGAGACGTTGAAATCGTTCATCGCCCATCACGATGACGAGATCCGCGACGGTGGCCCCGGCGTGCCGCGCAGCAAGCCGCAGGACGCGGCATCTTGAACGGCGCGACGTCCTCGGGCAGCCGTTTCTCGAAATGGCACATCGATCCACAGCGCGACGAAGAACAGGAAGCCTGGCTGATCACCTACCTGGACATGCTGACGCTGTTGCTGGTCATGCTGGTGATCATGCTGAGCATGGCCGGCAAGGCTGACGGCGAAGGCGACAGCCGGGCCGCCATCGCGACACCCACCGCAATGGCGACACCCGAGCCGCTGGCCATCGAGGCGCAGCCGACCAGCGCACCGATTCCGGCCATTGCTCCGCTGCCGGAGCCGGCGATCGACGCCCCCGTATCCGATGCGCAAAGCGGCGATACTGCAGAGGCGCTGGCGCTTGGCGAGGACATTGAAGTGATCGTCAACGACGGCAGCATCAGCTTCCGCATCAGCAGCGAAATTCTGTTCGGCTCAGGCCAGGCGGAGCTCGAAAATACCGGACTGGACGTCATCGATCGGCTGATTCCGACGCTGGCCGCGAGCCCGCACCGGATCATCGTCGAGGGCCACACCGACAATCTGCCGATCCAGACCGAGCGTTTCCCCTCAAACTGGGAGCTTTCCGCCAGCCGTGCCAGCAGCGTGGTGCGCTACCTGCAGCTGGCGGGCATCGAGGCGACCCGCCTGAGCGCAACCGGCTATGCCGACACCCGGCCGATTGCCGACAACGGTAGCGGGCCTGGCCGCGCCAGCAACCGGCGTGTCGAGCTGGTGATGCAGACCGAGCCGGATAAACCCTGACGCGTCAGCCCAGGGCGGTGTCGAGGAACATCATCACCGCGAACCCGACCATCAGCCCCAGCGTGGCGGGCGTCTGGTGGCCGTTGCGGTGGGTCTCGGGAATCACCTCATGGGACACCACGAAAATCATCGCCCCTGCGGCAAGGCCGAGGCTGATCGGATAGGCGATGGCAAAGCCACTGGACATGCCGATGCCCACCAGCGCACCGATCGGCTCCATCAAGCCCGATGCCGCGGCCACCAGCACCGAGCCCAGTGCCGACAGGCCGGTGGTGCGCAGCGCCAGCGCCACCGCCAGGCCTTCGGGAATGTCCTGAATGGATATCGCCGTGGTCAGCGGCAGACCGACGCTCATGTCGCCATTGGCGAAACTCACGCCGATGGCCATGCCTTCGGGGATGTTGTGCAGGGCAATGGCGAGTACGAACAGCCAGACTCGATTCAGACGCTCGCACTCGGGGCCGCAAGGCCCGGTGCTCTCGTGCTCGTGCGGGGTGAAGTAATCCAGCCCGAGCATCAGCAACACGCCGAGCCCAAGGCCCACCACCACGGTCAGCGCAGCCGCCGGCCCGCTGCCGAACAGCTCACGACCGGCCTCCAGTCCCGGAAGGATCAACGAGAACGCACTGGCGGCAAGCATCATCCCCGCTGCGAAGCCGAGCATGCTGTCCTGCGTTCGGGTCGAGATGTCGCGCAGACCGATCGCCAGAAACGCACCGACCGCCGTTGCGACGAAGCCCGCGCTGCCGCCAAGCAGGGCGTAGCGCACATTGATCGCCTCGCCGCTCTGCAACGCATTGACGGCGCCGGCAACCAACAGGAGCAGAACCGCGGCTGCGGTCGCGGCGAGGCCAAAGGTTATCCAGGGGTTGGCCTGGGCCTGTGCGAGCCAGGCGGCGCGCAGGGTGGCGGCGGGGTTTTGAACGGTAGTGGCCATATCGCGGATCCTGGGAGCGGGCCGCCATTGTACGCCGTCCATCGCCGCAGCGAGGCTATGGCCTCGATAGACGCGGCCATTGGCTTCGCCCGTACCGGACCTCGCCAGGCAGCACGAACGCGACACTCCGGGCAGTATTCATGCAAGTCGTTTGGCCGTAAGCTTGTGGCGTTTCGATGGCCGTCTCGGGCCGTATCAGGGAGAGGTCCGTCTTGCCTGTCGCCAAAAACTTCCGCCGCGCTTGGCCACTGCTCGTCGTGCTCGCGCTGGCTGCCGGCTGGTTGATCCGCAGCCAGCTGCAAGGGCCGCAAGTGCCGGCCTATCGGCTGGAAACGCGACCGCTGGTGCAACGGGTGGTAGCCAGTGGCGAAGTGGACAGTCAGTCGCTGGCTCAGGTGGGGAGCGAGATTACCGGTGTGGTTGCCGCTCGCCATGTGCGCGAGGGCGATGAAGTAAAGGCCGGCGACCTGCTGCTGGAGCTGCGCGACGATGAACAGCGTGCCCGCCTGCGCGAGGCGGAAGCGGCCCTGCAGCAACTGATCGATTCCACCCGCCCGCAGGCACAGGCCACCCTGCGCGAAGCACAGCACAATCTGGAACAGGCCAGCCGCGAGCTGAAGCGACGCGAAACATTATTCGAGCGCAAGCTGCTCGCCTCCGAACCGCTGGAGCAGGCACGCCGCGCGGAACTCACGGCCCGCGTGATTCGTGACCGCGCGCGTTTTGCCGCCGCGGCACTCGCCGAAGGCGGCAGCGAGGAACAAGTCCTCCGGCAACGCCTTGAGGCCGCGCGCGCGACACTTGCCAAGACACGCATCCACGCACAGGTAACGGGGATCGTGCAGACCCGCGATGTGGAACCGGGTGATCTGGTCCAGCCTGGACGTACGCTGCTCAGTATCGCCCGCTCGGGCAGCAGCGAGATTCTGCTGCCGCTGGATGAAAAGAACCTGGCTCCTGTGCGGCTCGGCCAGGCCGCGAGCATCATTGCCGACGCCTACCCGGAGCGTGTGCTGCCGGCGCGGGTCAGCTTCATCGCCCCTGCGGTCGATACGGCACGCGGCACCATCGATGTTCATCTCGACCTGTTGGAACCCGCCGATTTCCTACGCCAGGGCATGACCGTATCGGTCAATATCGAAACCGGTCGCCGCGATCAGGCCCTGGTACTGCCCAACGATGCCCTGCGCGCCCGCAGCGGCCCGCGCGCCCAGGTGCTGCGGGTTCGGGACGGTGTGGTCGAGCGGGTCGACGTTCGTCTTGGCCTGCTGGGTACTG
This sequence comes from Stutzerimonas frequens, assembly GCF_024448335.1. Lineage (GTDB taxonomy): Bacteria > Pseudomonadota > Gammaproteobacteria > Pseudomonadales > Pseudomonadaceae > Stutzerimonas > Stutzerimonas frequens. Next base: position 166,866 of record NZ_JAMOHM010000002.1, read on the forward strand.
CCCTCAGCGAGGTCGTCGAGGGGCTCACCACCGGCGACCTGGTTCTACTCGACGATGCCGAAGAGGGAAAGCGCGTGCGGGTGACTGAACGGCCGATTCCCAGCAGCATCCGGGACTGACGACCGTGCGCCTGAGCGAGTCGCTATGGATCGAATGGAAGATCGCGCTGCGCTTCCTGCTCGACAACCGGATGCAGACGCTGCTGATCGTCTTCGGGATCGCCGTCGGGTCTGCGGTGATCGTGTTCATCACGGCGCTGATCACCGGCCTGCAAGCCAATGTCATAGAGCGCACCCTCGGCACTCAGGCCCATATTCGTATCCTCCCGCCGGACGAGGCCAACCGGACCCTGCCTGTCACTCCCGACAGCTGGTCCCTGGTACTGGAAAGTCCGCGGGCGCAGCGTCTGCGCTCGATCATCAACTGGCAGGACATTCGCGACGTGCTCGACCAGGACGCGCAGGTGCTGGCAGTGTCACCGGTCATCAGCGGCCCGGCCATCGCCCGGCGCGGCGTGGCGCGCGCTTCGGTGGCGCTGCTCGGCATCGATCCGCCGCGCTATCAGCGCATCATCCCCCTGGCCAACGATCTGATTGCCGGACGATTCATGGTTGGCGCAGGCAATGCGGTGATCGGCAAGGAGCTGGCCAAGGACCTCGGCCTCGGTATCGGCGACAAGCTACGGCTGGACGCCGGTGAAGGCCGTGAGGCAGTTATCGATATCGCTGGCATCTTCGAACTTGGCGTGCGCGAGCTGGATTCGCGCTACGTTTACCTGGACCTCAAGCAGGCGCAGACACTGCTCGACCTGCCCGGCGGCATCACGGTCATCGATACGACGGTCGCTGACATTTTCCAGGCCGATCGGGTGGCCGAGCGTCTGGCGCGTCTCACCGGGCTGCGTGCCGAAAGCTGGATGGAAACCAACGGGCAACTGCTCAATGCGCTCAGCTCGCAGAGCATGACCACCGAGATGATCCGCGTGTTCGTCGGTATCTCGGTGGCATTCGGCATCGCCAGCGTGCTGGCGGTCAGCGTGGTCCAGCGTACCCGCGAAATCGGCATCCTGCGGGCGATGGGCAGCCCGCGCGGACAGATCCTGCGGGTCTTCCTGCTTCAGGGCGGCGTGCTCGGCCTGTTTGGCTCGGCCTGTGGCGGGGCAGTCGGCTGGGGGCTGGTGCAGGTATTCAACATCGCCGGCCCGCGCCTGTTCGAGATTCCCGTCGATCCTACGCTGGTGCCGCTGGCCATGCTTGTCGCCACTATCACCGGTGTGCTGGCCGCGGCGATGCCGGCCCGGCGCGCGGCACGTTACGACCCCGCCGTGGCGATCCGCTATGTCTGAAGCGCTGCTGACGAGCCATGCCGCCGAGGTCCTGCGCCTGGAGCAGGTACGCAAGGCATTCAATGTGGGCACTGCGCTGGAAACCGAGGTGCTGCATGGCATCGATCTGCGATTGTGTCGCGGTGAGCTGACCGCCCTGATCGGACCGTCGGGATCGGGCAAGAGCACGCTGCTGAACCTGATCGGCCTGCTCGACGCGCCCAGCTCAGGCGAGCTGTACCTGCTCGGCCAGGCGACACGGGATAGCGACGACGAGGCGCGCACCCACCTGCGCAACCAGGCGATTGGCTTCGTCTTCCAGTTCCATCACCTGATTTCGGCGTTCAGCGTGCTGGAAAACGTGCTGATGCCTCTGATGATCCGCCACGGCAAGCCATCGAGCGCGGACATCGACCTCGCCCGTACCTTACTCGACGAAGTTGGGCTGGGAGCGTTCGCCGACAAGAAACCTACGCAGATATCCGGCGGCCAGCAGCAGCGGGTCGCCATCGCCCGGGCGCTGGTGACACGCCCGCCGCTGCTGCTGGCCGATGAGCCGACCGGCAACCTCGATACGCGAACCGCGCAAAGCGTGTTCGAGCTGTTCCATCGCATCAACGCCCAATTCGGCTGCGCGGTGCTGGTGGTGACGCATGATCCACGCCTGGCCGCGGACTGCGCGCGGACGATTCAGCTGGTCGATGGACGCATCGTCAGCGATCAGGCCAACCCGGCGACCAGCTGAGCCTGTCGATCAGGCGACCTGAGCCGCTTCAGCTATACACACCACGGATGGCGCTCGCCCCTCTAATAACAATTAATTCTATGCATATAACTTAATGCAGGACTAAGATCAGCCCAGAGAACATACCCCTACCGGTATCGAGCACAGAGAGGAGAAGCACCATGAATGCCCACGTCGAACCCTTCTTCGATCCCGCCACTTTCACCTACAGCTACGTGGTCAGTGACCCCGAGACCCGGCAGTGTGCCGTGATCGATTCGGTACTGGATTACGACCCGGCATCCGGGCGCACCTCCCATGCGACGGCTCAGCGCCTGGTCGACTATGTTCGGGAACAGGACCTCAAGGTGCAGTGGCTGCTGGAAACCCATGTGCATGCCGATCACCTCAGCGCCGCGCCCTATCTGAAACAGCAGCTGGGCGGTCGTATGGCGATCGGTGACCGGATCACCGTGGTACAGAACACTTTCGGCAAGCTGTTCAATGCCGGTACCGAGTTCGCCACCGATGGCCGCCAGTTCGACCACCTGTTTCAGGACGAGGAAACCTTTCAGGTCGGCAACGTGCCAGCTCGCGCCATACACACGCCCGGCCACACACCCGCCTGCATGACCTACGTCATCGGCGATGCCGCATTCGTCGGCGATACGCTGTTCATGCCCGATTACGGTACGGCCCGGTGCGATTTTCCGGGTGGCGATGCGCGGACGCTGTACCGCTCGATCCAGAAGCTGTTCGCCCTCCCGGGCGAGACACGGGTGTTCATGTGTCACGACTACAAGGCCCCCGGGCGCGACGAGTTTCTCTACGAAACCACCATCGCTGCCGAGCGTGAGCACAACGTGCACGTTCACAGCGGCATCAGCGAGCAGCAGTTCGTCGACATGCGCACCGCGCGCGATGCGACCCTGACGATGCCCACGCTGATTCTGCCCTCGGTGCAGATCAACATGCGTGGCGGCGAGCTGCCGGCGCCCGAAAGCAACGGCACACGCTATCTGAAGATCCCCCTGGACGTGCTGTGACCCCAAGCGGAGGACGTCGACATGCAAACCATAAAGCGACTGACCCCTTTTCTCTCCGTCGCCGCCCAGCTGCAACCGACGGACATGGCGTTGCTGGCCGGCAGCGGCTTTCGCTGCGTGATCAACAACCGTCCGGACAACGAGGGTGAAGGCCAGCCCAATAGCGAAGCGATACGGCAGGCCGCCGAGGCCTCTGGCCTGGAGTACCACCATCTGCCGGTGATATCCGGGCAGATAGGTGACGCCGATGTCGATGCCTTTCGCGCGCTGCTCGGGCGGATCAAGGGGCCGGCATTGGCATTCTGCCGGACCGGCACACGCTCCGCGTCGCTCTGGGCGCTGGCCGAAGCGCATCATCTGGATCCCCAGGTGCTGCTGCAGACCGCACGACAGGCGGACTACGACCTGAGCGGGCTATTGCCACGCCTGGAGCAGTACTGGCAATCCACTGCGGATGAACCGCTGAACACCTCGTCACGGCTCGCGGCAACGCCCCGCTACGATGTCCTGGTCATCGGCGGCGGCGCCGCCGGGTGCGCGGTGACCGCAAGCCTGCTCAAGCGCGACCCGAACCTGCGCATCGCGGTCATCGAGCCGCGCGAGCAGCACTACTACCAGCCCGGCTGGACGCTGGTCGGCGCTGGCGTGTTCGACCGGGCCAATACCGAACGTGCCATGAGCCGCTGCATTCCGTCCAAGGCACAGTGGATTCATGCCGCTGCTGAGGCCTTCGAACCGGAACACCAGCAAGTGGTGCTGGAGGATGGCAGTCGCATCGGCTATCGCGCGCTGGTGGTGTGTCCGGGTCTGGCGCTCGACTGGGACGCCATCGAAGGCGCACGTGACAGTCTCGGCAAATACGGCGTGACCTCCAACTACGCCTTCGAACTCGCTCCTTACACCTGGCAGCTGGTGCAGCAGTTACGCCATGGTCGGGCGCTCTTTACCCAGCCGCCCATGCCGATCAAATGCGCCGGCGCACCGCAGAAGGCCATGTACCTGTCCTGCGATCACTGGCTCAGACAGGGCGTGCTGAAGGACATCCAGGTCGACTTCTGCTCGGCCGGCGCCGTGCTGTTCGGCGTGGCGGATTTCGTGCCCGGCCTCATGGCCTATGTCGAACGCTACGGCGCTGAGCTCAACTTCAACAACCGGCTGACCGCTGTCGATGGCCCGGCTCGCAAGGCCTGGTTCGACGTCGTCGACAGCAATGGCCAGAGTCGGCGCGTCGTGCGCGAGTTCGACATGCTGCACCTGGTTCCACCCCAGCACGCGCCGGATTTCATCCGCCAGAGTGCGCTGAGCACCGCAGACGGCTGGTTCGAAGCCGAACACGAGACCCTGCGCCATCCACGCTTCGGCAACATTTTCAGCCTTGGCGACGTGTGCTCCGCGCCGAACGCCAAGACGGCCGCAGCGGTGCGCAAGCAGGCACCGGTCGTGGCCGAGAACGTGCTGAGCGTGCTCAGCGGCGCCGGGCCTCGGGCGATCTACGATGGTTACGGCTCCTGTCCGCTGACCGTCGAGCGGGGCAAGGTGATCCTTGCCGAGTTTGGCTATGGCGGAAAACTGCTGCCCACCTTTCCGCTCGATCCGAAGGTACCGCGCCGGCTGGCCTGGAAACTGAAGACCAGATGGATGCCGTCGATCTATTTCGACATGATGCTCAAGGGCCATGAGTGGCTGGCCGAACCGAAACACCTGGACTTCGAGCCGCGCCCCGCCGAAGCCCCCAACGCCTGCGATTTCGGCCAGGAGAAGAAAGGATGAAACAGCGGCTGGCCAGCTACCTGCCGTTCCTGACGTGGGCTAAGCACTACGACCGGACGGCGGCAGCCAAGGATGGCCTCGCAGCGCTGATCGTGACGCTGATGCTGATCCCGCAGAGCCTGGCCTACGCCATGCTGGCGGGGCTGCCGCCGGTGACAGGTCTGTACGCCAGCATGCTGCCGCTGATTGCCTATACGCTTTTCGGTACCAGTCGCACGCTCGCGGTGGGGCCGGTAGCGGTGGTATCGCTGATGACGGCGGCGGCACTGGGGCCGCTGTTCGCCGTCGGTAGCGCCGAATACGCTGGGGCTGCAATGCTGCTGGCCATGCTTTCCGGTGCCGTACTGTTGGCAATGGCGGTGCTGCGGCTGGGTTTTCTCGCCAATTTCCTGAGCCACCCGGTCATCTCCGGATTCATCAGCGCCTCGGGCATTCTCATCGCCCTGGGGCAGCTCAAGCACATCCTTGGCATCCCGGTAACCGGCGAGAATGCCCTGGAGCTTGCCCATGGACTGATCCTGGGCCTGCCAAGCACGCATCTGCCGACGTTCATCATTGGCACCCTGAGCCTGCTGTTTCTCTTTCTGGTGCGCAGCCGACTCGGCGGCTGGCTGCAGAAACTGGGCATGAGCGTACATATCGCCGGCACGCTCACCAAGATCGGGCCGGTCGTGGCGCTCCTTTTGGCAATAGCAGCGGTCGGCGGGCTCGGGCTGGCCGACACCGGCGTCAGGGTCGTTGGCGCAGTGCCGCGTGGCTTGCCGTCGCTGAGCCTGCCGACGCTGGACCTGGAGCTGGCGATGGCCCTGCTCCCGGCCGCCGTGCTCATCAGCCTGGTCGGCTTCGTCGAATCGGTCTCGGTGGCGCAAACCCTGGCGGCCAAGCGCCGTGAACAGATCGAGCCGAATCAGGAACTGGTCGCGCTCGGTGGCGCCAACATCGCTGCCGCCATGAGCGGTGGTTTTCCGGTAACGGGAGGCTTCGCCCGCTCCGTGGTCAATTTCGATGCCGGTGCCCAGACCCCATTGGCTGGAGCCCTGACCGCAGCGGGAATCGGCATCACCGTGCTGCTGTTCACCCCGCTCTTCCACAACCTTCCGCACGCGGTGCTGGCGGCGACCATTATTGTCGCCTTGCTCAGCCTGGTGGATCTGGCTGCACTCAAGCGGACCTGGCGCTATTCGCGCCAGGACGCCGCTGCCATGGCGGCCACCATGCTCGGCGTTCTGCTGGTCGGCGTGGAAAGTGGGATCATGCTGGGCGTCGGCCTCTCGTTGCTGTTGTTTCTCTGGCGTACCAGCCAACCGCATGTCGCGGTGGTCGGCCAGCTGCCGGGCAGCGAGCACTTTCGCAACATCGAACGCTTCGCCGTAGTACAGAGCCCCAAGGTGCTTTCGGTGCGCGTCGACGAGAGCCTTTACTTTCCCAATGCACGCTACCTGGAAGATCGGATTGCCGAGCTGATCGGCCGCTATCCACAGGCCGAGCACCTGGTGCTGATGTGCCCTGGCGTGAACCTGATCGACGCCAGCGCGCTGGAGAGCCTCGAGGCGATCAGCGCCCGGCTACATACGGCAGGTATCCAGTTGCACCTGTCGGAAGTGAAGGGCCCGGTAATGGATCGGTTGCGACGCAGCGACTTCCTGGAGCACTTCGGCGGGCAGGTTTTCATCAGCCAGTACGAAGCCCTGCGAGCCCTGGATCCGCAAACCACTCACCACGCGCTTGAACGGCAGCGTGATCATTTATGCAGCAAGGAGAAAGCGGGATGAAGAACGCACACGACCTCGTCGAACAGGCCAGAACCCGAATTCAGGAGGTGTCCATTGCCGACGCCGACGCGGCGATCCAGGCCGCGGATGTGCTGATCGACGTACGCGAGGCGGACGAGTTTCACGAAGGCCATATCAATGGCGCCCTCAACATTCCCCGCGGGCTGCTGGAATTCAAGCTCAGCGGCACACCGGAGCTAGGGCCGCGCGACCTGAACCTGGTGTTGTACTGCAAGACGAGCGGCCGGGCTGCCCTGGCCGCGGCATCGCTGCAAGACATGGGCTATCTGAACGTCAGATCGATCGCCGGCGGTTTCGATGCCTGGACCGCCGCCAACAAACCCGTCGTGAAGCCGAGCCTGCCCAGTTTCGAGTAAGCGAACCGGGCAGATGCAAGAAGGCCGACATCAATGTCGGCCTTCTTGCGTTGCAGCGTCGTTTGGTGTGATTTCAGGCCTTGTTGCAGCTCTTGCACGTTTTGATGCCAAGCAGCGTGTACGCTGGGCAGAAACGGAAGACGCCCGTAGCCAGCGGCAGCAGGCCAATCCAACCCCAAACACCGATTACGCCTGCCAAGGTCAGGCCGATAAGCACAAGGCCGACGATGATGCGCAGGGTCCGATCAATGGTTCCAACGTTGGCTTTCATAATGACCTCCCGGTCAGCAAGTGCGCCGGCGTTCCAGCGCAGAGAACAAAAGCATTCCGCCCAGCATGGCGAGTACGAACAGCACGACCTGCCAGTGCCCGCTGAGCAGTACGGCGATCGCCGGCCCCGGACAGATGCCGGCTACCCCCCAACCAATCCCGAACACCAGGCTGCCGCCAATCAGTCGTCCGTCGAGATCGCGCTTGCTCGGTAGCTGCATCGGCGCGTCGAGCAAGGAGCGCTCTCGCCGCTTCGCCCAGGTGAAGGGGACCAGGGCCGTGGCTATGGCACCAACCATCACCAGCGCCAGCGAGGGGTCCCACGCGCCCGCAAAATCGAGAAAGCCAATGACCTTGGCTGGGTTGGCCATCCCGGAAAGCAGCAGACCCAGCCCGAACAGCAAACCAGCGGCAAACGAAGTCAGTTTGCGCATATTCAGCCTCCGAGCAGATGACGCAGGACATAAACGGTGCCGAAGCCGGCCCCCATGAACGCCAAAGTCGCGACGATGGAGCGTGCCGATAGCCGCGAAATCCCGCACACCCCATGGCCGCTGGTGCAGCCTGAGCCGTATCGGGTTCCTACGCCTACCAGCAAGCCGGCAATCAACAATCCGAACCAGCCGGATTGGAATTCCAGCACCGGCAACCTGCCGAACAGCACCCACAGGAGCGGCGCCAGCAGAAGACCGAGCAGAAACAACAGCTTTTCGCCTCGACCTTCAGCACCCGGTTCCAGAAGACTTGCCAGCAGGCCGCTGATACCGGCGATACGGCCATTGAGCAATACGAACAGGCTGGCAGCGGCACCAATCAGCACACCGCCTGCAAGCGCCGTCCACGGCGTGAAGTTCGCCCAATCGACAGTCATTGCTGCCCCCTCTCGCAAAATAATTGGTAGAGCGTGGCGATTACCGCCAGCGCCTCCGGACTGCTGATCCGGTAATGGATCAACTTACCCTCGCGTCTTGTCGCCACCAGCCCTTCGCGACGCAGCACGCCCAGCTGCTGTGACAGCGTTGGCTGCTGGATACCCAGGAGCTGCTCGAGCTCGCTCACGCTACGCTCGCCCTGGGAAAGCTGGCACAGCAGTAACAGGCGATCCGGGTTGGCCAACGCTTTCAGCAAAGCGCTTGCGGAAGCCGCGTTGGCTTTCAGGCTGTCTATATCCAGGTCGGGAGTCATGGCCAGAGCGATTAGTTAAGACAAAAACAATATATTTTTTTATATATCGTCATGCAAGCACTGTACGAAAAGAAGTTGGCCATGTGGTTGCGGGCCGCTAGCATGCCCCTACCCGTATGCGAGTCGGTGCGCTCCGCTTCAGCTGCCCCGCTGCAGTTACCCCTTTTGTGACTTTCGAGGTATCTCATGAACGACCAGACGACTGCCGTCGTATCGGCAGACCTGCAGGATCAGCAGCAGGCCATGCTGAAACGACTGGCGCGAGTCGAAGGCCAGGTCCGGGGCATTCAGGCAATGATTCGGCGTGGCGAGGATTGCGAGGCGATTGCCCAGCAGTTTTCAGCCGCGCGCAGCGCGTTGGACAAGGCGTATCGGTTGATGCTGACCTGCCTGATCGAGGAAGCCCTTCACGACCAGGCGCAGGATACGTCTGAAACGCTGGAGCGGGTACGCGGCATTTTCACCAAGTACACCTGACTGGCCGCGGCCAGCCGCCGCCGAGCCACTAACGGCCGGAGCGGACGCGCATTCCGCGCCCCATGCCAGTCACCGCAGCGACGGCGGGGCTGGTTTTGCCGCCGCAGAAACGAAAAAAGCGACCCTAGGGTCGCTTTTTTCAAACCAGAAATTCCGTATGGAACCTCATGGCAAATTTGGAGCGGGAAACGAGACTCGAACTCGCGACCCCGACCTTGGCAAGGTCGTGCTCTACCAACTGAGCTATTCCCGCATTACTTGCAGCAAAAGTGGCGTCCCCTAGGGGACTCGAACCCCTGTTACCGCCGTGAAAGGGCGGTGTCCTAGGCCACTAGACGAAGGGGACGCTGCCCGGAAGCTACTGCTTTACTCCGGCTTTCAGCGTGTTGCGTTTGGCGCTTCACGCTGCAAGTGGCGCGCATTCTATGGAGGCCTCGAATAGCCGTCAAGCATTGTTTTCAAAAAAAATTTCATCTCATCCTCGACCAACAACCAGAGCTATCGGCCACACCGTCAAGCCACTACACTCAGGCAAAAAGCCAGCGGCTCGAGAGGTACAGTCAAGTGTCTCCATTAATGATCACAGGGTTAGTCCTGGCCGGTCTGCTCGTTCTAGTCTTCATCGTCTACTCCATCCAGATCGTCGAGAAGAACAATCTGGAAAAAGCCCGGAAACGCGCAGACCTCACTGACCGTTGTCGCCGCTGCGCCAACCTGTCCGAAGGTCTGCCTGGCCAGATGGTTACCCCCGCGTTGAAGCTGCTGCTGACTCGGATGGAGCTGAGCCTTAGCGAGCGCCTGCTACCGCTGGACAAGGGCAACGACAAACTGGCTGCGCGTATCCAGGCCCTGCGCGCCGACGTGGCCAAGGGTGATGCGCTCGAGGTCCGCAACCCGCCAAGACAGATACTCACCGAAGCGCAGGCCAAGGAAAGCCGTTTCATGCTTGAGGATCTGCATGCCCAGATCGTTCACGCGACCAAGGAAGGGCTGCTTGAGCAGGCAGAAGCCAAGCGCTGGGTGCAGGATATCCAGCGCATGTTGGCCATTCTGCACATCGAGTTCTTCACCGGACTGGGCAAGCTGGCGCTACAACAGAACCAGCCCCAACGTGCACGCCTGGCATTCGAACGAGGGATTCAGCATATCCGCCGTCAGGCAGTACCGGCTCCCTATCAGGCCCAACTGAAACAGTTGGAGGCGCTGCTCGAGCACGCCAATGCGCTGGTGCTGAAGAACGAAGTACCCAAAGCAGACGAATCCAGTGAGCTGGCCGAAGGCATGAAAGCCTTCGACGATGAAGACCTGTGGAAGAAGAACAATGTCTACTGATTGCGCCTGTGCAGCCCAGCCCGCCAGATCGCACGCAAACAACCACAGCGGAGTGTAATGATGTCCTTGACCGTGTTTGGCGCCCCCCTCTCCCCATTCGTTCGCAAAGTGCGCGTTTGCCTGAACGAGAAAGGCCTCGATTACCGGCTCGAAACGGTGATGCCTTTCACGCCACCCCAGTGGTACTACGAACTCAATCCCCTGGGCCGTATTCCAGCGCTCAAGGACGGCGAAGACTGCACACTCGCCGACTCCAGCGTCATCTGCCAGTACCTGGAGGAGGCCTATTCCGATACGCCGTCCCTGTATGGCGATGAGGCCCAGCAACGTGGTCAGATACGCTGGCTCGAGAAATACGCGGACTACGAACTGGCACCACTGACCACGTTCACCGTGTTCCGTAACCGCATCCTTAAACCGATGTCAGGCCAAGCCTGTAATGAAGAAGCGGTGCAGGCGGCATTGCAGCAAAAATTGCCGCCGCATTTCGACTATCTCGAGCGGCAGCTGGGTCAGCGGGATTTCTTCGTTGGCGACGAGCTATCGATGGCGGATATCGCCATAACCTGTCAGTTGATCAACATGGCACATGGCGGCGAGAGCCTTGATGGCCAACGCTGGCCGGGCCTGACTGCACACCATGCACGCATGCTCGAGCGGCAGTCGGTCAGTAGCCTGTTGCCGGACGAGCAGCGCATGAACAACAAGCTCAAGGAGATGGGCAAGGCCGCTGCGACCTGAGTCGCCACGCCACGACCGGTGCCTGCAGCGGACGCGGCAGGCACCGCAGAGCGTTCAGACAATCGCCTGTTCAGTCCCGCCTTTCCAGCAGCTTGCTGCCGACCCATTGCCGAGCATACTGATAGGCGCAGCGCCCGTTGCGATTGCCGCGCCCGGTGGCCCAGCGAATCGCGTCCTTTTCCAGCGCTTCGTCCCAATCCCACTGCAAGCACGCCCTGCCCGCCAGCGAATCGATCCAGTGGCGCACCACACTGAGGTAGTGCTGCTGGCTGAAGGGATAGAACGACAACCAGAGGCCGAAACGATCGGACAAGGCAATCTTGTCCTCCACCGCCTCGTTCGGGTGCAGCTCGCCGTCCACCATCTGCCAGTTCTCGTTGTCGCTCTGGCGCTCCGGCACCAGGTGACGGCGGTTCGACGTGGCATACAGCAGCACATTCTCCGGCGCACGCTCCAGGGAACCGTCGAGCACGCTCTTGAGCACCCGGTAGTCACCCTCGCCCGCCTCGAAGGACAGGTCGTCGCAGAACAGCACGAAGGCCTGGCGCTGCCCTGAAAGCAGCTCCACCACGCGCGGCACATCCGCCAGGTGGTCGCGCTCGATCTCGATCAGGCGCAGCCCACGGCCGGCATACTCGGCCAACAGAGCGCGAATCAGCGACGATTTTCCAGTACCACGGGCGCCCCAGAGCAAGACGTGATTGGCGGGCAGGCCATCGACGAACTGCTGGGTATTGGCAGCCAGCAGATCACGCTGCCGGTCGATGCCGATCAGGTCGTTCAGACGCAGATCGAGATTGACCTCGAGCGGCGCCAGATAGCCGCTTCGGCCGTCACGCTGCCAGCGCGCCGCCAGCGTATGCTCCCAATCGATAACGGGCGGCTGCGCGGGCAGCAACGGCTCGATACGCGCCAACAGGCCTTCGGCACGCTGCAGGAAGGCTTTCAACTCGACATCCATGATTGACTCCAAACAGAAAAAGTCCGGCCGAAGCCGGACCAGACATCAACGCCTGCAAAAGCTATCGATCCCGCGCCGCTCGTGTTTCAGAGCAGCGCCTCGATATCCGCCGCCAGCGCCTGCGGCGCGGTACGCGAGGAATAGCGCCGCACCGTGCGGCCCTGATCGGCGATGAGGAACTTAGTGAAATTCCACTTGATCGCCTTGCTGCCCAGCAGGCCGGGCGCGCGCTTCTTCAGCTCGATGAACAGCGGATGGGCGTCGCCGCCATTGACCTCGACCTTGGCGAACAAGGGGAAGGACACGCCGAACCGGCGCTCGCAGAAGGTGGCGATCTGCGCCTCGCTATCCGGCTCCTGTCCGCCGAACTGGTTGCACGGAAAACCGAGCACGACCAGGCCGCGCTCGCCGTAGCGCTGCCAGAGTTCCTCCAATCCCTTGTACTGGGGGGTGAAACCACATTGGCTGGCGGTGTTCACCACGAGCAGCACCTTGGCATCGAAATCGGCGAGCGTCTTGTGCTCGCCGTCGATGGTGACGCAGGGAATATCTAACAGAGGATCGCGCATGCTGGTTCCTTGCGGCTCAGGCTTCGCGGGGCTTCAAGTCGAGCGAGGCCGAATTGATGCAATAGCGCAGACCGGTCGGTTTAGGGCCATCGGGGAACACATGCCCCAGGTGGGCGTCGCAGCGAGCGCACCTGACCTCGATCCGATGCATGCCATGACTGAAGTCATCCAGGCTGGCAATGGCCGTATCGCTTACCGGCTGGAAATAGCTGGGCCAGCCACAGCCGGAGTCGAACTTGGCATCGGCATCGAACAGTGGCGCATCACAGCAGACGCAATGGTAGACGCCCGGCGTCCGGGTATCGTTGTACTTGCCGGTGAAGGGGCGCTCGGTGGCGCCGAGCCGGCAGATCTGGAACTGCTCATCGGACAGCTCCTCACGCCAGGCGTCGAGCGGTTTTTCCAGCTTGTCCATCGGTAGCCTCCTCGGGGTCTGTTCGCGTTTCGTCCCATGGCCACGACCTGGCGCACCGGTTGTTTGGAACGCACACGAAGCGCAACAGCACGCTATATAAAAAAGGCCGATCTGTACCTTTTCCGGTGGTCGGGCCGCACGTATCATGCCTCCCTCTTCGACGCCTAGTCTGGCAGCGGGGTTTCCGACTGCCAAGGCGCCCGGGTTCATGCCAAACGTGACCAGCCATTTCCGGAACTGGCACGTTTTCACTTCGGGACACTCAGGATCATGCAGGTCAGCAAATCGAACAAGCTCGCCAATGTCTGTTACGACATCCGTGGGCCAGTGCTCAAGCACGCCAAACGCCTGGAAGAGGAAGGCCATCGCATCCTCAAGCTGAACATCGGCAACCCGGCGCCGTTCGGTTTCGAAGCACCGGAGGAAATTCTCCAGGACGTGATCCGCAACCTGCCCACGGCCCAAGGCTACAGCGACTCGAAAGGCCTGTTCAGCGCCCGCAAGGCGATCATGCAGTACTACCAGCAGAAGCAGGTGGAAGGCATCGGCATCGAGGACATCTATCTCGGCAACGGCGTGTCCGAGCTGATCGTGATGTCCATGCAGGCGCTGCTCAACAACGGCGACGAAGTGCTGATCCCGGCACCGGACTATCCACTGTGGACTGCTGCCGTGAGCCTGGCCGGCGGCAAACCGGTGCACTATCTCTGCGACGAGCAGGCTAACTGGTGGCCAGACCTGGCCGATATCAAGGCCAAGATCACGCCGAACACCAAGGCCCTGGTGCTGATCAACCCGAACAACCCGACCGGCGCGGTCTATCCGAAGGAAGTGCTGGAAGGCATGGTGGAGCTGGCACGCCAGCACAAGCTGGTGCTGTTCTCCGACGAGATCTACGACAAGATTCTCTACGACGACGCGGTGCATATTTCCACCGCCTCGCTCGCGCCGGACGTGCTCTGCCTGACCTTCAACGGCCTGTCCAAGTCCTATCGCGTCGCCGGCTTCCGTTCGGGCTGGGTGGCGATTTCCGGCCCCAAACACAAGGCACAAAGCTATATCGAAGGCCTGGATATCCTCGCCAACATGCGCCTGTGCGCCAATGTGCCGTCGCAGCACGCCATCCAGACCGCACTCGGCGGTTACCAGAGCATCAATGATCTGGTACTGCCGCCGGGTCGCCTGCTCGAACAGCGCAACCGTACCTGGGAGCTGCTCAACGACATTCCGGGGATCAGCTGCGTCAAGCCCATGGGCGCGCTGTACGCGTTCCCGCGTATCGACCCGAAGATCTGTCCGATCCATAACGACGAGAAGTTCGTGCTCGACCTGTTGCTCGCCGAGAAGCTGCTGATCGTTCAGGGGACGGCGTTCAACTGGCCGTGGCCTGACCACTTCCGCGTGGTCACCCTGCCCCGAGTCGATGATCTGGAGCAGGCCATCGGGCGCATCGGCAACTTCCTCAAGACGTACCAGCAGTAACCGATGGATCTGCAGATCGACGACTTCTACAGGGACGCCGCAGGCGGCCTGCTCGCGTTGTACCAGGCGTTTCCGCGCAAGATTGCGCTTTACGTGGAAGACCTGATCGGGCGGGAAGAGCCGGATGAATTCGGCCTTCCCTCCAAACGCCATCAAAGCTGTCTGGGCGCCCTGCTCTGGCTCGCCGACGAAGGTTATCTGCGCTTCGAAAGTACCATCCAGTTCCAGGCTCTGGACCAGGCCGTGCTTACCGAGAAGGGCTTCATCCGGCTCACGCGCGCCGTTCCCAGGCAGTCACCGGACGACCGCACCCTGCCTCCCAGCGTATTGCGCATCCAGGCCAGCCTCGCCCACCAGCTTCGCGACGCGCTGAAAAGCGGACACAGCGAACGCATCGCCCATCTAGCCCGCTTGTTGTTCGAGAACGATCCCGGCTCGCCGCAGCACTCCAGCCTTGGCACGTAAGCGACATAGCTTGAAATAGTCGTTCGGTTGAATAGCTCAAGGGCGCGCCTTATATAGCCTATCGTTCTTCCATTCCTACCCTGGAGTCTGCCGCAACATGATGCGCATTTTCTTGTTCCTGGCCACCAACCTTGCGGTCCTGGTCATTGCCAGCATCACCCTGAAGTTGCTCGGGGTCGATCGCTATACGGGGCAGAACTACGGCAGCCTGCTGGTTTTCTGTGCAGTGTTCGGCTTCGCCGGATCGCTCATATCGCTGTTCATCTCGAAGTGGATGGCCAAGATGAGCACCGGCACCGAGATCATCAGCCAGCCGCGCACCCGTCATGAGCAGTGGCTACTGCAGACTGTCGAGCAGCTTTCCCGCGATGCCGGCATCAAGATGCCCGAAGTCGGTATTTTCCCGGCCTATGAGGCCAACGCGTTCGCCACCGGCTGGAACCGTAACGATGCGCTGGTCGCCGTGAGTCAGGGCCTGCTCGAGCGGTTCTCTCCTGACGAAGTGAAGGCCGTGCTGGCCCATGAAATCGGCCACGTTGCCAATGGCGACATGGTCACCCTGGCGCTGATCCAGGGCGTGGTAAACACCTTCGTGATGTTCTTCGCACGCATCTTCGGCAACTTCGTCGACAAGGCGATCCTGAAGAACGAAGACGGCCATGGTATCGGCTACTTCGTCGCGACGATTTTCGCCGAACTGGTACTCGGCCTGCTCGCCAGCATCATCGTTATGTGGTTCTCGCGCAAACGCGAGTATCGCGCCGATGAGGCAGGGGCTGAGCTGGCCGGCACGACTGCGATGATAGGCGCCCTGCAGCGCCTGCGCGCCGAGCAGGGCCTGCCGGTGCATATGCCCGATACACTCAAAGCGTTCGGCATCAACGGTTCGCTAAAGCATGGCCTGGCCGGTCTGTTCATGACCCACCCGCCACTTGAAGACCGTATCGAAGCCTTGCGTCAGCGCGGCTGACAGCACATCGACATACCAAGGGCGACGTAAGTCGCCCTTTTCATTGGTCCCATGCAGACCGTCACCGCATACAAGGAATCGCCATGCGCCGTCTTATGTTCATCTGTTGTGCCCTGCTCGCGCTTGCCGGCTGCCAGAGCGCCTACTACTCGGCAATGGAAAAGGCGGGCATCCACAAGCGCGACATCCTCGTCGACCGGGTCGAGGATGCAAGAGACTCGCAACAACAGGCCAAGGAGCAATTCAAGGACGCGCTGGAGCGCTACCGCAGTGTTGTTGAGGTCAAAGGCGGCGACCTGGAGAAACGTTACGACGCGCTGAATCGCGAGTACGAGGCTAGCGTGGCGAGTGCCCAAGATGTGCGCACGCGCATCGAAGACATCGAGGACGTCGCCGAAGCGCTGTTCAAGGAATGGGAAAGCGAGCTCAAGCAGTACAGCAATGCCAGCCTGAAGGCTGCCAGTGCCAAGGAGCTCAGCCGGACCCGAGCCGAGTACCGAAGCCTGATACAGCGCATGAAGGCAGCTGAGCAGCGTATCGAGCCGGTCTTGAGCGTATTGCGCGATCAGGTGCTGTTTCTCAAGCACAACCTCAACGCGCGCGCCATCAGCTCATTGCACGGCGAGTACCGAACGCTGCAGGGCAATGTCGATCAGCTCATGAATGACATGCAGCGCGCGATCGACGAAGCCGACAGCTTCATCCGCCGCCTGCAGGCCGAAGGCTGATCGGCCTGCGGCGGGCGGCTCACTTGCGCCGCTGCAACCGATAGAACTGCTCTTCGAGGCGCTGCAGACCCCGCTCACGCATGCGCGGATTGTTCTGCAGCACTTCCTTGGCTTCCAGTTGCTCGACCTCCCAGGCCGAAGCATAGAGTGCATTCACTTCACGATGATTGACCGCGAACGGCGGGCCATCCATCTCGGATTGTTCATAATCCAACGTGACCAGCAGTTGTTGGCAGCCTGCTGGCAGGATAGCGGTCAACTGCTCGGCATAGCGCTGTCGCATGGGAGGCGGCAGCGCAATCAGTGCGGCGCGATCATAGACAGCTCGACACGCCGCAACGTCGTCAGACGCAAGCGCGAAAAAGTCTCCGCAGCGGATCTCGAGTGCGCCGCAGCGATAGACCTTGAAGGCTCCCTCGCAGGATACGCTGGGCTCCAACCGCTGCTCGCTGAAGAATGCCTGGACAGCCTTCTCGCTCAGCTCCACGCCCAGAACCCGATGCCCCTGACCGGCCAGCCAGGCGAGATCCAGACTCTTGCCGCACAGCGGCACCAGGACTGTCGCCCCTGCCGGAAGCGCGAGCGCAGGCCAGTGGCGCCGCAGACCTGGATGCACATCGTCGAGGTGGAAACCGATCTCGTTGCGAGCCCAACGCTCCTGCCAGAATTGTTCGTGCACCAGCCATTCTCCATTGCGTGATGGCGGCAGCTTACCAGAGCGATGCAGGAGGCTCAGCCGGTGTAGAGCTCTGCCTCGACGTCGACCCCGGCATCGCGCATCTGCGCGAGCTTGTAGCGCAAGGTGCGCGCGCTGATGCCTAGCCGATCGGCGGTTTCCTTGCGGCGCCCACGTTCGGCACGCAATGTATCGATGATCAGCTGAAACTCCCGGCGGCGCAGGTCATCGCCCAGAGCCGAGGCGACTTCGGCGATCGGCGGGACGGACTCCGCGCATGCCGGCAGTGAGACTGGAGCCGCGACGCCGCCTGACGGCATGCCTGGCGCCGTCAGACACAGGTCCTGAGGCTGGATCAGGCCACCCTGCTGAAGTATCAGCGCGCGCTGGACGGCGTTGTCCAGCTCGCGCACATTGCCCGGCCAGGCGTACTCGATCAGGCAACGCTGCGCAGCCGCGGACAGCCTCGCCGGCGGCTGGCGCATCTTGCGCGCATGATTGGCCAGCAAGCGCTCCGCCAGCGGCAGGATGTCCGCCGGCCGCTGACGCAGCGGCGGCCAGGCCAGCGGGAACACCGACAGTCGATAGAACAGATCTTCACGGAAGCGACCCGCTGCCACCTCGCCGGCCAGGTCGCGGTTGGTAGTCGCCAGTACGCGGATATCCAGGGCGATGGCCTTGCGTGCACCGACCCGTTCAACCTCGCGCTCCTGCAGCACACGCAGCAGCTTGGCCTGCAGTGCCAGGGGCATCTCGGAAATCTCGTCAAGCAGCAGCGTGCCGCCATCGGCCTGCTCGAACTTCCCCGGCTGGCTGGCGATGGCGCCGGTGAATGCGCCTTTCTCATGCCCGAACAAGGTCGCCTCCAGCATGTTGTCGGGGATCGCCGCACAGTTGATCGCGACAAAAGGTTTGCCGGCACGTGGCGAATGCTGGTGGATGTAGCGCGCCAGCACCTCCTTGCCGGTCCCTGATTCACCGGAGATCAGTACCGTCGAATCGCTCTGCGCAACCCGCGAAGCAAGGCCTAGCAACTGCTGGCTGGCTGGCTCGCATGCCACCGGCCCGTCAGCCTGCCCGGACCCGCACACACCGGCGACGTGCCGATCGACCAACTCAAGCAGAATCTGCGGCTCGAACGGCTTGACCAGATAGTCCGCCGCACCCTGCCGCATGGCATCGACGGCCCGCGCAACAGCCCCGAAGGCGGTCATCAACAGCACCGGAACCTGCGGGTGATACTGCCGGATCAAGGCCAGCAACTCGTGGCCATCCATACCCGGCATATTCACGTCACTCATCACCAGGCCGAATGGTTCCTGCTGCAGGGCAGCTAACGCAGCCTCGGCACAATCGACCGCGCGATATGGATGGCCAGCCAGCTCAAGCGTATCGCCCAGCGCTTCGCGCAGCGCGTGATCATCCTCGACCAGCAGAATCTTGGCAGTCATGATCACTCCGTTCCGACTCGTGGGAGCAAAGGCAGCGTCAGCAAGGCACAAGTGCCCCGATCCGGGCGTGATCGGAGCTGCAGCCCCCCCCGATGCGCTCGGGCAACCGCCTGTGCCACCGCCAGCCCCAGGCCGGTTCCGGTCGCGCGAGTAGTGAAAAAGGGTTCGCCGAGGCGCGCCAGGACATCGGCGGCTATTCCGCAGCCGTTGTCGCTGATACAGATGCGCAACGTCGAGGCGCGGCGATAGAAGTGGACTTTCAGGCGAAGGTCGCCGTTGCTGGCCTGTCGCGCGTTCTCGATCAGATTCAGCAGCGCGCCAACCAGCGTGTCACGATTGCAGAGCAGCTCACCGTCACGTACTTCGCACTGCCAACGCACCGCAGCACCCTGAACCTGGGTATCGGCCGCCGAGCGCAGGGCAGCCATCAACGCAAACGGGCTCAGCCGATCATTCAGCGGAAGGTCCCCTCGCGCGAACACCAGCATGTCGCGGACCTGATGCTCAAGCTCGTGCAACCGCGCCTTGATATTTCCAGCGAAGCGCTGCTGCAACTCCTCGCTGAGTCCGCCCTGCTCCAGGTGACTGGCATACAGCAGGGCACTGGACAGCGGCGTGCGTACCTGATGCGCAAGCGACGCAACCATCCGCCCGAGCGCAGACAACCGCTCATGACGAGCCAACTGATCCTGCAGACGACGAGTTTCAGTGAGATCGGTCAGCAGCACCAGCTGTCCCGGCTCGCCACTAAGCGAGCGCGTGGCGATGGAAAGCCGGCGCCCGCTGCGCAAGGAAATCTCGTGGCCGTCGTCGCGACGCGGTGCGAAGCTGCGCGCGATCACCTCACGCCACAAGGCGCCCGTTAGCGGCTCCCCAAGCAACTCCAACGCCACCGGATTGGCATCGCATACCACGCCTTGGCCGTCGATCACGACTACACCGCCCGGCAGCAGGTCGAGCACGTTCCGTAGCCGCTGCGCCAGTCGTTCCTTCTCTTCGAATTCCTGGCGTCGCAGCTCGCCAGCTTCGGCCAGCCTCCCCTGAAGCTCGGCGACCCGCGTATGCAACAGCCCCTCGGATTCGCTCAGTTGGCCAGATATCCGATCGAACAGCCTCAAAGACTGCGCCAGGGTACGCTCGTCGTTGCGCTCGCACGGCCCGTTGGAAGGCTCAGTGACAGCTTTCAAGATTCACTCACGCCTGTCAAAAGATGGTCGGTGAGTGGAGGCGAGCAATCTTCGTGCCCACCAGAGATCAGCGGACAGCTAACGTTGCAATGAAAAAGGCCGCCCGATCAGGCGGCCTTGACTGGCTTTGCAGGTGCTATTCGGCCTCGTCATCCCGACGATTCATGCCGTACTTGCGCATCTTTTCCACCAGCGTGGTTCGCCGAATACGCAGGCGTTCGGCAGCCCGCGCCACAACGCCGCCAGCGTCTTCCAACGCCTGATGGATCAAACCCTGCTCGAGATTGCCGAGGTATTCCTTGAGATCCAGTCCCTCCACCGGCAGCATCGCCTGAGCTTCCGGGACGACCATAGGTGCGCTGATGGCCGCGCGCTCCTCCATTTCCTCGTTGAGGCTGGTGGCGTATTGCTCGTCATCATCGTCGACATGGCGAAATTTCTTCGGCAGTTCCATCACACCGATAACGCCATAGGGATGCATGATTGCCATGCGCTCAACGAGGTTGGCCAGCTCACGAACATTGCCCGGCCAGTCATGTCGGCACAACGACATGATCGCAGCCGAATTGAAGCGGATGGAACCGCGCTTCTCATGCTCCATGCGCGAGATCAGCTCGTTCATCAACAGGGGGATATCTTCGACACGCTCGCGCAGAGGCGCCATCTCGATCGGGAAAACGTTGAGTCGATAGTAGAGATCCTCGCGAAAGGTCCCCTCCTCGATCATTTTTTCCAGGTTCTTGTGGGTGGCTGCGATGATGCGCACATCCGCGCTCTGAGTACGGTTGCTGCCCACCCGCTCGAAGGTGCGCTCCTGCAGAACGCGCAGCAGCTTGACCTGCATCGGCAGCGGCATGTCACCGATCTCATCGAGGAACAGGGTTCCGCCCTCGGCCAGCTCGAAACGCCCTGAACGAGCCGTAATGGCTCCGGTAAAGGCGCCTTTTTCGTGACCGAACAGTTCGCTCTCGAGAAGCTCCGCGGGAATCGCACCACAGTTGACGGGAACGAACGGGCCCTGCCGGCGCTTGGAGTGGTAATGCAGATTGCGCGCGACGACTTCCTTGCCGGTTCCTGACTCACCGAGGATGAGCACGCTTGCCTCGGTGTCGGCGACCTGCTGCATCATTTGCCGGACATGCTGTACCGCACGACTGGTGCCGACCAGGCTACGAAACAGATTCGGCTCACGCTGCCGGCCTCGGGATTTGGCCTGATCGTACATCTCCCGATAGATCTGCGCGCGATGCAGGGAATCGAGCAGCTTGTTATAGCTGGGTGGCATCTCCAGGCTGGTCAGCACCCGACGGCGTATCTCTTCCGGCCAGTCAGCCGGTGCTGGCTCGCCAATGAGCATCAAGGGAACATTCTCGTCCCACTTGCCCATCTGTTTGATCAGCTCGACCGCCCCCCCACGAGCACTGACATCGCCGAGCAAGACGCCGATGACAGCGCGACTGGACTCTAGGCCAGCAACCGCCTCCTGCCACTCGCTACTGGAACAAGCCAGATGATCTTCGCTGAGGAAGTTCAGGATGACCGCAAGGTCTCGGCGGCGGTCTTGATCATCGTCTATCAACAAAATTTTGGTTTCACGCCACATCTTGTTTATAGGGCTCTAAGAGGCTGAAAAGAAAGCCTGCGCTCGCATCCATGGGAAATAAAGGCGATCACATTTATGGCAGATGGAAGCTAGATTAATGAAAAAATGAACTGAGTCAAATTTATGGCGTGAAATAGCGACCAAAGAACAAGCGGAAAATCAGCGCTTTGTGCGAAGAGTTAAAGCAGGGAGGGAATGTTAGACACACGTTAGCGTGATTAGACGTCAACTACGCGACAGTAGCCGACAGAACTGCGCTATGCAGAAAAGGCGTGGCGACATAATGCCACACACTTTGTAATGCTTTGATGAGGCCGATATTGGCATCACAGGCACCTGGACGCGTCGCCAGCAGGCATGCGCCCCAGCAAAGACTTATGCCGCGACTCAGCCGAACAGCTGATACACCTTCGCCCCTTGCTGCGATTGGTTCAGCTGCCGCAGCTCGCCGGCAATCCGCCGCTGCTCGACCTGACAGGTGCTGACCATTTCGCGGTAGAGCTCAAGTAGCTCCTGGAGGCGCTGGCGAAGCACAACGTTGTCGCGCTCCGAGTCCCTCATCACGTCGTCGACGGCATTGCGGCATTCACGGTCGAGCATACTGATCGCCGCCCAATCCTGCTGGCTAAGCGCGTCGCGCAAAGCAGAACCAGTTTCTTCAAGGCGTTTGACGGAAGCGTTCATGCTCGACTCCGGGGGCTGTGCCCGATACGACGGCTTATGCCGAACCAGCTGAGAGGTATTCACCAACGGTGCTCCAGCTATATCGGCCACCCCTCGACGGCCTTTAGACCGGGTCGCCAAAAACTATACCGACGCTACCGCGACCGAGAGATTCAGTGGCGGTTGCGCAAGCCCGGCGGGACACTTGGCGGCGCCACTGGCTCCCAGGGTCCATCAGGCTGACCGGCACAGAACCAATCGCCGTCCCAGCGATAGTAAAGACGCTCCCGATAGTACAGCTCGCGTCCTTCGACGACATACACCCCGAGCCGGTTATCCCAGTGCGCCGCAACATGCGGCGGCGGCGCATAACGAGGATGGCTTTTCTGGGTCGCCGGCGCGCGCGGTGCAGGCGGCGCCTTGATCGGTGGCGGCGAAATGACCGGAGCACTCGGCTCGGGGGCTCGCGGTACCGGCTTCGCCGCGGGCGGCTGAGGGCTCGACTCGTAGGGGGTTCCCGCGCAAGCGCCGAGCAACACGCTCAACCCCACCAGCACGGCGTGTCGCCAGGTAGTCCGGAACGCGCGGCGACCGGGGGCTAGCTTCGCAGTCATTTGTATCTCTTGGGCGTCAGGGAGTGTCGGCACGATCGATGACGAGTCGTACGCTCCGCTCGTCACCCTTGGTGTCGAGCGCCACGCTTCGACCCATCCACTCGCCTTTGGTTGCATCACCTGTGCTGGAAATCCTGGCCATCAGCACCACCTGCTCGACACTGGATATCTTCAGGGACGGGATCATCGCATCGGCATCGCTCAGGCTGATCGACGTCGGTAGATCGGCGACCGTCAGGCGCTTGGCCGCGAGTGGAGCAGGCGGGCCGGCGACGGCACGTGCGAAAACGAATACGCTGTCCTGCGGCGAAACAGCCTTGGCCACCTCAGGATCGAGCTGGACCTCGACCTGCAGCGTGATGCCCGCTACCTCAGGCTGTGACGCCGTTTCGGCAGGTTCACCAAGCTGCTCACGAGCGCGGTTGATTCCTCCCCGAATCGCCTCCCGCGACGGATCGTTCTCCGGAAGCGCAGCGACCAGCTGCTCCCAGAAGCGTACCGCATCGGCATAACGCGCCTCTTCGAACGCCGCAATTCCGAGTAGCCCAAGGCTGGTTACCTCCTGAGGATCTCCCCGCAGCGCTTCGTCGGTCAGCGCCTGCAGGTCAGGAGTCCATTGCCGATCCCGCGCGAAATACAACGCCTGCGCCCACTGACCGAGCAGCTCCGGCTGACGCCCGGCAAGCTCGACAACCTGGGCAAAAGCCTTCGCCGCATCCGCTGGACGCTCCTGGTTCATGTAGGTGCGGCCAAGGAAGTACCAGGCCTCGGCCGAGTCCGGCTGCGCCTTCACTGCCTGTTCGAGGCGTGCGGTCATTTCCTCGACGGTGCGCGGCTGCTCGCTGAACTGTCGCGCCAGCTGCACCTTGTCGCTGGCGCCCCAATGCAGGTATAGGCCATAGCCCATCAGCGGCACCAGAAGCGCCGCGACCAACGGGACGCTGCGACCAAGCCTGGCGGTGCGCGGTGCACCGCTCTCTTCGGTATCCTCAAGCAACTCACGAGCGGCATCCGCTCGCCCCGCCTCCAGCTGCTCGGCACTCAACGTGCCGGCCTCGTGCTGGGCGGTGAGCTCTGCCATGCGCTCCTCATACAACGCCACATTGAGCGCGGTGCGGTCTTCTTCTGCCTGGGCACGGCGGCCGCGCAGAATCGGAAGCAGGAGAAAGGCCAGCGCCACCAGCAGCAAGCCGGCGGCGGCAATCCAGAAATCGATCATGGTTCTTTTTTATCCAACAGCTTGGCGAGACGTTCGCGTTCTGTCTCGGAGAGAGTGTGCGATGCGGGGGCGTTCTCGAACCGGCGACGACGAACCAGAATGACCGCCAGTACGCCAAAACCCAGCACCAGCAGCGCGACGGGCCCATACCAGAGCAGCATGGTCTTCGCATTCATCGGCGGCTTGTATCGAACGAAATCGCCATAGCGCTCGACCAGGTAATCCACGATCTGCTCGTTGCTCTGCCCCTCTTCGAGCATGCGGAAGATTTCCTGGCGCAGGTCCATGGCAATGGGTGCGTTCGAGTCAGCGATGTTCTGGTTCTGGCACTTCGGGCAGCGCAGCTCTTCGGTCAGGGTGCGATAACGCTCGCGCTCGGCCTCGTCACGAAACTCATAGGTATCGATTGCGCCCTGCGCACTGGTCACCAGCGCAAGCCCGAGAAGCGCGGCGTGGATCAGTCGTTTCATTCGTCCACCAGCTCCTGATAGAGCGCCGCCAGCTGCTCACGCCAGACCTGATCGTCGATGACCCCTACGAACTTGTGGCGAATGACACCCTGCTTGTCGATCAGGAAAGTCTCCGGCGCGCCGTAGACGCCCAGGTCCAGCCCCAGGCTGCCCTGCTCGTCGCGAATGTTCAGTTGATAGGGGTCGTGGAACTCGTTCAGCCACTTCTGCGCCGCCGCGTTGTCGTCCTTGTAGTTGACGCCATGGATCACCACGCCCTGCGCTGCGAGACGGTTGAGCACAGGGTGCTCGACCTTGCACGCGACGCACCAGGTCGCCCACACGTTGAGCAACGCCGGCTTGCCCTTGAGGTCGTCCTGGCTGATCAGACGCTGCTCATCCTCCACCGAAGGAAGCGAGAACGAAGGTACCGGCTTGCCGATCAACGCCGAAGGCAGCTCCGACGGATCGAGAAACAAGCCGCGATAGAGAAACACCGCGATGATCAGAAAGACCACCAGTGGCAGCAGCATCAACAGTCTTTTCACATCAGGCTCCTTGTGCCGCCATGCCGAGGGCTTCGCGCACCCGGGTCTTGACCTTCACTCGATAGCGGCGGTCGCTGGCTGCCAGCACACCGCCGAACGCCATCATCAGACCGCCGAGCCAGATCCAGCGCACGAACGGCTTGATATGCACCCGTACCGCCCAGGCGCCGCCATCCAATGGCTCACCCAGCGCCACATAGAGGTCACGGGTGAAGCCGGCATCGATGCCCGCCTCGGTCATCGGCATCTGCTGCACGGTATAGAGACGTTTCTCGGGATGCAGCGTGGCAACCTGCTTGTCGCCATCGAGCACACGGATAGTCGCCTTGTCCGAAGTGAAATTCGGCCCCTCATGATGCACGGCGCCTTCGAAGACGAACCGATAGCCACCCAGCTCCAGCGATTCGCCGGGCGCCAGCCGCAGATCCCGCTCAGCGCTCTGGTGGCTGGTCAACACAACACCGATGGCACAGACGACCAGGCCAATATGCGCCAGGTGCATGCCCCAATAGCTCGGCGACAGACTGCGCATGCCCTTGACCAGCCCCTTGTGACGGGTCTTGTCGAGCAGATCGCGAACACTGGCCAGTACCACCCAGGCCCCAAGCAGACACACCGCCAGTACCGCCCAATTGAAATCGCCGAACAACAGCGAACCCAGGCCGCCGAGGATCACGCTGGCGATCAACACCGGCGTGAGCATGCCGAGCAGCCACTTGAATGGGGTGTCTTTCCAACGGACGAGGATACCTACGGCCAGGGCCAACATCAGCGCCGCCACCAACGGAACGAACATCGCGTTGAAGTACGGCGGGCCGACCGAAAGCTTGGCGCCGGACAGCGCGTCGAGCAGCAGCGGATACAGCGTGCCCAGGAGAATCATGGCGGTCGCAACGACCAGCAGCAGGTTGTTCACCAACAGCAGCGTTTCCCGGGACCAAAGGCCGAAACCGACCTGGCTCTTGACCACCGGGGCGCGCATGGCGAACAGGGTCAGGGAACCCCCCACGACCATTAGCAGGAAAACCAGAATGAATACGCCGCGCTCCGGATCGGTAGCGAATGCATGTACCGATGTCAGCACGCCGGAGCGGACCAGGAAGGTGCCGAGCAGACTCAGGGAGAACGCGGCAATGGCCAGCAGCACCGTCCAGCTCTTGAATACGCCGCGCTTCTCGGTGACTGCCAGCGAGTGGATCAGCGCGGTGCCGACCAGCCACGGCATGAAGGAGGCGTTTTCCACCGGATCCCAGAACCACCAGCCACCCCAGCCCAGCTCGTAGTACGCCCACCAGGACCCCAACGCGATACCCAGCCCGAGGAAGGCCCAGGCCACCAGGGTCCAGGGACGCGACCAGCGCGCCCAGGCGGCGTCGAGCCGCCCGCCCAGCAGCGCGGCGATGGCGAACGCGAATGCCACGGAAAAGCCGACATAGCCCATGTACAGCATCGGCGGATGGACGATCAGACCGAAGTCCTGCAGCAGCGGGTTGAGATCCCGACCGTCCATCGGCGATTGCGGCAGCAGCCGCTCGAACGGGTTGGACGTGACGATCAGGAACAACAGAAAGCCGATGCTGATCAGCCCCATTACACCAAGCACCCGGGCGAGCATGTCTTCCGGCAGCTGGCGGGAGAAGATCGACACGGCGAAGGTCCAGCCGGCCAGGATTAATGCCCAGAGCAGCAACGAGCCTTCGTGGGCGCCCCAGACCGCGCTGAACTTGTAGTACCAGGGCAGCGCACTATTCGAGTTCTGAGCGACATAGGCGACCGAGAAATCATCGACCATGAAGGCATAGGTCAGGCAGATGAAGGCGAATGCGAGAAACGCGAATTGCCCCCAGGCCGCCGGCTGCGCAAGCCCCATCCACTGCCGGTCACCCCGCCAGGCACCGATCAGTGGCAGCGTCGCCTGCACGACCGCCAGGCACAGCGCAAGAATCATCGCCAGGTGGCCGAGCTCGGGAATCATTTCGCGTACTCCTTCTTGCCGCCTTCGTAGTGTTTCATCATGCCGCTCTGCTCCAGCGCCTGGGTCACTTCGGGCGGCATGTAATTTTCGTCGTGCTTGGCCAGCACCTCATCGGCGACCAGGACACCATCGGCATTGACCCGGCCCAATGCGACGATGCCCTGTCCTTCGCGGAACAGATCGGGGAGGATGCCCTGATAGCTGATGGTCACCGTCTCCACTCCGTCGGTCACTCGGAACGATACGCTGAGTGAATCGTTGGTGCGCTGTACCGAGCCTTCCTCGACCAGCCCGCCGGCGCGAATACGAGTGCCTTCCGGCGCCTCTCCCGCCGCGATCTGGGTCGGTGTGTAGAACAGGTTGATGTTCTGCTGCAGAGCGGACAACGCCAGCGCCACGGCAATACCGACACCGGCGAGAATCGCCAGGACGATGAAAAGACGCTTCTTGCGCACCGGATTCACTTCGACTCCTCCCGGCGCAAACGACGCGCCTCATCTTGCAGATAGCGCCGGCGCGAGAGGGCCGGCAGCACGACATTGAGAATCAGGACCGCCAGGCTTATGCCGTAGGAAGTCCAGACATACACGCCATGATTGCCCATGGCGATGAATTCGGCGAAGGACGAAAAGTTCACGAGTTGTTTCCCACCAGAGCCTTGACCTCGGTCTTCACCCAGCTCGCACGCGATTCACGGCGAAGGACTTCCAGGCGCATGCGCATGAGCAAAACCGCGGCAAAGAAGCAGTAGAAACCGATCACCATGATCAGCAACGGCAGCCACATCTCTACCGGCATCGCAGGCTTCTCGGTGACCTTGAAGGTGGCCGGTTGATGAAGCGTATTCCACCACTCGACCGAGTACTTGATGATCGGGATGTTCACCACGCCGACGATCGCCAGCACGGCGCAGGCCTTGGCAGCACTGTCGCGGTTGCTGATCGCCTGGCCCAGCGCGATGACACCGAAGTACAGGAACAGCAGAATCAGCATCGAGGTGAGTCGTGCATCCCAGACCCACCAGGCGCCCCAGGTCGGCTTGCCCCAGACCGCGCCGGTCAGCAGTGCAATAAAGGTCATCCAGGCGCCAATGGGGGCCGCCTGCTGCAGCGCAACGTCGGCGAGCTTCATCTTCCAGACCAGCCCGACCACGCCGGCGACGGCAAGCATCACGTAGATGGACTGGGCCAGAAATGCTGCGGGAACATGAATGTAGATGATCCTGAAGCTATTGCCCTGCTGATAATCCTCCGGTGCGAACGCCAGCCCCCAGACCGTTCCGACGCCGATCAGCAATACCGCAGCCCACCCCAGCCAGGGCAGCCAGCGCCCGCTGATCTCGTAGAACCACTTGGGTGAACCCAGCTTGTGAAACCATGTCCAGTTCATCGGATGACTCGTCGTTCTGCGAGTGCCTGATCTCAGGCCTCGACATTCGCTATGTCGACCGGGCACAGGCGCCGGCCATCAGGTGTACCGCTACTCGCCAACGCTGATCTTCAGCCCGGCGGCTATCGCAAAGGGTGTAAGAGTAACCGCCAACGCGGTCAGACTGGCCAGCCACAGCAGGTGCCCGACCGCCGGAAGCCCCTGCAAAGCGGCCTGCAACGCGCCGCTGCCCAGAATCAGCACGGGGATGTAGAGCGGCAGAATGAGCAGAGCAAGCAGCAACCCGCCTCTTTTGAGCCCCACCGTCAGGGCCGCACCGACCGCGCCGAGCAGGCTGAGAATGGGCGTACCCAGCAGCAGCGAGATCAACAGTACCGGCATGGTGTCGAGCGGCAATCCCAGCATCAGCCCAAGCAAGGGTGCCAACAAGACCAGCGCCAGACCTGAAAACGCCCAGTGTGCCAGCACCTTGGCGAGCACCAGAAGCGCAAGCGGGTGCGGCGAAACGACCCACTGCTCGAGCGAGCCATCCTCGAAGTCACTGCGAAAAAGGCCATCCAGCGAGAGCAGCACGGCCAGAAGCGCGGCGACCCAGACCAGCCCCGGAGAAATCGTTTGCAACAGTTGCGTCTCGGGCCCGACCGCCAGCGGAAACAGCGCGATGACGATTGCGAAGAACACCAGGGGATTGGCCAGCTCGGCCGGACGACGAAACAGCAGGCGCGCCTCGCGAGCCAGCAGAAGCGTGAAGACGCTGCTCATGCGGCTCGCTGCCCCAGATCCAGTTCACGGTAGCCAGCAGGCATCTCGGTGAGACTGTGGTGAGTGGTCAGCACGACCAGTCCGCCCTGCTCGCAATGGGCCGCCAGGTGTCGCTCCAGTTGCGCCACACCATGCTTGTCAAGCGCCGTGAACGGCTCGTCGAGAATCCACAGCGGCGGCGGGGAAAGGTAGAGTCGCGCAAGCCCGACACGACGCTGCTGCCCTGCCGAAAGGGTGTGGCAGGGCACGTCTTCGAAACCGCGCAGTCCTACGGCAGCAAGCGCCTGCCAGATCGCTTCGCGACTTGCCGGTTGATGCAGCGCGCACAGCCAGGTCAGGTTTTCTTCTGCGGTAAGCAGGCCCTTGATGCCGGCAGCGTGCCCGATCCACAACAGGTTGCGGGCCAGCTCGCCACGTTGCGCGTCGAGTGGCAGCCCCTTGAGCCTGACCTCGCCGGCGGTGGGCTGCATGAGGCCGGACAGCAGGCGCAGCAGGCTGGTCTTGCCGCTACCGTTGGGGCCGGAAATCTGCAGCATTTCGCCGTTCTCGAGGCGCAGATCGAGCTTGTCGAACAACAGCCGCCAATCCCGCTCGCAGGCGAGCGCCACAGCTTCGAGGAAGGGAGTTGACACGCTGGCGACACCTCAAGATGAAAAAGGCCTGGCCGCTATACTCAGGTGGGTAGGCCAGGCGGGCGGAATTATACATGGCAACCTTGAGTGCCAAAGGCCGCAAGCACGAAAGGTTGTAAGAGCATTTGAGGAAAGATGACCGAGATCAAGAGTACCACCGCTCTGCCCCAGGCCGGCATGCCACGCCAGAGCGCAGCCTCCAGCGAGCTCGCACTGAAGCTTCTGCAACCGATGCAGGGTCTGCTGGCAGCCGGCGAGCAGGCCGAGGCCGAGGTGGTCGGCATCAGGGAGGCAGCGCAGGCCTTTCGCCTGGTGCTGCGTCTGACCATGACCGGGGGACGCCAGGCCACTGTCGAGGTCAGTAGCAACAAGGCGCCAGCTCTCGGCGCGGCCTATGTCATCACCGCGCTCTCGGACACCCGCCTGCTGGCGTCGCAACAGGCAGCCGGACGCCAACCCGCCTCCTCGCTCGATCTCGAGCAGTTGCCGGTCGGCAGTGTGATCCAGGGCCGCGTCGTCGCCAGCAGCGAACATCGGCTGGACGACG
The DNA here is from genome assembly GCF_024448335.1 of Stutzerimonas frequens. Taxonomy (GTDB): domain Bacteria; phylum Pseudomonadota; class Gammaproteobacteria; order Pseudomonadales; family Pseudomonadaceae; genus Stutzerimonas; species Stutzerimonas frequens. The sequence continues at coordinate 197,189 of NZ_JAMOHM010000002.1, forward strand.
GACAGAAGCTGTTCAAGGTGGTGATCAGCCTGCTCAACTCACCACTCAGCGGCCAGAAGCTGAACATCGAATCGAGCACCCCGCTGGCGCTAGGCAGCCTGCTGACAGCCCAGGTAAAGGGGAGTCAGGCATTGAGCTTCTTGCCGTTGAGTGGCCGGCTCGATCAGCTGCATCTAGGCGAGCAGCTCAGCGCGCAGCAGCAGCGCCAGGCTTCGCTCGAAGGTTTGTTCAAGGCGCTGCAAGGTGCCTCGGGCACGCTGCCCGGCGGCCTGAAGGGCGCGGCCGAAGCCTTGCTTGGCCAGGTTCCCGACATGCAGCAGCTGACCGATGCCAAGGCACTGGCTGCGGCACTGGCCAAGAGTGGCGTCTTTCTCGAGGCGCGACTGCTGGCGGGACAAACCGAGGGCCTGCAGGGAGATCTCAAAGCTGCCCTACTGCGTCTGCTTGCGCAAATGCCGAGTCTCCCTGGCAGCACACCGCTGACTGGAGCCCACGCCGGCGCCGCCATGGGACAAGTGCTGCCGGCGTTCGCACGCCAGGCCCTGGGCGCGTTGACCCAAGGCAGCACCCGCCAGCTCGCGATCGGCTTCCCCCTGCCCAGCAAGCTTCCACCGGGCATGGAAGAGGAAGCCGACCTGGAGCTGCTGCTCAAGCTTGCCGCGGCAGCAGTCTCGAGACTGCAAACGCACCAGCTTTCCAGCCTGGCGCAAACACAGGTCGGGCCAGACGGTGCCCTGCTCACGACGTGGCAACTGGAACTGCCGATGCGTGACGGCCGGGACTTCGTGCCGTTGCAAATCAAGCTGCAGCGCGAAGACCCGCCAAGACGGCAGGAGAAAGAACGCGGCGAGGCAGTTTGGAAGATCGAACTGGCATTCGATATCGCGCCGCTGGGCCCGCTGCAGGTTCAGGCACAGCTGATGCGCGGCACCCTGGCGAGCCAGCTCTGGGCCGAACGCAGCGCCACCGCACAGCTGATCGCTACCGAACTCACGCACTTACGCGAACGCTTGCAAGCCGCGGGATTGAGCGTGGGCGAGCTGACTTGCCGTCAGGGCGTGCCGCCGCAAGGGCCAAGTACCACACTCGAACAGCGCTTCGTGGATGAAACTGCATGACCGACAAGCAACCGCCGCGCCAGGCCATAGCGCTCAGCTACGATGGCATCAACGCCCCGAGCCTTACGGCCAAGGGCGACGATGAACTGGCCGAGGCCATTCTGGCCATCGCGCGCGAACACGAGGTACCGATCTACGAAAACGCCGATCTGGTGCGCCTGCTTGCGAAACTGGAACTGGGCGACGAAATCCCCGAGGCGCTCTATCGCACCATCGCCGAGATCATCGCCTTCGCCTGGTACCTGAAGGGTAAGTGCCCACCTGGTTTCCGCGAACCGGTCAATGACACGACCCAGACGCCGCCACTGCTCAGTGGGCCTGGGCGTTGAGCACAACGGCTGCTCGGTCCTCGCCGGTCACCTGAGGCAGGTCGTGCAGCTGCCAGGCAAAGTAGCCGGCTCGAAAATAGAAAACACGCTGATAGCCCCAGGCGACGGCCATGCGTGCGGCTTCCGCACTGCGGGGGCAGATCTCACTGTCGCAGTAGATGACCAGAGGCAGCTCCCGCGGCCATTCGGGGCCTGCCAAGCTAACGAAATCGCTGGCCAGCTCGAAGTGCACCGCCCCCTCCACATGGCCCCATAGCCACTCGCGATCCGAGCGCACGTCGATGAACACCGCACCCAGTTCGTGCAAGCGCTTGGCCTGGAAGACATTGATGGTCATGGCGCCATCCACTTCGTCCGGTGCTTCAACGGCGTGAACCGTGCCCAGGGAGGCCATCAACAATAGAAAAACGAGCACGCAGCGCATCACCGCCCTCCTCGTTCCGAAAAACGGAACCGCACCCTGCCTGGTCGGACCAGGCCGATACGAGTTGGAATGCAGTGGCTGGAGGAGGTTCCGATCACCCGGGAGGAACCGATGGGCGATGTGCGCCAGCTCAGGGTTTTTGACGCGCCTGATGCAGCTTGCTCATCAGCTCGGCCTCGGACTGGGAGAGACCGCAGGATTGGGTGAGATCATCGATGCTTGCCCCCATGCCGACCAGCTTGGCGGCCTGAGAGAAGGAAAAATTGTTGGGATCACGCAGTTCCAGCTGGTTGAGCTTGTCCGGCAACGGCGCAACGACGCGCGCCAGCTCACGCAGCTCGTCACCAATGCGCATGTTGCCTTCGAGATAGGCATCCAGACGATTGCTCAGCTCCTTGATGCGCTTGTCCCGCGCCGCGTCACGCTGGCGCTGCTGCTCAGCCAGCAACCGCTGTCGCTTGAGCAGCCAAAGGCAGAACCCCAGCAGGCCCAGACAGCAGAATGCCAGCGCGATCAGCGATGCGACCAGCGACGCGATCAGCATGTATCAGATGCTCTCAAGCTCGGCCCACTCTTCTTCGCTCATCATCTTGTCGAGTTCGACCAGAATCAGCAGCTCGCCGTTCTTGTTGCACACGCCCTGAATGAACTTGGCCGATTCATCGTTGCCGACGTTGGGGGCGGTTTCGATTTCCGACTGACGCAGGTAAACCACCTCAGCGACGCTGTCGACCATGATGCCGATCACCTGCCGATCCGCTTCGATGATCACGATACGGGTATTGTCCGAAACCGGGGCCGGGGCCAGACCGAAACGCTGGCGCGTATCGATTACCGTGACCACGTTGCCTCGCAGATTGATGATGCCCAGCACGTAGCTCGGCGCCCCGGGTACCGGCGCAATCTCGGTGTAGCGCAACACTTCCTGAACCTGCATCACGTTGATGCCGTACGTCTCGTTATCCAGACGGAAGGTTACCCATTGCAGAACAGGATCTTCGGAGCCCTGCGCAGACGTCATCTTCATAATCCCACCTTCTTCAATTACCGCTCGCGGCGGTCGATTCTATCGCCAGGCCGCACACCGCGTGCGACCGTCATTCATTCTTTCAGCGCTTGTGCGGCTTTGCCGTGTCGTGCATCTGCTTGACCGCACCACTGGCGATCAGCTCGGCCAGTGCCGTGACATCGACCAGCGCACACATGTGTTCGATAACCGTACCGGCCAACCAAGGGCGCTGGCTGCGCTGTGTACGCCACTTCACTTCGCTGGGGTCGAGACGGATCGACCGGCTGACCTGATGTACCGCCAGCCCCCATTCATAACCCTGCACCGAAATCACGTACTGCAGGCCCTGGCGAAAATCGTCGCGATAGCGATCAGGCATCACCCAGCGCGCCGTGTCCAGCACCTTCAGATTGCCCGCCTGGCTCGGCAGTATGCCAAGAAACCAGTCGGGCTGGCCGAACAGCGGCGTAAGCTCCTGTCCCGCCAGCGGGTAGATGGACCCCAGGCAGACCAGAGGCACCGCCAGCGTCAGCCCGGCGACATCGAACAGCAGACACTCGAAGGGCTCGTCGCCCCAGCCCGGATGCCGATCAGCGACGATAGCTGTCAGTTCATCGACAGGCTGCGCAGCGGCCGCCAAGGCAATGATTGGCGCTGCGGCATGCACTGGCGCGGGCGCAGGTATTTCAGGGGCTTCAGGCGCGACGACCACAGGCGGCGCGGGCGGCGTGGGCTGTACGATCTCCAGGCGCGGCGGCTGGCTGATTCGCGCATCGCGCAGCTGTTCCTCGAGCACGGCAGCCTGGAATTCGTCCTGACTGACCGAGTCCGCCAGTTCGATGGCCGCATCCTGCAGCAGCCCGTCGAGATAAGACTGCAGCGCTTGCTGGGATCGGGTTTCGGTAAGGACGGTGCGACTCATGGAAAGACTCGTAAGGAGAAGCTGAACAGGCTATCGGCTGCCGACGCAACAAACTTGAGGCGCCAAGCGCCGAGCGGTTGTCCCTTTTGTCAAGCCACCTGCGGCGACGGTTGCAGCGCCAGCAGGTGCTTCAGCAAGGCACGATAGGCAAGAACGGCGCGGCTGGCGGGATCGAACTGCGAAGGTGTCAGACCGGCACGACTGGCGTCGCGCAGCCGCGTATCGATTGGAATGAAAGCCGGCCAGAGATGGTCGGCGTAGCCGGCACGCAAGACCTTGAGCGTGTTCATCGAGGCCTGGGTACGACGGTCGAACAGCGTCGGCACGATGGTGTACGGCAGCGCCTGCTTGCGCGAGCGGTTGATCATCGACAGCGTGCTGACCATGCGCTCGAGGCCCTTCATCGCGAGAAACTCGGTTTGTACCGGGATCACCAGTTGCTGGCTGGCAGCAAGTGCATTGACCATCAGCACGCCGAGCAGCGGCGGGCTGTCGATGACCGCGTAATCGAAGTCCTGCCAGAGCTGCGACAGACTCTTGGCGATCACCAGTCCCAGACCGTTCTGCCCTGGCGACTGACGCTCCAGCGTCGCGAGCACCGTGCTCGACGGCATCAGCGAGATTCGCTCATGACTGGTGGAGAGTAGAAGCTGCCAGGGCAGACCTTCTGGCACGGTACCCTGGTGCTGGAACAGGTCGAAGACGCTGTGCTCTAGGTTGTCCGGATCGTGACCAAAATAGCTGGTCATCGACCCGTGCGGATCCAGGTCCAGCACCACGACACGCTTGCCGGAGTCGGCCAGCAAGCCCGCCAGCGCGATCGACGTGGTGGTTTTGCCCACCCCACCCTTTTGATTGGCAACAGCCCAGACTCTCATGGTTCCCCACCCGGCGAAGCTGACCGGCAGTTCCCACCTGAAACGGCGGGGCGACGGTGTTTTGACGATTGCACCCTCAGGCGCTCACATGGCTGCAGCCGGTGCAGATTGTGTGCCAGCCCGACGCAGTGCCTCGTTGGGCCTGGCATTTGCGCTACCGACGCCGGAAACGCTGCGGCGCACATCGAGATTGCGCGATACCACGAGGATCACCCGTCGGTTACGCGCGCGCCCCTCGGCCGTCGAATTGTCAGCCACCGGCTGAAACTCGCCGTAGCCTACGGCCGCAAGCCGGGACGGGGCGACTCCTTGCGCGGCGAGCATGCGTACGACGCTGCCGGCTCGCGCTGCGGACAGCTCCCAGTTGGTCGGGAACTGGCTCGTGCTGATGGGCAGATTGTCGGTAAAGCCTTCGACATGGATGGGGTTGTCGTAAGGCGCCAGGATGGCCGCGACCTTGTCGATCAACTGGAACGCCTGATCATTGGGCAGCGCGTCACCGCTGGGAAACAGCAGACTGGAGTTGAGCTCGATCTCGATCCACAGCTCATTGCCGCGAATGGTCAGCTGCTCGTTGGCAATCAGTTCGCCGAAGGTCTCGCGCATGCTTTGCGCGATACGCTCCAGCGGATCGAACGTCGGCGCCCCGGATGTCGAGGACGGGCCGGAAAGGTCTTGCACCTGCGAAACATCCGACTCGGTGGTCCGCGGCCGCTCGTCACCAATCGGGATTGGTTTCACGGCCCGATCGACCTGGTTGAACACGCCGACCAGCGAGTCGGAGAGAATCTTGTACTTGCCCTCGTTAATCGAGGAAATCGAGTACATCACCACGAAGAAGGCGAACAGCAGCGTGATGAAATCGGCGTACGAAACCAGCCAACGCTCGTGATTCTCGTGCTCTTCCGGCGCTCTGCGTCTGGCCATGGCGATCAGTCCATGAAGCCTTGCAGCTTCATCTCGATGGAGCGTGGATTTTCGCCTTCGGCGATGGATAGCACACCTTCGAGCAGCATCTCGCGATAGGCCGTCTGGCGCTGAACGACACTCTTCAGCTTGTTGCCCACTGGCAGGACCAGCAGGTTGGCGAAGGCGACCCCATAGATCGTTGCGACGAAGGCCACGGCGATGCCGCTGCCGAGCTGGCTGGGATCGGCCAGATTGCCCATTACGTGGATCAGACCCATCACCGCACCGATGATGCCGATGGTCGGAGAATAGCCACCCATGCTCTCGTAGACCTTGGCGGCCCGAAGATCGCGGCCTTCCTGGGTGTAGAGGTCAACTTCGAGAATACTGCGGATGACTTCCGGCTCGGCGCCGTCGACCAGCAGCTGCAGCCCCTTGCGTGCGTAGGGATCGGGTTCAGTCTCGGCAACCGGCTCGAGGCCGAGCAGTCCTTCCTTGCGCGCCGTATTGCTCCAGGCGGTGACCATGGCGATGCCGCGAGCCAGATCGATGCGCGGCGGAAAGAAGATCCAGCGACCGATGCTCATGGCACGCATGAACACCGCGATGGGTGTTTGCAGCAGTACCGCGCCGAGCGTGCCGCCCAGCACGATCAACGCGGCAGGTCCGTTGAGCAGCGCCGATATGTGGCCACCCTCGAGAAAGTTGCCGCCGACGATGGCGACGAACGCCAGCAGCAACCCGATGAGGCTGAGAACATCCATCAGCGGCCAGCCTTCATCAGATGCAGGCCTCGGCCAGATTGCGCCCGATGTCGTCCAACCCATAAACGGCGTCACTCAGATTGGCTTTGACCACCGCCATCGGCATTCCGTAGATCACGCAACTGGCCTCGTCCTGAGCCCATACCTGACTGCCGCTCTGTTTGAGCAGCCGCGCGCCCTCGCGGCCATCGGCACCCATACCGGTGAGCACCACTGCAAGCACCTTGTCGTGAAACGACTTGGCCGCCGAACCGAAGGTGACATCGACACAGGGCTTGTAGTTGAGGCGATCGTCGCCGGGCAGAATGCGCACCGCGCCGCGCCCGTCGATCATCATCTGCTTGCCGCCGGGCGCGAGCAGCGCCAGGCCGGGTCGCAGCACATCACCATCCTCCGCCTCCTTGACGCGAATGCGGCAGAGCTTGTCCAGGCGGTCGGCGAATGCCTTGGTGAACGCCGCAGGCATGTGCTGAATAAGCACGATGGGTGCCGGGAAATTGGCAGGCAGTTGAGTCAGCACCCGCTGCAGCGCCACCGGGCCGCCGGTCGAGGTACCGATGGCCACCAGCTTGTAGGCCTTGCGCTTGGGCGCCGGCGCACGCGCGGGTGCTGCCGGGGTCGCGCCAGCACCGGTGCTACGGGCAGTGGCCAATGCGGCGGGTGTTCCGCGGACAGAGGGTGCCGGGGCGCTGACGCTGGAACTGCAGAAAGTGCTGTAGCGTCGGTTGCTGCGCGAAACGGTGTGCACCTTCTCGCACAGCAGCTGCTTGACCTTGTCCGGGTTGCGCGAGATGTCCTCGAAATTCTTCGGCAGGTAGTCGACGGCACCGGCGTCGAGCGCATCGAGAGTGACCCGCGCACCTTCGTGCGTCAGCGAGGAGAACATCAACACCGGCGTCGGACAGCGCTGCATGATCTGCCGCACCGCAGTGATGCCGTCCATCATCGGCATCTCGTAATCCATGGTGATGACGTCCGGTTTCAGCGCCAGCACCTGGTCGATCGCCTCGCGCCCGTTGGTAGCGGTGCCGACGACTTGAATATTGGGATCAGAGGAAAGGATTTCCGAGACACGCCGGCGAAAGAAACCGGAATCGTCGACGACCAGGACCTTGACTGCCATACATCACTCCTAGCGGCAGCGCGCCCCTCCCGGAACGGCGCTGCCTGACCGAATCAAATCCTGCGTGCGTAGCGCTTGAGCATGCTGGGAACGTCGAGAATCAGAGCGATGCGGCCATCACCGGTGATGGTCGCGCCGGACATGCCGGGCGTACCCTGCAGCATCTTGCCCAGCGGCTTGATGACCACCTCCTCCTGCCCAACCAGTTGATCGACGACGAAGCCGATGCTCTGGTTGCCGACGCTGAGAATCACCACATGACCTTCGCGCTGCTCTTCCTGAGCAGCATCGTGAACCAGCCAACGCTTGAGGTAGAACAGCGGCAGCGCCTTGTCGCGCACGATCACCACTTCCTGGCCATCGACGACATTGGTCCGCGACAGGTCCAGGTGGAAGATTTCGTTGACGTTGACCAGCGGGAAGGCGAAAGCCTGGCTGCCGAGCATGACCATCAGGGTCGGCATGATCGCCAGAGTCAGCGGTACCTTGATCACCACCTTCGAGCCCTGTCCCTTGGTGGAGAACACGTTCACCGTACCGTTGAGCTGGGAAATCTTGGTCTTGACCACATCCATGCCGACGCCACGACCGGACACGTCGGAAATCTCGGTCTTGGTCGAGAAGCCCGGCGCGAAGATCAGGTTGTAGCACTCCAGATCGCTCAGGCGATCGGCGGCATCCTTCTCCAGCATGCCTTTCTCGACAGCCTTGGCGCGCAGGACGTTGGCATCCATGCCCTTGCCGTCATCGCTGATGATCAGCAGGATGTGGTCGCCTTCCTGCTCGGCCGACAGCACCACACGGCCGGTACGCGGTTTGCCGGCCGCCTCGCGCTCCTCGGGCATCTCGATGCCATGGTCGACGGCATTGCGCACCAGGTGCACCAGCGGGTCGGCCAGGGCTTCGACGAGGTTCTTGTCGAGGTCGGTTTCTTCGCCTACCAGTTCCAGATTGATCTCTTTCTTCAGGCTGCGCGCCAGATCGCGTACCAGCCGCGGGAAACGGCCGAACACCTTCTTGATCGGCTGCATGCGGGTCTTCATCACCGCGCTCTGCAGGTCGGCGGTGACCACATCGAGGTTGGAAACGGCCTTGGCCATTGCCTCGTCGCCGCTATTGGAGCCCAGGCGCACCAGACGGTTACGCACCAGCACCAGCTCGCCGACCATGTTCATGATCTCGTCCAGCCGCGCGGTATCGACGCGCACCGTGGTCTCGGCCTCGGCCGGAGCCTTCTCGGCCGCGGCTGGCACGGCGGGCTTGCTCGCTGCGGCAGCCACCGGCTTGGCAGCAGCCGGACGAGCCGGCTCAGCCTTCGCGGGAGTCGGTTTGGTCGGCGCCTTTTCTACTGATGCAGCCGCGGCGGATTCGCTGACGCCGGCCGGACTGGCGCCAACGACTGGGGGTTCGAACTTGCCTTTGCCATGCAGCTGATCGAGCAGTGCTTCGAACTCGTCATCGGTGATCTCGTCGCTTGCGCCTGCCCCACTACTGGCCGTTGCAGGCTCGGCAGCCGCCGGCGCGGTCGCTGCGGTGGTTGCCGGCTCGAACTTGCCCTTGCCGTGCAGCTGATCGAGCAGTGCTTCGAACTCGTCATCGGTGATCTCGTCGCTTGCGCCTGCCCCGCTACTAGCAATCGCAGGCTCGGCAGCCGCCGGCGTGGTCGCTGCGGTAGTTGCCGGTTCGAACTTGCCCTTGCCATGCAGCTGATCGAGCAACGACTCGAACTCATCATCGGTGATTTCGTCAGCCACGGTGCCTGTATCGGCGGATGCCAGGGGCTCGACAACGGGCGGTTCGATCGCGTCCAGCAGCTGCTCGAAATCGCTGTCGACGCCTTCGCTCACAGGCTCGGCGATGGCCTGGGGCGCTGCGGCGGCAGGTGCTTCGTCGTCGGATGCAGGCTCGGCCAGACGGGCCAATGCGGCCAGCAGTTCCGGCGAGGCAGGAGTAGGTTCGACGCGTTCACGGACCTGGCTGAACATCGCGTTCACGGCGTCGAGCGCCTGCAGAACGACGTCCATCAGTTCGGAATCGACTCGACGCTCACCCTTGCGCAGGATGTCGAAGACGTTTTCGGCAATGTGGCAGCATTCCACCAACTCATGAAGCTGGAGAAAGCCCGCACCGCCCTTGACCGTATGGAACCCGCGAAAAATCGCATTGAGCAACGCCATGTCATCGGGGCTGCTTTCCAGCTCCACGAGTTGCTCGGACAATAATTCGAGAATCTCGCCGGCCTCTACCAGGAAGTCCTGGAGAATTTCTTCATCGGCGTCGAAGCTCATATTCACTTCCCCTAAAAGCCCAGGCTTGAAAGCAGATCATCGACATCGTCCTGGCCGGAAACGACGTCTTCACGCATATCGGCATGCATCTGCGGACCTTCACCATTGGAAGGCGATTTTTCTTGTTTTTTCTTCTCTTGCTCGGCGCGCATGGCATCGCGGTCGTGCTGGATGCCAGCCACGCGGTCGACCTGCCCCGCCATCAGGACGAGATTGAGCAGATTGCTTTCAAGCTCGGTGATCAGTCGGGTGACACGCTTGATGACCTGACCGGTCAGGTCCTGGAAATCTTGGGCCAGCATGATTTCGCTGAGGTTCTGCGACAGCTGGCTGCCATCGTTCATGCTGCGCTTGAGGTACTGGTCGATGCGCTTGACCAGCCCACGGAACTGTTCAGCATCCATTTCGCGGCGCATGAATCGCTGCCAGTCAGCCGTCAGGCTCTGGGCCTCGTAGCTAACGTAGTTGACCAGCGGCGCCGATTCCTCCACCAGATCCATGGTGCGGTTGGCGGCCTTCTCGGTCATCTCCACCACATAGGACAGGCGATCGGTCGCGTCGGTGATCGGTGACGGATCGCCGCCGGTGGCACAGGTATCCATCTCGAGTTTGACGATGGCGTTGTGCAGCTCGCGGGTGAGCTTGCCGACTTCCTGATAGAGGCTGTGATTACGCGCCTGGCTGAGTTCATTGAACATCTGCGTCGCTTCATCGAAGCGGCCCTGCTGCAGGCTTTCAATCAACTTCGGGGCGTTGGCCTTCAGAGTCGCTTCGAACTCTGCCAGGCTCTGATCTGCTTGCGTCATAGTGCCCTCGCGGCGTTGCTGCTTCAGCCGTTGACGCGCTCGAAGATCTTCTCGATCTTCTCCTTGAGCACCTGGGCAGTGAAAGGCTTGACCACATAGCCGTTTACGCCGGCCTGTGCCGCCTCGATGATCTGGTCGCGCTTGGCTTCGGCAGTGACCATCAGCACCGGCAGGTGCTTGAGGCGCTCGTCGGCACGCACGGTACGCAGCAGATCGATACCGCTCATGCCCGGCATGTTCCAGTCGGTGACGAGAAAGTCGAAGCTGCCGCTTTTCAGCATCGGCAGCGCGGTGTTGCCATCGTCCGCTTCGGCGGTGTTGGTGAACCCCAGGTCACGCAAGAGGTTCTTGATGATTCGTCTCATCGTCGAGAAGTCATCGACGATGAGGATTTTCATGTTCTTGTCCAAGTCGACCTCCGTAAGTCCCAAAATGCCTCAGCAAACCGAGCACGTCATACCGCAAACAATCGTCAATTGGCGCGCCATTCACCGAGGCGCGCACGCAGGCGCGCCGCACATTGGCTATGCAACTGGCTCACACGCGACTCGCTGACTCCCAGCACCTGACCGATTTCCTTCAAGTTCAGCTCTTCGTCGTAATACAACGACAGCACCAGCTTCTCGCGCTCCGGCAGGTTGGCGATGGCTTCTGCCAGCGCCAACTGGAAACGTTCGTCCTCCAGATCGCGGAAAGGCTCGGGGTGCGTACTGCCGGCATCCTCCTGCAGCTCGCCATGCTCGCCTTCCTGCAGCAGGTCGTCGAAGCTGAACAGTCGGCTGCCGAGGGTATCGCCGAGGATGCTGTAATACTCATCGAGACTAAGCTTAAGTTCGGCCGCAACTTCATGATCTTTAGCGTCACGACCGGTTTTCGCTTCGATGGCGCGGATCGCCTCGCTGACCATGCGCGAGTTGCGATGCACCGAGCGTGGCGCCCAGTCGCCCTTGCGCACCTCGTCGAGCATGGTGCCGCGGATGCGGATGCCGGCGTAGGTTTCGAAACTGGCGCCCTTGCCGGCGTCGTATTTCTTCGCTGCTTCCAGCAGTCCGATCATTCCAGCCTGGATCAGGTCGTCCACCTGCACGCTTGCAGGCAGACGCGCCAGAAGGTGGTAAGCGATACGCTTGACCAACGGCGCGTACTGATCGATCAGGCGATATTGAGCATCCTTTGCCTGAGCCTTGCTGTAATACATAGCGGATCCGGCACCTGTCATTCGTGGCTTTCTGAAGCGGGACTGATGAGGCGCTCGACGAAGAATTCGAGATGGCCGCGCGGGGTAGCAGGCAACGGCCAGGTATCGATCTTCTGCGCAATGGCCTTGAAGGCCAGCGCGCATTTGGAGCGCGGATAGGCTTCATAGACGGCACGCTGCTTTTGTACCGCTTTGCGTACGGCCTCGTCGTAGGGCACGGCGCCGACATACTGCAGCGCCACATCGAGAAAACGCTCGGTGACCTTGGTCAGCTTGGCGAACAGGTTGCGACCTTCCTGGGGTGCATGCGCCATGTTGGCCAACACCCGGAAACGACTGATGCCGTAGTCACGGTTGAGCAACTTGATCAGAGCATAGGCATCGGTGATGGACGTGGGTTCATCTGTGACGACCAGCAGCACTTCCTGCGCGGCACGCACGAAGCTGACCACCGAATCACCAATACCGGCCGCGGTATCGATGATCAGCACGTCCAGCTCATCGCCCAGTTCACTGAATGCCTGGATCAGACCGGCATGCTGCAGGGACGACAGCTGTACCATGCTCTGCGTCCCGGATGCCGCGGGCACGATACGGATACCGCCGGGACCCTGGATCAGCACATCGCGCAGATCGCACTCACCGGCGATCACATCGGCCAGGGTTCGCTTGCTGGTCAGGCCAAGCAGGACGTCGACGTTGGCCAGACCCAGGTCGGCGTCGAGCAGCACCACACGCCGGCCCAGATCGGCCAGCGCCAGCGCCAGATTGACCGACACGTTGGTCTTGCCGACGCCACCCTTGCCGCCGGTCACCGCAATCACCTGTACGGGATGCATACCCATGTTCACACGCCTATATCTTGCTGGGGCCATACGGCCGGCGATGCGCCCGCATGGCACGCATCTGGTTCATTCTGGTACCGCACTCGCTTGATCATCCGGCCCGCCGTGACGAGCCGTTGTACAACCCGGCGAACATGTCGGCCATGGCCTCTTCGCTCGGCTCCTCGCCTGATTGCAGGCTTACCGCACGGCTGACCAGCTGGTGGCTACGGGGCAGATGCAGGTCATCCGGAATCCGCGGACCATCGGCGAGGTAGGCTATCGGCAAATGCTGGCTGATCGTGAGGCCGAGCACATCGCCGAGGCTGCCTGCCTCGTCCAGCTTGGTCAGGATACAACCCGCCAGGCCACAGCGACGATAGTTGTGCCATGCCGCCTTGAGTACCTGACTCTGGCTGGTCGCCGCCAACACCAGATAGTTCTTGGATTTCACACCGCGATCCGACAGCGCTTCGAGCTGCTTGCGCAAGGTCGGATCGCTGGCCGGCAGGCCGGCGGTGTCGATCAGGATCACCCGCTTGCGGGCCAGCGGCGCCAGCGTCTTGCTCAATGGCTGGCTCGGGTCGATCTGCAGCACCGGAACGTCGAGGATACGCCCAAGCGTCTTGAGCTGCTCCTGCGCGCCGATCCGGTAGTTGTCCATGCTCGCCACGGCGATGTTCTGTGCGCCGTACTTGAGTACGTAACGGGCCGCGAGCTTGGCCAGGGTGGTGGTCTTGCCAACACCGGCCGGGCCGACCAGCGCGATCACTCCACCCTCTTCCAGCGGCTCCTGCTTGCTGACCTTGATCGCCTGCGCCATATAGGCCAGCACCATGCGCCAGGCCTGACGCGGATCGTTGATGGTCGCGACCTTTTCCAGCAGGCTGCGCGACAGTTCGGCCGGCAGGCCGAGGCGCTGGAGCCGGCGCCAGAGGCTGGCCTGCTGTGGACGGCGGCTCTGCTCCTGCCCCCAGGCGATCGAGCCGAGCTGCACCTCGATCAGCTCACGCAGACCGTGCAGCTCCGAGTACATCGCCTCGATCGCGCGCGGATCGACGGCAGCAGATGGCGCGGCAGCCGGCTCGGGCTGAGCGCTCGGCGCCACGGCGGCCGGCTTCTCGTCAAGCAGTTGACGATCCTGCATCTTCGCCTGCGGCGTGGCGCTCAGTTCGGCATGGGCACTGGCCAGGCGCGATTGGGTCTTGCGCAGCTCAGCTTCAAGCGCAGGATTGGGCTTGGTCGCTGCCGGCGCGGACTGCATCGGGTAGTCGAGTACGGCCGTCAGCTCGACGCCACCGGCCACCCGGCGATTGCCGATGATCACGGCATCGGCGCCCAGCTCGTCACGCACCATCTTCATGGCGATGCGCATATCGGCGGCGAAGAAACGTTTGACCTGCATGGCCTGTACCCTCGGTTAATTCTGACCCACCGTCGAGACGATGGTGACCTGCTTGTTGTCCGGTATTTCCTGGTAGGCCAGAACATGGATATTCGGCACTGCCAGCCTTGCGAACCGCGACAGCATCGCCCTGACCGGGCCGGCGACCAGCAGAACCGCCGGTTTGCCGAGCATTTCTTGACGCTGTGCCGCTTCTACCAGAGACCGTTGCAACTTTTCGGCCATTCCCGGCTCCAGCAGGATGCCGTCATCGGAGCCCTGCCCAGCCTTCTGCAGGCTATTGAGCAAGATCTGTTCCAATCGGGGCTCGAGGGTGATCACAGGCAGCTCCGGCTCTAGTCCCACAACGTTTTGCACGATTGCGCGGGATAGCGCAACGCGCACCGCAGCCACCATCGCGGCGGGATCTTGACTCTTGGCGGCCACGTTGGCGATAGCCTCGGCGATGGTGCGGATGTCGCGCACGGGAACCTGCTCCTGCAACAGCGCCTGCAAGACCTTGAGCAGCGTGGAGAGCGACACCATGCCTGGCACCAGCTCCTCGGCGAGCTTGGGCGAGCTCTTGGCCAGCAGCTGCAGTAGCTGCTGCACTTCCTCGTGCCCCAGCAGCTCGTGCGCATGCTTGTACAGCACTTGGTTGAGGTGCGTGGCGACGACAGTGCTGGCATCCACCACCGTATAACCCAGCGACTGTGCCTGATCGCGCTGGCTGGTCTCGATCCACACCGCCTCGAGCCCGAATGCCGGATCCTTGGCGGCAATGCCGTTGAGTGGGCCGAACACCTGGCCCGGATTGATCGCCAGCTCACGATCCGGATAGACCTCCGCCTCGGCCAGGCTCACGCCCATCAGCGTCAAGCGATAGGCGTTGGGCAACAGGTCGAGGTTGTCGCGGATATGGACCGAAGGCATGAGAAAACCCAGGTCCTGCGAGAGCTTCTTGCGCACACCCTTGATTCGCGCCAGCAGCTGCCCCCCCTGATTACGATCGACCAGCGGGATCAGACGATAACCGACCTCCAGGCCGACCATATCGACCGGAGTCACGTCGTCCCAGCCCAGCTCCTTGGTTTCGGCGGCTCGTTGCGCGGGCAGCATCTCCTGCTGCTTCTGCACCTCCTGCTCGGTCTTCTTGACGGACTGCTTCTGGCGGTGCCAGATCCAGTAGGCACCCGCTGCAGCCGCGGCACCAAGGCCGAGGAAGGACATATGCGGCATGCCCGGGACCAGCCCCATGGCAATCATGATCGCTGCCGACACCGCCAGCGCCTTGGGCGAGGCGAACATCTGCCGCTGCACCTGCTGCCCCATATCCTCCGAACTGGTGACACGGGTCACCATGATGGCTGCTGCGGTGGACAGCAGAAGGGAAGGAATCTGTGCGACCAGACCATCACCAATGGTCAGCAATGCATAGACCTGGCCTGCCTCACTGAAGCTCATGCCGTGCTGCGCCATGCCGATGCCGACGCCGCCGATCAGGTTGATGAAGAGAATCAGCAGGCCGGCAATGGCATCACCGCGCACGAATTTCGAAGCACCGTCCATAGAACCGTAGAAGTCGGCCTCCGAGGAAACCTCGCTGCGGCGCTTCTTGGCTTCTTCCTGGTCGATCAGGCCGGCGTTGAGGTCGGCGTCGATCGCCATCTGCTTGCCGGGCATGGCGTCGAGGGTGAAGCGGGCGCTGACTTCCGAGATGCGTCCGGCGCCCTTGGTGACCACGACGAAGTTGATGATCATCAGAATCGCGAAGACGACGATACCGACGACGTAATTGCCGCCGATCACCACGTTGCCGAAGGCCTCGATCACATGGCCAGCGGCCGAGCCGCCTTCATGGCCGTTGATCAGCACCACCCGGGTCGAGGCAACGTTAAGCGCCAGACGCATCAGGGTCGCGACCAGCAGGATCGTCGGGAAAACGGCGAAGTCCAGCGGCCGCAGCGCATAGACGCTGACCAGCAGTACGACAATCGACAGCGCGATGTTGAAGGTGAACAGCAGATCCAGGAGGAGCGGCGGCACCGACAGCATCATCATGCCCATCATCACGAGCAACAGCAGCGGTACGCCGAGATTGCCGCGCCCCGCGCCTGCCAGGCCGTTGCGAATATTGACGAGTTGCGTGCGATCCACAGAAACCCCGGAAATACAGAACGAATTCTTGACGCGAAATGCGCCCTGCCGGAGCTATAGCAAGAAGGGGTCCAACTCTTTGCCGCATTGGCTACCAGCGCGCTCTATACCGCGGGGCGGTGCGAACGCCATGCAGCGTCGGCAGTCACAGTTGCTACCGGCGGCACTCCGTCGCCGTCTGCGCAAAAGGAGCTTTCAGATGAAACAGTGGATCATCGCCGCCCTAGCCGGCTGCACCGCCTTCGCCGCCCAGGCGGAAACGCTGAACGTCGAGATCAACGCCGTCACCGCCCAGGGCATCGGAGAATCCGTGGGCAGCGTGAAGATCGAAAGCAATGAGTACGGTCTGGTATTCCGCCCCGAGCTTGCCGACCTGCAGCCCGGCATCCATGGCTTTCATATTCATGCCAAAGGCAGCTGCGAGCCGGCCGAAGTCGACGGCAAGCCAACCGCGGCGGCTGCTGCGACCGGACACTGGGACCCGAAGAACAGCGGCAAGCACGGCGAACCCTGGGGCGACGGGCATATGGGCGACCTGCCCGCGCTCTACGTCGACAGCGACGGCAAGGCCAGCCAACCGGTACTGGCGCCGCGCCTGAAGAGCCTGGGTGACATCAAGGGCCTGGCGCTGATGGTCCATCAGGGCGGCGACAATCACTCCGACCATCCGCAGCCCCTGGGCGGTGGCGGCGCACGTGTCGCCTGCGGCGTAATCGAATAAGCGCTGCGGCCGGGCGACGCAACCCGTCACCCGGCCGGATCACTCGTCGCGCCGCAGGTCCGGCGGAATCGGCAGATTGTTCAACGGCTCGGGTCGGCGCCCCTTGCCCGCGCGGTACTGACGCAACTGATAGACGTAGGCCAGCACCTGTGCCACGGCCAGATAAAGGCCAGCCGGGATCTCATGATCCAGCTCGGTGGAGTAGTACACCGCCCGCGCCAGCGCCGGCGACTCCAGCACCGTCACCTTGTGCTCCTGGGCGATCTCACGAATCTTCAACGCCACGAAGTCACCGCCCTTGGCAACCAGCCTTGGCGCGCCGCCCTTGTCGCCGTCGTACTTCAGCGCAACGGCGAAGTGCGTCGGGTTGGTGATGACCACATCGGCTTCCGGCACCGCCTGCATCATCCGCCGCTGCGCGGCCTCACGCTGCAGCTGGCGGATGCGCGACTTGACCTCCGGCTTGCCCTCGGAATCCTTGTATTCGTCCTTGACCTCCTGCTTGGTCATCATCAGCTTCTGCTTGTTGCTCCAGAGCTGAAACGGCACGTCCACCGCAGCAATGATGATCAGCCCACAGGCCATCCACAGGGCGCACCAGCCGACGATCTCGACGCTGTGCATGATGGCGAGGTCCAGCGGCTGCTTGGCGATGGACAGCAGGTCGTCCTGATACGCCGACAACACCAGCAGCGCAACGCTGAGCACGACGAGGAACTTGCCCAGCGCCTTCAGCAGCTCGACCAACGCTTGAGTGGAAAACATGCGTTTGAGGCCGGCCGCGGGATTCATCCTGCTGACCTTGGGCGCCATCGCCTTGGCCGAGAACAGCCAGCCGCCCAGCGCCACCGGGCCGACGATCGATGCGATCAGCAATGCGATCAGCAGGGGCATGATCGCCTCCAGCGCCATCAGACCGCTGCCCATCAACAGGCTCGCCATGGAGCCCTCGTCCAGCAGCGCTTCGCGGCTGAGCTCGAACGTGCCCTGCATCATGGCCATCAGGGTTTGTGCCAGGCCGCCACCGGACGCCAGCAACCCGCCGATACCTCCCAGCGTTACCGCCACCGTGCTGAGTTCGCGGGAACGTGCCAGCTGCCCTTTTTCGCGCGATTCGCGCAGGCGTTTCTCTGTGGGTTCCTCGCTTTTGTCGGCGCCGCTTTCGCTCTCAGCCATGCGCGACCTCCGTCAGGTACAGGGCACACTTCATCAGCGTGCCCCCGCCAGCTCGCGCAGCATCATCAGTGCCTCGCTGACGAATATCTGGTATTGGGCGAAGATATCGGCCATGCCGATCCAGACGATGATCAGGCCGAGCACAAGGGTCAGCGGAAAGCCGATGGAGAAGATGTTCAACTGCGGCGCCGCACGGGTCATCAGGCCAAACGCGAGGTTGACCACCAAAAGTGCGGTGATCGCCGGCAGCACCAGCAGCAAGCCGGCACCCAGTACCCAGCCCAACTTGCCGGCCACTTCCCAGAAGTGATTGATCGACAGGCCAGCCCCCACCGGCAGGGTGACGAAGCTCTCGGCGAGGATTTCCAGCACCACCAGGTGGCCATTGACCGAGAGGAACAGCAGGATCACCAGCATGTTGAAGAACTGGCCGAGTACGGGCACCGAGATGCCGTTGGCCGGGTCGACCATCGAGGCGAAACCGAGGCCCATCTGCATCGCCAGCAGCTGGCCCGAGACGATGAACACATGAAAGAACAGCTGCAGAACGAAGCCGAGCATTACGCCAATCACCAGTTGCTCGGCAATCAGCAGCAAAGACCCCAGGCTGAGCGAATCGACCGCGGGCATCGGCGGCAGCGTCGGCACCAGGACCAGCGCGATCGCCAGAGCCAGATACAGGCGTATACGCATCGGCACCAGCTGGGTACCGATCAGCGGCATGCTCATCAGCAATGCGGCTATGCGAAACAGCGGCAGCAGAAACTGCGCCACCCAGCCGCCGATCTGTGCATTGCTCAGCTCCAGCATCGGGCTAACCGATCAGCAACGGGATGTTCTGCACGAGGTTCTGCGTGTACTCCATCAGCTCACGCACCAGCCAGGGGCCGGCCCAGATCAGCGTCAGC
Source organism: Stutzerimonas frequens (assembly GCF_024448335.1). GTDB lineage: Bacteria > Pseudomonadota > Gammaproteobacteria > Pseudomonadales > Pseudomonadaceae > Stutzerimonas > Stutzerimonas frequens. The sequence continues at coordinate 216,127 of NZ_JAMOHM010000002.1, forward strand.
AGCATCACCAGCAGGCGCGGCAGGAAGCTCAGGGTCTGCTCGTTGATCTGCGTTGCGGCCTGAAACATCGCCACCACCAGACCGACCAGCAGGCTCGGCACCACCAGCACGCCGACGATCATCGCGGTCATCCACAGCCCTTCGCGAAACAGGTCCACCGCCACTTCCGGTGTCATTCGCGTCCCTCCTACAGGGTGCCGAAGCTGCCGGCCAGGGTGCCGATGATCAGCCCCCAGCCATCGACCAGCACGAACAGCATGATCTTGAACGGCAGCGAGATGATCAGCGGCGAGAGCATCATCATGCCCATCGCCATCAGTACGCTGGCCACCACCATGTCGATGATCAGAAACGGGATGAAGATCATGAAACCGATCTGAAACGCCGTTTTCAGCTCGGAGGTGACGAACGCCGGCACCAGGATGGTCATCGGTGCCGCCTCGGGCGAGGTGATGTCGGTACGCCGTGACAAGCGCACGAACAGCTCCAGATCGCTCTCGCGGGTCTGCGCCAGCATGAAGTTCTTCAGCGGCACCTCGGCGCGGCTGATCGCTTCCTGTGCCGGAATCTGCTCGCTCAGGTAAGGCTGCAGCGCCTCCTGGTTAATCCGGTCGAACACCGGGGCCATGATGAACAGCGTGAGAAACAGCGTCAGGCCGACGAGGATCTGATTCGACGGCGTCTGCTGCAGACCCAGGGCCTGACGCAGGATGGAAAACACGATGATGATCCGAGTGAAGCTGGTCATCAGCATGACGAACGCAGGGATGAAGCTCAGCGCCGTCATGATCAGCAGGATCTGCAGGCTGACCGAATACTCCTGTTGCCCCTCGGCATCGGTAGTCAGGGTGATCGCGGGGATCGACAGCGGATTGTCGCCCTGCGCCAGGATGCCGGACGACTCCTGCGCGACAGCGAGAGGGCCGACCAGCATAAGCGCGGCCAGCAGCAGAATGCGCAACATCAAGGCTTGTCCTTGTGGTCCTTGCCGAGCAGCTCCATCAGACGCTGGGCGAATTCGGGATTGGCCGGCTCGGCATCCGGCAGGTGCACGGGCTCCTTCATCACGTGCAGCGGCGTGATGCGGCCGCCGCTCAGGCCGATGAGGATCTGTTCGCCGCCGACCTGCACCAGCACCAGCCGCTCGCGCGGACCCAGCGCCTGGCTGGAGATCAGCTTGATCACCTGGGTGCCACGTGGGTTCAGCTGCTGCACGCGACGCAGCAGCCAGGCGAGCAGGAATATCAACCCGATCACCAGCAACAGGCCGAGCAGCAGCTTGCTCAGCTGTGCGCCCATGGCGCTGCTGTTCATGCTCGCAGTCGGCTCCGCCGCCCACACCGGGAACGCCAAGAGCGCCGCCAGCAATGCCAGGCCGCGCATGTCAACGCAACTTCTTGATGCGTTCGGTGGGGCTGATCACATCGGTCAACCGGATCCCGAACTTCTCGTTGACCACTACCACCTCGCCATGAGCGATGAGCGTACCGTTGACCAGCACATCCAGCGGCTCGCCGGCCAGGCGGTCGAGCTCGACCACCGAGCCCTGATTGAGCTGCAGCAGGTTGCGGATGCTGATTTCCGTGCTGCCCACTTCCATCGAAATGGAAACCGGAATATCCAGAATGACATCCAGGTTCGGCCCCTCAAGCCCCAGCTGAACACCTCCGGAGGACTTCGGCGCACTGGCGAAATCCTCCAGCGGTGCGCGCGGCGCAGTCGGTGCGGCAGGCGCCGCCGCTGCCGGCCCCTGGTTCAGCAGCGCATCGATATCGTCCTGGCTGGCATCGCCGGCTTCGGCCAGGGCCGCGGCCCACTCGTCGGCCAGCGCCTGCTCCTCGGGGGATGTATTGTCGTGTTCGTCTGCCATCGCTAGTCCTCGAACGGCTCGAATTGAGTAAAGGGCGGAGTCAGCGTGGGCGAACCACGGGCTCCAGCACCTGCAGCGCCAGGTTGCCCTTGTGGGCGCCCAGCTTGACCTTGAAGGCCGGCATGCCATTGGCACGCATGATCATGTCTTCCGGCATTTCCACGGGAATAACGTCCCCTGGCTGCATGTTGAGGATGTCGCGCAACTTGAGCTGGCGGCGCACGACGGTGGCCCCCAGCGGCACGTTGACGTCGAGAATGTCCTCGCGCAGCGCCTTGACCCAGCGCTCGTCCTGGTCGCTGACATCCGACTGGAAGCCGGCGTCGAGCATCTCGCGAATAGGCTCGATCATCGAATAAGGCATGGTCACGTGCAGATCGCCGCCGCCACTGTCCAGCTCGATATGGAAGGTGGAAACAACCACCACCTCGCTGGGGCTGACGATGTTGGCCAGCGCCGGGTTCACTTCCGAGTTGACGTACTCGAAGTTGACGTCCAGCACCGCGTGCCAGGCTTCTTTCAGGTCGGCGAAGGCCTGATCCAGCACCATGCGCACCACGCGCAGCTCGGTCGGGGTAAATTCGCGACCCTCGATCTTGGCGTGGCGGCCGTCGCCACCGAAGAAGTTGTCCACCAGCTTGAACACCAGCTTGGCGTCGAGAATGAACAGCGCCGTGCCACGCAACGGCTTCATCTTCACCAGGTTGAGGCTGGTCGGCACGTACAGCGAGTGCACGTACTCGCCGAACTTCATCACCTGGACGCCACCGACCGAGACATCGGCCGAACGCCGCAGCAGGTTGAACATGCTGATGCGGGTATAACGGGCGAAACGTTCGTTGATCATTTCCAGCGTGGGCATGCGCCCGCGCACGATGCGATCCTGACTGGTCAGGTCGTAGCTCTTGATGGACCCCGGCTCGGAATCGCTTTCGGTATCCACCAGACCGTCGTCGACCCCATGCAGGAGCGCATCGATCTCGTCTTGCGAGAGCAGGTCTTGAACAGCCATCTGCGGCAGCCTTCTATTGCAATACGAAGTTGGTGAACAGCACTTGCTCGACGGCAAGTTTGCCGATTTCCTTCTGCGCCAGTTCCTGCACGCTGGCAGTGGCCTGCTGACGCAGCATTTCCTTGCCTACCGGCGTTTTCAGCGCCTCGAAATCCTGACTCGAGAACAGCATCACCAGCCGGTTACGCAACAACGGCATATGCACCTTCAGCGCATCCAGAGCGGCCTGGTCACGCGACATCAGCGCAATGCTCACCTGCATATACCGCTGCCGCCCCTTGTGGCTGTAGTTGACCACGAAGGCCGGCATCAGCACCTCATAGATCGCCGGCTGCTTACCCGAAGCGGTGGCTGGGGCTTCTTCCGCCTTGTCACTGTCCAGGCCATCACCCTTGCTCATGAAGTAAAGCGTACCGCCGATCGAAAGCCCCACAGCCACCAACATGGCGACCACGATCACCAGAATGAGTTTCAGCTTCCCTTTGCTTGCCTGAGGCGCTTCCGGCCCGGTTGGCGGCACTACCGGTGGAGCCTGTTTCTTAGCCATGCCAAATATCCGTCATCAACAGCGTTTCAACCCGATTGTGCGAAGTTAGGAGCAACAGCTGTGCCAACGTGCCGACGCCAGCGCGCTAGGGTATGTCGTTCGCCATTAGCGAAAAGGTATCAGGAAAAGGCTGCAGTCACGGCGACCGCAACGGGCCGCGACGGCTATCCAGACAGACGGCGGAAAACCGACGCACCCCGATGCTGGACGCGCCAGAGTGGAGGCAAAAAGACTCAGGCGTAGTAGTCGACCAGGCCGCGATCGCCACCGGTGCGGGTACTCGAAATCTCGCTGATACCGTTCTGCTGATCGTCCTCGCTAGCCATATCGGACGCACCGGAGGATCCGCCCCTCGACGAACCGCCGTCCGCCCCGCCCTGCCAGCCGCGCGCCAGCGACTGATCGGAGACATTGACGTCCATCAGGCTCATGCCCTGCTGGTTGAACATTTCGCGCAAACGCTGCATCTGTCCTTCAAGCGCGTCACGTACGCCAGCGTGAGGACTGAGGAAGGTGACCTGCGCCTGGTCCTTGGTCATTTCGATGCGCACTTCCATGCGTCCAAGTTCCGCGGGGTCGAGCTGAATCTCAGCCGATTTCAGGTTCTGGCTGGACATCCACATCACCCGATCCACCACGGCCTCGCTCCAGCCGGATTGCTGCACCTGGACCGGCTGTCCCGGCACCAGCGCCGGTCGCTGGGCCTGCTGAATCTGCTGCGTGATCGCCTGGCTCAACGGATTGACCCGGGCGGCGGCAGACTCGCCAAGGCTCGAGGCACGACTCTCCTTGGGCGCATCAACCGTTTCCAGCAGCTCCTCGGCTGTCAGCTTCAGCTCTGTCTCCGCATCTTCGAGCGACTCGCTGCCAGCCAGCAACGCATTGGCGAAGCCATCATCGTTGTCGGCCTTGAGCTGTGCCTGGGCCAGCGGATCGCGCAGTTGCGCGGCCGCTTTCTGCATCCCCACCGGCTCATCGCTCACCAAGCCCGTGCTGGTCATGGACGGCTCGGCGAGCTCGCCGTCATGACTGACCAGCCCCTGCACGGCCGGCAATCCGGAGAGCAGGGTCTCTGGCTGAACTTCGCCGATTGGCTGAATCTCGCTCGGCGCGACGGACTGGCCGCCAAGGCCAAGCATCAGCAGCGGATCCAGTTCGGCCTCCGGCACCTCGTCCGATTCGCTTGCGGCAGGCAAGGCATTGCCGCTTTCGGCAACCGCCGGCTTTTCGTCACCGCTCGCCTCTGCCGCTTTTGCCTCGCCTTTTTCATCGACAGGTTTGTCGCGAGACGAATCGCCACGTTCGGCGCGCTCGGTCGGCCGGGTCTGGCGCTCCCGTGCGTAGACGTCGGAAAAGCTCGCTGCGCCGCCGTCGCGGCTCTCGCGCGGCGTGTCCGGCGCTTTTGCCGAAGCCTTGGGACGCACATCGACGGTGGGGGTCTTGAGCAGCAGGTCGGGGGTAACAGCCATGGAATGAGTCCGCCACGAATGATCGTGAGCGTGACAGAGCAATTTCTGGGCCATAACTTGAAGAAGGCGCCTAGAGCGCGACAGGGTCCACCGGCAGCGCGACTTACCCTACCGCGCGAGATGAGAGTCCTTCGACCGTCACTTGACCGAACTGCGCCAGAAAGTCGTCTGCTCAGCCGTAACGCTGTCGCTCCGCGCGGAACAGGATACCGATGATGGCGAACTCGCGCTCGATGGACGCTAGCAGCGCAGGCGCATCCTCCAGCCGCTCATTGCGGGCGGCACTCTCCAATTGCTGGCAAAGCTCGGCGAGCAAAGTCGCGCCCATGTTGCTGCAGCTACCCTTGAAGCTATGCGCGGCACGCCGCAGTGACTCGCTCTGATCCGAATGCAGCGCCTGGCGAAGCAGCCGGACGCGCTCCTCGGAATCTCTCAAGAAGGTATCCAGCAGCGCCGGGTACTCACCCTCCATCACGTCCTGCAGCGTGGCGAGCACGGCACTATCGAGATGAGTGTTGGTCACCGGGACACTCCTGCTTCAAAGGGCCGGATTATGCCTCAGGCGGCCAGCTGAACTCTACGCTCAGACCTCGCCCGTCCGGCCGCCACTCGAACCCATCGCTCAGCTCGCGTACCAGATGCAAGCCGCGCCCGCTGAACTGGTCTCGGCCGAGCCCTAGCCGCAATGCCCGGGCCACATCGAACCCGCTGCCGCTGTCGCTGATAGCGACCCGCAATCGCCCGCCCTGCGGGCCGGTCTTGATGCTCAGCTCGAGGTGCACATGGCCCTCGGCTAGCGTCTGCAAACGCTGCTGACGCAACTCGTAGTAGCGCTTGAAGCCGTCCCCATCGCACTTGAGGGTCGAATCGAGCCCGAGCACGCCGTGCTCCAGCGCATTGGAATAGAGTTCGCCAAGCACTGTATAGATCTGACCGGCTCGCGGACGCAGCTGGTTGACCTGCAAGAGAACCTGCAGCACGGAGGGCAGCGGATTGCCGCCGCGCAGGCTGTCGGCGCGCAGTTCGATCCGAAACGACCAGTCCATCGGACGTACACGACTTGCCGAAGCCGGCGCCGCCAGCGGCATCGGCACCGCTTCGTCGCTGACCACGACCTCGACCAGGCTCAAATCGTCGTGGGGCTGGCCATGAAAGTCGAGCAGCGCCTGCTCGATCTCGTCGAACAACCGCGACGGATCGCGGTTGGCAGCCAGGACGGCCAGCAGACGCTGCTCGCCGAACAGCTCGTCCTCGGCATTGCGGCTCTCCACGACCCCATCGGAAAGCAGCAGAAGCCGATCGCCCGGCGCCACAGGATAGTGTTCGAACTTGTCATCCAGCTTCGCAGCCGAGACGACGCCCAGCGGTAGATGCCGGGACACCAGCGGGGTCTGCCGACCATCCGCCGAAATCAGGTAGCCATCAGGAAGACCGCCGTTCCACACGCGTAAACGCCCCTGCTTGGGGTCGATGTCCAGCAGCGTTGCGCAGCAGAACATCTCCACCGGCAGGATCTGTTTGAGCTTGGCATTCATCTCGCGAAGGATGTCGTTGCTCGAATGGCCCTTGGCGGTCATGCCATAGAAGGTTTCCGCCAGCGGCATGGCGCCGATCGCCGCTGGCAGTCCATGGCCGGTGAAATCACCGAGCAGAACGAACATCTGGCCTGCCGGCGCCTGCGCGGCCAGCAGCAGATCGCCGTTGAACAGCGCCTGGGGTGATTGTCGGTAACGGATGTTAGGCGCGCTGAGACAGCCAGCGTGGGCAACCTTGTCGAAGATCGCCTTGGCCGCGCGATGCTCGTCGAGCAGCTGCTGGTTGCGCCGGACGATCAGATCGCGCTGCTCGAGCACGGTCGCCTGCAGACGGCGCAGGCGATGCATGGCCTGGATCTTGGCTTCGAGAATGATCGGGTTGTAGGGCTTGGCGATGAAGTCGTCACCCCCTGCCTCGAGGCAACTGACCAGCGCCTGATGCTCGGTCAGCGACGTCAGGAAGATGATCGGCACCAGCTCGTCGCCGGCCAACTGCTTGATGCGCCGGGCCGCCTCGAAGCCATCCATCACCGGCATCAGCGCGTCCATGAGCACCAGCTGCGGTTTCTCCCGCTCGAACAGCTGTACCGCTTCAAGTCCATCGGCGGCGGTCAGCACGCGATGCCCCTGCTTGGCGACGATGGTCGAAAGCAGCATCCGATCGACCGGGCTGTCCTCGGCGATCAGGATTGACAGCCCCATGGGCATTTCAGGCGATCACGAACAGCTGTTCGAAGTTGGATACCGAGAGGATCTTGCGCACGTCGGGGCTGCAGTTGAGCAGGCGAATGTCCGCTTCGTCGCCCCCGGCATGGTCACGCAGCAGCAGCAGCATGCCCAGCGCCGAACTGTCCATGTAGGTCGCGCCCTGTAGGTTCACCACGTAGCGCTGCGGATGGACGTCCTGACGCTGATAAGCATCGCGGAAGGCCTGATGCGCATTGAAGTCGAAGCGTCCACTGATGGAAATGGTCAGCTCCTGGCCATCCGCCGAAGGCTGCGAAGTGATGGTCATGTGGCACTCCTGATCCGGTACGTCGTGAAGCTCGCTTGCGAGCGGTTGCCGCTAAGGCGAAATGAAACAGCCGTGTACCGGCTGAAAACGACGAACCGCCATCAGGACCTCGCCTGGCAAGGCCGCAGGCCCGACCGGGGTCGCCGCGCTGAAACACCGCCAAGATTTAACATTCACGCCGCGGTACGGCAAGCGTGAATCCGGCCGGTTCGGGTCAATGCTCACGCCCTCTTCCGGCCAGCCGCTGGGCAAACTCGTCGAGCAACTTCTGCTCACGCTTGTCGGCAGCGATACGGGCCTCACGCTGATAGCTCTCGACCAGCTTGCTCAGCCCCTCGACACGCGCATGGCGCTGCTGCCACTGCTCACGCAGTTTGCGCAGATTGTCGCGGTACCAGTTGACGCTACGCTGTTGCTGAGCGATGGCCGACTCGAGCTGGGACAGAAAGCGCTGGTAGTTCATCAGCCACTGGCCGGAAACGCCCTGGCTGCCCTGCTGCATCCATTGCTCCTGGTAGTCCCTGAAGTATTGCTCCAGCTCTCCCAACTTGGCTTCGGCCTGATTCAGTTGCGTCTGGCCCTGCCCGAGCAGGCGCGCGGCATCCTGCTCGGCCTTCTCGGCCATCTCGATCACCGGCGCCAGGCGTGCCGCTCGGCTGGCCGCCATCGATTAGCCGCCTTGCCGCGCGGCGAAGACCGCTGCGAGATGCGCCGAGCTGCGCGCCAGATCCTCGCTTTCGTCGAGTCCCTGGCGCAGGTAGCTGACCATCTCGGCCTGCCGCGCGATAGCCATATCCGTTTCCGGATCGCCACCCGGCACATAGGCGCCGACACTGATCAGGTCGCGACTCTGCTGATAACGAGACCAGAGCTGCTTGAAGCGCTGCGAGGCGCGAACGTGCTCGGCGCCCACCACCTGTGGCATTACACGGCTGATGGAAGCCTCGATGTCGATAGCCGGATAGTGGCCTTCCTCGGCCAGGCGGCGCGACAACACGATGTGCCCATCGAGCACACCGCGAGCAGCATCAGCGATCGGATCCTGTTGGTCATCGCCTTCGGACAGCACCGTGTAGAACGCCGTGATCGAGCCGCCACCCTGCTCGGCATTGCCGGCGCGCTCAACCAGGCTGGGCAGCTTGGCGAACACCGATGGTGGGTAGCCCTTGGTAGCCGGTGGCTCGCCGATGGCCAGGGCGATCTCGCGCTGGGCCTGGGCATAGCGGGTCAGCGAATCCATCAGCAGCAGTACGTTCTTGCCCTTGTCGCGGAAATACTCGGCGATACGCGTGCAGTACTGCGCGGCACGCAGGCGCATCAGCGGCGCTTCGTCGGCCGGCGACGCGACCACTACCGAACGTTTGATGCTCTCTTCACCGAGGATATTCTCGATGAACTCCTTGACCTCGCGACCGCGTTCGCCGATCAGCCCGACCACGATGATGTCGGCTTCGGTGAAGCGGGTCATCATGCCCAGCAATACCGACTTGCCGACACCGGTACCGGCGAACAGACCGAGACGCTGGCCGCGCCCCACCGTGAGCAGCCCGTTGATACTGCGGATGCCGACATCCAGCGGCTCGCTGATCGGGTGACGCTTGAGCGGATTGATCACCGGGCCGTCCATCGGTACCCAGTCCTCGGCTTTCATGCCGCCCTTGCCGTCCAGGGCACGCCCTGCTCCGTCCAGCACCCGGCCGAGCATGGACATGCCCATGGGCAGACGTCCGGTGTTGACCAGAGGCACTACACGCGCGCCAGGGGCGATGCCTGCCAGGCTGCCGACCGGCATCAGATACAGCTTGCCACTGGAAAAACCCATCACCTCGGCCTCGACCTCGGTGGGGTGATAGCTGTCGTCGTTGATCACCAGGCAGCGGCTGCCGACCGCCGCACGCAGCCCCTCGGCCTCGAGGGTCAGGCCGACCATGCGCAGCAGGCGGCCCTCAAGCAGCGGTTGGCTGGGCAGCTTGATCGCCGCTTCATAGGTTTCGAAACGTTTGGCGAAACTGACCCGCTCAAGGCGCATCGGACACGTCCAGATCGACATTCAGGTCGGCAGCCGGCGGATGGGTGGCGTTCTCCCGCTGCTGCTCGAACAGTTGCTTGATGGCCTGGGTCAGACGCGTTTCGATGCTGGCATCGATGCGGCTGTGCTCGGTTTCGATGTGGCAGCCGCCCGGCAACAGGCTGCTGTCCTCGAGAATCCGCCAGCTCTCCTCATGGCGTTCGCGCAACGCCTTGATCAGTTCGAAGTCCTGCGGGTTGACATGGATACGCACGTTACTGGCACCCATGGGCAGCAACTTCAGCGCCTCGCGCAGCACCTGACGAATCTGGCTGGAATCGATCAGCAGATCACGCTGGATCACTTCACGGGCCATGTGGCTGACCAAGGTCGCCATGGCGTGCTCGAGATTGCGATCCTGATCGGCGATCGGATCGAGCAAGTGCGTCATCAACCGCTCAAGGCTTTCCAGGCGTGGCGCCAAAGCGGCTTCGGCTTCCTGACGAGCCTTGAGCTGGCCCGCGTGGAAACCATCCTTTTCACCGGTGGCAAAGCCTTCGTTATAAGCCTGCTGGCGAATCGCCTCGAGTTCGTCGAGCGTCAGCGGTTTGACTTCCTCGACCGGCACATCCTCACTGTGCGCCAACTCTTCGACTGGCTCGTCGACGTTCGGCTCCGCAGGCGGTTCCTCTTCGCCCTGCGGGTCGAAGCTGGGCAATGACCAGCGATCGAACAGACTGACGTCTTTTGCGCGAATGAGGTCGCTGGGGTTGTCCTTCGCCATCTATGCAGTGTTGTCCTGTTAGATCATCTCTTCGCCGCCCTTGGAGCCGAGAACGATTTCCCCGGCTTCGGCCATGCGACGAGCAATGGTGAGAATTTCCTTCTGGGCGTTTTCCACGTCGCTGACGCGCACCGGCCCCTTGGCTTCGAGATCGTCGCGCAGCAGTTCACCAGCGCGCTTGGACATGTTCTTGAAGACCTTTTCCTTGATGCCGTCGTCGGCGCCCTTGAGCGCCATCACCAGCACGTCGGAGGATACCTCACGCAGCAGCACCTGGATGCCACGGTCGTCGACGTCGGCCAGGTTGTCGAAGACGAACATCAGGTCCTCGATCTGGCTGGACAGGTCCTCGTCCACATCGCGAATCGCATCCATCAGCTGGCCTTCGATGGAGCTGTCCAGGTAGTTCATGATATCGGCCGCACGCTTCACGCCGCCCAGGCTGGCGCGACTGGTGTTGGTGTTGCCGGAGAACTGCTTCTCCAGGATCAGGTTCAGCTCTTTCAATGCCGCGGGCTGAACGGTATTGAGCGACGACACGCGCAGGACGATGTCCAGCCGCACCTTGTGATCGAAGTGCGAGAGCACCTCGCCGGCCTGGTCCGGGTCGAGATAGGCCACCACAATGGCCTGGATCTGCGGATGCTCGTAGCGGATCACATCGGCCACGGCGCGCGGCTCCATCCACTTCAGGCTGTCCAGACCACTGGTATTGCCGCCCAGAAGGATGCGGTCGATCAGCCCGCCGGCCTTGTCCTCGCCCAACGCCTGAGTGAGCATCTTGCGGATATAGCCATCGGAGCCGACGCCGAGACTGGTCTGGTCGCCGACGATTTCGACGAACTCGCTCATCACCTGTTCGATCTGCGCCTTCTGCACGTTGCGCATCTGCGCCATGGCCGTACCGACGCGCTGCACTTCTTTCGGACCGAGGTGGCGCAGCACCTGGGCCGCGTCGGTCTCACCCAGCGAGAGCAGAAGGATGGCGGCCTTGTCGACCTTGTTGAGCTTGGCTTGAACTCGATTGTCATTCATCGGCGTTGATCCACTCTTTCACCACCTGGGCTACCCGTCCCGGGTCATCGGCCACAAGGTTCTTGATCGCGTTCAGCTGGGCTTCATATCCCTCGCTGGGGCTCGGCAGCAGAATGTTCTGCGGGCCGCTCAGGCTGACCCGGTCGCTGGCCAGGCCGGAATCCAGTCCATCATCGTCACCCAGTTCGCCCGGACCGCTGGCGACCTGCAGCTCCTTGCCAGCCGAGGGGTTGGTCAGGCTCTTGAGCACCGGGCGCAGTACGCCGAACACCAACACCAGGATGAACAGCACGCCGAGCACCTGCTTGACCACATCCCAGAACCAGGGCTGCGAGTAGAACGGTATCTCTTCGAAGGTCTCTCCGGCGCTGTCGGCGACGAACGCGGTGTTGATCACGCTGACGCTGTCGCCGCGGCTGGCATCGAAGCCCACCGCGTCCTGCACCAGACGGGTGAAGCGCGCCAGATCATCGGCGTTCCAGGGCACGCGAACCATCTCGCCGGCCGCATTGAGCGTCATCTGGTCATCGACCACGACGGCAACCGACAGCCGACGCAGGCGGCCCTGCTGCTGCTTGGTGTAGCTGATGGAGCGATCGAGCTCGTAGTTGCGGGTGGCCTGCTCGCGTTTGTCGGCCGGGAACGGCGCCAGCATCGGCTGTCCGGTTACCGGATCCATGATCTGTTGGCCATTGGCGTCGAGCAGCGGCTGGCCAGGGGCGACGGCACCAGCGGCGGCAGCGGCCTGGTTGGCCTGCTCCGGTGCTGTCGCCGGACCCGGTGGCTGGTTGCTCAGGGCACCGGGTACGCCCTGTGGCGGCAGGCTGCTCTGGCGTTGTTCGTTGACGCTTTGCTCGCTGCGCAGCGCCGGCTGGTCCGGATTGAAGGTTTCCGATGTGGACTCGACCGCACTGAAATCCACGTCCGCCGAAACCTCGGCCTTGTAGCGACCGCTACCGAGCACCGGCTGCAGAATGTTGTGCACGCGCTGGGTATAGAGACTCTCCATGCGGCGGCTATAGTCGAACTGCTTGCCCGCCATGGTCAGCTCGGACAGCTCCTGCTGGTCGGACAGCAGGTTGCCCTTCTGATCCACCACAGTGATCTGCGACTTGCTGAGCTCCGGCACGCTGGTGGCGACCAGGTTGATGATTGCCATCACCTGGCTCGGCTCCAGTGCACGCCCCGGATAGAGTTCCACCAGTACCGAGGCGCTGGGCTTGCGCTCGTCGCGCACGAATACCGAGCTCTTCGGGATGGCCAGGTGCACGCGGGCACCCTTGACATTGTTCAGGCTGGAAATGGTGCGCCCCAGTTCGCCCTCGAGGCCGCGCCGGTAGCGGGTCGCCTCCATGAACTGGCTGGTACCCAGCCCCTGGTCCTTGTCGAGGATTTCGAAGCCGATGTTGCTATCGGCCGGAGCGATGCCGGCGCCTGCAAGTTTCAGGCGCGCGCGCGCCAGGTCATTGGCCTTGACCAGCAACGCGCCGGAATTGGGTTCGACGGTATAGGCGATGTCCGCCGCGGCAAGCGTCTCCATCACCTGATTCGCGTCCATCCCGGCCAGACTGCCGAGCAATGGGCGGTAATCGGGCTGCTGCGACCAGAGCACCACGGCAAAACCGATGGCCACGCTGGCCGCCAGTCCGACCAACAGGCCGACCTGCCGCAGCATGGACATTTCCGAGAGATTCTCCAGGAACGACAGTCCCAGCAAGGGCTTCTTGCCAGCTTCGGGGGTTGCTGGTACCGGAACGTTGCTCACCGCTTCAGCCATGATTCAATCCGCCTCACACCGGCATCTGCATGATGTCTTGGTAGGCCTGAACCAGTTTGTTACGCACCTGGGTCATGGCCTGAAAGGAAACGCTGGCCTTTTGCGAGGCGATCATCACTTCGGTCAGGTCGACGCCGCCCTGCCCCATCTCGAAGGCTGACGCGAGCTGGCTCGAAGCCTGCTGGGTTTCGTGTACCTTGTTCACCGCCTGGCCGAGCATGTCGGAAAAGCTCGGCGCGCCGACCTCCTGGGTCTGCACCTCCGGCTTGGTACGCGCCATGGCATCGGTCTGCATGGCTCGCATTTCCAGCATCAAGCGATTGAATTGGACACCCTGACTCATCTAATCCTCCAACAGCCGCGGTTTTTTTGACGCATCGCGGCGAGCACTGACTAGATAGCAACAAGGGTGCCAGAACCCCATGCGCCATTCCGCGTGGCGATGGGTTGCATGGACACGGGCGACGACTGTTACGTCCAATGCACCCGTGGCTGTACCGGGACGCCCACCAGTACTGCCCAATAGGCTAGCGATGAGCCGGATGGCAGCGTCCCTTTGCAATCTCGATAAATAGAAGAGCAAGAATGAATGAAACCAGCCGCATCGCCCTGCGCCCTCTGAGCGACAGCTCGCCCTCCACCGTCGTTGCCGGCTTCGTCGCCATGCTCACCGGCTATACCAGCTCGCTGGTGCTGATGTTCCAGGCAGGCCAGGCGGCCGGGCTGAGCGAGGCGCAGATCTCGTCATGGATCTGGGCACTGTCGATCGGCATGGCCATCTGCAGCATCGGCCTGTCGCTGCGCTATCGAACGCCAGTGGTGGTCGCCTGGTCGACGCCGGGCGCGGCGCTGCTGATTACCAGCCTGCCTGGGGTTCCCTATGCCGAAGCCATTGGCGCGTTCATTTTCGCCTCGGTGCTGATCGCATTGAGCGGCCTGACTGGCAGCTTCGATCGCCTGATGCGTCGAGTGCCGGCTTCCCTGGCCGCCGCTCTGCTGGCTGGGGTGCTGTTCAATATCGGCAGCGAAATATTCCGCGCGGTTGGCGTTCAACCGGTGCTAGTGCTCGGGATGTTCTTCACTTACCTGCTGGCCAAGCGGATGCAGCCGCGCTTCGCCGTACTGGCCGCCCTGGTAGTCGGCTGCCTAATCGCCGGCGTCTCTGGCCTGCTGGATTTCCAGCGCTTCAGCCTGCAGGTAGCCGTGCCGGTGTGGACCACGCCGGCGTTTTCCTTCGCCGCCATCTTCAGCATCGGCATTCCGCTGTTCGTCATCGCCATGGCCTCGCAGAACATGCCGGGGCTGGCCCTGCTGCGCGCCGAAGGCTATCAGGTGCCGGCCTCCCCGCTGATCTCCACGACCGGCATCGCCTCGGTATTACTGGCCCCGTTCGGCTCCCATGGCATCCACCTGGCAGCAATCACCATGGCCATCTGTGCCGGCCCCGAAGCACATCCCGATTCACAAAAACGCTACACCGCCGCGGCCTGGTGCGGCGTGTTCTACGGCATTGCCGGCATCTTCGGCGCGACGCTGGCGGCATTGTTCGCGGCGTTTCCGGCGGCGCTGGTGTTGTCCATCGCGGCGCTTGCCCTGCTCGGCTCGATCGGCTCAGGGCTGACCCAGGCGATGCAGCAGCCCGACGAGCGGGAGGCGGCGCTGATCACCTTTATGGTCACGGCTTCGGGACTGACGCTGTTTGGCATCGGAGCTGCGTTGTGGGGGTTGATTGCAGGGGTAATCGCCCTGCTGATTCTACGCCGCCGCAGCTGAGCGGCGCAGAATAAAGGGTGCCCGGCGAGACACCGGGCGCGCCCTCAGATCGCCGTCGCCCCGCCATCCACCGCCAACGCGTGGCCGGTGGTGAACGCGGCGCCGTCACTGCATAGGTAGAGCACGGCCGCGGCGATTTCGTCGACCTTGCCGATGCGCCCGACCGGATGCATGGCGGCCGCGAACTCGGCCTTGCGCGGGTCCGCCTCGTAGGCGCGGCGGAACATGTCGGTATCGATCACCGCTGGGCAGACGGCGTTCACGCGAATCTGCTTCTTGGCGTACTCGATCGCCGCCGACTTGGTCAGGCCAATCACCGCATGCTTGGACGCGGCGTAGATGCTCATCTTCGGCGCAGCGCCGAGCCCGGCGACCGATGCGGTATTGACGATCGCGCCGCCGCCTTGGGCCAGCATCACCGGCAACTGATGCTTCATGCATAGCCAGACGCCCTTGACGTTGACGCCCATGATCGCGTCGAACTCAGCCTCGCTGCCCTCGGCCAGACGGCCCTGCTCGATCTCGATGCCGGCGTTGTTGAACGCGTAATCGAGCCGGCCGAACTGCGTCAGCGTCTGCTCGATCAGCGCCTTGACCTGCT
Organism: Stutzerimonas frequens; assembly: GCF_024448335.1. Classification (GTDB taxonomy): domain Bacteria; phylum Pseudomonadota; class Gammaproteobacteria; order Pseudomonadales; family Pseudomonadaceae; genus Stutzerimonas; species Stutzerimonas frequens. The sequence continues at coordinate 231,553 of NZ_JAMOHM010000002.1, forward strand.
CGTCGCGGGTCACATCACAACGAACGGCGATCGCCTCGCCACCGGCAGCGCGGATGGTTTCGGCACCGTCGCGGATGCCCGCTTCGTCGATGTCCGCCAGCACCACCTTGAGGCCCTGCTGGGCGAAAGCCAGTGCCGTGGCGCGACCGATACCGGCCGCCGCGCCCGTCACCAGGGCGACCTGACCGGAGAATGTCATGCTCATGATTGTTCTTCCCGAAGATTTCGACTCGCCTCGTGACTGTGAAATGACCACTGAAGGCGTCCCGGTCAGACTTATACCCTCATGCGCTCGCGTATTTCATCGCCGCCGCGGTCATATCACCGAACTGGATGCCAGTGCATTCCAGCGCTCCGACGTTCCTTGCAGCTGTGCGCCGGGCGAGCTACACCAAACCTTTCGCATACACGAGGCAAACGTTCATGACCCTGCTAAACCAGCAATTTCTGCTCGCCCAGCGACCCGTCGGCGCACCGACCCGGGATACCTTCGAGTTCGTCGAGAAACCGGTGGGCGAACCCGGGCCGAATCAGATTCTGGTCAAGGTCGAGTACCTCTCCATCGACCCGGCCATGCGTGGCTGGATGAACGACGCCAAGTCCTACATTCCGCCGGTGGGCATCGGCGAAGTGATGCGCGCGCTGGGCGTCGGCAAGGTGATCGCCTCGCAGCATCCCGATTACAAGGAAGGTGATTACGTCAACGGGGCCCTGGGCGTGCAGGCGTACTACCTTGGCGAGCCGAAGGGCTTCTACAAGGTCGATCCGCAACAGGCACCACTGCCGCGCTATCTCTCGGCGTTGGGCATGACCGGCATGACCGCCTACTTCGCGCTGCTCTCGGTCGGCCAGCCCAAAGCCGGCGAGACCGTGGTGATCTCCGGGGCTGCGGGCGCGGTCGGCAGCATTGCCGGGCAGATCGCGAAGATCAAAGGCTGCCGCGTGGTCGGCATCGCCGGCGGTGCGGATAAGTGCCGCTTCCTCACGGAAAAGCTCGGCTTCGATGGCGCCATCGATTACAAGAACGAAGACCTGGCGGCGGGCTTGAAGCGCGAATGCCCGAAAGGAGTGGACGTGTATTTCGACAACGTCGGCGGCGACATCCTCAACACGGTGCTGCAACGCATCAGCGTCGGCGCACGGGTGGTGATCTGCGGCGCCATCAGCCAGTACAACAACAAGGAGGCGGTCAAGGGCCCGTCCAACTACCTGTCGCTGCTGGTCAATCGCGCACGGATGGAAGGCATGGTGGTGACCGATTATGTGTCGCGCTACCCGGAAGCGATGCGCGATATGGCCGAGTGGCTCGCCAGCGGCCAACTGAAGAGCAAGGAAGACGTGATCGAGGGTCTGCAGACTTTCCCGGAAACGCTGATGAAGCTGTTCACCGGCGGCAACTTCGGCAAGCTTGTACTCAAGGTCAGCTAAGCATAGACCCCGGAGGTTAAAAAGGCTGAGCCTGCATGGGTCTCAGCCTTTTTCGTGTGCGCTTAACTCAGCTCAGCGACCACATTGGCCAGCGCGCTCGCCGGGTCCGCGGCCTGGCTGATCGGGCGACCGATCACCAGATAATCGGAGCCCGCCGCCATGGCCTGAGCCGGAGTCAGGATGCGGCGCTGATCGTCCTGGGCACTGCCGGCCGGCCGAATGCCCGGGGTGACCAGTTGCAGCTCCGGGAACTGCGCTTTCAGCGGCACAGCCTCCTGCGCCGAACAGACCAAGCCATCCAGGCCTGCCTGCGAGGCCAGACCGGCCAGACGCAGCACCTGCTCCTGCGGGGCGATATCCAGGCCGATGCCGGCGAGATCGGCCTGTTCCATGCTGGTCAGCACCGTGACGCCGATCAGCAGCGGCGCGGGCTCGGCCATGCCAGCCAGGGTTTCGCGACAGGCTGCCATCATCCGCAGGCCACCGGAACAATGCACGTTGACCATCCATACGCCGAGCTCGGCGGCCGCTTTTACCGCCATGGCCGTGGTGTTGGGGATGTCGTGAAACTTGAGATCGAGGAACACTTCGAAACCCATCGCCTGCAACGCCTCGACGATCGCAGGCCCGCAACGGGTGAACAGCTCCTTGCCGACCTTGACTCGGCACAGTCGCGGGTCGAGCTGCCTGGCCAGTGCCAATGCGGCATCGCGGGATGGGAAATCGAGCGCTACGATAATCGGAGTCTGGCAGGTCATGACACGTCCTCGGAAAAGTCGGCGCGCATTGTGGCAGAAAACACATTGCGCGACGAAAGCCAAGCCTTACGGTCCAAGTAGATGCCGGCTTTCAGGTCTCGGCGCTCCGACGTAAAGTGCAGGCCAATTGCCTACAAGTTATCGAACACCCACCTGGAGAGAACTCATGCCCTGGTATTTCTGGCTGATTCTGGTCGTCGCACTAGGCTCGATCGTCGGCAGTCTGTTGATGCTGCGTTCCACTGCCCGGAAAATTCCGCTGACCGACGAGCAGAAAAAGCGTATTGCCCAGCGCAATGCCGAAGCCGATGCGCAGGAGTCGCGCGATCGCTGACCGATGCTGAACGCAGCTGCCGGTTGGCTACCGGCTGACGTTTGCAGATGCCCGCCGCCCTCAATAGTGGCACTATGCCCACTTGCCGCGATCATGCAGTTCTGGCAGGACTCCCCTCATGCAATCCTCCCTCTCCGTTGACGGCCCGACCAAACCGAAGGCCAAGGCGATCTTTGCCCGGCGCATTCTCCCCGGCATGGTCGCGCTATTGGTGGCAGCGATCGTCGCAGCGGCCTATGCCGTTATCCATATCGCCCGCGAAATCGACCAGGATGCCCTGCAGCAGAGTCGTTTCCTGTCTGGCAAGGCGCTACAGGCACAGCACGACTGGATGAACCGCTCCATCGTCGACTACGCCTTCTGGGGCGACGCCTACGTACACCTGAGCAAGCAGGTCGATGTTGATTGGGCCTATGCCCAGGCCAATCTCGGCCCCTCGCTGTACAAAGACTTCGGCTACGACGCAGTGCTGGTGATCACCCCGGCGGGCACTACCTCGTATGCAGTCATCCGGGGCAAGCTGCAGCCGGTAGATGCTTTCCAGTATCTGCAACACGGCTTGCCCGAACTGCTGGCACGGGCCCGCGAGGCCGCCGAAGACGACGCAGGCGCCTCGACCCTGCTCTGGGCTGAAGGGCAGCCTGCTCTGGTTGCCGCTGCCTCGCTGACCACTGGCGGCACGAATATCGAAGAACACGAAGGGCCGCCATCCATTCTGGTCTTCGTCGATCTGCTCGACGCCGCACGACTGGAGGCAATCGGCGAGCAGTACGCCGTGCACAAACTGCAGCTGCTTGCCGATCCATCGGCCCAGGCCGGACCGATCATCAGCCAGGCGCTGGAGGATGGAACGCCCGTTCACTTCACCTGGACGGCGGCAAAGCCGGGGCGCCTGCTGCTTCTGGTCACCCTGCCCGTTCTCACCGCCGTGGCGCTCGGTCTTGGGCTGCTCGCCTGGCTGCTGGTACGCCATGCGCTGCGTGTCGTGCACCTGCTCGACGTCAGCTATGCACGGCTCGCCTCCAGCCGCAGTGCGCTGGCCGAGAGCGAGGAGCGCTTCCGCGATGTGGCCGAAGCGGCCTCCGACTGGATCTGGGAAACCGACGAACAGGCCCGCCTGACCTTTCTCTCAAACCGATTCCAGCAGATCACCGGCTATCAACCGAAGCAGTGGCTGGGCCGACCCCTGCTGGAGCTGCTGATCACCGACAGCGCCGCGCTGCAGAGCTGGCTCGAGGCGCCCCACAGCGCACCGCTGCGCAGCAGCTACCGCGCCGCCGATGGCTGCGAGCGCTATTGCCGGCTGGCTGCACGGACCATCCGGCACGATGGCAAGCTGCTCGGCTACCGCGGGACCGCCAGCGACGTCACCGAGGAGACCCGGGCACAGGCGCGGGTTCAATACCTGTCGCAGCATGATGCGTTGACCGGGCTGCCCAACCGCAGCCGCCTGCGCGACTACCTCGAGCAGAACCTCGCCTCGCTGCGCAGCGGCTCGACCCTGACGCTGCTGTATATCGACCTCGACCGCTTCAAACCGGTGAACGACACCCTTGGCCATGCCGCCGGCGACGAGGTGCTGATCGGCGTCGCGTCACGTCTGCGCGAGCGCACCCGCGACGGCGACTTGGTGGCGCGCCTGGGCGGCGACGAGTTCGTCGTCGTGCTCCATCGCATGGGCGAGGACGACGATATCGATCGGCTGTGCAACCGCATCATCGATGCGCTGAGCGCTCCATTCACCTACGAGGATCAGCAAATCAGCATCGGCGCCAGCATTGGCGTGGCTCTGGCACCGAGCGACGCCAGCCAGGCCAACGAACTGTTGCGCTGTGCCGACATCGCTCTCTACCAGGCCAAGGACGCCGGCAGAGGCACATGGCGCGCCTACGGCCAAGAGATGGATCAGCGCCTGCACGAACGGCTGCGCCGCGAAGAGGAACTGCGCGTAGCGATCGCCGAACAGCAGCTTGAGGTGCATTATCAGCCGCGCTACCAGAGCCACGATCTGCACATCATCGGCGCCGAGGCACTGGTGCGCTGGGAACACCCACAGCGCGGCATGCTGCTGCCCGAGCAGTTCATCCCGCTAGCCGAGGAAACCGGGTTGATCATCCAACTCGGGCGCTGGGTGCTGCGCCAGGCCTGCCAGCAGGCGGCGCGCTGGCCGGGCAACACGGTGGTATCGGTCAATCTCTCACCGCTGCAGCTGCATGATGATCGTCTGCTGGAGGAAATCACCCAGGCTCTGGCGGACAATGGTCTTGCCGGCGACCGACTAGAACTGGAAGTGACCGAAAGCGCACTGCTGCGCGAAACCCAGAATACCCTAGAGCTGCTCAAGCGCATCAAGACGCTGGGTGTTCGCCTCGCGGTGGACGACTTCGGCACCGGCTATTCGTCGCTGACCACCTTGCGGCACTACCCCTTCGACGTGATCAAGATCGACAACAGCTTCGTCGCCGGCATCGGCCAGTCTATCGAAGATCACTCCATTGTCCGCGCCCTGATCGAGCTGGGCCGTGGCCTGCAGATGCGGGTGACGGCCGAGGGCGTGGAAACCGAAGAACAGCTGCGCCTGCTGACCGACGACGGCTGCACCGAGGTGCAAGGCTTCCACATGAGTCATCCATTGCCCGCCGAAGAGCTGCACAGGATGCTGTACACAGCGGAGCGCCAGCGCTAGTCGCGGCGCCCGGACAGCTTCAGCGCTTGAGTTCGAACTGGATTTCAGCACCTTCGATCAGCGATTCGTCTTCGGCTTCGCCCGATATCAGGCGGCCGCCGATCTGCATCGATCGCGACGGCTCCCCCTTATCGAAAAGCGGTGGCAAAAGGCGGATGGATTCGCTGCTAGGCGCCGGTTTCAGCTCTTCGGCCAGTTCTTCCGGCAAGCGCAGATCAAGCACCGGCTCGACAAGCTCGACCTCGGCCGGCTTCTCCGGCTGCTTTGGCGGCGCAGGGCGCGATCGCGCGGCAGGCTGAGCTTCAGGCTCAGGAATGTCGATCTGTACAGGCGGCGGCTCAGCTTCCGCCGCCTGATTCACAGGCGCCACCTCGATCTCCAGATCAGGTGGCGCCTCTGTCGCGTCAACGGGCTCCGATATCGACTGCTGCGGCGTTTGCGCTGCTCGTTCGGCTTCCCGAGCCTGCTCCTCGCGCTCGCATCCACTCAGCAAGGCCAACAACAGCAACAAAAACAGCGGCCTCGACATCGGCATCATTCCTCGCAGCGAAGGACTCAGGAGCGCCTATTGTGCGTCCCGGCACAGCTCCGACGCCAGTTGCCCGAGCGTACGCAAGGCGCGTTCGGTCTCGTGGTTCCAGGGCAAACCGCAGTTGAGCCGTATGCAGTGGTTGAACTGCTCGGTGTTGCTGAAGATCAGCCCCGGCGCAATGCTGATGCCCTGCGCCAGCGCCCGCACGTGCAGCTCCTGGGTATTGACCCGCACCGGCAGACTGACCCAGAGGATGAAGTTGCCCTTGGGCCGCGTCATCTGCGTGCCTTCCGGGAAATAGCGCTGCACCGCCAGCTGGAAGGCGCTGAGGTTCTTGCGATACTCCTGGCGGATCGCCCGCAGGTGCCGGTCATAGCCGCCATTCTCCAGGTACGCCGCCACGGCCATCTGCGTCACGCTGCAGGCGGAGTGTGTACTGAACGTCTGCAGGCGCTCGATCTCCGGTTGATGGCGACCAGCGATGACCCAACCGATACGCACGCCCGGCGACAGCGTCTTGGAAAAGCTCGAGCAGTAGATGACCCGCCCCTCCCGGTCATTGGACTTGAGCGCCTTGTACTGGTCCTGCTCGAACATCAACTCGCCGTAGATATCGTCCTCGACGATCTGGATGTCGAACCGTGCTGCCAGGCTCAGCAGCTGTTTCTGTCGATGGTCGGGCATGCTCACGCCCAGCGGATTGCTCAGCCGCGCCGTGAGCACCAACGCCTTGATCGGCCATTGCCCGGCTGCAAGCTGCAGCGCCTCGAGGCTCATGCCGGTATCCGGGTCGCTGGGAATCTCGATGACCTTGAGCCCCAGCAGATCCGCCAGTTGCAGCAGACCGTAATAGCTCGGCGACTCGGCGGCAATCAGATCCCCTGGCCGCGTCAGCACCCGCAGCGACATCTGCAGCGCATCGACGCAACCATGAGTGATGACGATCTCGCCGGGATCGACCACCACACCGGCGTCGCGCATACGGATCGCCACCTGACGGCGCAACGGCTCATAGCCAGGACTGAACATGTAGCTGAACGCCCGCGGGCTCTGGAAGCGCGTGACCTTGGCCAGCTGCTGGTGCAGCGCCCTGACCGGCAGGTAATCCACATGCGGCACGGCGGCGCCCAGCGGAATCAGCCCTTCACGGCGGGACTCGCTGAGTACCTGGTTGATGATGCTGCTGCGCGTGACCAGCGTGGGCCGCTCGACCCGCGCGATATCGGGTGTCGGCGCGGTGAGCACCGGGGTCTGGTGGACATAAAAGCCGGACTGCGGGCGCGCCCTGATCATGCCCTGATCTTCGAGATTGGCGTAGGCCTGGAGCACGGTCGCATGGCTGACGCTCAGCTGCCGGCTCATCTTGCGTACCGAAGGCACACGTTCGCCGGGTCGATACACCCCGCGCCGGATATCCTCGGCGAGCTGCTGGGCAATGCGCTGATAGAGCAACAGATTGGTCATCTCACCGGTCTCCCGCCAACTGAACCGTAACAGTAGCTCAGCGAAACATCAGCAGACCAATACAGTTGCGCAGCATGTGGGCGAAACAGTCCAGCCTCTAGCCCACGATTTCAGCGATCGGGCGCGAGATTACCTTCCCCGTCGGAAAACAGGATCTCGACCCGGCGATTCTGCGCACGGCCACGTGCCGAAGCGTTTTCCGCCAGCGGAAACTGCTCACCGTAACCGCGAACTTCGATACGCTCGGCGCTGATTCCCAAGCTAACCAACAGATCAGCCACCATCTGCGCCCGCGCGCGCGACAGTTCCAGATTCGCCTGCGGGTCGCCACGGCTGTCGCTATAGCCCTCGATACGTACCTTGCGCTGCGGGTTGCGCTGCAGGAACTGGACGAGCTTGAGCAGGGTTCGGTTCGCCGTATGGCTCAGCTCCGCACTGTCCGGACTGAAAAGCACGTCACCGAGCGTCATGACCTGGCCACGGTCGGTCTCGCTCGCCGCCAGGCTCATCAGCTGGTCTTCGAGCCAGCGCCCCTGCTGTTCATCGGTCATCAGCCTGGCGTCCTGCAACATCCGCCGCAGTCGGTCCCGCTCCATTTCCAACCGCGCCACCCGCTCCTGCTGTTGCAGCAGCTTGCCCTGCAGCCCGGCGATCTCGCTGTAGCGCCTACTGAGATAGGCATAATGGCGAGCATCCTCGGCACCGCCCCAATACTCTTTGAAGCGCTCGGATCGCTGCAGGGTTTCAACCGCGCGCTGCAAATCCTTTGGCGCACTGCGATGGACGGCAGGATCGGCCTCAATCCGCTGCAATGCCGCAGAGGCCTCGCCGATCTCCCGCTCGGTTTCCTGGCTGGCGCAGCCGACCAGCGCCAGCCCAGCCAGCAGCATTGCGAATCGCCGTGTCACCGTACGTCTCCTAACTGCTGCCGTAGACGCTGAATGCGCCGATTGAGATCGCCGACCTGCGCCTCACGCTGATCACTGAGCACGCGCAGCTCCGCCAGCCGGGCGTCCAGCTCGGCCTGCTCGGCCAACAGGCGCGCCTCACGGTTCTCGCCGGCCTCAAGCGCCGAGCGGGCAGCAGCCAACTTGGTTTCGGCCTGCACCAGTTCCTCGTAGACCAGAGCGGTTTCGATCGAGCGGGCCTGGGCAACAGCCGCCTCCGTCAGGCGCAACTGCGCCACAGGAGCAGGATCACTTGCACACCCCAGCAGAACCAGCAACGGCAACGAAAGGGCACAGGGAAGTAGTCGTCTCACGGTGGATCCTATTTTTTCGAAGCGCTGCCACGGCCAGTCTGCTGGTTCTTCCACACCGTCAGGTTGTGCACCAGCAACTGCTCTGGCACGCCGGCGGCGCGCAATTCTGTCATTTTCCGCGCCAGTTGTCCGCGCAACCAGGGATCGTTGCACGCCGAATCATGGGAAATCGCCAAATGCATGTCACGGCCAATAACCGGAGGATCCAGGCGTTGCACCTTGTCCAGCAGTCCCAGCGCGTCAGCCACAGCAATCGTGCTGTAACGCTCATGCAACAGGTACTGGCGATCGCCCTCGATCAACTGCAGCAGCCCCTGCTCGAGTCCGGGCGCCTGCTGCAATTGCAGATTTGCCTTGGCGAAGGCGTCGAACTCGCTGCCATAACGGCTGCCAGCGACAACCACGCCCGGATGACCTCGCAGGTCTTCGCGGCTGGAGTAGAAGAAACCGGGTTCATTACGCACCCATGCAACTGTTTGCAGCTGGACGATGGCCGGATGTATGAAGTCCAGTTCTTCCAGTCGCTGGATGGTCAGCGTCGCATCGGCAAGAACATCCACGCGTCCACTGCGTACCTCATCGAGCGCCTTGGCGCGATCGCCGGTGTAGAGCAGCTCCAGCTTCAAGCCGAGGGACTCGGCGATCTGCCCCAGCAGATCGGCGTTGGCACCCACCAGGCGCTTGGGGTTCTGCGGATCGCGCCAGAGAAACGGCGGGTTATCTGCCGCACCGGTTGCCACCAGGCGATCACATTTTCCCGCTGCCGTTGCCGTGAACGGCGCCGCCAGGGCCAGCGCGATCAACGCAGATTTCAACGCAAAGGCGAAACGCATGAATATCCTCTTAGTGCGGTAAAGCTGGTGCGAAACGGTTGCGCCGATGGTACACCGACGAGCCCACTGATCGCCCATGAAAAAACCCGCTACATGAGCGGGTTTCTTCAACAGCGATCAGCTTCAGACCAGCTTTTCCAGCTCCGGCACGATCTCGAACAGATCGCCCACCAGGCCGTAGTCGGCAACCTGGAAGATCGGCGCTTCCTCGTCCTTGTTGATCGCGACGATCACCTTGGAGTCCTTCATGCCGGCCAGGTGCTGGATGGCACCGGAGATACCGACCGCGATGTACAGCTGCGGTGCAACGATCTTGCCGGTCTGGCCGACCTGCATGTCGTTCGGCACGAAGCCGGCATCGACCGCGGCACGGGAGGCACCGACTGCGGCGCCGAGCTTGTCGGCCAGCGAGTACAGGTGCTTGAAGTTCTCGCCGTTCTGCATGCCGCGACCGCCGGAAACGACGATCTTAGCAGCGGTCAGCTCAGGACGATCCGACTTGGCCAGCTCTTCGCCAACGAAAGCGGACTTGCCGGCATCGCCAGTCCCGGACACTTGCTCAACCGCAGCCGAGCCGCCGGTGGCATTCACCGCATCGAAGCCGGTCGCACGCACGGTGATGACCTTGATGGCAGCGCTGGACTGCACGGTAGCGATGGCGTTACCGGCATAGATCGGGCGCTTGAAGGTATCGGCACTTTCAACCGCGATGATCTCGGAGATCTGATCGACATCCAGTTGAGCGGCAACGCGCGGCAGGAAGTTCTTGCCGTTGGTGGTCGCTGCAGCCAGCACGTGGCTGTAGTTCTTCGCCAGGTCGGCGATCAGCGGCGCGACGTTTTCCGGCAGCTGATTGGCGTAAGCTGCGTCGTCAGCGACCAGGACCTTGGCCACGCCTTCGATCTGCGCGGCGGCTTCGCCGATGGCACCGCAGCCGCTGCCGGCAACCAGTACGTGGATGTCACCACCGATGGCCTTTGCTGCAGCAACGGTGTTCAGGGTAGCGGCCGCGAGGACGGCGTTGTTGTGTTCAGCGATAACCAGGATAGTCATTTAGATTACCTTCGCCTCGTTCTTCAGTTTCTCGACCAGTTCAGCCACGGACTTGACCTTGATACCGGCGCTGCGGGCTGCCGGCGCTTCGACTTTCAGGGTCTTCACGGTGGAAGTGGTGGTGACACCCAGTGCATCCGGAGTCAGCGTTTCCAGCGGCTTCTTCTTGGCCTTCATGATGTTCGGCAGCGACGCGTAGCGCGGCTCGTTCAGACGCAGGTCGGTGGTGACGATCGCCGGCAGGTTCAGCGCGACGGTCTGCAGGCCGCCGTCAATTTCGCGGGTGACGTTGACCTTGTCGCCAGCCACTTCCACCTTGGAGGCGAAAGTGCCCTGGGCATAGCCGGTCAGCGCGCCGAGCATCTGGCCGGTCTGGTTGTTGTCGCTGTCGATCGCCTGCTTGCCGAGGATGACCAGCTGCGGCTGCTCCTTGTCGACCACGGCCTTGAGCAGCTTGGCAACCGCCAGGGAGTTCAGTTCGTCGTTGGACTCGACCAGCACGGCGCGGTCGGCGCCCAGCGCCAGCGCGGTGCGCAGCTGCTCCTGGGCAGCGGTCGGACCGATGGAGACGACAACGATTTCGCTCGCCACGCCTTTCTCTTTCAGGCGTACTGCCTCTTCCACGGCAATTTCGCAGAAGGGGTTCATCGACATCTTGACGTTGGCCAGGTCAACGCCGGAATTGTCCGCCTTGACGCGAACCTTGACGTTGTAATCGACCACTCGTTTGACAGCTACAAGAACCTTCATGGATTCCTCGTTACTCTCCGGTGAATAGAATTCCGCCGAGGCGAACCGAGCCTTGCTCGTGGCTTGGGTTTTGATAGCCGCTGCCCTGTTCGGCGAGTGCAAACCGTCCGTATCTTGACCGCAGGCCGCGGACGGGGTCAACAACGCATATGACCCGTCATAACGACGCGGTTCGAGCGATTCTAACAGGCTTCCAGAAAATTCAAACAAACGTTTGTATTGGACCGATTCGAGCGTCTATATATAATGCGCCGGCCCGGCTCGGTCAGGGGCCGATCACAGCCCTCCACCACTTATATAACAACCAAGCCCTGAGTAGGAGAAAGCCTAATGGAACGCGAATACATGGAATTCGACGTTGTCATCGTCGGCGCCGGCCCTGCAGGCCTATCCGCAGCCTGCCGCCTGAAGCAAAAAGCCGCCGACGCTGGTCAGGAAATCAGTGTATGCGTCGTCGAGAAAGGCTCCGAAGTAGGTGCCCATATCCTCTCCGGCGCGGTCTTCGAACCTCGCGCGCTGAACGAACTGTTCCCCGATTGGAAAGAACTCGGCGCCCCGCTCAACACGCCGGTCAAGCGTGACGACATCTACCTGCTGAAGACCGCCGAAGCGGCCAGCAAGCTGCCCAATGCGCTGGTCCCCAAGACCATGCACAACGAAGGCAATTACATCATCTCCCTGGGCAACCTGTGCCGCTGGCTCGCCCAGCAGGCCGAGAACCTGGGTGTCGAGATCTACCCGGGCTTCGCCGCTCAGGAAGCGCTGATCGACGAGAACGGCATTGTGCGCGGTATCGTCACCGGTGACCTGGGCGTCGACCGCGAAGGCAATCCCAAGGAAGGCATGTACACCCCAGGCATGGAGCTGCGCGCCAAGTACACGCTGTTCGCCGAGGGCTGCCGCGGTCATATCGGCAAGCAGCTGATCAACCGCTTCCAGCTCAACGCCAACGTCGACCCACAGCACTACGCCATCGGCATCAAGGAACTCTGGGACATCGACCCGGCCAAGCACGAGCAGGGTCTGGTGGTGCACACCGCGGGCTGGCCGCTGAACGACGATAACACCGGCGGCTCCTTCCTTTATCACCTGGAAAACAACCAGGTGGTCGTCGGCCTGATCGTCGACCTGTCGTACAGCAACCCGTATCTGTCGCCGTTCGACGAATTCCAGCGCTACAAGCACCATCCGGTGATCAAGCAGTACCTGGAAGGCGGCAAGCGCGTTTCCTATGGCGCACGTGCGATCGCCAAGGGCGGCATCAACTGCCTGCCGAAAATGGTATTCAACGGCGGTGCACTGATCGGCTGCGACGCCGGCACCCTGAACTTCGCCAAGATCAAGGGCAGCCACACGGCGATGAAGTCCGGCATGCTGGCTGCCGAAGCCGCTGCGGACGCACTGCTGGCCGGACGCGAAGGTGGCGACGAACTGACCGCGTACGAAGAGGGCTTCAAGTCCAGCTGGCTGTACGATGAGCTGTACAAGAGCCGCAACTTCGGCGCTGCCATTCACAAGTGGGGCGCAATCAAGGGTGGCGCCTTCAACTTCATCGATCAGAACATTTTCGGTGGCAAGATCCCCTTCACCTTGCACGACACCAAGCCGGACTACGCCTGCCTCAAGACGGCTGCAGAGTCGAAGAAAATCGACTATCCCAAGCCGGACGGCAAGCTGAGCTTCGACAAGCTCTCCTCGGTATTCCTCTCCAACACCAACCACGAGGAAGAGCAGCCGGTTCACCTGAAGCTGGCCGACCCGAGCATTCCGATCGAGAAGAACCTGCCGATGTACGACGAGCCGGCACAGCGTTACTGCCCGGCCGGCGTCTACGAAGTGGTCAGCAACGACGATGGCAGCAAGCGCTTCCAGATCAATGCGCAGAACTGCGTGCACTGCAAGACCTGCGACATCAAGGACCCGGCGCAGAACATCACCTGGGTGGCGCCGGAAGGTACCGGCGGGCCGAACTACCCCAACATGTAAGCAACGAAAAAGGCTCCCTCGGGAGCCTTTTTTTATCGGTGCTGACAGTGAAATACAGCGATCACTATTCGGCACGGCCGATGGGAAAGAACACGCCGCCGCTCCATACGCCGAGCCAGCTCTCACCCTCCACATCACCGGGCACAGCCAGGTCCACCAATTGATAGAAGACGTTGCGATGAATCAGCGCCTCGAGATTGGCGCGCACATGAATGTACGGCGACGGCTCTTGGGTTTGCGGATCGAGGCTGACGCGCAGCGGGTGCTCCTGGCCGGCCTCCACCACATCGTCGACGTTGGTGACGAAACGGAGCAGCTGCGCTTCGCCCTCCCCACTCACGTCCAGCCGCACCGCGACGAAGGGCGCATCCTCGACCTGGATGCCGACCTTTTCCACCGGCGTGACCAAGAAGTAATCGTCGCCGTCGCGTCGAATCACCGTGGAGAACAGACGAACCATCGCCGGCCGCCCGATCGGCGTGCCCTGGTAAAACCAGGTACCGTCACGCGCGATACGCATGTCGAGATCGCCGCAGAACGGTGGATTCCACAAATGCACCGGCGGCAGCCCCTTCTTCTCGTTGGCCGAGAGCTGAGCCAGCAAGTCGCCCGCCTTGCCTGTATCGTTCATCCAGATCTCCTCGCTTCGCAGCTATGTCCGCTTCGATACTGCCACATCGCTCAGCGTGACAGGCCCAGCAACCGACGAGCATAGTCCTCAAGCGGCGGCCGCAGAAGATGCTCGGGCCGGGCGTCATAGATCCCTAGCAGTCCTCCGCGGCTGCGAATACGCGCGGTGTCGACCAAATAGCGGGTCCCCGTCTCGATCAGCATCAGTTGCACCACGCCGGAGTCCACGCCGAGTCGATCCAGCGCGCGCTGCTCATTCAGTTCGTCGAAGCTACCGATACGATCATCTGCGGCCGCATAGCGCAGATAGAGAAGGTAATGGGCGCCGACCGCCGAGGCCTGTGCCATGGCTTCCTCCAATCCGGCCGGCTCGCGAGCACGGCGTACCAGCGGGAAGTATTCGACGAAACCGTTGAAGGCTTCCTCCGCCACCACATTCGGCCGTGGATAGACATCACCCGACGGGACGAAATGGCCCTGCGCGATATAGATGAAGGAATCCGGTTGCAGACGCCATGAGCTGGAGCGACGCGTGTCGCTGTGGTCAAGAACGCCAGCGTCACGAAGGTGATAGCGGGTACCCTCGGCCATATCACTGACCTTCATGCAGCCAGCCAGGACAAGCAGCGCCAGCAAACCTGGCACGCCTAACAGGAAACGCATGGACTCATCCTCCAGGAGGCCGGCGACGGAAAACCGGCAATCGCACCGGCAATGCAGCATCCACGCCATATTGCCTCTTCGGCAGTTCACGGCGACCATGCGCATCTGCGGTCATAGTCCGCGCTGCCACTCCTGGCGCAAAGGCGCGTTGCGGGGGTCGTCGATCGCCTCGCGTAGCTGGCTCATCAGCCGCAGCTTGTCGGCACCCAGGGTGCCCTTGAGCACCAAGTAATTAGAGGCGTGATCGCTGCGGAAAACCGTGTCGCGCAATTCGAGATCGCCCAGTAGCCACTCCAGTTCGACGAGCAGGCCAGTCAACGTCAGCGGCTCGAAGTTTTCGTATCCCTCGCGAAAGCGCGCATCGCCCTGCGGGAAGCTGACCACCAGGGTAGAAAGAAACTCTGGCTGCGCCGCATTCATCAGACGTGCGGAATTGCGTGCATGCTGCCGGCTCAGCGCCCTTCCACCGAGACCGTTGAGAATCATCACCGAACGGGCAATTCCCGCCTGGCCGAGCTTGGCCAGCGCACTCAGGGTCGAGTTGTAGGTTTCGCCCTTGTTGACCCGCGCCAGAACCTCGTCGTCGCCGGATTCGGCGCCGACGTAGGCCATGCCAAGCCCGGCGTCCGCCAGCTCGCGCAACTCCTCGACCGACTTCTTGCGCAGGTTTCTCGGCAGGCAGTAGCTGGAGACCCGCTGCACCTCCGGCAGGCACTGACGAATCTGCTCGAGGATCGTCAGCAGCCTTCGGGTCGGCAACACCAGCGCGTCGCCGTCGGCCAGAAATACCCGCTGAACGATCAGCTGTTCACCGCAGCGGCGGATCTCCTCGAGCACCTCGGCTTCATCGCGGGCGCGAAATTTCTTCTGCGGCGAGGTGTACATCTCGCAGAACGTGCAGGCGTTCCAGGAGCAGCCATTGGTCACCGGCAGGATCAGCGAGTGCGCCTCGCTGGGTGGTCGGAAAACCGGCTCGATGTAGCGGATGGGGAAATCGCGCATGCTCATCGGTTCTTGCCCGTCGCCCAATCAATCGCGCTTGCGCTTGTTGCCCATGCGCACACCGATATCCATCAGGAACTGGAAGAAGCCGTCCTGATCTTCCAGCACATTGCTCCAGAACGGCGAGTGGTACAGCGCCACGGCTCCGTGCACCAAGGCCCAGGCGGCGCAATAGTGGAAGTACGGCGGGACGTCTTCCAGCTTGCCCTCGGCGATGCGGCCCTTGATCAGCTGGGTCAGGTGTTCGAAGTTGGAGGCGCGGATGCTGTGCAACTGCTCGACCATCTCCGGCACCTGGTTGCCCTTGACCACTTTCTCCTCGAGGCGGTCGAACAGCCGATAACGTTGTGGATCGCGCATGCGAAACTCGAAGTAGGCGCGCGACAGCGCTTCCTTGTCGCGGTCCAGGTCAGGAGAGTGGAGGATCTGGTTCAGGTCGCGCTCGTAGTCGAGCATCAGGCGCAGGTAGATTTCGGCCTTGGACTTGAAATGCTTGTAGATCGTGCCTTTGCCGATGCCGACCGCATCGGCAATCATCTCAACCGTAACGCTGTCCTCTCCCTGATCGAGAAAAAGCTGCAACGCGGTATCGAGGATTTCCTGTTCGCGGCGACGAAATTCGCGGACCTTACGAGGTTCATTCTGCATAGGAAGGCTGCTTTGAGGTGAAAAACGAGGCAGCCATTATGCCTAACCGGTCATCAAATGCACGGGGCATCCAGCGATGATTCACATAAATGACGAATTTCCACAAATAGTCGATTTGCGATATCTGAACCATGCTGCCGTCGCACCGTGGCCCCGTCGAGCTGCCCGAGCCGTCAGCGCCTTCGCCGAGCAGAACGCCACTCTCGGTGCACGGGACTATCCGCAATGGCTTACGGTGGAGCGCAGCCTGCGTCAGCGCCTCAAGCGCCTGCTCAACGCGCCGAGCAGTGGCGACGTAGCACTGGTCAAGAACACTTCCGAAGCGCTGTCGTTCGTCGCCTTCGGCCTGGACTGGAAACGCGGCGATCGCATCGTCATCAGCGATGAGGAGTTCCCGTCCAACCGTGTCGTCTGGGAGGCGCTGCGCCCACTCGGTGTGGAAGTCGTCCAGGTCAGCCTGAAGGGCGACGATCCGGAAGGCGACCTGTTGGCGGCCTGCGGACCACGGGTGCGGCTCATGGCAATCAGCGCCGTGCAGTACGCCAGTGGTCTGCGCCTGGATCTTGCGCGCTTGGGCGAAGGCTGCGAGCAACGTGATGTGCTGCTGTGCATCGATGCGATCCAGCAGCTCGGCGCCCTGCCCTTCGACGTTCAGCACAATCGCTGCGCCTTCGCCATGGCCGACGGCCATAAATGGATGCTCGGTCCGGAAGGACTGGGTGTCTTCTATTGCCGCAGCGATCTGCGCGACCAGCTGAAACTGCACGAGTACGGTTGGCACATGCTGGAGCATACCGGCGATTACGATCGCACGGACTGGGAGCCGGCGCGCAGCGCGCGGCGCTTCGAATGCGGCAGTCCCAATCTGCTCGGCGCAATGGCCCTCGAGGCAAGCCTGTCGTTGCTGGAGGAGGTTGGCATGGAGCGGGTCGCAGCCGAGCTCGATGAGCGAATCGAGTGGCTGTGTCGGGGGCTGGGCGATCTGGACGGCGTCGACATCCTGTCGCCGACAACGCCTGACCGCCGGGCCGGTATCCTCACGTTCCGCCTGCAAGGCTGGGACAACGCGGCGCTATTCGAGCGGCTGAAGGCAGAGCAGGTCGTCTGCGCCCTACGCAGCGGCGGCATTCGCTTCTCGCCGCACTTTTACACACCGCAGCGCGTCATCGATGAAACCGTGGCACTCCTGCAGGAGCTGGCAAGGCACTGACGGCGATCAGTCAGCGAGACATGTATTCCAAAAGCGTTTAAAAAGCGCGGAAATCCGCCAGCAGATAACTAATGCAGCGTTAATACTTGAGTCACTGGCTAGGCAATCCCCCCACTGCCTGGCCAGATGAGGTCGCCTGGATTGCGATTTCATACTCCTAATGGTCTTGGCCCGGCTTCTCAGGAATCCGGGTTTTTTTTGCGCCCCTGAAAGACCTCATCATGCCGACGCATCGCGTAAATGCGCTCGCAATCGGAAACACAGCCAGAGGAAGCCAATCCAGAACGGGATGGCGAAAACCGACAGGCGAATACCGGGAATCCACAACATGATCACCAGAATACCGCTGACAAAAGCCAGGCACAGGTAATTGCTAAATGGGAACCAGAACGCCTTGAAGCTCGGCACCACGCCCTGGCGCTGCATTGCCCGCCGGAACTTCAGGTGGGCCAGGCTAATCATCGCCCAGTTGATCACCAGCGCGGCCACCACCAGTGACATCAACAGCTCCAGTGCGCCCCGTGGCAGCAGATAGTTCACCAGCACACAGAGCAGCGTCACCAGCGCCGAGACCGCAATGGCGAGCACCGGCACACCGCGAGCATTGACCTTCATCAGGCTGCGCGGCGCATCCCCCTGTTCGGCCAGGCCGTAAAGCATGCGGCTGTTGCAGTACACACCGCTGTTGTAGACCGACAGAGCGGCGGTGAGCACGACGAAATTGAGCAGGTGAGCTGCGGTTTCACTGCCGATCAGCGAGAAGATCTGCACGAAGGGGCTACCACTGTAGGGATCGCCCGCTGCCCCCAATGTCTGCAGCAGCCCATCCCACGGATAGAGCGCAAGCAGCACGGTCAGTGCGCCGATATAGAAGATCAGGATGCGGTAGACGACCTGATTGATCGCCCTGGGAATCACCGTCTTCGGATCGGACGCCTCTGCCGCTGTGATGCCGACCAGCTCCAGGCCGCCGAAGGAGAACATGATGATCGCCAGCGCCAGCACCATGCCGCTGAAACCATTGGGGAAGAAGCCGCCATGGCTCCAGAGATTGCTGATGCTCGCCTGCTCGCCGCCCTGCCCGCTCACCAGCAGGAACAATCCGAGCAGGATCATGCCGATGATGGCGGCGACCTTGATGATGGCGAACCAGAACTCGGTTTCGCCGAAGGCCTTCACGTTGCTCAGGTTGATCAGATTGATCAGCACGAAGAAGGCGGCGGCGGTTGCCCAGGTCGGCACCTCCGGCCACCAAAACTGCACGTACTTGCCCACCGCGGTCAGCTCTGCCATGCCCACCAGCACGTAAAGCACCCAGTAGTTCCAGCCGGACAGAAAGCCCGCATAGCCTCCCCAGTACTTGTGCGCGAAGTGGCTGAAGGAACCGGCTACCGGTTCTTCGACGATCATTTCCCCGAGCTGACGCATGATCAGAAAGGCGATGAAGCCGCCGATGGCGTAGCCCAGGATCATGGACGGACCGGCGCTCTTCAGCACCCCGGCGGAGCCCAGGAACAAGCCGGTGCCGATCGCCCCGCCCAGGGCAATCAGCTGGATATGGCGGTTTTTCAGGCCACGTTGCAACGGGCCGGTGTGCAGCGTCTCAGCGGTCATTACGCCACCTTGCGGATAAAGTACGGAGTGCGCAGTGCGCGCAGCAGATCAGGCAGGGTGCACAGCACGGAAATAGCGGTCGTCGTCAGCCGCGAACCCGCGCCAGCGGAAACAGGGATCTGAAGTTGGCGGTGGTCTGCTCCGCGAGATGTTCGAAGGAAACACCACGCAACTGCGCAAGGAACTCCGCCACCTCGCGCACGTACTGCGGCAGGTTGGCCTTGCCACGGTACGGAATCGGCGCGAGATATGGGGCGTCGGTCTCCACCAGCAGCCGATCGGCAGGGACTTGCCGAGCGACCTCGCGCAAGGCATCGGCATTACGGAAGGTGACGATGCCCGAAAGCGAGATGTAGAAACCGAGGTCCAGCGCGGCCTTGGCCATCTCCCAATCCTCGGTGAAGCAATGCAGCACACCGGCCTGGGGTAGCTGAGCTTCGCGCAAAAGGGCCAAGGTGTCTGCGCGCGCGGCGCGGGTATGCACGATGACCGGCTTGCCGGTGACCCGAGCAGCTTCCAGATGCAGGCGGAACGACTGTTGCTGCAGCTCGGCCGCTTCGGGCTCGTAGTGATAGTCCAGCCCCGTCTCGCCGATGGCAACGGCATGCGGATGCTGCAGCTCACTCAGCAGCCAGTCCAATGCCGGCTGACTGGTCGGCTCCAGGTCGAGCGGATGAACGCCAATCGAACAGTCGACATCGGCATAACGCTCGGCCAGCGATTTGACCGCCGACGCGTTGTCGGCGCTGACCCCGATGCACAGGAAGTGCCCGACTCCGCGCGCGCGGGCTGCATCGAGCGCTGCATCGAGCGAGCCGTCATGGGCGGTCAGGTCGAGTCGGTCAAGGTGACAGTGGGAATCTACCAGCATGGAGGGGCGCAACTTGCTATCGCGGAAAAGAGGCGATTGTAGAGCAAATGGCTGGGAAGCAGAAAAGGCAGGCGGCACAATGGCGCCTGACGTACGGCACCGGGACGCCGCCGATCACATGGTATGGGTCGGCCGATCGGATTTCAGCGCGCCGGCCAGATAGGTTTCGATCTTGTTGCGCGCGGTGTTGTCACCCTCGTTGAACTGCACGCCGATGCCTGCGGCACGACTGCCCTGGGCACCCTTGGGGGTGATCCAGACCACCTTGCCAGCCACCGGAATCTTCTCCGGCTCGTCCATCAGGTTCAGCAGCATGAACACTTCGTCGCCGAGTTTGTAGCTCTTGTTGGTCGGGATGAACAGCCCGCCATGCTTGATGAATGGCATGAACGCGGCATAGAGCACCGATTTGTCCTTGATGGTCAGAGACAGGATGCCGTTACGCGGACCAAGGTTTGCTGGCAGGCTCATGCGGTGTTCCTAACGAAAAGTCGGTCGATTCTAGCCCGCGCCTGGCAGCGTTGCCCACTGCACCAGCAGCGCTTCGAGAAGCAACACACGGTTGAGGTTGGCTTTGCCCAGCACTTTTTGTCGATGCTCGAGCAACCAGTCCTGCAGCGCGATCACTTTTTGCTGCGAGGATTTCTGTGCAAGATACTGCAGCACCTTCTGCATATCGGCCGCGCCGAGCTCCGCTTCATCGCCGGCCATCTGGTAACGCAGGATCAGATGCGCCCATTCGCAGAACCAGTCGAAAAGCAGGATCAGTGGCAGCGCGTTCCAACCTTCGGCGAGTTGGCTGGCCGATTGCTGTTCCTTGAGCAGCTTCTTCACACCGTCGACCACCTGCGCACGCAGCTCCAGAACCTTCTGCTCGTGCAGTTTGAGTGCCGCCAGCGGCGACCCAGCGGCAAGGGTCAGCAACTGCTCACGAAGCTCGGGAGCAAGATCAGGTAGCTGCGCGGCGAGCCAGTCGAGGCACTGCTGTCGCCCCGGCAATGGGCAGGCCTGCTGCACGCAGCGGCTCTTGATCGTCGGCAACAGGCGGCTGGGCTGATGGCTGATCAGCAGTAGCACCGTATCGCCCGATGGCTCCTCGAGGCTCTTGAGCAGCGCATTGGCAGCATTCAGGTTCATGGCCTCGGCGGGTTCCAGCAGGATCACCTTGCGCCCACCCAGCTGCGCCGTCTGGCTGACGAAGCCGACCAGATCACGGACCTGATCGACCCGGATAGCCTTGTCGACCTCCTCGGGCTCGAGGATGTAATGATCCGGGTGGGTCTGCGCGGCAAGCAACTGGCAGGACTTGCATTCACCACATGCGCGGGCATCGACCGGCCGTTGGCAGAGCAACAGCGCCATCAGCTGCTCGGCCAGCAGGCGTTTGCCGATACCTGCCGGGCCATGCAGCAGATAGGCGTGCGCATGCTGAGCACGCCCCGCCAGCTGCCGCCAAAGATCAAGCTGCCAGGGAAGCACGTCAGTCATCGAGACGCACCAACAGCTCAGGGATCAGCGCCTCCACATCGCGCTGAACCGCATTGAGCGCTTGGCCCGCATCGATCACCCGATAGCGCGAAGGTGCCGCTTCCGCGCGCTGCAGATAGGCGCTGCGTACCGCTTCGAAGAAGCGCATGCCTTCCTGCTCGAAACGATCCAGACGTCCTCGCGCAGCGGCTCGGGCCAACCCCACGTCCACCGGAAGATCGAAGATCAGGGTCAGATCAGGGCGCAGATCGCCCTGCACGAAGGTCTCCAGCTGAGCGATCCGCTCGAGCGACAGCCCGCGACCGCCACCCTGATAGGCATAGGTGGCATCAGTGAAGCGATCGCACAACACCACCGCCCCTCGTGCCAGCGCAGGACGGATGACCTGCGCCAAGTGTTGCGCACGCGCGGCGAACACCAGCAACAGCTCGGTATCCACTGCCATCGGCTCGTCCGCTGGCGTCAGCAACAGTTCACGAATGCGCTCGGCCAGTGGCGTGCCCCCGGGCTCTCGGGTCAGCACCACATCCAGCCCCCGTGCCCGCAGGCGTTCGGCGAGGTACTCGCGATTGGTACTCTTACCCGCGCCTTCGGGGCCTTCGAGAGTGACGAAGAGTCCTTTCATTGAGCGTTCTCGCTATTGACCGGGGCCTGCCGGCGCGGCGGACTGGAGCGGTAGTCGGCGCGGCGCTTGAGCTGATACTCGCGCACCGCACGGTTATGTTGCTCGAGGGTGTCGCTGAAGACGTGGCTACCATCGCCACGGGCGACGAAATAAAGACTGGAGCCGTCGACCGGATGCAGTGCGGCCCGGATAGCCTCACGTCCGACCATGGCGATCGGCGTCGGCGGCAGGCCAGCGTTGGTGTAGGTGTTGTATGGCGTCGGCGTCCGCAGATCGTTGCGAGTGATGCGCCCCCGGTAGGCTTCGCCCATGCCGTAGATCACCGTCGGGTCTGTCTGCAGAAGCATGCCGCGCGCCAGTCGGCGCACGAAGACGCCGGATATCTCGCCCCGCTCTTCCGGCACACCGGTTTCCTTTTCAATGATCGAGGCCATGATCAATGCCTGATAGGCATCGTTGTATGGCAACCCCTGCGCACGCTGTTGCCATTCCTCCTCAAGCACCTGTTCGAGGCGCGCGAAGGCACGGCGCAACAGGTCCAGGTCGGACGTTCCGCGAGTGAAACGGTAGGTATCCGGGAAGAAACGCCCTTCAGGATGCAGCTCCGGCGCGTCAAGTTTCGCCATGATCTCCGCATCGGATAGGCCACCCAGGGTCTGCTCCAGCTTTGGCTGGTTCTGCAACGCAATACGCAGTTGGCGGAAATTCCAACCCTCCACCAGGGTCAGGCTGTACTGCACAACCTCGCCCCGCTGCCAGAGTCCGATCATGTCCCGCGCAGTCATGCCTGGCGCGAGGCGATACTCACCGCTGTGCAGGCTCTGCCCGGACAGGTTCAGGCGCCAGTACAGACGCAGCCAGAACGCATCTTCCAGCACGCCGTCGGCCTCCAGCCGTTGAAATACGCCGCTGGGCGTATCGCCTGGCCGCACATCGAGCAGCAAAGGCTCGTCAGTCACAGCCAAGGGCTGCTCCAGCGCAGCATGTTGCTTCCAGGCGATCAGCCCGAGCGCAATTGCTGCCAACACGAACAGCGTCAGCAGCAAGACAAGAAGTTTACGGATCACGAATCACTCAACAGGTTGGCAACAACGGTCTGCAGTTTACGGGTCAGCGGACCGACCGGCCAGACGCACTCGGCCAAACCTGTGACCGGCCAGATGCCGTAGAGGCTGTTGCAGAGAAAAACCTCGTCGGCCTGCATCAGTTCGGCATAGCTGACGTCGCACTCGCTGAGCGGCAGCGCCAGTCCGGCGGCGCGAGCCATGATTTCAGCGCGCATCACGCCGGCAACGCCACACCGGGAAAGCGAAGGTGTCCGCAGCTGGCCATCGGCAACCAGGAAGAGATTGCTGAACACGCCCTCGATCACCCGGCCGGACAGATCCCGCATCAGCCCTTCAGCAAAAGCCGGATCCTGCCACTCAGCACGCGCCAGCACCTGTTCGAGTCGATTCAGATGCTTGATCCCCGCGAGCCTCGGCTGCTCCGCCAGGCGCGTGTCACAAGGAAAGAGCCGAACACCGTCTTCGGCATGCTGCGCTGGGTACGCGGGAAGCGGCGATCCCAGCAGCAGGCGCCGCGGTTGACAGGGCTGTGGAAGTGCATAGCCGCGCTGACCGGTGCCGCGTGTGACGATCAGCTTGGCGACACCCTGGCCGAGCGCCTGGCAGAACTGCAGTAGCTCATTGCGCAACTCATCGATGTCGACGGGAATGGCGAGGCGTCGCGTGCCTTCACCCAGACGCTGGAGATGCCGGTCCAGCAGATGCGCCCGGCCGCCCGTCACGCGGATCGTTTCGAACAACCCATCGCCATAGGCCAGTCCGCGATCGTGAACGGGCAACCCTTCTGCGGGCCGCCCGTTCAACCAGCTCAACGTCACTCGGCGAACCGGCGGAACACCAGCGAGCCGTTGGTTCCACCGAACCCGAAAGAGTTGGACACGACGACGTCGATCGGCCGCGGCTTGGCCTGATTCGGCACAAAGTCGAGGTCACAGCCCTCGTCCGGCTCCTCCAGGTTGATCGTCGGCGGCGCCACCTGATCCCGGATGGCCAGAACGCTGAAGATCGCCTCCACGGCACCGGCCGCACCGAGCAGGTGACCGACCATGGACTTGGTCGAACTCACCGACAGCTCGTAGGCGTGGTCACCGAATACGCTGCGAATGGCGGCAGCCTCGGCCTTGTCGCCAGCCGGCGTCGAGGTTCCGTGAGCGTTGATGTACTGCACCTGCTCGACGTTCAGCTGGGCGTCGTTCAGCGCATTGCGAATGCAGCGCGCCGCACCGGCTCCGTCGTCGGGTGGCGAGGTCATGTGGAAGGCGTCTGCGCTCATGCCGAAGCCGATCAGCTCGGCATAGATATGCGCACCGCGTGCCTTGGCATGTTCGAGCTCTTCGAGCACCAGCGCCCCGGCTCCGTCGGAGAGCACGAAGCCATCGCGCCCCTTGTCCCACGGCCGGCTCGCCCCTGCCGGGTCATCGTTGCGCGTGGAAAGCGCGCGCGCCGCGGCGAAGCCGCCAATGCCGAGCCCGCAGGCCGCCATCTCGGAACCGCCGGCAACCATCACGTCGGCCTCGCCGTAGGCAATGTTGCGCGCGGCCATGCCGATGCAATGGGTGCCTGTGGTGCACGCTGTGGCGATCGCATAGTTGGGGCCTTGCAGGCCAAGGTGAATCGACAGGAAACCGGACACCATGTTGATGATCGAGCCAGGCACGAAGAACGGCGAAATACGCCGCGGCCCCTGCTCCATCAGTGCCTTGCAGCTGTTCTCGATGTTGGTC
This sequence comes from Stutzerimonas frequens, assembly GCF_024448335.1. GTDB lineage: Bacteria > Pseudomonadota > Gammaproteobacteria > Pseudomonadales > Pseudomonadaceae > Stutzerimonas > Stutzerimonas frequens. The sequence continues at coordinate 256,180 of NZ_JAMOHM010000002.1, forward strand.
AGGCCACCGATACCCGAGCCCATTGCCACGCCGATTCGCTCGCGATTGGCATCGGTGATCTCCAGACCCGAGTCACGCACAGCCTGAAAACTCGCAGCGAGGCCATACTGAATGAAAAGGTCGAGCTTGCGAGCTTCTTTCGCTGGCAGGTACTGCTCGACATCGAAGCCTTTGATCGACCCGCCAAAACGAGTGGAGTAGGCCGAAAGATCCATGTGCTCGATCAGGCCGATACCACTGCGACCAGCAAGAATACCCTGCCAGCTGCTCGGCACATCGTTACCCAGAGGCGAAAGCATGCCCATCCCGGTGACTACGACGCGTCTACGCGACACAGCGATTACTCCTATACCTAAACGTACTTGGCTCACTCCTGCCGCGACAGGAACGGTTCGAGCGCAAGGCAAGCGCCCGCAGTCTCGATAAAACCCCTCTCAAAGAAAAGCCGCACTACCCGATCAAGGCAGTGCGGCTTTCTTGATTCCGAGCGGATTACAACTTACTGCGCGTGCGCGTTGATGTAATCGATGGCTTCCTGAACGGTGGTGATCTTCTCAGCCTGCTCGTCCGGGATCTCGGTCTCGAATTCCTCTTCCAGAGCCATCACCAGCTCAACGGTGTCAAGAGAGTCGGCACCCAGGTCTTCGACGAAGGAAGCGCTGTTGGTTACTTCCTCTTCTTTAACGCCAAGTTGCTCGGCAACGATTTTCTTGACGCGTTCTTCGATGGTGCTCATACCTTGTTTTCACTCCTATGGAAAAATCAGGCAGCTGGTTTGCGCGGTAGTGTATAGAAAGCGTTTTCCGCATTTCAAGCTGGAAGCAGGCAAGCATGACGCCGCCTTCAACCATCTATCTATAAATCAGCTGCAGTTTTATAGCTAATTTAAAGACAGCCGTTATGACTGTCCTCCTGCGTTTGGCGTCACACTCAGCTCATGTACATGCCGCCATTCACCGGCACCGTGGCACCGGTAACATAGGCAGCGCCGTCAGAAGCAAGGAAAGCAACGACCTTGGCAATCTCTTCGGCCTGACCGAGACGCCCCAGGGGAATCTGCCCCAAGAGCGCATCACGCTGGGCTTCCGGCAACTCGCGAGTCATGTCGGTGTCGATGAAACCAGGCGCCACGGAGTTCACCGTAATGCCACGCGAACCGACTTCCCGCGCCAATGCACGGCTGAAACCCTCCAGTCCGGCCTTGGCTGCGGCGTAGTTTACCTGCCCGGCGTTACCCATGGCACCAACCACCGAACCGATATTGATGATCCGCCCCCAGCGCGCTTTGGTCATGCCACGCAGCACGGCCTTGGAAAGGCGATACAGACTGTTCAGATTGGTATTGATGACGTCATACCATTCGTCATCCTTCATGCGCAGCATCAGGTTATCGCGGGTGATCCCGGCGTTGTTGACCAGAATCGCCGGCTGCCCGAGGTGCTGCTGAATGTGCTCCAGCGTGCTGCTGACCGATTCGTCATTACCGACATCGAGCACCAGACCTGCACCTTCGATACCGTTTTCCTTCAGCGTTTCGGCGATGCGCTCGGCGCCTGAAGACGTGGTCGCCGTCCCGATCACGATGGCACCCTGACGGCCCAGCTCAAGGGCAATGGCCTGGCCGATGCCGCGGCTCGCACCGGTTACCAGTGCCACCTTACCTTGCAGATTCATAGCGTTCTCCTTGTTCATGCCAATGCACCACGGGTCGCGGCAAAGGCTTCGGGGGTGTCGAGATTGTAGGTGCTGACGCCCTTGACGCAGCGCTTGTTGAGACCGGACAGCACCTTACCGGGGCCGCACTCGACCAGCGAAGTCACGCCGCGATCACCCAGGACCACCATGGATTCGACCCAGCGCACCGGGCTGTACAGCTGAGCCAGCAGATCGCGCTTGAGCGTATCCAGATCGGCCACCACCGCGGCACTGACGTTCTGCACCAGCGGGATCTGCGGCGCCTGCCAGGCGATCGCCTCGACCGATGCGGCGAAGCGCTCGGCTGCGGGGCGCATCAGATCACAGTGCGATGGCACGCTGACCGGCAGCGCCATCGCGCGCTTCGCGCCTTTGGCCTTGCAGGTCTCGATGGCGCGCTCCACGGCCGCAGCACTACCGGCGATGACTACCTGACCCGGTGCATTGAAATTGACCGCACTGACCACCTCACCCTGAGCGGCCTCGGTGCAGGCAGCCAACACATCGGCATCTTCGAGACCGAGGATAGCCGCCATGCCACCCTGGCCGGCCGGCACCGCCTGTTGCATCAGCTGACCACGCAGCTCGACCAGCTTGACTGCATCGGCGAACGGCAGGCTACCAGCGGCAACGAGTGCGGAATACTCGCCGAGGCTATGTCCGGCAACGAAAGCAGGCCGCGCACCACCCTCCGCTTGCCACAGGCGCCAGAGCGCAACAGAAGCAGCGAGAATGGCCGGCTGGGTCTTGTCAGTCTGATTCAATTGCTCTTCCGGGCCCTGCTGAGTCAGTGCCCACAGGTCGTAACCCAACGCAGCGGAAGCCTCGGCAAAGGTATCGATTATCACGCTCTGCTGAGCACCAAGCTCGGCCAGCATGCCGAGCGATTGCGATCCTTGGCCAGGAAAGACGAAAGCGAGTGATGCAGACATGAAAACGACTCTCTTATAGGTTCTGTTCGTCTGAAGAACACGCCCGTGCAGGCGTACCGAATTTCAGTTGGATGACCAGCCATCTCCAGCGGTCACATCATCCGCCCCACTGGATAGCCTATCGCCAGAGAGAAATTGCCCCAGACGACTGCGCAGCTGCTCCGGAAGATCATGCTCGACATCCTGCGTCGCACGACGAATGGCCGCCTTGAATCCATCCGCGCCGGCGCTACCGTGACTCTTGACCAAAATTCCCTGCAACCCAAGAAAACTAGCACCGTTGTATTGCGCCGGGTTGAGTTCCGCACGCAATCTACGCAACAGCGGCAACGCAGCTGCGCCGACGATGCGCGCCGCGACCGAGCGACGGAACAGCGCCTCAACCTTGGCGACCAGCATCCCGGCCAGTCCCTCACTGGATTTGAGCAACACGTTACCTACGAACCCATCGCACACCACGACATCCGCTTCGCCGCGATACAACCCATCACCCTCGATGAAGCCACGGTAGTTGAGACCAGGAGCCTGCTGCAGCAGCGCAGCGGCCAGCTTGACCTGCTGGTTGCCCTTTATCTCTTCCGTACCGACGTTCAACAGCGCAACGCGCGGCTGCTCTGTCCCGAGGGACTCCGCGGCCACAGCGCCCATTATCGCGAACTGGTAGAGCTGCGCGGCCGGGCAATCGACGTTGGCGCCGAGATCCAGTAGCAGGCAAGGCGCGCCTTGCGTCGGAAGCGCGGTCACCATAGCCGGCCGATCGATCCCGGGAAGGGTTTTCAGCACCTGACGCGCCAGCGCCATCAGCGCACCGGTATTACCGGCGCTCACACAGGCTTGCGCATTACCGTCACGCACCTGCTCGAGCGCCAAACGCATCGACGAACGAGGCTTGCCGCGTAACGCTTGAGCAGGACGCTCGTCCATCGCGACCATCTCAGGTGCATCGACGATTTTCAGGCGCGAGTGATCGACGCCGGAATGCTTGGCAACCAGCTGTTCAAGAAGAGAGGATTGGCCGACGAGGACCAGATGCAGCGAGGAGTTTTCAGCCAGACAAGAAAGACTGGCCGGAACAATGCAGTGGGGACCGAAGTCCCCACCCATTGCATCGATCGCGATGACCGGAGCGGACAAGGATTACTCGTCAGCGCCCTTGTCGATCACCTTGCGACCACGGTAGAAACCGTCCGGGGAAACGTGGTGACGCAGGTGAACTTCACCGGTGCTCTTTTCCACGGACAGAGCGTTCGGCTCGAGCGCGTCGTGAGAACGACGCATGTCACGGGCGGAACGGGATTTTTTGTTCTGCTGAACAGCCATTTGGATCAACTCCTAAACGTTTGGGTCACGCTTTAACTGCGCCAGTACGCTGAACGGGTTGGACCGCGTTACCTCGTCCTCACTCGGCTCAGGCTCATCTGGCCCAACCGGCGGCTGGCAAATTTCAGGGTCATGGAGTGGAACAATGGGCAGAGCGAGCAACAACTCGTCTTCGACCAGCGCCAGCAGATCCAGAGGATCCTCTCCCACTTCCAGCACGTCGTAGCCCTTGGGCAGGTGCTGACTGCTCGCCCCTTCATTCACAACGGCATAATCGCACTCGCTATGAATTGGCAGAACAACCGGCTCCAGACAGCGCTGGCAGATCATCTTGACCTCAACGTCGAGCTGACTGTGGATCACCACAGTACGCTGCTCGTCGCGCCCAAAGGCAAAACTGGCGCGCACCACACCCTGATCATCTTCGAGAGGATCGGCGAGCCGCTTGAGCTGCGACAGCTGCAGCTCACCCTCAAGAGTGGCCGCTCGGTCAGCGAGCTTGCGCGGATCAACGTGCGGAGGTATCGGTCCTTTCAACATAAGCGCGGCATTCTAGGGAGGAGCCTTTCGGCTGTCAAAGGAATTCCGCCCATACGCGCCGCCCACTTACAATTGCCGACCCATGCATATAAAGGAAGGACTCATGCGCCATCTGCTGCTTGCCTCCAGCTCCCGCTACCGCCAGCAATTGCTTTCGCGCCTGCAGGTTCCATTCGACAGCTGCTCTCCCGATATCGACGAAACCCCCATGCCAGGAGAAGGTGCGGAGCAACTGGTGCGTCGACTGGCCGAACATAAAGCCCGAGCCCTGGCAACCAGCCACCCGAACCACCTGATCATCGGATCCGACCAAGTGGCCGTGCTGGATCAAAAGATTCTCGGCAAGCCCGGGTCGACAGAGCGCGCAAAGGAGCAATTGCAGGCTGCCAGCGGCAAAAGCGTTCGATTCCTGACCGGCCTGGCCGTGCTCGATAGCGCAACCGGCCGAATCCAGGTGGACTGCGTACCATTCACCGTGCACTTTCGAACGCTGGACGAGGCACTGATCGAACGCTATATCAGCATTGACCAACCCTTCGACTGCGCCGGCAGCTTCAAAGCAGAAGGGCTGGGCATCAGGCTGTTTAGGGCAACAGAAGGAACAGACCCGACCAGCCTGATTGGACTACCACTGATTCGCCTGACGGACATGCTGCTGAACGAGGGGATCGAAATCCCCTGACACTACCTCAGCATTGGCCCCTGCACACCGACCAGCATTGCCAGACGCTCGGCGACGCCCGCCCCGAGCTTCTTGGTGAACCGATCGAGCGGCGATTCCTTGACCGTATAGTCGACCATTTCCGGCTCACCGATCACTTCGCGCGCGACGTGAGCGGTACTTCCCAGGCCATCAACAAGCCCCAGCTCGAGAGCCTGCTCGCCCGACCAGATGAGCCCCGAGAACAGTTCGGGGTGCTCGGCATCCTGAAGCCGCTCACCCCGACCGCGCTTGACGCTATCAATGAACTGCTGGTGAGTAGTGGCCAGCACCTCACGCCAGAACTCGGTCTCCTCGGGATTTTCCGGCTGAAACGGATCCAGGAATGCCTTGTGCTCGCCTGCCGTGTAGACCCGACGCTCGACACCCAGCTTCTGCATGGTATCGACAAAGCCGAAAGTGGCTGCCGTAACGCCGATCGACCCCACCAGACTGGACTTGTCGGCATAGATCTCATCTGCCGCACTGGCGATGTAATAGGCACCCGAGGCACCCAGATCGGTGATCACGGCATAGACCTTGATGGCCGGGTACTCGCCGCGCAAACGGCGAATTTCGTCATAGATGTATCCCGACTGCACCGGACTGCCGCCGGGGCTGTTGATGCGCAGGATCACGCCTTTTGTATTCGCATCTTCAAACGCTGCCTGCAAGGCCCCGACGACGTTGTCGGCACTAGCCGACTCTTCATCAGCAATCATGCCTCGCACATTGATGACCGCGGTGTGACTCTCCCGCACAGCCTTGTCTTTTCCGAACTGCAGTGCAGGCAAAAACAGCGCCAGCGCCCCGAACAAATAGATAAAGGTCAACAACTTGAAGAATATGCCCCAACGCCGAGCACGCCGCTGCTCCTGAACACCCGCAAGCAGGGTCTTCTCCAGCAACTTCCAACTGTTGCGATCGTCCTTGGACTCATCCACCGGAGCTTTCCATTCATCCGACATACGTATTCACCTCGGAACCAGCCATGGAGCGCAGCCAACTGCCGAGCCCCGAAAAACAATCGATCACCAGGCGCGGCTCGAACTGCTGCAGGACATGCAGCGGCTGCGCGCCGTAGCCAACCGCAACACTGTCCACCCCAGCGCGATTAGCCATCTGCAGATCGAACACCGAATCCCCGATCATCAGCGCCCGCTCCGGCCGAACACCGCAGTGCGCGAGGATCTCTTGAACCATCAGTGGATCAGGCTTGCTAGCCGTTTCATCCGCGCAACGCGTGATGTCGAACAGATCCTCCCACCCCTGCCCCGCCAGCACACGGTCAAGCCCACGGCGCCCCTTGCCGGTCGCAACCGCGAGCAAATAGCCAGCCTCGCGAAACTCCGAAAGCGCCTCGGTGACACCGGGGTATGGCATCGAAGGCTGAGCTTCCAATCCCAAGTAATGGTCGGCGTAGTGCTGACGAAACGCCTCGACCAGCGCCGTATCGACCTGATTCGGGTACAGCATCTCGATAGCTTCAGGGAGCGCCAGCCCAATGATGCCCTTGACCGCCGCATCGTCGACCTGCGGCAGACCACAGATCCGAGCAGCAACATGGATCGATTCGACGATACGCCCGATCGAGTCGACCAGCGTGCCATCCCAGTCGAATATCAGCAGCTGGTAGTTACTCACCAAGTCGCTCCAGCGTCCTCGCCCACATTTCATCCACCGGGGCCTCCAGCGACAGCTCGCCACCATCAGGGAGCGGCACCTTCAAGGCATAGGCGTGCAGAAACAGCCGTTTGCCGCCCAGATCGCGGATCTCACGAGTGAACTCTTCATCGCCGTACTTGCTGTCACCGGCGATACTGTGGCCTGCATGACGAGCATGGACTCGTATCTGATGGGTACGCCCCGTCACCGGCTTGGCCTCGACCAGAGTGGCAAATTCGCCAAAGCGACGAAGTACGCGAAACAGCGTCAGCGCCTCCTTGCCGTCGTCGGTCACTTCGACCATCCGCTCGCCGGAGCGCAGGGTGTTCTTCAACAGCGGCGCACTGACCTGCTTCTTCGATGTCTCCCAACGCCCGCGCACCAGCGCCATGTAGCGCTTGTCGACACCATCCCCTCGCAGGGCCTGGTGCAGATGGCGAAGCATGCTGCGTTTCTTGGCCACCATAAGCAGGCCGGACGTATCCCGATCCAGACGATGGACCAGTTCGAGCTCCTTGGCGTCAGGACGGAGCTGACGCAAGGCCTCGATCACTCCATAGCTCAGCCCACTGCCGCCATGCACGGCGATACCGGCGGGCTTGTTCAGCACGATAAGCGACTTGTCCTCATAGACGATGGCGTTTTCCAGCCGCTCCAGCAGTCCCTGCGCAAGCGGCTCCGGCTCATCGCGCTCCGCCAGCCGCAACGGCGGAACGCGCACGAGATCGCCCGCCTGGAGCTTGTACTCAGGCTTGATCCGCCCCTTATTCACCCGCACCTCGCCTTTACGCAGAATGCGGTAGATCAGCGTTTTGGGGACCCCTCTGAGCTGGGTTCGAAGGAAGTTGTCGATGCGCTGGCCGGCAAGTTCCGGCGCGACCTCGAGTATTTGCACACCGGAGGTCTGGGAGGGGGTATTGGTCATCGCGGCATGATACCAATTTTCATGGAATTGAAGCACTTAAACATTGCTGTTATAGTCGCGAACGCCGCCAAAAGCGGTCAGGTCACAGGATGCCAGCGATATCGCCATCCGTGACCGGCAAACAATGTTCGAGGACGTGAGGCCGTCCGACGGAGCTTCCCTCAAGTAGCGGTGAAGTTGCGAAACAAGCCTTGAAGACATGATGCGTGCCCCTTAGGGGAATCGCGATAATCGACAACCCGCTCCCCGGATTCTGCGAGCGGCACCCGATTTTCAAAGTATGCGTGTTGGGTGGAGATGCACAGCATCGGATTGCGTAGCAAAGGCTTTCACAGACGTTTCATTCCGTCCGCTACCGATGCCTGATTCCTCCTCCCGAACCATTGCTTCTGTTCCGACAGCAAGCAGGAGACGTCGTCGCGACGCCGGCCCATTTGGCCGCACATCGCTGGACACTGGAGTGCCTTACAACCATTCCTGACTCACCTGACACCGACCGCGAGAGTCGTGTGTGCCGAACGCCGTTTCCGGATGCCACGGAAACCGACGGTACTACATGAAAAGAATGCTAATTAACGCAACTCAGCCTGAAGAGTTGCGTGTTGCACTGGTCGACGGCCAACGCCTGTTCGATCTGGACATCGAATCCGGTGCCCGCGAACAGAAAAAAGCCAACATCTACAAGGGCAAGATCACCCGCGTCGAGCCCAGCCTCGAAGCCGCTTTCGTGGACTTTGGTGCAGAACGCCACGGCTTTCTTCCTCTCAAGGAAATCTCCCGCGAGTACTTCAGCAAGGCACCTGAAGGCCGTGTGAACATCAAGGACGTCCTGCGCGAAGGCCAGGAGGTCATTGTTCAGGTCGAGAAAGAGGAACGCGGCAACAAGGGCGCCGCCCTTACCACCTTCATCAGCCTTGCCGGCCGCTACCTGGTGCTGATGCCGAACAACCCCCGTGCGGGCGGCATTTCGCGCCGCATCGAGGGCGAAGAGCGCAACGAGCTGCGCGAAGCGCTGAATGGCCTCAATGTCCCTGCCGATATGGGCCTCATCGTACGCACCGCCGGCCTGGGTCGTTCCAGCGAAGAGCTGCAATCGGATCTGGACTACCTGCTGCAACTCTGGACCGCGGTCAAGGAGGCGTCCCAAGACCGTGCTGCCCCGTTCCTGATCTATCAGGAATCCAACGTCATCATTCGCGCCATCCGCGACTATCTGCGCCAGGATATCGGCGAAGTGCTGATCGACAGCGTCGAGGCACAGGACGAAGCACTGAGCTTCATCCAACAAGTGATGCCGCAGTACGCCAGCAAGATCAAGCTCTACGAAGACTCCGTTCCACTGTTCAACCGTTTCCAGATCGAAAGCCAGATCGAAACAGCCTTCCAGCGTGAAGTGAAGCTGCCTTCCGGCGGTTCCATCGTTATCGACCCGACCGAAGCCCTGGTGTCCATCGACATCAACTCGGCGCGAGCTACCAAGGGTGGCGACATCGAAGAAACGGCGCTGCAGACCAATCTGGAAGCGGCCGAGGAAATCGCACGCCAGCTGCGCCTGCGCGACATCGGCGGCCTGATCGTGATCGACTTCATCGACATGACGCCAGCCAAGAACCAGCGCGCCGTCGAAGAAAAGATGCGCGAAGCCCTGGAAGCCGACCGCGCACGCATCCAGGTCGGCCGCATCTCGCGTTTCGGCCTGTTGGAGATGTCGCGCCAGCGCCTGCGCCCATCCCTGGGCGAAACCAGCGGCATCGTCTGCCCACGCTGCAATGGCCAGGGCATCATCCGCGACGTCGAATCGCTGTCATTGGCAATCCTGCGCCTGATCGAAGAAGAAGCCCTCAAGGATCGCACCGCCGAGGTTCGCGCCCGCGTGCCCTTCCAGGTCGCAGCATTCCTGCTCAATGAAAAGCGCAACGCGATCACCAAGATCGAACTGCGCACCCGCGCACGTATTTTCATCCTGCCGGACGACCATCTGGAGACGCCGCATTTCGAAGTGCAGCGCCTGCGTGACGACAGTCCCGAGGTCGTTGCCGGTCAGGCCAGCTACGAGATGAGCCAGAGCGAAGCCGAAGAAGTCCAGCCGGTCAGCTCGACTCGCACCCTGGTTCGCCAGGAGGCCGCGGTCAAGACCGCACCGCAGCGCAGCGCCCCCGCCAGTGCCGCTCAGGCACCTGCCGAAGCACCCGTGGCCACGCCTGCACAAGAACCGAGTCTGTTCAAGGGCCTGATCAAATCACTGGTCGGCCTGTTCGCAGGCAAAGCCGAGGAGCCACAGGCCGCTGCGCAAGTGGAGAAGAAGCCGGCATCCGCCCGCCCGCAGCGTAACGACGAGCGCCGTAGCGGTCGCCAGCAGAACCGCCGGCGCGACTCGCGTGGCGGACGTGATGACGAGCGCAAATCGCGTGAAGAACGCCAGCCGCGCGAAGAGCGCCAATCCCGCGAGGAACGCCAGCCTCGTGAAGAGCGGCAAGAGCGCCAGCCGCGCCCACCTCGCGAGGAGCGCAAGCCCCGCGAGCAGGCAGAGGCCGGCGAAGCCCAGCCACGTCGCGAACGTGCCCCGCGTGAAGAACGCAAGCCCCGTGAAGAGCGCAAGCGTGAGCTGCGTGCACCGATCGACGAGGCACCGACAGTAGCGCAGGAAGAGCAGGCCGAGCGCCAGCCTCGCCCCCCGCGTGAAGAGCGCAAACCGCGTGCCGAGCAGCCGGCCGCAGCTGCGGACGAGCTGCTGCAGCAGGCCGTCGAAGCGGGCGAAACCGAAGACGCTCAGGAAGCCAATGAAGGCGCCGAAGGCAACGAGAGCGAGCGCCCACGTCGTCGCTCCCGTGGCCAGCGCCGTCGCAGCAACCGCCGTGAACGCCAGCGCGATGCCAACGGCAATGAGATCGAGGAAGTCGATGAGCGCAATGCCCCGGTGAAAACCGAAGAAATCGCCATCGCTGCAACTGCTGCCGCTCTGGCCGCCAACACCGCCGATACCGAGGCTGCGCCGCAGGCAACGCTGGCCGAAGACTCAGTGATTCAGACCAGCAGCGAAGGCGTCGCGACGATCGTCGAGCACGCACCGGCCACCGAGGCCCCTGTTACCCAGGAAATGGACGAGCGCAAGGTTCTCGAGGAGCCGACCGCGCCCGAGGCCACGGTCGAGGCTCCGGTACAACCGGCTGAAGAAGCGCCGAAAGAGGTAGCGCAGCCCGCTCAGCAGGCAGCGGCTCCGCAGCCTACGCCCGAGCCGGTGGTCGAGAAGACCGAAGCGGCACCGGTTGCCACCCCGGCGTTGACGCCGAGTGGTCGCGCGCCCAACGATCCGCGTGAGGTCCGTCGCCGTCAGCGTGAAGCCGAGCGCCTGGCCAAGGAAGCGGCTGAAGCCGAAGCCAAGGCCGCTGCGGAACAACCGCTCGCTAGCCCGGAAATCGTCGCCAGTGAACCTGTCGTCGAAGCCCAGCCGGAACAGCCAGCCGCTGAGCAGGTAGCCGACGTCCAGCCCGAGCAGACAGTAGAGCCGGTGCTTGCCGAGGAACAGCCTGCGGCTGAAGAGAAGCCGATCGAACCGACCACCGAGCAGGCACCATCTGCCGATGCAAGCGAGCGTGATCCGCTGGCATCGCTGACCGGCGAGACGCCTCAGCCTGCTACCGATGAATCGGAGCAGCCTGCTCAAGGAACCGAGCCGGACAGTCGTGAGAAGCCGCAAGGCTAAAACGACACTGCTGTTGAAAGGGGATGCTTCGGCATCCCTTTTTTATTTCTGTTGTCCCGTCCTGAACAAGGTCTACACCTCGCTCGAGCACAGCGGAGCGGGCGAACGGAACAGCACATACGAAAACGCCCAATGCATCGCATCGGGCGTCAGGTACGGGGGCTGTCATTGGAACCAGGCTGCCGCCCAGGCCATCGAACGACCATCAGAGCACGTTCGGCTCGATCTCCAGGGAGACACCGAAGCGCTCGATCAGGTCGGCCTGAATTCGTCGCGCCAGCTGCAGCAGCTGCTCACCGGTGGCCTGTCCATAGTTCACCAGCACCAGCGCCTGCAGCCGATGCACACCGGCGTCGCCATCACGAAACCCCTTCCAGCCCGCCCTTTCGATCAGCCAGCCGGCCGCCAGCTTCACCAGGCCGTCATCCTGTGGATAAGCCACCAGATCGGGATACGTCTCGCGAAGTGCATGCGCCGTCTCGGCGGACACCAGCGGATTCTTGAAGAAGCTTCCGGCATTGCCCAGCTCTCGTGGGTCCGGCAGCTTTTCACTGCGAATGGCGCAGACCGCACGACTCACATCCATTGCCGTAGGCTCGACGATCCCCTGCTCCGCCAGCCGCTGGCGGATCGGGCCGTACTCGAGATGCAAGGAGGCCTGGCGGCGCAGAGCGAAACGCACCCGCAGGATCAGATAGCGCCCCGGCCGCTGCTTGAAAACGCTGTCGCGATAGGCGAATGCGCAGTCGGCCAGCGCGAAGTCCCGAAGCGCCCCGGTTTCGATATCCAGTGCCGTGAGACCGGAGAATACATCCTTGATCTCGACGCCATAGGCGCCGATGTTCTGAATCGGTGAAGCGCCCACGGTCCCGGGGATCAGGCTCAGGTTCTCCAGCCCGATCAGGCCCTGCTCCAGACTCCAGAGCACAAAGGGATGCCAGGGCTCCCCGGCTTCCACCTCGACGATCACCTGACCGGTCGACTCGTCGATGATCCGCTTGCCTCGACTGGCCATGTGCAGCACCAGGGCCGACACATCGCGAGTCAGTAGCAGGTTGCTTCCGCCACCGAGCGGCAGAAGCGGCACCCCGAGCTGGCGCGCACGGGCAATCGCCTCATGCACATCGGCATCACTGTGGGCCTCGGCGAAGTACCGGGCGCGCTGGTCGACGGCAAAGGTGTTGAACGGCTTGAGGGAGCGGTTGGCTTCTATGGTGAGGCTCACAGTCGTCCCTTTATCTCGGCGAGCAGCGCATCACTGGCTTCTTCGATGAGATTCAGCACGTTGTCGAAACCGTCTGCTTCGCCATAGTAAGGATCGGGCACTACATCGCAGCCAAGCCCGTAGCGACGCAGCAGCAGGTCGACTTCCGCCTTGGCGCCGTGCTTCGGGCGCAGAGCCTGCAGCCGTGCCAGATTGTCGTGATCCATTGCCAGGATGAGATCGAAGCGCTGGAAGTCCGCAATGGAAACCTGCCGGGCGCGCAAGGCGTCGAGCGTGTAACCACGCCGTCTCGCCGCCTCGCACGCGCGCTGGTCTGGCGCCTTGCCGACATGCCAGTCGCCGGTTCCGGCCGAATCGATTTCGACTCGCGCGCCAAGGCCGGCCTGCTCGATCCGCTGGCGGAACACACCCTCGGCCGTGGGCGAACGGCAGATATTGCCCATGCAGACGAACAGCACCTTCATGTCAGCCACCCAGCAAACGGCGAACCCGATCCAGGTCCTCAGCCGTATCGACCCCGGCGGGAGGAGCTTCGACGGCATCGGCGACATGGATGCGCCGCCCATGCCAGAGCGCACGCAGCTGCTCCAGACACTCCGTATCCTCCAGCCAGCACGGCCCCCAGGACACGAAGTCGGCCAGGAAGCCGGCGCGATAGGCATAGATGCCGATGTGCCGCCGGTAAGGGACTGCGGGCGGTAGCTGGCTGCGGTCCACGGCAAAGCTGTCACGCGCCCAGGGCAGCGGCGCGCGGCTGAAGGTCAGCGCCAGGCCGTTGATATCCGAGAGCACCTTGACCACGTTGGGATTGAACAGCGCCTGCGCATCTGCCAGCGGTTCGGCCAGCGTAGCGATGGCCGCCTCCGGATGCTCTGCAAGGTTGGCGGCGACCTGGTCGATCACCGCTGGAGGAATCATCGGCTCGTCGCCCTGCACGTTGACCACGATGGCATCGCCAGGCAGCCCGAGCTGCTCGGCCACCTCGGCCAAACGATCGGTGCCGGAGTTATGCTCGGCGCGGGTCAGCACGACCTCTGCGCCAAACGCTGTGCAGGCATCGACGATGCGCTGATCATCGGTGGCAATCACTACACGCTGGGCCGCGCTCTTGCTCGCCTGCTCCCAGACGTGCTGAATCATCGGCTTGCCGGCGATGTCCTGCAGCGGCTTGCCGGGCAATCGGGTCGATGCGTAGCGGGCCGGAATGACGACGGTATAGGCGGTGCTCATTTGTCCAGACGCTCATCCACATCCAGAGTACGCGCTTCGCTCTCGAGCATTACCGGGATGCCGTCACGCACGGGAAAGGCCAGGCCATCGGCCTTGCAGATCAGTTCCGACTTGTCCTCGGCGAGCTTCAACGGCCCCTTGCATAGTGGGCAGGCCAGAATGTCGAGCAGTTTGGTATCCATGCGCAGTCCTTGGAAGCGATCGACCGCGGCAGCAGGTCGAGCGGCTTAAGAGAGATCGGGCAGCAATCGCGCCAGCTGATCGTCGAACCAGGTAACGAACGCCGTGGAGGGCACGGCCTGCACCTGCAGATACGACCAACCCGGGGGTGCGAACGCCCGGCATTTCACCGCGTCCTTCTCGGTCATCACCAGTGGCAGCTCGGGGCTGAACTTCAGCTGCTCCAGGCTGTAATCGGCGTGATCGGCGAAGGCGTGCGGAATCGGTCGCCAGTGTAGCGTCTCGAGCGTGTCGAAGAAACGCTGCGGGTTGCCGATACCCGCCACCGCATGCAACTGCTGGCCGGCCGGGTAACGACTGAGCGGCCAACACTCGCCGGAGCTCAACTCCACCAGCGCCACCGGGCGGAGGTTGAATGCATATCCATCATCGGAATCAGCCGTGGCGCCGTTGAACAGTACGGCATCCACCTCGTTCAACCGCACAGGCGGCTCACGCAGTGGACCGGCCGGTAGGCAGCGCCCGTTACCCAGCCCACGCGCGGCATCGATCAGCACCAATTCGAGATCGCGCGCCAGCCGGTAGTGCTGCAAGCCGTCGTCGGAGAGGATCAGATCGAGCGGCTCCTGCTCCAGCAAAGCGCGGACGGCGCGCGCGCGATCAGGATCGACCATCAGCGGCACACCAGTGCGCTGGACAATCAGCAAGGGCTCGTCACCGCAGTACTGCGCCGGATGCCCGGCGCGGACCCGCCACGGCAGCTCCGGCGGCTTGGCACCGTAGCCGCGGCTAACGACGCCGACACGCAGCCCGCGACGTTGACAGTGTTCGATCAACCAGAGGATCAGCGGCGTCTTGCCGGTTCCGCCGACGGTGATATTGCCTACGACGACAACCGGAACAGGAGCGCGATAGGCGGTGTTCGGATCTTCGAGGAAACGCCGGCGCCTGGCTCCGACCACGCGCCGGTACAGCAGCTCCAAGGGCGCCAACAGACGCAATGCCGGATGCCCCTGATACCAGGCACGTTGCAGGCGCTCGGCAAAGGACATCAGGGCGACGCCTGCGCCTCGACCGTGGTGATCCGCAGTTGGCCGAAGCCAAGCTTGCCAGCGGCATCCATCGCGGTGATGACAGCCTGATGCGGCGTCTTGCCGTCGGCGCTGATGATTATCGGCAACCGGTTGTCGCCGCCGGACTCCTTGCTCAGCGCAGCCATCAGCGAGTTCAGATCGCTCTTGAGCAGCGCCTTGCCGTTGAGCGAATAATTGCCAGCCACATCGATCAGCACCTCCAGCTGGCGGACCTCAGCATCCTGCGGTGGTGTGCCGCTGGCCGCTTCCGGCAGATCGACCTTGAGCTGCGTTTCACGGGTAAAGGTGGTGGTGACCACGAAGAACAGCAGCAGGATGAACACCACATCGATCAGTGGTGCCAGCCCGATCTCCACGTTCTCCCGGGGTTTGCGACGGAATTTCACGCCTTGTCCTCACCCAGATCGACATCGCGGTCGCCCTGTACCACTTCCACCAGCTTGATCGCCTCCTGTTCCATGCCCACCACCAGTTCGTCGACGCGACGCTGCAGGAAACGATGGAAGAACAGCGCGGGGATACCGACCATCAAGCCCGCAGCGGTGGTGATCAGCGCCTTGGCGATGCCTCCTGCGAGAAGCGGTGCGTTGGCCATGCCCGAGCCCATGAAGGCGCTGAAGATCTCGATCATGCCCAGCACGGTCCCCAGCAGACCGAGCAAGGGTGCAATGCCGGCGATGGTGCCCAGGGCGTTGAGATAGCGCTCCAGATCGTGAACGACGCGGGCGGCGGCCTCCTCGATGCATTCTTTCATGATCTCACGGCCACGCTTGGAATTGCTCAGGCCGGCGGCGAGGATCTCACCCAGCGGGGAGTCGGCACGCAACTCCTTGAGTTTCTGGTTGCTGAGCTTCTTCTCCTTGATCCACTTCCATACCTGGCCCAGCAGATGCGGAGGCGTGACACGGCTGGGACGCAGCGTCCAGAGGCGTTCAGCAACGATACCGGCGGCTGCGATGGAACACAGGATGATTGGCAGCATTATCCAGCCGCCTGCTTTGACCAGCTCCCACACGAGATGAATCCCCCTCGAAAAAGTGGCGCCACTCTAGCATAGGGTCGCTGGGTCGCCGACGGCCGCCGTTCTCATTTTTCCCGCCAGAATCGTCGCTGCGAGCGTTGCAGCTCTGGCGGCGAAAAACCGCCCAGATCGATCCGGATGGCGCCATGCAACGCGGTGTCGTAGGCCTTGATATCGAACGCCTCGAGCCGCGCGGTCACGCTCGGGTGCGGGTGGCCGAACGGATTGTGCAGACTTCGCGAGATCAGCGCGGCTTGCGCGGCCACGCCACGCAGAAACGGCTCCGACGAGGAGCTGCGGCTGCCGTGATGGGGCAGCAGCAGCCAGTGCGATGACATCTGCTGCTCACTTGCCAGCCAAGCCTGCTCGGCGGACTGGTCGATGTCGCCGGTGAGCAGGATTCGCTCACCGTTGGCCTCGACTTGCAGCACGCAGGACTGCTGGTTGCTGTCCTGCGCCGCCTGCCATTGCCACAGACTGAAGCGCACATCGTTCCATTGCCAAGCGCTGCCGCTTTCGCAACGTTCGGCGCCCAGATCCGGCGCGTGGCGAGACGGCTCGCCACTGACCACCCGCTCGACCCGGAGCAGCCGCTGGACCGCCTCCGCACCGCCCGAATGATCATTATCGGCATGGCTAAGCAACAGCAGGTCCAACCGGCTCGCGCCAAGGGTGCGGAGCGATGGGACCACCACCCGCTCGCCTGTGTCGAACTCGCCCTGCTTCGGCCCGGCATCGTAAAGCAGTGCATGCTCGCGGGTGCGCACCAGCACCGCCAGGCCCTGGCCCACATCCAGCACCCAGACCTGCGCTCGGCCCTCCGGGACCTCGACACGAGGCGGGAATGCCAGCGGCAACAACAGCACAAAGCCCAGCGAACGCAGCGGAATACCGGCTGGCAGCAACAGCAACAGCACACCCAGCCCGATCATCGCCAGAGCCCAGGGCGGCAGGCCGACCGCAATCCAGGCGGGCTGCCACGACGCAATCGCTGCCAGCACATCGAAAAGTAGTGCCAGCGAAAAGCCCACCATCGACAGCAACGCTTCGCCAGCCCCACCCAGCGGCAGCAGCAGCGTACCAAGCAACGCAAAGGGCACGGCGAGACTCACCCAAGGCACGGCAAGCAGATTGGCCAGCGGCCCGCTCGCGCTTATCGGCAGCCCCAGGGCGAGCAACAGCGGAAGCAGGCCGAGGGTGGCCGCCCACTGCGCCCGGGTCAGGGCCTTCCACCAGCGCCATGAACCGAGCCGCCCCGAGAACGCCAATGCCAGAACCGCCACCGCTCCAAACGACAGCCAGAACCCGGGCTGCAATGTCACCAGGGGATCGATCAGCAGGACGCCATCGAGCGCCAGCAGCAGCGGCAACCAGACGCCCAGATGGCGAAAGCGCAACCGCCAGACAAGCACCACCGTCACCATCAGGCAGGCACGACGCACCGGCACCTCGAAACCGGCCAGCCAGCCATAGGCCAGCGCACCGCTTAACGCCAGCCCGCACGCCCAAGGCAACCATGGCAACCACCGCGGCCACACGCCCAGGCGAGCCAGCAATGCGACCAGACCATAGAGCAGCCCCGCCAACATGCCGATGTGCTGCCCGGAGATGACCATCAGGTGGACGGTGCCGGTGTCCTGCAGCACCTGCCAGTCGCCGCGGCTCAAACCGGAATCGTCACCCACCACCAGTGCCGCGATGGCGCCCTGCCGATCGGATGCCGGAACGGCCATGAGCCGCGCCCGAAGCCGATCGCGCCATCCGTCGCTTGCCCTCGACGCCGTTAGGCGCTCACCCGCCTTGATCGTGCCGGTGGCGCCGATACGTCGCGCCAGCAACCAGGCTTCGTAATCGAAGGAATGCGGGTTGACCATGCCATGTGGCCGTTTCAGTCGCGCCGCCAGCCGCCAGCGCTCGCCGGCTTGTAGCAGCGGACCGTCATACCAGGACAGCCGCACCTTCGATGGCAACCCGGCATGGCGCGATTGGATGTCGTCGAGCTCGAAGCGCACCACATTGCCGATACGGCTGGGCAACCCCACTACCCGCCCCTCAATCCAGAACGTGCGACCGTCCATGGGCGCTGGCAACCGGTCGTCGATGGCGCTCTGGCTCTGGTAGCAGGCCCAGCTCAAGCCCAGCAGAAACAGGCCTGGCGCCACCCAGCGGACGCGCAGCAGCAGCAACAGTCCGACAGCCGCCAGCGCCGCACAGAACCATTGCGCGGGCAAGGCTGGAAGGAAGCGTGGCAGGACCAGGCCCGCGGCGAGCGCAAGCATCCATGTGCGCATTTTTTCAGACTCCAGAAATCCTTTCCGGACCGTTATCGAAGCGGGGCAATCTGTCGCAGGCGCAGATGTAATGTCACAAAACTACTGTCAGCGTCGCACCGCGATTCAAGGCATAATCGCCGGGCTGCTGCCTTCAGAGAACCTTCATGCCGCGTCGTTTTTTCAAACGCTACATGCCGCACCCCGATCGCATCAAGACTAACAAGTCTCTGCGTTTTCTCGGCGCGCTGATTCACGATCCCAATCTCTGGCATCTCAATCGACACTCGGTATCCCGCGCGATGGCGATCGGCGTGTTCTGGGCCATGATCCCGATGCCGATGCAGATGCTTGCAGCGGCCGTCTGCGCCCTGCCCTCCAGAGCCAATCTGCCGATCGCAGTGGGGCTGGTCTGGCTGACCAATCCGCTGACCATGCCGCCGGTCTTCTATTGCAACTACAAGATCGGCACCTGGCTGCTGGATACTCCGGCCTCCAGCATGCCGGCCGAACTGAGCCTGGCCTGGGTGCGCTACATGCTGCAGCACAACTGGCAACCGCTGTACCTGGGTTCCCTGGTCAGCGGGCTGGTGCTGGCCGTGCTCGGCTATGTATTGACTCAGGCCTACTGGCGCTGGTGGGTCGGCCGCAGCTGGCGGCGGCGGCAGAACGGCCGTCGTTGACGGCCGAGCCGGTCATTCGTAGCGTAGGGCCTCGGCAGGCTGGGTCTGCGCGGCGCGCCAGGCCGGGTAGATCGTGGCGAGAAAACTCAGGGTAAGCGCCGCGACCGACACCAGCACCACGTCATCCAGACGCAGCTCCGAAGGCAGCGTACTGATGAAATAGACGTCGGAGCTGAAGATGTGCTGGCCGGAGACCCTTTCCAGCCAGGCTACCAGCTCGCTGACGTTCAGCGCGCCGAGCACGCCCAGGACTACGCCGATCACGGTGCCGCTGAAGCCGATGATGCTGCCCTGGACCATGAAGATCGCCATGACCTGCCGCGGCGTCGCCCCCAGGGTCCGCAGGATGGCGATGTCGGCGCGCTTGTCGGCGACCACCATGATCAGGGTGGCGATGATATTGAACGCCGCTACCGCGACGATCAGCATCAGGAGCAGGCCAATCATGGTCTTTTCCATCTTCATCGCGCTGAACAGACTGCCCTGGGTGTAAGACCAGTCCTCCACGCGGTAGCCTTCGCCCAGCGTGGCCTGTACCTGTGCCGCCACCTCCGGCGCACGGTAGAGGTCATCCAGCTTGAGTCGTACGCCCTGGACCTGTTGCGGCGTCCAGCGATGGATCTGCGCGGCGTCGGCGCGATGGATCATCCCCAGGCTGCCGTCCAGGTCGGCACCCACCTTGAACACCCCGACCACATTCAGCCGCTGCATACGCGGCGTGACGCCACCGGGAGACGAACTGACCTCAGGGACGATCAACGTCAGCTTGTCGCCCAGCTTCAGCCCGAATCGCCGCGCGGTCATAAGACCGATGATCACACCGTACTCGCCGGGCTTGAGCGCATCCAGGCTGCCGCCGACCAGGCGCTCGCCGACGATGGAAACCTGCGCCTCGGCCTCTGGATCGATGCCGCTGATCTGGATCGGCTGCATGCTGCCCTTGAACGACAGCATGCCTTCGAGCTGCGTCACCGGCGCCATGCCGACGATCTGCGGGTATGTCGACAGACGCGCGGCAACCGCCTGCCAGTCATCCAGCGGCTGCTCGCCGATGACCGTCGCATGCGGCACCATGCCGAGAATCCGCGCGCTCATCTCGCGCTGGAAACCGTTCATCACCGAAAGGACCATGATCATCGCCAGCACGCCCAGCGCCAGGCCGATCAGCGAGGTCAGGGAAATGAACGAGATGAAATGGTTGCGCCGCTTGGCACGGGTGTAGCGGCTGCCGATGAAAACGCTGACGGGCCTGAACATCATTCGACCACCAGGCGCCCGTCTTCCAGCCGCAGCACCTGATCCATCTGGGCGGCGAGCTGGCGGTCGTGAGTGACTACCAGAAAGGCGGTATGCAGCGAGGTGCTGAGTTCGAGCATCAGATCCTGAATGCCCTGCGCGGTGTGATGGTCCAGGTTGCCGGTTGGCTCATCGAGCAATACCAGTGCCGGCTCGTTGACCAATGCCCGAGCGATGGCCACGCGCTGTCGCTCACCACCGGACAGCTCTGCAGGCTTGTGCTCCAGGCGATGGCCGAGGCCGACCCGCTGCAGCAGAGCCGACGCTCGCTGCCGCGCTTCCGGGATCGGCGTGCGCCCGATCAGCAGCGGCATGCAGACGTTTTCCAGCGCGGTGAACTCGGCAAGCAGGTGATGGAACTGATAGACGAAGCCCAGAGCCCGGTTGCGCAGCAGCCCACGGTCCTTCTCGTTGAGCGCCGACAACTCCTCACCGGCCAGCCAGACGCTGCCTTCGCTCGGCGTATCGAGCCCACCGAGCAGGTTCAGCAGTGTGCTCTTGCCCGAGCCGGAGCTGCCGACGATGGCCACGCGCTGACCGGGGAACAATTCCAGCTGGAGCCCGGACAGGACCTCCACCGATTCGGGGCCCTGCTCGTAGCGCTTGCCCAGGTTGCGGCAACTCAGCACCGCCTGCTTTTGCTCGTTCATTACCCGCTCACTCATAACGTAGCGCCTCTGCCGGCTGGGTGCGTGCGGCACGCCAAGCCGGATACAGGGTCGCGAGGAAACTCAGGATCAACGCGGCGACGCAGACCTGGATCACATCGGCTGCCATCAGCTGGGACGGCAGGTAGTCGATGAAATACACGTCGGCACTCAGGAACTTGTGTCCGATCAGCCGCTCCAGCGCGGCGATCCAGCTGCTGACATTGACGGCGGCAAACATACCAAGCAATGCGCCGACCAAGGTGCCGACCACGCCGATCACGGTGCCCTGGACCATGAAAATCGCCATGATCTGCTTCGGCGTAGCACCCAGCGTGCGCAGGATGGCGATGTCGCCGCGCTTGTCGGTCACCACCATCACCAGCGTGGAGATAATGTTGAACGCGGCGACCGCGACGATCAGCAGCAACAGCAGACCGATCATGGCCTTCTCCATGCGGATCGCCTGATAGAGGTTGCCGTGGGTGCGGGTCCAGTCGCGGGAATAGAAGTCGTCGCCGAGCTGACCGGCCAGCTCCCAAGCGATACGCGGCGCCTGGAACAGATCGGCGAAACGCAGACGCAGCCCCTGCACCTGATCCGGCTGCCAGCGTTGCAAACGCGCCATGTCGGCAATGTTGGCCAACGCGACGTAACCGTCGATCTCGCCAGCACCGACATGAAAGATTCCGGTCACGGTGAAACGCTTCATGCGCGGGAACATCCCCGCTGGAGTCACGGTGACCTCGGGCGCCACGAAGGTAATCTTGTCGCCGACGCCGACACCGAGCTTGGCAGCTGCCTTGTCACCGATGACGATGCCGAACTCGCCGGCCTTGAGATCATCCAGCGAGCCCTCGCGGAAGAACTGATCGATGATCGAAACCTGGCGCTCCGCCTGAGGCTCCACCGCATTGATCAGGATCTTGGTCACCTGGCCCTGATGGGTCAGCAGCCCCTGGCTCTGGATGAACGGCGCAGAGGCCAACACCTGCGCGTGCTGCTCGACGCGCGAGCCCAGCGCCTGCCAATCGTTGATCGGCGTCGGGCTTTCGATGGTCGCGTGGGGCACCATGCCCAGCACGCGGGTGCGCATTTCATGATCGAAGCCATTCATCACCGACAGCACGACGATCATCACCAGCACGCCGAGAGCGAGCCCAATCATGGAAGTCAGGGAGATGAAGGAGACGAAGAGACTGCGACGTCTGGCGCGTGTGTAGCGCGCCCCGATGTACACGGACAGCGGTCTGAACATAGATCGACGGGTTCGCTGGCGGGGGAAAACAACATGCAGCTGACGCCACCGCGGGGCCTGATACACTCTGGCCATCAACGCTACCCGGGTATCGCCATGCCGACACAAGACACTGAAGAACGCCGCGAATACTACCGTATCGAGGATCGCGTGGCACTGGAAATCATCCCGGCGAGCCAGGACCACCCCGCCGCCAGCGAGCCTCTGCCCGCGCTGTTCAACCTGCTTGGCGAGCTTCATCAGCTGGACTTCGAGGCGCAGCATTTGTTACGCCAGATTGCCGAGAGCAACCGCACGCTGGCCAATTACCTCAAGGTACAGAACAAGCGAATCGAGCTGCTGGGGCAGGCATTGGCGCAGGACCTGCTGAAGGATCAGAGCGCACCGCAGCCGGTGGTGCTTTCCGAAGGTGGCATCAGCTTTGTCAGCGAACAGCCATTGGCGGAAGGCGAGGTCATCACGCTGAAGCTGGTCCTGCTGCCGCAAGGGCTCGGCCTGCTGTTGCCGGCACGGGTGATCTACAGCACCGCGATGCAGGACGGCCGCTACGACATCGGCACCGAGTTCGAAGCGTTGACTGATGCACAGCGACAATTGCTTGCTCGGCATATCCTGCAGAAACAGGCGCTGGAGAGGCGCCTGGCCCTGGAAAACCTGCAAGGAGAGTGACCAATGCGCCGCCTGGCGACCCTGCTGTTCACACTGACATTCAGCCCGTCGGTGTTCGCCGAAGAAATTCGCATACCCGTCGGCCAGCAAGGCCAGCCCGAGATGGCGATGCCCGCGCGTGGCGACTCCAAGATCAAGGTTCTGGACCGTTTCGGGCTCGCCGACGAGGAGCACCCGGCCGTTGGCCAGCCGCCGATCACCCGCTGGGATTATCGGGAATTCTCCGTATATTTCGAACGCGACCGAGTCATCAACAGCGTCCGTCACCACCAGCGCGCTCAACCACCCATGAAGGAAGATCAACAACCGTGACACTCATCTACGGCCACCGCGGCGCCAAGGGCGAAGCTCCGGAGAACACCCTGGCGAGCTTCGAGCAATGCCTGCAGCATGGCGTACGCCGCTGCGAGCTGGACCTGCACCTATCCCGCGATGGCGAGTTGATGGTCATCCATGATCCGACGCTCAAGCGCACCACCGGCCGCCGAGGCAAGGTTGCCCAGCACGATGCCGAAGAGCTGGTAAAGTACGACGCCCGCCAGGGTGGCCCGGGCTGGAAGACACCCTGCCCCATCCCGCGCCTCAGCGAACTGTTCGAGAAGTGCGACTTCGAGCACTGGCAACTGGAAGTCAAGAGTGCTTCGCGCGATCGAGCAGCGCGCACGGTGCTGGCAATCAAGGCGCTGGCCGAGCGTTATCAGCTCATGGAACGAATCACCGTCACCTCCAGCTCACGGGAGGTTCTGCGGGCTCTGAATCGGCTGGCGCCGGAAATCTCGCGTGGCCTGGTAGCCGAATACAACTGGCTCGACCCGCTCAAGGTGGCCCGTCAGTACGGTTGCGATCTGCTGGCGCTGAAATGGACGCTGTGCACCCCGGAGCGCCTGGAGAAGGCAAAAAAACAGGGGCTGCATGTTTCGGTGTGGACCGTGAACGAGCCGGCGCTGATGCGGCGCCTGGCGGACTTCGGCGTGGACAGCCTGATCACCGATTATCCGGGCATCGCCGTCAGTACACTGGCTCAGGGCTGACCTACAGGCCTTGCACCCATGCGACGATTCGACAGCGCTGGCGCTGCCGAACCGTCTCACCTGATCAGAAGCTCTCCCGGTTCGGCCAGTGCCAATCCCGGGAGTCCCAACCCTCTCCAGCCGGCTCAGGCCGCCGGCCGGAGCCGCTCAAAAAAGCCGGTTGAGCCCGTCGAACGCTGCCACCCGATAGGCTTCCGCCATGGTCGGGTAGTTGAAGGTGGTGTTGACGAAGTACTTGATGCTGTTCGCCGGCCCCTTCTGGTTCATGATCGCCTGGCCAATGTGGACGATCTCGGAGGCCTGATAACCGAAGCAGTGCACACCGAGCACCTCCAGGGTTTCGCGATGGAACAGGATCTTCAGCATGCCCACCGGCTCAAAGGAGATCTGCGCCCGCGCCATGCTCTTGAAGAACGCCTTGCCCACTTCATAGGGAATCTTCGCCTGGGTCAGTTCGCGCTCATTCTTGCCGATCGAGCTGATCTCCGGAATGGTGTAGATGCCCGTCGGCACGTCATCGACGAAACGCCAGGAGTCGTTCTCGACGATGCTGCCCGCAGCCGAGCGACCCTGGTCATAGGCGGCGCTGGCCAGCGATGGCCAGCCGATCACGTCGCCGGCTGCGTAGATGTTGCCGATCTCGGTGCGGTAGTGCTCATCGACCTGCACCTGACCACGGCTGTTGGCCTTGAGGCCGATGTTCTCCAAGCCGAGCTTGTCGGTATTGCCGGTACGCCCGTTGCTCCAGAGGAATGCGTCGGCCTTGATCTTCTTGCCGGACTTTAGATGCAGGATCACTCCGTTCTCCAGCCCCTCGACCCGCTCGTACTCTTCGTTGTGGCGAATCAGCACGTTGTTGTTGCGCAGGTGATAGCTCAACGCATCGGAAATCTCGTCGTCGAGGAAGCTGAGCAGTTGCTCGCGGTTGTCGATCAGGTCGACCAACACGCCCAACCCGCTGAAGATCGAAGCGTACTCGCAGCCGATGACGCCGGCTCCGTAGATGATCATCCGACGCGGCGTGTGGCTCAGGGTCAAGATGGTATCGCTGTCGTAAATGCGCGGGTGGTTGAAGTCGATATCGGCCGGCCGATAAGGACGGGAGCCCGTGGCGATGACGAACTGGCTGGCAACCAGCTTTTCCACCATGCCGTTAAGGCAGACCACTTCAACGCTCTGCTCGTCGGAGAAGCTGGCGGTACCGAAAAAGGTGTCGATGCGGTTGCGGGCGTAATAGCTGGTACGGGAGGTGACCTGCTTGCTGATGACCTTCTCGGCGCTTTTCAGCACGTCGGGAAAGGAGAACCAGCGCGGCTCACCGATCTGGCGGAACAGCGGATTGGTGTTGTACTGCATGATCTGCCGCACCGAATGGCGCAGCGCCTTGGACGGGATGGTCCCCAGATGCGTGCAGTTACCTCCTACGAGCGGACGATTGTCAACCACGGCGACCTTGCGCCCCGCCTTCACGGCGTTGATGGCCGCGCCCTCCCCGGCGGGACCGGAACCCAGTACAACCAAATCGTAGTTATAGACCGCCATATACACTCCTGAAAACGCAGCGGAAGACGCCGCCGCTGTCAACGAATTCGCCGATGTCCAAGGACGCAAACCAGCATTGCCCGCACGCCTTCTCAGCGGGACCGACCAGACATCTCCGCTCACGGCTGCCTGGGCGCGCGAAGGGTTACATCAACGCTTTGTCGCGTCGTAGGCGAGATCGGTATTGCCCGCGTTCTTCGCCTCGTTCACTTCTTCGCATTTCTCGCGGCTACCGCCACAGATGGAGCATTCCTTCTCGATGCCCAGATTGGCAATGCCCCCACAGGAGCCCGCGATGGGCTTGCGCCCCATGATCACACCGATGGCCATGCCGAGTACCACAAGCAGCATCACCAGAAAAACCAGTAACCAAGTCATTGCTCTACTCCCGCACCAAACAGCTCGTCGAAAGCCTTGGTGCTCGTTGTTGCGAAGCCTTGTCCCTCGCGCACGACGAAGAACGCGGCGATCGCATTACGCTCAGCCAGTGCCAGTCCCCGCTCGGGTCCCAGTACCATCAGCGCGGTAGACAACCCGTCGGCGCGCAAAGTCGATTTATCGACGACCGTCACCGCAGCCAGGTGATGCTCGATCGGCTTGCCGCTTTGCGGGTCCAGGGTATGTGAATAGCGGCGGCCGTCCTGCTCGAAGTAGTTCCGATAGTCGCCGGAGGTGGATACGCCCAGGCCATCGAGTTCGACGATCTTTTGCGCAACCCGCTGGTCATCCCTGGGCGCTTCAATGGCTATGCGCCACGGCGCACCATCAGGCTTTCGGCCCTCAGCCTTGAGCTCCCCGGTGATTTCCACCAGGTAACTCTGAACGCCCAGCGCCTTCAAACGATCGACAACGCGATCCACCGCATAGCCAGCAGCGATGCTGTTGAAGTCCAGCTGTACCGCCACCGCCTTGCACAACTGATCGCCATCGATGCGCAGATGCCGATGACCGGTCAACGCCCGTGCGGCCTCGATATCGTCCGCCGACGGAACCTGTGTGGCGCGACCTTGCGGACCAAAGCCCCACAGGTTGAGCAGAGGCTCGAGTGTAAGATCGAATGCGCCATCGCTGTCGGTCGATAGCTGATCGCCCGCTGCGACTAATTCGCGCACCATATCCGGCATCGGCTCACAGCTACCGCCCGGCAGGGCATTGAAGCGCTCGACGTCGGAATCGCTGCGATAGGTGGACAGCTGCTTGTCGAGGTCGGCGAGGATGGCCTCGACCTCACCCTGCAGCACGTCCTTGGCCGGAACATCGCTGCTGCGCACGTACTTGACCGTATAGGTACTGCCCATGGTCGGCCCGGTGAAGGCTTCGACCTTGTCCTGAAACAGACAGCCCGTCAGGGCTGTCGCGAAAGCGACAGCGATGACGGGCTGGAGAGACGCGACAGCAGTGGACCAGAGTGAAGCTCGGATCATGCTAGCCGCCGAAGTCGTCGAGCAGGATGTTTTCCGGCTCCACACCCAGGTCGGTGAGCATCTTGATGACCGAGGCATTCATCATGGGCGGGCCGCACATGTAGAACTCGCAGTCCTCCGGAGCCGGGTGGTCCTTCAGATAGTTCTCATACAGCACGTTGTGGATGAAGCCGGTCGGGCCGTCCCAGTTGTCTTCCGGCAGCGGATCGGACAGCGCCAGATGCCACTCGAAGTTCGGGTTCTCGGCCTGCAGCTGATCGTACTCTTCGACGTAGAAGGCCTCGCGCATGGAGCGCGCACCGTACCAGAAGCTCATCTTGCGCTTGGACTTCAGACGCTTGAGCTGATCGAAAATGTGCGAGCGCATCGGTGCCATACCCGCACCACCGCCGATGAAAACCATCTCCGCGTCGGTGTCCTTGGCGAAGAACTCGCCGAAGGGTCCGTAGACGGTGATCTTGTCGCCCGGCTTGAGGCTGAACACGTAAGACGACATCTTGCCCGGCGGAATATCGTCACGACCCGGCGGCGGCGAAGCGATACGGATGTTGAACTTCACCAGGCCACGCTCTTCCGGATAGTTAGCCATGGAGTACGCACGAATCACGGTCTCGTCGCACTTCGACACGTACTTCCACTGGTCGAACTTGTCCCAGTCGCCGCGATACTCTTCCTGAATGTCGAAATCGCGGTAACGCACTTCATGCGGCGGGCACTCGAGCTGCACATAACCACCCGCGCGGAAGTCGACGTTCTCGCCTTCCGGCAGCTTGAGCGTCAGCTCCTTGATGAAGGTCGCGACGTTGGGATTGGACTCGACGGTGCACTCCCACTTCTTCACGCCGAAGACTTCTTCCGGCACTTCGATCTTCATGTCCGCCTTGACCGGAGTCTGACAGGACAGGCGCCAGCCTTCGCCCGCCTCACGACGGGTGAAGTGCGACTCCTCGGTAGGCAGCATCTCGCCACCACCGCTCTCGACGATGCACTTGCACTGCGCGCAGGTACCGCCGCCACCACAGGCTGACGAGAGGAAGATGTTGTTGGCGGCCAGGGTCTGCAGCAACTTGCCACCGGCGGGCACGGTAATCGTACGCTCACCGTTGATTTCGATTGACACGTCACCGCTGGATACCAGCTTGGCGCGTGCAGCCAGGATGATCACCACCAGCGCAAGCACGATGGCGGTGAACATACCGATGGCGAGGAAAATTTCGTAAC
Source organism: Stutzerimonas frequens (assembly GCF_024448335.1). Lineage (GTDB taxonomy): Bacteria > Pseudomonadota > Gammaproteobacteria > Pseudomonadales > Pseudomonadaceae > Stutzerimonas > Stutzerimonas frequens. The sequence goes on from NZ_JAMOHM010000002.1 coordinate 284,451, forward strand.
TCATCAGTTCGTTCCGTCCTTACAGCTGTACGCCAGAGAAAGACATGAAGCCCAGCGACATCAGTCCGATGGTGATGAAGGTGATACCCAACCCCTGCAACCCATCCGGAACATCGCTGTATTTCAGTTTCTCGCGAATACCGGCCAGCAAAGCAATGGCCAGCGCCCAGGATGCGCCGGAGCCGAACCCGTAGACGACACTCTCGCCCAGGTTGTAGTCACGCTCGACCATGAACAAAGTGCCGCCCATGATGGCGCAGTTCACGGTGATCAGCGGCAGGAATACGCCCAGTGCGTTGTAGAGGCTAGGTACGTACTTATCCAGCAGCATTTCCAAGATTTGCACAATGGCCGCGATCACGCCGATATAGCTGAGCAGACCGAGAAAGCTCAGGTCCACATCTGGCAATCCTGCCCAGGACAACGCACCGGCTTTCAGCAGGTAGGTGTAGATCAGGTTGTTGGCAGGCACGGTAATGGCCTGCACCACGATGACCGCGATACCCAGGCCGATTGCGGTTTCCACCTTTTTGGAAATCGCGATGAAGGTACACATGCCGAGGAAGAATGCCAGCGCCATGTTCTCGATGAACACCGCACGGACGAACAAGCTGATGTAGTGCTCCATTAGTAAGCCTCCTTGTTCGAGACTTGCGGCGCCATCTTGAAGGCAGGCTTCTCGACCTGTTCCTTCTTCCAGGTGCGAATGCCCCAGATGAACAGACCGATCAGGAAGAACGCCGAAGGTGGCAGCAGCAGCAAGCCGTTGGGCTGATACCAACCACCGTCGTTCACAACTGGAATAATGGTGTAACCCATCAGCTTGCCAGCTCCGAACAGTTCGCGAACGATGCCGAGCGCAATGAGCATGGCGCTGTAGCCCAGACCGTTGCCGATACCGTCGAAGAACGACAGCATTGGCGGGTTCTGCATGGCGAAGGCTTCCGCACGCCCCATCACGATACAGTTGGTGATGATCAGACCGACGAACACCGACAACTGCTTGGACAACGAGAAGGCATAGGCCTTGAGTATCTGATCAACCACGATCACCAACGAGGCGATGATCACCATCTGCACGATCATGCGGATCGAGTTGGGGATCTGACTGCGGATCATCGAGATGAACAGGTTGGAGAACGCCGTGACCAGCGTCAGCGCCACTGACATCACCAGCGCCGTGTTCAGGTTGGACGTGACCGCCAGCGCCGAGCAGATTCCGAGAATCTGCAGACCGATGGGGTTGTTATTGAAGATCGGATTGAGCAGAACTTCTTTGACAGTGGGTTGCGACATGATCAAGCCTCCCCAGCGCGCAGATTAGCGATAAATGGACCGAAGCCGTTCTCGCCCAACCAGAAGTGCAACAGCGCGTTGACACCATTGCTGGTCAGGGTCGCACCGGCCAGGGCATCGACCTGATGGTCGGCTTTCGGGCTCTGCGGGTCGACACCGCCCTTGACGATCTGTACGGCCAGGTCGCCGTTGTCGTCGTACAGTTCCTTGCCAGGCCACATGCCACGCCACTTCGGATTGTCGACCTCGCCACCGAGGCCCGGAGTTTCGCCGTGCTGATAGAAGCCGAAGCCGGCAACGGTATTCAGATCACCCTTGACAGCCATGAAGCCATAGAGGGTGGACCACAGACCGTAACCGCGAACCGGCAGAATCAGCGTATCGATCTCGCCTTCGCCCTGAGCTTCGACGATATAGACGGTGCTGTAACGCTCACGACGCTTGATCGAAGCGATGTCCTGTTCGCTCGGCAGCGCTTTGGACAGTGCAGGATCTTTGGCCGCTGCGAGCGGATCGAAGGTCTTGGCGTCGAATTCGTCGCTGAACTTGCCGGTTTCCAGATTGACCAGACGAGCAACGATGCGCTCGTTGAACAGCTGCTTGACCTGATTACCGGACATGCCCGGCTCGCCGAGGCCGGCGATCGCCAGGATGCTGCGCTGTTTGTCCAGCAGGCGGTTTTCCTGCTGGGTCGGACGCAGTGCCACGGCCGCACCGGCGACGAAAATGGAGCACACCAGGCAGACCAACAGGGCTACCGTCAGCGTGCGAACGGTGGATTCTTTCTGACTAGACATTACGTGCCAGCCTCCGCTTGATATTGGCCTGAATGACGAAATGGTCAATCAGCGGCGCACACAGGTTGGCGAACAGGATCGCCAGCATCATGCCTTCGGGGAAGGCGGGGTTGACCACGCGGATCAGCACGACCATCACGCCGATCAGGGCACCGAACACCCACTTGCCGGTGTTGGTCATGGAAGCCGACACCGGGTCGGTCGCCATGAAGATCATGCCGAAGGCGAAACCGCCGACGACCATATGCCAGTACCAGGGCATGCCGAACAACGGGTTGGTGTCCGAGCCAATTAGGTTGAACAGCGTGCTCAGGCCGATCATGCCCAGCATGACACCGGAGACGATGCGCCAGGAGGCGATCTTGCTGCCGATCAGGACGACGCCACCGATGAAGATCGCCAGGGTGCTGGTTTCACCGATCGAGCCATGAATGGTGCCGACGAAGGCGTCCATCCAGGTGATGCCGCTCTGGACAACGTTCTCGATACCACCGGCGAAGCCCAGGCTCAGCGCGGTTGCACCGGCATAACCATCGACCGCGGTCCATACAGCATCGCCAGACATCTGCGCCGGGTAAGCGAAGAACAGGAACGCCCGCGCGGTCAGCGCCGGGTTCAGGAAGTTCTTGCCGGTACCGCCGAAGATCTCCTTGCCGATCACCACGCCGAAGCTGATGCCTAGCGCGACCTGCCACAGCGGAATGGTCGGCGGCAGAATCAGGGCGAACAGCACGGAGGTGACGAAGAAGCCTTCGTTTACCTCATGCTTGCGGATCGAGGCGAACAGCACTTCCCAGAAACCACCGACGATGAAGGTCACCGCGTAGATGGGCAGGAAGTAGGCCGCGCCCTGGATGAAGTTGTCCCACAGGCTGTTGGGATCGAAGCCGGCCAGTGCACCGATTAATGCGAAGCGCCAGCCTTCCTGGGCAGCCAGCAGATCGGGGCTCTGCGCGTAGATCAGGTTGGCCTGATAGCCGGTGTTCCACATACCGAAGAACATCGCCGGGAAGGTGCACAACCAGACAGTGATCATCATGCGCTTGAGGTCGATGCCGTCGCGCACGTGAGCGGTGGTCTTGGTGACGCTACCGGGACGATAGAGGAAGGTGTCGGCCGCTTCGTACAGTGCGTACCACTTTTCGTACTTGCCGCCTTTTTCGAAGTGATGCTCGATCTTGTCGAGGAATGCGCGAATGCCCATGCCTTAACCCTCCTTCTCGATGCGGGTCAGATTGTCCCGCAGGATCGGGCCGTATTCGTACTTGCCGGCACAGACGTAGGTGCACAGCGCCAGATCTTCTTCATCCAGCTCCAGGCAGCCGAGCTTCTGCGCCACCTCGGTGTCGCCCACGATCAGGGCGCGCAGCAGCTGGGTCGGCAGCACGTCCAGAGGCATGACCTCCTCGTAGTTGCCCACCGGCACCATAGCGCGCGGACTGCCGTTGGTGGATGTGGAGAAGGCGAACTTCTTGCCACCCATCAGCTTGGAGATATAGATGTTGAGGATCGAGTGCTTCTCCACACCGGCACGCAGGTAGTGCAGCATCTCGCGCTCTTTACCTTCGCGCAGGCACGACACCTGTTGGTGATAGCGACCAAGGTAGGCGAACGCGCCGTGAGCGGTACGACCGCCGAGCACCGAGCCTGATACGACGCGGTTGGCGCCGGGCTGCAGCTCACCGGCGGTCAGCTCGTCGAGATTGGCACCGAGACGGGCACGAACCAGACGTGGCTGCTCGACCACCGGGCCGGCCAGGGAAACGACGCGCTCGACCGACAGACGGCCGCTGGTGAACAGCTTGCCGACCGCGATCACGTCCTGATAACCAATGGTCCAGACGCTCTTGCTGGCGCTGACCGGATCGAGGAAGTGAATGTGCGTGCCAGCCAGCCCGGCAGGATGCGGACCGTTGAAGCTTTCGACCTGAACCTTGGCCAGGGACTCGCCAGGCAACGAGGCATTCGGCGCTTTGCACAGGAACACTTTGCCCAGGTTGCCGAGTACCTTCAGGCCTGCCTCGAAGGCTTCCGCCTGCTCGGCGATGATCACCGCAGGATCAGCGGCCAACGGATGGGTATCGATGGCGGTGACGAAAATCGAGGCAGGCGTGGCATCGATCGCCGGGACCTTGCTGAACGGACGCGTGCGCAGCGCGGTCCACAGGCCGGACTGCTGCAGGTTTTCACGCACCTGCTCGCTGCTCAGACCATCCAGCTGGGCTGGAGAATAGCTCGCGAAGGTGACTTCCTCATCGCCATCGAGGTCGATGACCACCGATTGCAGCACACGCTTCTCGCCGCGATGCACCGCACTGACAACGCCGGCACCGGGCGCGGTGTAGTTTACGCCCGGCGACTTCTTGTCGGAAAAAAGGAGCTGCCCCAGCTTGACCCGATCACCGACCTGAACGGCCATGGTCGGCTTCATCGTCGGATAGTCGAAGCCAATGACCGCGACGCTGCGCACGGGCCTGCCGGCCTCGATACGCTGCGCCGGGGCACCGGCTATGGGCAGATCGAGCCCTCGTTTTATATTGATCATCGGTTTGCCTAACCACTGATTTTAGAAAGCTTTTTTTGCAGATCCAGCGGCATGGCGCAAAGTAGGATTGCGCCGCGCGCGCCAATAGGTTATTGGCGCGACACCATGTCGCGGACCCAGGTAAAAAATCCGCCCGATTATAGAGGTCGCGCACCTTGACTGACCACCCAAGCATTGCGGATTTTTGACTCGAAACAAGAGAAGCAAAAATACCGAAGCACGGTGGCGGGTCGGGCGGGCGACGGCTCAGGCTAGCCCGTTCGCAACACGGACCAGCCGTCCAGAAAACGAAAAACGGGAGCCGAGGCTCCCGTTATTTGTCACTTTCGCAGCGCTTAACGCGGGAAGGCTGGCGGGTTGACCCCGGCCATGTCCTCCATCACGCGCACGACCTGGCAGCTGTAACCGAACTCGTTGTCGTACCAGACGTACAGCACGACGCGGTTGTCGTTGCAGATGGTCGCCTCGGCGTCCACTACGCCGGCATGACGCGAACCGACGAAATCAGTGGATACAACTTCCTGCGAGTTGACGAAGTCGATCTGCTTCTGCAGGTCAGAGTGCATGGCCATCTGGCGCAGGTACTCGTTGATCTCGTCACGGCTGGTGGCTTTCTCGAGGTTCAGGTTGAGGATGGCCATGGACACGTTCGGCGTCGGCACGCGGATGGCGTTGCCGGTCAGCTTGCCCTTGAGCACCGGCAGCGCCTTGGCGGCTGCAGTGGCGGCACCGGTCTCGGTGATGACCATGTTCAGCGCGGCGCTGCGACCACGACGACTGCCCTTGTGGAAGTTGTCGATCAGGTTCTGGTCGTTGGTGTAGGAATGCACGGTCTCGACGTGACCGTTGACGATACCGTACTGATCGTTCACTGCCTTGAGCACCGGCACGATGGCGTTGGTGGTGCAGGACGCGGCAGAGATGATCTTGTCATCGGCGGTGATGTCGCCATGGTTGATGCCATGCACGATGTTCTTCAGCTCACCCTTGCCTGGCGCGGTCAATACGACGCGAGCGACACCCGGGCACTTGAGGTGCTGACCCAGACCTTCGGCGTCGCGCCACTTGCCGGTGTTGTCCACCAGCAGTGCATTCTCGATGCCGTACTGGGTGTAGTCGACCGAGGCCGGATCGTTGGAGTAGATCACCTGGACCAGATTGCCGTTGGCGGTGATGGTGTTGTTTTCTTCATCGATGGTGATGGTGCCATCGAAAGGACCATGCACCGAATCACGACGCAGCAGGCTGGCGCGCTTGACCAGATCGTTGTCGGCGCCCTTGCGCACGACGATGGCGCGCAGGCGCAGGCCGTCGCCACCACCGGTCTTCTCGATCAGGATGCGCGCCAGCAGCCGGCCGATGCGGCCGAAGCCGTACAGCACGACGTCAGTGCCCTTGTGCCCGGTAGCCGCGTGACGCTTGTCGGCGACCTCGGCCAGCTCCTCGCGCACGAACTGCTCGAGGCTGCGGCCGTTGCCGGCATCCTTGTACTTGGCGACCAGCTTGCCGAGATCGACCGAGGCGGCGCCGAGGTTCATCTCGCTCATGGTCTTGAGGATCTGGAAGGTGTCATGCACCGACAGCTCGGTTTCGTCGGCGATGCGGTGACGGGCGAAACGGTGCGCCTTGAGGATGGCGATCACCGAACGGTTGATCAGGCCACGACCGTAGATCGAAGTCACCACGTTGTTGTTGCGATACAGCTGACCAATCAGCGGAATCATCGCTTCGGCGAGGGCTTCGCGGTCAATCCATTCACCAAGACACTGGTCGGGCTTCTGAGTCACGGGCAGTTCCTTCCAACATGTAGGGGCTGAGAAAAGGGGCTACATTATGACGGCGCACCCTAGCGCCGGCAATCTGCAGCGGACGAAACACTGACAGCCGAGCACCTCGATAGTTACAATCCCGGCGGCCTATTTTTTGATCGGAGCCACGCCCACTCGTGTCCGTCTTGCGCCTTCCCCCTCTGCCTGCCGCCAGCGGCAAGCAACACTGGGGCAATCTTCCAGGAGCCGCGCTGAGCCTGGCGATTGCCGAAGCAGCCAACAACGCCGAACGCTTCACGCTCCTCCTCACCGCCGATAGCCAGAGCGCCGAGCGCCTGCAGGAAGAGCTCGCCTTCTTCGCCCCGGAGCTGCCGGTTCTGCATTTTCCAGATTGGGAAACGCTGCCCTACGACCTGTTTTCGCCGCACCAGGACATCGTTTCCCAGCGCATCGCCACGCTCTACCAGCTTCCAGAGCTGAGCCATGGCGTACTGGTAGTGCCGATCACCACTGCCCTACACAGGCTGGCGCCGAAGCGCTTTCTGCTCGGTTCGAGCCTGGTACTGGATGTGGGGCAGAAGCTGGATGTCGAGCAGATGCGCCTGCGTCTGGAAGCGGCCGGCTATCGCTGCGTGGACACGGTCTACGAACATGGCGAGTTTGCCGTTCGCGGCGCGTTGATCGATCTGTTCCCCATGGGCAGCGCCCTGCCCTACCGCATCGACCTGTTCGATGACGAGATCGAAACCCTGCGCACCTTCGATCCGGAGAACCAGCGTTCCATCGACAAGGTGGAGTCGATCCGCCTGCTGCCGGCCCGGGAATTTCCGCTGAAGAAGGAAGCGGTCACCGGCTTCCGCGCACGTTTCCGCGAGCGTTTCGACGTCGACTTCCGCCGCTGCCCGATCTACCAGGACCTGTCCACCGGCATCACGCCCGCCGGTATCGAATACTACCTGCCGCTTTTCTATGAGGAGACGGCGACCCTCTTCGACTATCTGCCCGAAGACAGCCAGGTGTTCTCCCTGCCCGGCATAGAGCAGGCCGCCGAGCAGTTCTGGAACGACGTGCGCAATCGCTACGAGGAGCGCCGCGTCGATCCCGAGCGTCCGCTGCTGCCGCCGGCCGAGCTGTTCATGCCGGTGGAAGACTGCTTCGCCCGACTCAAGCTGTGGCCGCGTGTGGTCGCCAGCCAGCAGGACGTGAAACAGGGCATCGGCCGCGAGCGCTTCCCTGCGCAGGCGCTGCCGGAACTGGCGATCGAATCCAAGGCCAGCGAGCCACTGGGCAAGCTGCGCCAGTTCCTCGACGGCTTTCCGGGGCGCGTGCTGTTCACCGCCGAGTCCGCCGGGCGCCGCGAAGTGCTGCTGGAGCTGCTGGCGCGCCTGAAGCTGCGCCCGCAGGAAGTCGAAGGCTGGGGCGGGTTCCTCGCCAGCGAGGAGCGGCTGGCGATCGCCATCGCCCCGCTCGACGAAGGCTTGCTGCTGGACGAAGTCGCCCTGATCGCGGAAAGCCCGCTGTTCGGCCAGCGCGTCATGCAACGCCGGCGGCGCGAGAAGAGTCGCGACGGCGGCGACAACGTCATCAAGAACCTCACCGAGCTGCGCGAAGGCGCGCCGGTGGTGCATATCGATCACGGGGTCGGCCGCTATCAGGGGCTGGTCACCCTCGAAATCGAAGGCCAGGCGCAGGAATTCCTCCTGCTGGAGTACGCCGACGAGGCCAAACTCTACGTGCCGGTCGCCAGCCTGCATCTGATCGCCCGCTATACCGGCAGCGACGACGCCCTGGCGCCACTGCACAAGCTCGGCTCGGAAACCTGGCAGAAAGCCAAGCGCAAGGCCGCCGAGCAGGTACGCGACGTGGCTGCAGAACTGCTCGACATCTACGCCCGCCGCGCCGCGCGCCAGGGCTATGCCTTCAAGGACCCGCAGGTCGACTACGAAACCTTCGCCGCCGGCTTCCCCTTCGAGGAAACGCCGGACCAGCAGGCCGCCATCGACGCGGTGCGCGAGGACCTGCTTTCCGCCAAGCCGATGGACCGCCTCGTGTGTGGCGATGTCGGCTTCGGCAAGACCGAAGTCGCCATGCGCGCCGCCTTTATCGCCGTGCACGGCGGCAAGCAGGTGGCGGTGCTGGTGCCCACCACCCTGCTCGCCCAGCAGCACTACAACAGTTTCCGCGACCGCTTCGCCGACTGGCCGGTGCGGGTCGAGGTGATGAGCCGTTTCAAGTCGGCCAAGGAAGTGCAAAACGCCATTACCGAGTTGGCCGAAGGCAAGATCGACATCCTCATCGGTACCCACAAGCTGCTGCAGGACGACGTCAAGTTCAGCAACCTGGGGCTGGTCATCATCGACGAGGAACATCGCTTCGGAGTACGCCAGAAGGAGCAGCTCAAGGCGCTGCGCAGCGAGGTGGACATCCTCACCCTGACCGCCACGCCGATTCCGCGCACGCTGAACATGTCCATCGCCGGCATGCGCGACCTGTCGATCATCGCCACGCCACCGGCGCGCCGGCTGTCGGTGCGCACCTTCGTCATGGAGGCCAACAACCCGACCATCAAGGAAGCGCTGCTGCGCGAGCTACTGCGCGGTGGCCAGGTCTATTACCTGCACAACGACGTGAAGACCATCGAGAAGTGCGCCGCCAACCTGCAGGCACTGGTACCCGAGGCACGCATTGCCATCGGCCACGGACAGATGCGCGAACGCGACCTCGAGCAGGTGATGAGCGACTTCTACCACAAGCGCTTCAACGTGCTGGTGGCCTCGACCATCATCGAAACCGGCATCGACGTGCCCAGCGCCAACACCATCATCATCGAGCGCGCCGACAAGTTCGGCCTGGCCCAGCTGCACCAGCTGCGCGGCCGCGTCGGCCGTAGCCATCACCAGGCCTATGCCTATCTGCTCACCCCGCCGCGCAAGGCCATGACCGATGATGCGCAGAAGCGTCTGGAAGCCATCGCCAACGCCCAGGACCTCGGTGCCGGCTTTGTCCTGGCCACCCACGACCTGGAAATCCGCGGTGCCGGCGAGCTGCTTGGCGAAGGCCAGAGCGGGCAGATCCAGGCCGTCGGCTTCACCCTTTACATGGAAATGCTCGAGCGCGCGGTCAAGGCCATCCGCAAGGGCGAACAGCCAAACCTGGAGCAGCCGCTCGGTGGCGGCCCGGAGATCAACCTGCGCCTGCCAGCATTGATCCCCGAGGACTATCTGCCGGACGTGCATGCGCGCCTGATTCTCTACAAGCGCATCGCCAACGCCGCCGACGAGGATGGCCTGAAGGAACTGCAGGTAGAGATGATCGACCGCTTCGGCCTGTTGCCCGAACCGACCAAGAACCTGGTGCGCCTGACCCTGCTCAAGCTGCAGGCCGAAAAGCTGGGCATCACCAAGATCGACGCCGGCCCGCAGGGCGGACGCATCGAGTTCTCGGCCGACACTTCGGTTGACCCGATGGTGCTGATCAAGCTGATCCAGAGCCAGCCGAACCGCTACAAGTTCGAAGGCGCCACGCTGTTCAAATTCCAAGTGCCCATGGAGCGTCCCGAGGAGCGCTTCAACACCCTGGAAGCGCTGCTTGAGCGGCTGGCGCCCAACGAGCAAGGTTCCTAGATGCCGCGTCGCTATCTGGCCCTGTTGTTATTGTGGCTGGCGCCGCAGGTGCACGCCGAGGCGCTGTATCGCGTCGAGCTGATCCTGTTCCGCCACGCCACGCCGCTGGAGGCCAGCCAGCACGCGCCTTACGACTGGGCACGGCAAGCCCGGCCGCTGGAGCGCCGCGCCGAGCGGCAGCCGGCGCTGGAGCACATCGCCGCCCGGCTGACCCCAGAGCAGGGTTATCAGGTGCTGCTGCACCGCGCCTGGCAGCAGCCGGTCAGCGACGACGGCCCAGCCATCGCCATTCACCAGGGCCAGCGCCACTTCGAACACTATCCGATCCAGGGCACGCTGAAGCTGCGACCGGGCCGCTACATGCAGACGGACGTGACGTTCTGGGTCAACCGCTTCGGCGAGTACGGCCAGCTGCTCGCCAGCGAACGCCTGACGCAGCGGGTCCGCCTGGTACCCGGCCGGCTGACCTACATCGATCACGACAGCCTCGGGCTGCTGATCGAGCTCAGACGGCTATGAGCCTGTCGCCTTTGCGCCCTCGGCGGCTGCATCACATCCCTGCAGCGGGGGCCTGAGCCTTGGTCCCAGCACTGCCTTCGCGTCCGGAGCGGCGGATCGACGATCTCGCGCCGGTGCCGCTGCTCAGCCTGGGCAGCCATCTGGCGACCAACTACCAGCCCGGCAACCGGCGCATGGTCAGCGAATACCAGCACCGGGCGGGCCTGGCGTTTCTCTATGGCTCAGCGCGCGTGCATGGCAAGCGCGACGGCGAGCGCATTCGCCGTCCGGCGGACGACGAGCTGCAGCTCATCGCCCGCCAGCCGCAGGCCGAGCAGGCATTGCGCAAGCGACTGGAGCAGCTGGGCTTCCGTCCCGCGTTGCGCCAGAGCCTGGCCTTGCCGAAGGAGTCGGCGGAGATGTTCCAGCTGCCCGGCGAAGAGGCCTGGATCAGGTTCGTCCAGCAGCAGCTGCCGGAGCTGCGTCGTCAGGGCTGGCAGATCGACATTCACCCGGGCTTCGCCTACGACCTGACCGCCATCGACAGCTGGTACGCCGAGATCGACGAGTCCGCGGCGGAAGACTGGTTCGACCTCGACCTCGGTGTCGTCGTCGACGGCCAGCGCATCGGCATATTGCCCGTGCTCCTGCGCCTGATCCGCCAGAGCCCTCAGCTGCTCACGCTGCGGGCACTGGCCCAGCGGGGCGATGACGAGCAGCTGCGCGTGCAGCTGGAGCGACGCGACGGGCAACCGCTGCAGGTGGCTCTGCCCTTCTCCCGCATCAAGCCGATCCTAGCGACGCTTGGCGAACTCTATATGCGCGAGCCGATGGATGGCCCCGCGCTGCGTCTGAGCAAGGCCGACGGCGCGCGCCTGGCCGGCCTGGAAGGCCTGGCGCCGCACTGGCGCGGGGGCGAGCAGCTGCGTGCATTCGCTCGACGCCTGCACAGCCCTGGCGCCCAGCCCGGCCAGCCACCCGCCTCGCTGAACGCCACCCTGCGGCCCTACCAGCTGCAGGGCCTGGCCTGGATGCAGACCCTGCGCGAGCTGGGCGCCGGCGGCATCCTCGGTGATGACATGGGCCTCGGCAAGACACTGCAGAGCCTGGCACACATCCTCGCCGAAAAGCAGGCCGGACGCCTGGACCGCCCCGCGCTGGTGGTGATGCCCACCAGCCTGATCCCCAACTGGCAGGACGAAGCCAGCCGTTTCGCCCCGCACCTGCGCGTGCTGACGCTCACCGGCAGTGGCCGGCAGAAGCACTTCGCCGGGATCGCCGATCACGACCTGCTGCTGACCAGCTACGCCTTGCTGACACGCGACATCGCCGTGCTGCGCGAGCAACCGCTGCATCTGCTGATCCTCGATGAGGCGCAGCACATCAAGAATCCCTCCAGCAAGGCCGCCCAGGCGGTGCGCGAACTGCAGACCCGGCAACGGCTGTGCCTGACCGGCACGCCATTGGAAAACCACCTGGGCGAGCTATGGTCGCTGTTCCACTTCCTCATGCCCGGCTGGCTCGGCGATGCGCGGCGCTTCACCCAGGATTACCGCAACCCCATCGAGAAGCATGGCGACGAGGCCCGTCTGGCACATCTGCGCGCGCGCCTGCGGCCGTTCCTGCTGCGCCGCACCAAGGAACAGGTGGCCACCGAGCTGCCGGCCAAGAACGAGTTCGTCCACTGGGTCGAGCTGTCGCCCGCCCAGCGCGAACGCTACGAGACGCTACGCCTGGCCATGGACCGCAAGGTCCGCGATGAAATCGAGCGCAAGGGCCTGGCGCGCAGCCAGATGGTCATCCTCGAGGCGCTGCTCAAGCTGCGTCAGGTCTGCTGCGATCTGCGCCTGCTCAAGGGCGATGCCGTTGCGGCGTCTCGCGGCAGCAGCTCGGGCAAGCTGGACAGCCTGCTGGACATGCTCGACGAGCTGATGAGCGAAGGACGCCGCGTGCTGCTGTTTTCCCAGTTCACCTCGATGCTGGCGCTGATCGAACAGGCGCTGCTCAAGCGCGGCATCACCTACGTCAAGCTGACCGGCGAGACCGACGATCGACGCACGCCGGTCGAACGCTTCCAAGCCGGCGAAGTGCCGCTGTTTCTCATCAGCCTCAAGGCCGGCGGCACCGGACTGAACCTAACGGCCGCCGACACGGTGATTCATTACGACCCCTGGTGGAACCCCGCTGCCGAGAACCAGGCTACCGACCGCGCCTATCGCATCGGGCAGGACAAACCGGTGTTCGTCTATCGTCTGATCACCCGCGGCACCGTCGAGGAGCGTATCCGCGAGCTGCAGGCGCGCAAGGCCGAGCTGGCCGCCGGCGTGCTGGAGGGCAGCGGTGAAGGTGGCTGGCAGCTGGCCGAGCAGGACATCGAAGCGCTCTTCGCGCCGCTGCCTTGAGCCATGCCTGGCGAAGTTGTGACGCCGACAAGCGCAGCATTTCGCGCTTTGCCAGATCATCGCCACCTCGTTTAACTTCTCACCAGACGACGGCATGGCCGTCCCCACCCACCAGCGCTACAAGGAGCAACCCATGAGCCTCTACGAGATTGCCTTTTCCGGCCAGCTGCTCCCCGGCGCGAAGCTCGAACAGGTCGAAGCCAACCTGACCAGGCTGTTCCAGGCCGATGCCCAGCGCATCGCGCTGCTGTTCTCCGGGCGCCGCATCGTGATCAAGCAGAACCTGGACTTCGCTGCGGTGGAAAAATACCGCCAGGCCATGGAGCGCGCCGGTGCCCAGGTCGAGGTCAAACCGATGCCGGTGGATGTCGAGGAAATCGAGCTGGCGCCGCCACCACCCGCCACGCCTGTCGCTACCCCTGCGAGCACCGCACCTGCAACGGCTCGGCCCGGCGAGACACCTGGCGCACTGAAGGTGACGCCGCGGGATGAATACATGGCCGCCTTCAGCGACGTCGAGGCGCCGGACTTCGGTATCGCACCGGTTGGCGTCGACCTGCAGGACGCCCGTCCCGAACCCGAGGCCCCGCGCGTGGACCTCTCGCAATTCAGCCTGGCTCCGGTGGGCAGCGACATGGGCGAGATGCCGCGCGCCGTCGACGGGCCCAAGCCGGACATATCGCACCTCAAGCTGGCGGACTGATCGCAGCCCACCGCAAGAAACAGCCGCCCGGCCATTTTCAGCAACCGGTAGCGTGGGCTTCGGCCCACCTCGCGCTGATCGGGCGAACTCGCAGCGCTGCGCCATGCTCCAAACCTACAAGCCCGCAAAGCGCCTGTACTCATGGATCTTGTCGTTGCCCGCCCCGAAGGGCTGTATTGCCCGCCCGGTGATTTCTATATCGACCCCTGGCGGCCGGTCGATCGCGCCGTCATAACCCACGCCCATGGCGATCACGCACGCTGGGGGATGGGCCATTACCTGGCTTCCAGGGACAGCGAAGGCATCCTGCGTTCGCGCATCGCCGCGGATATGCCGCTGCAGACACTGGCCTATGGCGAATGCATCGACCATCACGGCGTAAAGCTCAGCTTTCATCCCGCCGGCCATGTACTCGGCTCGGCCCAGGTGCGCCTGGAATACAAGGGCGAAGTCTGGGTCGCTTCGGGCGACTACAAGGTCGAGCCGGACGGCACCTGCGCGCCGTTCGAGCCGGTGCGCTGCCATACCTTCATCACCGAATCGACCTTCGGCCTGCCGATCTACAAGTGGCCGGCGCAGGCCGAAGTATTCCGCGAGATCAACGATTGGTGGCGCGCCAACGCCGCGGCCGGGCGCGCCAGCGTGCTGTTCTGCTATGCCTTCGGCAAGGCGCAACGCATCCTGCATGGCCTGGATGAAAGCATCGGCACCATCGTCGTGCATGGCGCCGTCGAGCCGCTGAACAAGGTCTATCGCGAGGGCGGCATCCATTTGCCGCCGACCGTCTATGCGGGCGACCTGAAGAAGGGCGATCCGCGCTTGAAGCACGCCATCATCCTCGCCCCGCCCTCGGCTGGCGGCAGCACCTGGATGCGCCGCTTCGGTGACTATGCCGACGCCTTCGCCAGCGGCTGGATGATGCTGCGCGGCACCCGCCGTCGGCGCGGCGTCGATCGCGGCTTCGTGCTCTCCGACCATGCCGACTGGCCAGGCCTGCTCTGGGCCATCGAGCAGACCGGCGCCGAACGGGTGATGGTCACCCACGGCTCCGTTGCGGTGCTGGTGCGCTACCTGCGCGAAATGCGCGGCCTTGATGCCCAGGCCTTCGCCACCGAATACGGCGAAGAGGACGATACCGCGACGGAGGACACTGCATGATCAAAGGCCACGCCGCTTTCCAGTGCCGCCGCGATCGCCGAAGCGGAGGCGTTGCATGAAAGCCTTCGCCACGCTCTACAGCCGTCTGGACGCCACCACTTCGAGCAATGCCAAACTGGCCGCGATGCGTGACTATTTCCGCGAGGCCGATCCGGCCGACGCTGCCTGGGCGGTCTACTTCCTAGCCGGTGGCCGCCCGCGTCAACTGGTCCCGACCCGCGTCCTGCGCGCAACCGCCATGCAGGCGGCGGGCTTGCCCGAATGGCTGTTCGAGGAGAGCTACCAGGCAGTTGGCGACATGGCCGAGACCATCTCGCTGCTGATGCCCGAGGCCGAACACAGCTCCGAGGACGGGCTGGCCGTGTGGATGCAGGACCGACTGCTACCGCTGCGCGGCCTGCCGCCAGAGGAGCTGGCCGAACGCTTGCCGGCGCTCTGGGCACAGCTGGACCGGCTCAGCCTGATGGTCTGCATCAAGCTGATCACCGGCGCCTTTCGCGTCGGCGTGTCGAAGCTGCTGGTCACTCGCGCGCTGGCCTCGTTGGCCGACCTCGACCCCAAGCGCGTCGCGCAGCGCCTGGTCGGCTACACCGACCTGTCCCATCGGCCCAGCGCCGAGGGCTACCGCGCGCTGATCGCCGAGGAGTCCGAGCATGAGCACGCCCAGCGTGGGGGTCAGCCCTACCCGTTCTTCCTCGCGCACCCGCTGCAGGCGCCGGTGGAGGAGTTCGACACGCTGCTTGGCGCGCCGGACAATTGGTTCATCGAATGGAAGTGGGACGGCATCCGCGCCCAGCTGGTCAAGCGCGACGGGCAGATCTGGGTCTGGTCGCGCGGCGAGGAACTGGTCAGCGAGCGTTTTCCCGAGCTGTGCGAACTGGCTCGCTGCCTGCCCGACGGCACGGTGATCGATGGCGAGATCCTGGTCTGGAAGCATGCCCCGGAGACCCCAGCCGGCGAGCTGTTCGACGCCGCCAGCACCGGCGAGCCCAGCGCCGATGGCTTCGGCGTGCAGCCGTTCGCCCTGCTGCAACAGCGCATCGGACGCAAGAACCTGACCGCCAAGGTGCTGCAGGATGCGCCGGTAGCGGTGCTCGCCTACGACCTGCTGGAATGGCAGGGCGACGACTGGCGGCAGCGCGAGCACCGCGAACGCCGCCAGCAGCTCGAGGCGGTGGTCGAGCAATGCCCAAGCCCGCAGCTGATGCTGTCGCCACTGGTGAGCGGAACGGATTGGCAGGACCTGGCCCGCCAGCGCGAAGCCTCCCGCCAGCTGGGCGTGGAAGGCATGATGATCAAGGCGCGCGCGGCCCAGTACGGCGTCGGTCGGACCAAGGACGTCGGCGTCTGGTGGAAATGGAAGATCGATCCCTACTCCGTCGATGCGGTGCTGATCTATGCCCAGCGCGGTCATGGCCGCCGCGCCAGCCTCTACACCGACTACACCTTTGCCGTCTGGGACGGAGAGCCGGGCGACCCTGAGCGCAAGCTCGTCCCCTTCGCCAAGGCCTATTCCGGCCTCACCGACGAGGAGATGCGCAAGGTGGACGCCATCGTGCGCAAGACCACCGTGGAGAAGTTCGGCCCGGTGCGCAGCGTCACGCCGACCCTGGTGTTCGAACTCGGCTTCGAAGGCATCGCCGCCAGCAGCCGCCACAAGAGCGGCATCGCCGTGCGCTTCCCACGCATGCTGCGCTGGCGCCTCGACAAGCCGGTGGAGGAAGCCGATACGCTGGAGACGCTGAAGGAACTGCTGGGATGAAACCAAGGCACCCGGCAGCCGCTCGGCCCTCATTCCAACCCTCTCCCAAGAGCCGAGCCGAGCGGCCACACGATCACGACCCACTCCCTCAAGAAGAGGGGCCGGGGGTGAGGGACGGGGCCGAGAGCCTCGCTGAGGGCTGGTTTGCCAGCCGTGCCTGGCAACCCTTCCCGTTCCAGCAGGAGGTCTGGCAAGCGATAGGCGATGGCGAATCGGGCCTGCTGCATGCCACCACCGGCTCCGGCAAGACCTACGCCGTCTGGCTCGGAGCCCTGAATCGCTTTGCGACCAAGGCACCCTCTCCCACCGCGACGGACAAGCCGGCGCCTTTGACGGTGCTCTGGATCACCCCGATGCGCGCCTTGGCCGCCGACACCGCCCGCGCCTTGCAGGCGCCGCTGGACGACCTCGGCATCGGCTGGAGCATCGGCCTGCGCACCGGCGATACCAGCGGTGCCGAACGTGCGCGGCAGGGACGGCGTCTGCCCAGCGCGCTGGTCACCACGCCGGAAAGCCTGACCCTGCTGCTGACCCGCGCCGATGCGCGCCAGGCCTTCGCCGGTTTGCGCATGCTGGTGGTGGACGAATGGCACGAGCTCTTGGGCAACAAGCGCGGCGTGCAACTGCAACTGGCACTGGCGCGCCTGCGCCAGTGGATGCCGGAGCTGATCGTCTGGGGCCTTTCCGCCACCCTCGGCAACCAGCCCCACGCGCTGGACGTGCTGCTGCACCCCGGCAGCGGCAGGCTGGTGCAGGGCAAGGTGGACAAGGACCTGCGCGTAGACACCCTGCTGCCGCCGAGCATCGAGCGCTTCCCCTGGGCCGGTCATCTCGGCCTGCGCATGCTGCCGCAGGTGGTCGAAGAGATCGACTCCGCCGCGACCACCCTCGTGTTCACCAATACCCGTTCGCAGTCGGAAATCTGGTATCAGGCGCTGCTGGAGGCGCGGCCGGACTGGGCCGGGTTGATCGCCCTGCACCACGGCTCGCTGGCACGCGAGGTGCGCGACTGGGTCGAACTGGGCCTCAAGCAGGGCGCGCTCAAGGCCGTGGTCTGCACCTCCAGCCTGGATCTGGGCGTGGACTTCCTGCCGGTCGAGCGTGTTTTGCAGATCGGCTCGCCCAAGGGCGTGGCGCGGCTGATGCAGCGCGCCGGCCGCTCCGGACACGCGCCGGGGCGAACCTCGCGGGTCACCCTGGTGCCCACCCACAGCGTGGAGGTAGTGGAAGCCGCGGCCGCCCAGGTGGCCATCGCCGAGCGCCGCATCGAGGCCCGCAGCGCACCGCATCGCCCGCTCGACGTGCTGGTGCAGCACCTGGTGAGCATGGCCCTGGGCGGCGGCTTCCGCCCGGATGAGCTGTTCGCCGAGGTGCGCCAGGCCTGGTCCTACCGGGAGCTGACCGACGAGCACTGGCAATGGGCGCTGGCCTTCGTCCGCCATGGCGGGCATTCGCTGACGGCCTACCCCGACTATCAGCGGGTCGAGCCGGATGAAACCGGTCTCTGGAAAGTGCCCAGTCGCCGCGTGGCGCTGCGCCATCGCATGAGCATCGGCACCATCGTCAGCGACGCCAGCCTGACGGTGAAGTTCTGGGCCAAGGGCGGCAGCGGGCGTTCGCTGGGCAGCGTCGAGGAAGGTTTCATCGCGCGCCTGCGCCCCGGCGACAACTTCCTCTTCGGCGGTCGCCTGCTGGAGCTGGTGCGGGTCGAGAACATGACCGCCTACGTCAGCCGCGCGACGGGCAAGAAGGCTGCCGTGCCGCGCTGGAACGGCGGGCGCATGCCGCTATCCAGCGAGCTGGCCGATGCCGTGGTCGAGCAGCTCGGTGCTGCCTCGCGCGAGCAGTTCAGCACGCCCGAAATGCGCCTGGTCGAACCGCTGCTTCGCGTCCAGATGGACTGGTCGGCGCTGCCCACCAAGACCACCTTGCTGGCCGAGGTGATGAAGTCCCGCGAAGGCTGGCACCTGTTCCTCTACCCCTTCGCCGGGCGCCATGTGCACTTGGGTCTGGCCAGTCTGCTGGCCTGGCGCATGGGCCAGCGTCAACCGCTGACCTTCTCCATCGCGGTCAACGACTATGGCTTCGAACTGCTTTCGGCCACCGAGGTGGACTGGCTGCACTGGCTGACGCCGGCGCTTTTCAGCGAAAACGACCTGCTGCATGACGTGCTCGCCAGCCTCAATGCCAGTGAGCTGGCGCGCCGCCGTTTTCGCGAGATCGCGCGCATCGCCGGGCTGGTGTTCTCCGGCTACCCGGGTGCGCAGAAGAGCGCGCGTCAGCTGCAGGCTTCCAGTGGCCTGTTCTTCGATGTGTTCCGCCAGTACGATCCGGGCAATCTGCTGCTGACCCAGGCCGAGGAAGAGGTGCTGCGCCAGGAGCTGGAAGTCGAGCGCTTGCAGCAGACGCTGCAACGCCTGCAACAGCGCCGTCTGGACGTCCATCAGGTCAGGCGCGCGACCCCGCTGGCCTTTCCGCTGATGGTCGAGCGCTTTCGCGAAAGCATGACCTCGGAGAAGCTCGCCGACCGCATCCGCCGCATGGTGGCGGAGCTGGACAAGGCTGCCGGTCCCGGCGGCTACCAGCCCGAGCCACAATCGACGATCACCGTCGAGCGCGACGCCCCTCGACCACGCAAGCCGCGCGCACGCAAGGACGGCACGCCGCGCACGAGAAAGGCCAAACCCGCCTGATGAACCGAACCACAGGACGAACCGACGGATCATGAACGCCTACCAGCCCATCGAACTGGCCGGCGCCACACTCTGGCTGCTGGCGGAAAAGGCGATCTACTGGCCCGCACAGCAGGCTCTGTTGGTGGCCGACATCCATTTCGGCAAGGCCGCAGCCTATCGTCGCCTCGGCCAGCCTGTGCCCCATGGCACCACCGATGCCAACCTGCGCCAGCTGGACGGCCTGCTGGCCCGATACTGCTGCCGCCAGCTGATCTTTCTCGGCGACTTCCTGCACGCACCCGAATCCCATGCGCCGGCCACGCTTGCGCGCCTGGCCGAATGGCGCTCGCGCCATCCCCAGCTGGCCCTCACACTGGTGCGCGGCAACCACGACCGCCGTGCGGGGGACCCGCCGGCGCAGCTCGGCATCGAGGTGGTGAACGAGCCGCTGCTGCTCGGCCCGTACGCGCTGCAGCACGAACCGCAGCCACACCCCAGCCACCACGTGCTGGCCGGCCACGTTCACCCCGCCTTCCCGCTACAGGGTCGCGGGCGCCAGCGCCTGCGCCTGCCCTGCTTCTGCATCGGCGAACGACTCAGCCTGCTGCCAGCCTTCGGCAGCTTCACCGGTACGATGACGGTGGCAACCGAAGACAACTGGCGAATCTATGTGGTGGGAGATGGGGAGGTATGGCCGGTGGAGCGCCAGGTCCCGGTCAGGCCTGGGAGATACCGGTGATGGTGATGCCGTAGCGTTCGGCCAGGCGTGTGGCGGGAGTGTCCTCCAGATCAGGATCGTGTTCATGCTCGATCTCCTGATCCGGATAGAGCTCTTCCGCCTTGCGCGTCACCAGTTCGACCGCGTCGTCGATGTCCGGCTGGTGTTCGGAGTCGATCTTCAGCATCGAAGTGTTGCCGTCTTTGTTATACGCAATGATCCAGGTCGTCATGGAAATGCCCCTCGCCTTAAAGAAACCCGTGTGAACGTAATAACGCCCATTTTGGTTTTTGTAAGTTTTTAGACCCATCCGGCGTCGGCAGTTCGGTCCCTCACTTCAAAGTTAGCAGCTTTAATTGAATTGCCAGGAACAACCATACGGACGCCCCGGTCATCCGTATTCAAACACCAAGGAGTCGGGAACATGAACGCCTCGCCTCTGCGCGCTACCGAACCGTCCGAAGAGCGTTTGGTGAGCTTACTGCGCCAGCATGCCGAGCCGCTGCCCACCCTGGACGATCCACGCTTCGCCGATAGCTTCGAACGCTTCGCCGACGCTCGGGTGGTGCTGATCGGTGAAGCCAGCCACGGCACCTCCGAGTTCTACCGCGCCCGCGCCGCGATCACCCAGCGCCTGATCGAGCGCCATGGTTTTTCCATCGTCGCGGTCGAGGCGGATTGGCCCGATGCCGCGCGAATCGACTGCTATTGTCGTCAACGTGAATCGGTCGCCTGGACAGAGGATGCCTTCAAACGTTTCCCGACCTGGATGTGGCGCAACCGCGAAGTCGAGGCTTTTGTCCACTGGCTGCGCGAGCACAATGCGGCGCTGGATGCGTCACGGCGCGTCGAGTTTCGCGGCCTGGATGTATACAGCCTCGGCAGCTCGATCCGCGAGGTACTGCGTTACCTCGACCATACCGACCCTGAAGCTGCGGCAGATGCACGCCAGCGCTATGGCTGCCTGAGCCCCTGGCAGGAAGACCCGGCCATCTATGGCCGCAACGTCATGCTCGGTCAGCCAACCTGCGAAAACGCGGTGATCGAGCAGTTGCAGGCCTTGCTCGCCCAGCGCCTCGAGTACATCGGCCAGGATGGCGAACGGTTCTTCAATGCCGAACGCAACGCACGGGTGGTACTGGCCGCGGAGAGCTACTACCGGGCCATGTACCGCGGCTCGACGGAATCCTGGAACCTGCGCGACCGGCATATGTTCGACACGCTGCGGGCCCTGCTCGACCATCGCGGGGCAAACGCGAAAGCGGTCATCTGGGCGCACAACTCGCATATTGGCAATGCAGCGGCGACGTCGATGGGCTGGGGTGGCGAGTTCAACATCGGCGAGCTTTGCCGCACCGCCTTCGGGCGCGATGCCGTGCTGATCGGCATGGCGACCGATCGCGGCGAGGTGGCCGCTGCGGACAACTGGGACGAGCCGATGCAGATCAAGCAGGTCATTCCGTCGCGGCCGGACAGCTGGGAGCAGCTCTTTCTGCGCGCCGGCGTGCCGGCCTCACTGACCGACTGGCGCGATGATCGCGGCGAATTGCGCGAGGCGCTCAGCCACCCGCGACTGGAGCGCGCGATCGGTGTCATCTACCGGCCGCTGACCGAGCGGCAGAGCCACTACTTCCGAGCCATTCTTGCCGAGCAGTTCGATGCGTTGATCTGGCTTGAACAGACGCAGGCGGTAATGCATATCGGCCCGCAAGACATCGACTCGAGCGTCGTACCGGATACCTACCCGTTCGGCGAATGAAGCATGCGTCGCGGCGCTGGAGCGCTGCGACGCGGTCACGCAAGAAGAGACAGTCGACCGGCTTACGCCACCGGCGCTGGCGGCGGCTGATCCGGCACGGTGGGTTCACCGGGCTCCGATGGCTGTGTCGGCACGCCCGGCTCCTCCGGGTCGCCCGGCACGCCGACGGCAAGCCAGTATTGGCTGTCTGGGTTGGGGATATAGCGAAGCGATTGAGCGAGCATGATGTCCTCCACTGCGTGCACCCGCAACGGCGGGCAGGTCTGTAGTAGAGGTCGGGGCAGGCGCTTTCTATCCGACCTTCCGTCGGGCGACACTGCCCCTGTGGATCACCACATCAGGTCGTCCGGGACCTGATAGGCGGCGTACGGATCGTCGGCATCCGGCTCTTCGGTGCGGGTGTTGAGCTGCACCACGCGCTGCGGGTCGCGCTCCTGGATCTTCAGCGCCGCCTCGCGCGGAATGACCTCGTAGCCGCCGCCGTGGCGCACGATGGCCAGCGAGCCGCTGGCCAGCTTGTCACGCATTAGCTTGTTGACCGACAGGCGCTTGACCTTCTTGTCGTCGACGAAGTTGTAGTAATCCTCGGTGGTCAGCTTCGGCAGGCGGCTGGTCTCGATCAACTGCTTGATCTGCGCTGCACGGGCCTTCTGCTCGGCCTTCTGCTGCTGCTGGCGGTTGAGCTCCTGATCGCGGGCGAGCTTCTCGGCCTGGGCCTTCAGCGCCGCTTCGCGCTGCGAATCGTCCTTCTCGACCTGGCCCTTTTTCTCCAGGCGCTGCTGCTTCTGCTTCTGCTTGACGGCCTGCTTGGCCTGCTTTTCGTTGACCAGCCCGGCTTTGAGCAGCTGATCACGGAGGGAAAGACTCATGTTTCGGCTCGTCTCGTCGTGAATTCAAGTGGGACGCAGGTGGACGCGTCAGCCGTCCACCGAGCGGCATTGTGGTGGATGTGAAAATCCACATCCAGCCTGGAAAGTGCGGTTAGCCGCAGGACGGCGATCGTTCGGCCTTCTTCGCTTCACCCCAGAGCCCATCGAGCTCTTCGAGATCGCAGCTCTCGATGGGCCGTCCCGCTTCGCGCAAGGCCTGTTCGATGAAGCGGAAGCGCCGCTCGAACTTGCCGTTGGCCGCGCGCAGGGCGTTCTCCGGATCGACCTTGAGATGGCGGGCCAGGTTGACCACCACGAACAGCAAATCGCCCAGCTCCTCGGCGATGGCCTGCGGGTCGTTCTCGCTCATCGCCTCCAGCACCTCGCCGAGCTCCTCGCGCACCTTGTCCACCACCGGCAGTGCCTCGGGCCAGTCGAAACCAACCTGGGCGGCACGCTTCTGCAGCTTGGCGGCCCGGCTGAGCGCCGGCAGCGCGCTCGGGACATCGTCAAGCAACGACAGCTGTTCAGGAGCGGCAGCTTTCTCGGCACGCTCCTCGGCCTTGATCTCCTCCCAGCGCTGCTTGATCGCCGCCTCATCGAGCCGCGGCAGCTCCGGCGAGCCATACAGGTCACCATCGGGGAAGACGTGCGGATGACGGCGCACCAGCTTGCGGGTGATGCCATCGACCACCGTGGCGAAGTCGAAGCGCCCCTCCTCCCGTGCCAATTGGCTGTAGTAGACGACCTGGAACAGCAGATCACCCAACTCGCCTGGCAGATGGTCGAAGTCACCACTCTCGATGGCATCGGCGACCTCGTAAGCCTCTTCCAGCGTGTGCGGGACGATGCTCGCGTAGTTCTGCTGCAGATCCCAGGGGCAGCCATGCTGCGGATCGCGCAGCCGGGCCATCAGGTGCAGCAGATCGGGGAGTTGGTACATGGGATTCCTCAAGCCGGGCTATCGCAGCGGCGTTCCGGTGGATGTAAAAAGCGACATCCACCCTACGGATGTCAGGCCGATTGTAGGGTGGATCGGGGCGCGTAGCTGACGCTTCATCCATACGCCACGGCGCGGTAGGCGCCGCCGCTGTGCTGCGCCTTACGTCGCTCTTTGGCGCTTGGCCTCGATGATGTTCGGCAGCTGCGAAATGCGGCTGAGCAGGCGACCCAGGGCGTTCAGCCCCGGAATCTCGATGGTCAGCGTCATCTGCGCGGTGCTGTCTTCCTTGTTCGAACGGGTGTTCATCGACAGCACGTTGATGCGCTCGTTGAGCAGCATCTGCGAGATGTCGCGCAACAGCCCGGCGCGGTCGTAGGCGCGGATCATGATCTCTACCGGATAGGTCTTCTCCGGCACCGGCCCCCAGCTGACCTGGATGATCCGTTCCGGCTCACGCCCGGCCAGCTGCAGCACCGATGGGCAGTCCTGGCGATGGATGCTGACGCCGCGACCCTGGGTGATGTAACCGACAATCGGGTCGCCCGGCAGCGGCTGGCAGCAGCCGGCCATCTGCGTCAGCAGGTTGCCGACGCCCTGGATCTGCACATCGCCGCGCTTGCCTGGCTTGTGCGGTGCGGAACGCCGCGGGATCAGTTCCAGCTGGTCGTAACCGCGCTCCGGCTCGACCAGTTGCTGCGCCATGTTGATCAGATGCGCCAGGCGCAGGTCGCCGGCGCCCAGCGCGGCGAACATGTCTTCGGCGTTCTTCAGGTTGGCCTTCTCGGCCAGCTTGTCGAAATCCACCGGGGGCAGATCCAGCCGTCCCAGTTCACGCTCCAGCAGCGCCTTGCCGGCCGCGACGTTCTGGTCGCGTGCCTGGAGCTTGAACCAGTGAACGATCTTCGCCCGCGAGCGCGAGGTGGTAATGTAGCCCAGGTTGGGGTTCAGCCAGTCGCGGCTCGGCGAGCCGTGCTTGCTGGTGATGATTTCCACCTGCTCGCCGGTCTGCAGACTGTAGTTGAGCGGCACGATGCGCCCGTTGACCTTCGCCCCGCGGCAGTTGTGGCCGATCTCGGTGTGCACGCGGTAGGCGAAGTCCAGTGGCGTGGCGCCCTTGGGCAGGTCGATGGCATGGCCATCCGGGGTGAATACATAGACGCGGTCGGGCTCGATGTCGACGCGCAGCTGGTCGGCCAGCCCGCCGATGTCGCCCAGTTCTTCGTGCCATTCGAGCACCTGACGCAGCCAGGCGATCTTCTCCTCGTAGTGGTCCGAACCGGAATTGACGTCGGTGCCCTTGTAGCGCCAGTGCGCGCAAACCCCCAGCTCGGCCTCCTCGTGCATGGCGTGGGTGCGAATCTGCACCTCCAGCACCTTGCCCTCGGGGCCGATCACCGCGGTATGCAGCGAGCGGTAGCCGTTCTCCTTCGGGTTGGCGATGTAGTCGTCGAACTCCTTCGGAATGTGTCGCCACAGGGTGTGCACGATACCCAGCGCGGTGTAGCAGTCGCGCACTTCCGGAACCAGCACGCGAACGGCGCGAACGTCGTAAATCTGGCTGAACTGCAGGCCCTTCTTCTGCATTTTTCGCCAGATGGAATAGATGTGCTTGGCGCGCCCGTCGATCTCCGGCTGGATGCCGGCCGCGGTCAGTTCATCCTTGAGCTGCTGGACGACATTGGTGATGTACTGCTCGCGATCGAGCCGACGCTCGTGCAGCAGCTGGGCGATCTGCTTGTACTGCTCGGGCTCGAGGTAGCGGAAGGACAGGTCCTCCAGCTCCCACTTGATGTGGCCGATGCCCAGGCGATGGGCCAGCGGCGCGTAGATGTCGAAGACTTCCCGGGCGACGCGCTGGCGTTTCTCGTCGTCAGCCAGCTTGACCGCGCGGATGGCGCAGGTGCGTTCGGCCAGCTTGATCAGCGCGACTCGAACGTCGTCGACCATGGCCACCAGCATCTTGCGCAGGTTCTCCACCTGCGCCTGGGAGCCCAGCACCAGCGATTCGCGGGGATTGAGACTGGCGCTGATCGCTGCCATGCGCAGCACGCCTTCGATGAGCTTGGCCACCACCGGGCCGAAGCGCTGATGCACGTCGGCCAGCTTGATCTTGCCTTCGCGCACGCCACGGTAGATCACCGCGGCCACCAGGCTGTCCTGGTCGAGCTTCAGATCGGCGAGAATCTCGGCGATCTCGAGGCCGATCTGGTAACTGGAGGTCCCCTCGCTCCAGAGATTCTGCGCCGCGTTGGCCTGTTGTTCCGCCTCGCGAGCGAACTCGCAGGCTTCCTTCAGGGCCGCGCGGTCGAGTGCCGGGTCCATGCCCAGCACATGATCGAGCCAGCCATCCAGGTTGATACTACCGTCCGTATTGATCGGCTGAAGCGCTCTGACCTGTACCATCTAAACCTTCCCTTTTGCGCACCTACTGCGCCATGAACGCCGGCATTCTGCGTGCCGGTCGATTGAACCACAGGCCTGTTGCCTGCCAAGAATGCATCACCGCGGTGCGTCGGGCCCCTCGAACAGTACCATGGCCTCGACGTGGGCCGTCTGCGGGAACATGTCCAGCACACCTGCACGCTTGAGTCGGTAGCCCTGGCTGGCCAGCTCACGTGCGTCGCGCGCCAGGGTGGCAGGATTGCATGAAACATAGACCACCCGCTGCGCCCTCAGCATCGACATTTGTCGAACGATTTCCAGCGCGCCATCGCGCGGTGGATCGAGCAGCACCGCAGCGAAACCGCCGTCCGCCCAGGGGGCATCGGCAAGCGGCTTCGACAAGTCGGCACGATAAAAGTGCGCCGTCTCGATGCCGTTGTACCGGGCGTTTTCCCGCGCACGCGCCACCATCGCCTCGACACCTTCGACGCCCACCACCCGAGCGCCGATGCGCGCCAGCGGCAGGCTGAAGTTGCCCAGCCCACAGAACAGATCCAGCACTGCGTCGTCCTTGCCAGCGCCCAGCCATTCCAGCGCCTGAGCCACCATCGCATCGTTGACCGACGCGTTGACCTGGACGAAATCCCCCGGCCGCCAGGCCAGTTCCAGATCCCAGGCATCCAGCCGGTAACCCAGCTTCGCCGCGGGATCATCCGGCTCCGGCTCACCTTCGCCCTGCCACCAGAGCTGCGCTGCATTGGCACTAGCGAAGCTGCGCAGACGTGCCACGTCTGCTTCGGGCAGGTCGGCGGTGTGACGAATCAGCACCGCCTCGGCCGTACCACTGAAGAGTTCGACATGACCGATCGCCTGCGGCTTGCCCAGATCACGTAGCGCTGCCAGCAATGCCGGCAGCAGCGACTGCAAGGGCTGTACCAGAACCGGACATTCACGGATGGAGATGACGTCCTGGCTGGCGCTGGCGCGGAAACCGATATCGAGGTGCTTGCTCTTGACGTTCCAGCGCACCGCCAGCCGCGCCCGGCGGCGATACCCGAAGGCTGGGCCCACCAGCGGCTCGGCCCATGCCTCCGGCTCCAAGTCGGCCACCCGCGCGAGCTGCTCGGCAAGCGTGCGCTGCTTCAGCGCAAGCTGATCGGTAAAGGGCGAATGCTGCAGGTTGCAACCGCCACACAGACGGGCATGTGGACAGGGCTCGACCTGACGCTGCGCACTGGCCTGAAGCACACGCTCGCAGCGCGCCTCGACGATCTGACTGCGCGCAGCCAGCACGCGCGCCTCGACCTCTTCGCCGGGCAACGCGCCCTCGACGAACCAGGTGCGTCCCTCGATGAAGGCGATACCGCGTCCGTCATTGGCCAGCCGCTCGATACTCAGCCGTTGCTTCTTACCGACCGGTACCTGAGGCCTGCGCTCGCCGCCACTGGGTTGAAAGCGCAGAGCGCCGCTACGTTTGGCCATCAGTTGGAACCTGCACTACGGGAAGGCCGGCCGGCCAGCCGATCAATTCGGTGCGTCATATACGCCGGTCGACAGATAGCGGTCGCCGCGGTCACAGACGATCGCCACGATCACCGCGTTCTCCAGTTCCTGCGAAAGCCTCAGCGCTGCCGCTACGGAACCGCCGGAGGATACGCCACAGAAGATGCCCTCTTCGCGGGCCAGGCGGCGCATGACCTGCTCGGCCTCGGCCTGGGACATGTCGATGACGCGGTCGACCCGTTCGGCCTGATAGATCTTCGGCAGATACTCCTGCGGCCAGCGGCGGATACCGGGGATGGCTGCGCCCTCCATCGGCTGCAGGCCGACGATCTGCACAGCCGGATTCTGTTCCTTGAGGTAGCGCGACACGCCCATGATGGTGCCGGTGGTGCCCATGGAGCTGACGAAGTGCGTGATGCTACCCTGGGTCTGCTGCCAGATTTCGGGGCCGGTGCTGGTGTAATGGGCCTCGGGATTGTCGCCATTGGCGAACTGGTCGAGCACCTTGCCGTGGCCTTCGGCCTGCATTTGCAGCGCCAGGTCGCGAGCACCTTCCATGCCCTGCTCCTTGGACACCAGAATTAGCTCGGCACCGTAGGCGGTCATCGCTGCCTTGCGCTCGGCACTGGAGTTATCCGGCATGATCAGGATCATCCGGTAGCCCTTGATCGCGGCTGCCATGGCCAGAGCGATCCCGGTGTTGCCGGAGGTGGCTTCGATCAGCGTGTCGCCGGGCCTGATGTCACCGCGTAGTTCGGCCCGATTGATCATCGACAGCGCCGGACGATCCTTGACCGAACCGGCCGGGTTGTTGCCCTCGAGCTTGACCAGGATGGTGTTGCTGGTCTTACCCGGCATCCGCTGCAGACGAACCAGCGGGGTGTTGCCGATGCAATCGGCAATGGTCGGATAGTGTGTAGTCATGGCGTCGCACGGCATCTGAGAAGGTCGACATGATACCGGCATCGTTCGACGACGGGCAGCCGTGATTGTCTGCGCCAAATTGCGAGAGGCCGCGGAACGCGGCTAGGGGCGAGCGAGAATCTTCGGCGCCGCCTCGACGATCTGTCGCGAAAGATGCTCCATTCGCGGCGATTGCACCTTCCAGGTATGCCAGTACAGGGCGATTTCCAAGGGCTCGTCGGCCGCCAGATCGACCACCTCGCCGGATTGCAGCGCATCATGCAGCAACAGTTCGGGCACCATGCCGTAGCCCAGGCCGTAGCGAATCGCGCTGAAATGCGGCTCCGCGCCAGGTACGTAATGGCAGGGATAGGCGCCCTCGGGGAGGCCGAAGCGGCGCAGCAGAAAGGAAGACTGCAGGGTGTCCTTGCGCGTGTAGGCGACCACCGGTGCCTTGCGCGCGGCGTTGCGGTTGAGTCCGTTGGCGAAGTGCTTCTGCCGGAACTCGCTCGACGCCACCAGCCGGTAGCGCATACGGCCCAGCGCGCTGGCGGTGCAGCCACGCATGGGCTTGGGCTCTGTACTGATGCAGCCGATCGCCAGGCCAGTCTCCAGCAGGCTGTAGGTATGGTCCTGGTCCTCGACAGTGAGATCGAGCAGCACCCGCTCGCGGATCAGCACCTCGGCCAAGGCGGGAAAAAACCAGGTACCCAGGCTGTCGGCATTGAGCGCCGCGACCACCACCAGCGGTGCATCGCTGCGCTCGGCCAGATCGGCCAGCAGATCCGCCTCGAGCAGCGTGGCGCGCTTGAGGTATTGCAGCAGGCGCTGTCCGGTTTCGGTGGGACGGCAGGGTCGACTGCGTACCACCAGGGCGCTGCCCAGCGCACTCTCCAGCGCACGTACCCGCTGCGAAATGGCCGGAGGCGTCAGATGCAGGCGCTGCGCAGCTTGCTCGAAGCTGCCGGTGCGAATGACGGCACGGAAGGCTTCGGTCTGCTTCGGATCGAGATTCATGACGGCACCGATAAGGAAAATGTTTGCATGGCCTAAAAATACTTAGCACATAAAATTAAAGCGACGCTTTGCCCCATAATCGCGCACCTCGAGCTGCAGCGCGCGTTGGCGGTGCAGCGAGTCTGTCCGGAGTATGCCGTGGAACTGCTGCACACCATCTATCTGATCGCGATCACCGCCGAAGCCATGTCCGGGGCCATCATGGGCATGCGCCGCGGTATGGACCTGTTCGGCATCTGCCTGCTCGGCACCGTGACCGCGCTCGGGGGCGGCACGGCGCGCGACGTGCTGCTCGGCCATTACCCGGTTGGCTGGATCGCCCACCCCGAGTACCTCACCTTCACCATCGGAGCAGCGATCGTTACCGGCTTCATCGCCCGTCACCTGCATCACCTGCGCATGGTCTTCCTGCTGGTGGACGGCCTGGGGCTGGTGGCATTCACCGTGATCGGCTGCGACGTGGCAATGGGCATGGGCGCACACCCATCCATCGTCGTGCTGGCTGGCGTCATCACCGGCATCTTCGGCGGGCTGATGCGCGACGTGCTGTGCAACCAGGTGCCGATGGTCCTGCAGCGCGAGCTTTACGCCACCGTGGCACTGTTCACCGGCGTCTTCTATGTAGGAATGCTCTGGCTGGAGATCAACACCACCCTGGCCACCCTGGCGGCGCTGGGCAGCGGCTTCCTGTTCCGTGTGCTGGCGATGACCTTCCACTGGAAGCTGCCGGACTTCAATGGCAAGGAAATCCGCGGGCTGGACTGACCACCCGCTGCTACGCGACATCAGGGCTTGATGTCGCGTGCAGATTCCACCGGTCCGAGCCGCTACACTAGCGCGCTGGCAAACCGGGATCGGTGAACGGACTGTGCTGAAAGACCTTGGAATTCGTGGCCGCGTACTGATGCTGACGCTGCTGCCCAGCACCCTGCTGGCGGTGGTGCTCGGCGCCTACTTCACCTGGATGCAGCTGTCGGAGATGCGCCACCAGCTCGATGAGCGCGGCCAGCTGATCGCCGAGCAACTGGCCCCCCTGGCCGCACCGGCCATGAACCTTGGTTATGACAAGCGCCTGCAGCGCATCCTGACCCAGGTGTTGGACCAGGCCGATGTCCGCGCGGTTACCATTCTCGATCCGGAGCGTACCCAGCGCGTGCATGCCGGGCCGCGAATGCTGACCCCCCCTCCCCCAGGCGATCCGGAAGGCCTCACCCGCGTCAGCAGCATGGATCACACGCGCATCCTCATGCCGATCCTCAGCCGCCATCTGAACCTTGCCGACGAAGCCCGCGGCCCGGACGAGAAACTCATCGGCTGGCTCGAGCTGGAACTGTCGCACCACAACACCCTGCTGCGCGGCTATCGCAGCCTGCTGACCAGCCTGTTTCTGGTTGGCGCCGGGCTGATCATCACCGCACTGCTGGCATTGCGCATGAGTCGCGCCATCAGCCTGCCTTTGCAACGGGTCAAGGCCGCTGTTGCCCAGCTCAAGGACGGCCACCTGGAAACGCGCCTGCCACCCCTGGGCAGCCATGAAATGGACGAGCTGGCGTCCGGCATCAACCGCATGGCCGAGGCCCTGCTCAGCGCCCGCGAGGAACTGCAGCAGAGCATCGACCAGGCCACCGAAGACGTGCAGCAGAACCTGGAGACGATCGAGATCCAGAACATCGAGCTGGACCTGGCGCGCAAGGAGGCGCTGGAGGCCAGCCGTATCAAGTCCGAATTCCTCGCCAACATGAGCCACGAGATCCGCACCCCGCTCAACGGCATCCTCGGCTTCACCCAGCTGTTGCAGAAGAGCGACCTGACGCCGCGCCAGCAGGACTACCTGGGCACCATCGAGAAGTCCGCCGACAGCCTGCTCGGGATCATCAACGAGATCCTCGACTTCTCGAAGATCGAGGCCGGCAAGCTGGTGCTCGACAGCATCCCCTTCAACCTGCGCGACCTGATCGAGGACACCCTGACCATTCTCGCCCCGTCTGCGCACACCAAACAGCTCGAGCTGGTCAGCCTGGTTTACCGGGACACCCCACTGTCGCTGATCGGCGATCCGCTGCGCCTCAAGCAGGTGCTGACCAACCTGATCAGCAATGCGATCAAGTTCACCAACGACGGCACCATCGCCGTGCGCGCCATGGTCGAGGACGACAATGCCGAGCGGGCGCAGCTGCGTATCAGCGTGCAGGACACCGGCATCGGCCTGACCGATCAGGATCTGCGCGCGCTGTTCCAGGCGTTCAGCCAGGCGGACAATTCCATTTCGCGCCAGCCCGGCGGTACCGGCCTGGGTCTGGTGATCTCCAAACGCCTGATCGAACAGATGGGCGGCGAGATCGGCGTCGACAGCATCCCCGACGAAGGCTCCGAGTTCTGGATAAGCCTCAGCCTGCCGAAGGCGCGCGACGATGTCGAAGACCTGCCTCATCCTGCCCTGCAGGGGCGCCGGGTCGCGCTGCTGGAGCAACACCTGCTGGCCCGCCAGGCATTGCAGCACCAGCTGGAAAGCCTGGGCCTGGAGGTGCATGCCTTCGATACGCTGGACCAGATGCAGGAAGCCATCGCCGCTCAGCGCCAGGGTAGTCAGCTGATCGATCTGGCGGTGCTGGGCGTCACCGCTCGGGAAATCCGGCCCGAGGTCCTCGGTCGCCGACTGGCAGAGATCGAGACGCTCGGTTGCAAATGCGTAGTGCTGTGCCCGACCACCGAGCAGTCCGTGTTCCACGACGCCCTGCCCGAAGCTCACAGCTACACCCAGCTGCAGGGCAAGCCGACCTGCACGCGTAAATTGCAGCGCGTGCTCGTCGAGCTGGTACGTCCGCACCAGGCATATGCCGAACCCAGCGCCCCGGCGGTCGGCCGCCCGGCACGTGTGCTGTGCGTGGATGACAATCCCGCCAACCTGCTGCTGGTGAAAACCCTGCTCGGCGACATGGGGGCCGACGTGGTCGCCGTGGACAACGGCCTCGCCGCTCTGGAGTCGGTCAAGCAAAGCGCCTTCGACCTGGTGCTGATGGACGTTCAGATGCCGGGCATGGATGGCCGCCAGACCACCGAGGCCATACGCCACTGGGAGCACACCAGTGGCAACACGCCGTTGCCGATCATCGCCCTCACCGCTCACGCCCTGGCGAACGAAAAACGTTCCCTGTTGCAGAGTGGCCTCGATGACTACCTGACCAAGCCCATCAGCGACCGCCAGCTCGCGCAGGTGGTGCTCAAGTGGACCGGCCTGGCGCTGCGCAGCCAGCCGCAGCGCCAGGCTGAACCGTCGACGCAGCCACAGCCGGAACCGCTGCCGGAGCCGCAGCCGGCCCTCAAGGTTCTCGACGAAGAAGAAGGCCTGCGCCTGGCCGCCGGCAAGGCCGACCTCGCCGCGGACATGCTCGGCATGCTGCTGCAGTCGCTGGAGTCCGATCGGCGCACCATCCGTGAAGCGCGCCAGGCCGGTGATCGCCAGGCGTTGATCGAGCGGGTGCACCGCCTGCATGGAGCGACTCGCTATTGTGGCGTACCGCAACTGCGCAACGCCTGCCAGCAGAGCGAAACGCTGCTCAAGCAGAACCATCCGGACAGCGAAGCCGCGCTGGATGAACTGGACGCGGCCATCGCTCGACTCGAGCAGGAAGCAGAAGCCGCCAGTTGACCCGAACGGGCCGGGCCGCTGCCCCGCCCCTGCTTATCAGGAATCTCAATGACCGACCGTCCCGTCACCGATGTTTTCACCCACGCCGAACTCGACTGGGACGAAAATGGCCTGCCGCAGTCACGCCTGTACGGCGATGTGTATTTCTCGCGAGCCAGCGGGCTTGCCGAAACTGAACACGTGTTTCTTGTACAGAACGATCTTGCACGACGCTTCGCCGCGCTGCAGGCCGGCGAGCGTCTGGTGGTCGGCGAGACAGGCTTCGGCACCGGCCTCAATTTCCTTTGCGCCTGGCAGTTGTTCGAACGCACCGCCGATCCACAGGCGCGCCTGCACTTCGTCAGTGTCGAAAAGCACCCGCTGACCCGTGATGACATGCAGCGCGCCCTTTCGCTCTGGCCGGAGCTGCGGGCACAGACCGAACAGCTGCTGTCGCAGTACGTCGCGCTGCACCCCGGGTATCAGCGCGTGGTCCTGGCCGGCGGCCGGGTCATACTGACCCTGCTCATCGGCGATGTCGCCGACTGCCTGCCGAACCTCGATGCCCGAGTGGATGCCTGGTTCCTCGACGGTTTCGCACCGGCGAAGAATCCGCAGATGTGGCAGCCAGCCTTGTTTGCCGAGCTGGCCAGGCTATCGGCACCCGGGGCGACCCTGGGTACCTTCACCAGCGCCGGTTTCGTTCGCCGCGGGCTGATGGAGGCCGGCTTCGACATGCAGCGCGTGCCCGGCCATGGGCACAAGCGCGAGATCTTGCGCGGGCGCTTCCTCGCCACCAACACGCCGGCAACCGACAAGCCCTGGTTCGCCCGGCCCGGATTCGCCTCGAGCGAGCGCCGGGCGGTGGTTGTCGGTGCCGGGCTGGCCGGCTGCGCCACGGCCGCATCGCTGGCCGCGCGCGGCTGGCAGGTCAGCGTGCTCGAACGCCATGCCGATGCTGCGCAGGAAGGCTCCGGCAATCCACAGGGCGTCCTGTACCTCAAGCTGTCCGCCCATGGCACGGCCCTGTCGCGGCTGGTGGTCAGCGGTTTCGGCTATACCCGTCGGTTGCTGGAGAACCTGCACGGAGGCCACGACTGGCAGCCTTGCGGCGTGCTGCAGCTGGTCTACGACGAAAAGGAACGTGAGCGCCAGGCCGAACTGACGCAGGCCTTTCCGGCCGATCTAGTCCGCGCACTGTCAAAGGCCGAAGCCGAGGCGCTGGCCGGTGTCGAGCTGCCCGAAGGGGGACTGTTCTATCCGCAGGCGGGCTGGGCCAATCCGCCTGCGCTGTGTCACTGGTTGCTGCAACGGCCCGGCATCGAGTTGCTGCGCCACCAAGAAGTTCTGGATCTGCGGCGCGTTGGTCGATCGTGGCAGGCCTGGAGTGGGGAAACATTGCTTGCCGAGGCGCCGGTAATGGTGCTCGCAGGTGCGGCCGAGGTTGCGCGCTTCGGCCAGAGCGCCTGGTTGCCGCTAAAGCGCATACGCGGCCAGATATCCTGCCTGCCGGCGACCTCACAGAGCGAGGCGCTACGCACCGTGCTCTGCGCCAAGGGCTACGTCGCACCGCCACGTGACGGCATGCACACCCTGGGCGCCAGCTTCAACTTCCAGGAGACCGACGCTGCGCCCAGTGTTGCCGAACACCAGGCGAACCTGGAAATGCTCGAACAGATCTCGGCCGACCTCTACACACGCCTGGAGGCCGATCCACAGCGCACCGAATCGCTGCAGGGGCGCGTCGGGTTCCGCTGTACCAGCCCCGATTATCTGCCGATCATCGGTCCAATGGCCGACTCGCAAGCCTTTGCCGAAGCCTATGCAGGGCTGGCCAGAAATGCACGGGCGAATCAGAACGCGCCCTGCCCCTGGCTGGACGGTCTCTATGTCAATACCGCCCACGGCTCGCGAGGAATGATCAGCGCCCCACTGTCCGGCGAATTGCTGGCCGCCTGGCTGGATGACGAGCCGCTGCCGTTACCACGGGCGGTGACGGAAGCCTGCCATCCTAACCGCTTCCTGTTGCGCAAGCTGATTCGCGGCACCTGACCTCACCTGGCAGCGCAAACCGTCATCCGCGCGGGTGACGGCTTGCATCGAAGCGCGCACCGAAAGATACTCCCCCCACTATACAAAGCAACCAGCGTAAGTCCCATGAAAACCCTGTCTCTGCTCGCTCTCGGCTTGTTTTCCCTCAGCACCCATGCGGCCCCTGCGGTCGATCCGGAGCAACTGCGCGTCGAGGCCGTCAGCCTGATCGCCCCGTTCCAGCAACAGCTGCTCGGCACCGTCAAACAGGCGATGGCCGATGGGGGTCCGGCGCAGGCGGTCGAAGCCTGTCAGTCCCTCGCGCCGAGCATTGCCGCCCAGCACAGCCAGGCGCCGTGGACCGTCGGCCGCACCGCCCTCAAATTGCGCAATCCGGACAACGCACCGGATGCCTGGGAGCGCCGCGTGCTGGAGCAGTTCGCCCAGCGCGCCGCTGCCGGTGAACCCGTTCAACAGCTCAGCCATGGCGAAGTGATTGCCGGCGAGTATCGCTACATGCAGGCAATCGGCACCGCCGAGGCCTGCCTGGGTTGCCATGGCGAGAACATCAAGCCGGAACTGTTGCAGCTGCTCGATAAGCACTACCCGCAGGACCAGGCGCGCGGCTTCCGCGAAGGCGACCTGCGTGGCGCATTCACCCTGAGCCGTGCCCTGGCGCCCTGATAGGCTTTACACTCCACGGCGGTCGCGCACCGCCAGCGCCCGTTCATTGTGGGGAACGCTCGTCAAAGCGGACGTACCAACGATGACAATGGACGCTCACGATGGAGTATTCATGCAGCCAGATACGGCCCCCCACATGTCCCCGCCCCCGAGCACTTGCGCCTGATGGACGTACTGCTGCTCGAAGCGCTGGGCATCGGCCTGGTACTCGGGCTGCTGCTTGGCCTTACCGGAGCCGGCGGATCGCTCGTCGCCCTGCCACTGCTGCTCAGTCTGCACCTGCCGCTACGCGATGCCATCGGCGTCAGCCTCGGTGCCGTGGCCATGTCGGCGCTCATCGGCGCGATCCCGCGGGCGCGGCTCGGTCAGGTCGCTTGGCGCCCGGTGGTGTTGCTGGCGACCTGCGGCTTGCCGGGCAATGCAGCCGGCCAGTGGCTGGGGCAGTTCATTCCCGAACGTGCACTGATCATCGGCTTCTGCCTCTTGGTGCTCTGGTCGGCCTGGCGGATGTGGCGCGGCGCCAGCCTGCCGGCCAAGGAAAACGTCGCGAATCGCTATCCGGCGCTGCTCGGCATCGGCCTGGGGGTTGGCCTGTTGTCGGGGCTGATGGGTGTCGGTGGAGGCTTTCTCATCGTCCCGGCATTGCTCTGGTTCACCTCGTTGTCACTGCTCAGCGCCATGGCCACGTCGATGGCGGTGATCGCGCTGGTCAGCGGTGGCGGCTTCCTGCTCTATCTCACCGACGCCGAACCACCGCTGGCATTGCTTGGCGGCCTGGCACTCGGTGGTGCCTGCGGCGTGCTGTTCGGCAACCGCCTGGCGCAATACCTCAACAGCAGCCTGCTGCAACGCCTGTTCGCCCTGATGTTGGTACTCGTCAGCCTTTCCCTGGGGATTCAAAAGCTGGTGCTGGGTCACTGACGCTCGGCGTCATCCCAGAACGGCCGGCTCGCTTCACATTCGATGTCGGCACGGCTGCGGCCGATGTCCTTGAGCATCTCGTCGCTCAGACTGGCCAGCTGCCGCCGCTGCCGTGCCAGCTCGTACCAACGGCGTGCCTTCGACCAGGCCCGCGCGAGAACCGTGGTCAGAGAAGTCTCTGGCAGCTGAAGCCTGTACGAAACGATCTTCTGCATGTTCATCACGACGCCCTCCGGTTTGGATTGGCGCCAGTCTCGCGCGGCGATTATGATCAATCCAACGAATGTTTCTGATGCCTTGCATCTTGGGGATTGATGAATGGCGAGCTACCCGAACATCGACACCGAACTGCTGCGCAGCTTCGTCGCCATCGCCGATCACGGCGGTTTCACTCGCGCCGCCGCAGCGGTCAACCGCACTCAGTCGGCGGTCAGCATGCAGATGAAGCGTCTGGAGGAGGACGTCCTGGAGCGGCCGCTGTTCGAACGCAGCGGACGTCAGGTCAGGCTCACAGCCGAGGGTCAGATATTGCTGGGCTACGCCCGGCGCATCCTCAAGCTGCATGGCGAGGTGATGACCACGCTGCGCCAGCCGCACATGGTCGGTGCCGTTCGCATCGGCACGCCGGACGACTACGTCATGCGCTTCCTGCCGGGCATCC
Organism: Stutzerimonas frequens; assembly: GCF_024448335.1. Classification (GTDB taxonomy): domain Bacteria; phylum Pseudomonadota; class Gammaproteobacteria; order Pseudomonadales; family Pseudomonadaceae; genus Stutzerimonas; species Stutzerimonas frequens. The sequence continues at coordinate 321,698 of NZ_JAMOHM010000002.1, forward strand.
TGGCGCGCTTTGCCCAGGCCTTTCCCCTGGTCCAGGTGGAGGTGCACTGCGAGCCGTCCAGCCAGCTGCTGCAGCGCCGCGACCTGGACCTGAGCATCGTTACCCGCGAGCCAGGCACCGAAATCGGCCAACTGTTGCGTCAGGAGCACGTGGTCTGGGCGGCCGCACCAGGCTTCAATCTCGAAGACCACAGTCCACTGCCGCTTGCGACTTTCAACTCCGAGTGCTTTTGCCGGGCCTGGGTCTGCAATGCGCTGGATGCCCGCGAAATCGACTACCGGATCGCCTACAGCAGCCCCAGTCTCGCCGCGATCATGGCCATCGTCGGCGCCGGGCTGGCACTGACAGCGCAGCTGCAGAGTCTGATCCCGGCTGAGCTGAATATCCTTGGCGAGGCGGACGGGCTGCCCGGCTTGCCGCAAACCAGCATCGTCCTGTTACGCAATCCGCAACGGCATTCACCGGTCAGCGAGACCCTGGCCGGCTATATCGTCGACGGTTTCCGGCTGTAGTTGCGACGACTTAAACGCCGGCGGCCAGCTCGTCGAACACCTCCGGTACCAGAGCAGCCTCGCCCTTCTCCGCCAGGCGTTGGCGCCGGTCCTGCTCAGCAGGCGAGTCGAGAATCGCCAGCAGGCGCGAGCCACGCTCGGTGAGAACGAAATTCTCACCGTTCCCGCCCTGCTCTTCGGGGCGACTGGCGATGAACCCTCCCTCGAACAACAGGCTCTCGTAGTCGGCCGCCTCGGCACGCAGGCTGTCCAGATTGGGCATGGACTTGCCTTCGCTCTCCAGCTGCGCGGCATGCTCCTCGGCATAGCGACGTGGTTTGAATGTATCGTTCGCGCTGTCCTGCACTTCATGCAGCAAGCGCTGGATCAGGTCCCATTTGTAGCTCATGGCCATTCTCCCGTAGCAGGTATTCCGCCCCGTAGACAGGGCGCCTGTACATACCGACCGCTTTCGCTGGCCGCCGGTTCGCGCTGAACTAAAGCGGCTGCGCGGCAATCCACCTTTAGGAACGACTGAGCGAGGACACAGCCATGAAACTGCTGACGATTACGTTGACCGCCGCCCTGCTGGCCGCACCGACCGCCCATGCGGCCTGCACGCCGGACGAGGTCAATGCCAAGGCGGAACAGCTGGCCGAACGGGTCAATCAGCTCACCAAGAGCAACCCGGCCCGGGCAGAAGAGATCAACGAGGAGATTCGACAGATGGACGCCAAGCGCAGCGCCGATCAGCTTGGCAACGAGTGCGAAGCCTATGACAAACGCCTGCAGCAGATCGAGCAAGCGGAGCGCGAGGCCGACATTCCGCCGGCCGACGCGCAACGCTAAGGCGAATCAGCCGAGTGTCACTCGGCCGTCGGCTTCTTGCGCTTGAGCGGTGCCATGCCGTCCTGGCTGACTACAGGTGACGGCGTCTCCCGCTTGGCGCCGTTCGGGCGCTTGCCGGCAGGCTTGGACTTCTTCTCTACGCCCTTTTTCTTGTCGATCTTTTTCTTCTTGCTGCCAGCGGCCTTGCCCGAAGCCTTGAGGTTCTTCGGCCCCTGATAGGTGCCTTTCAGCCCCTTGATCACCCGCTTCTCGAAGCGCTGCTTGAGGTAGCGTTCGATACTCGACATCAGGTTCCAGTCGTTATGGCAGATCAGCGAGATCGCCAGGCCCTCGGCGCCGGCGCGTCCAGTACGGCCGATGCGGTGCACGTACTCGTCACCCGAACGCGGCATGTCGAAGTTGATCACCAGGTCCATGCCCTCGATATCGAGGCCGCGCGCAGCCACATCGGTGGCCACCAGCACCTTCACACCGCCCTGTTTGAGCCGCTCGATGGCGAGCTTGCGCTCCTTCTGGTCCTTCTCCCCGTGCAACACGAAGACCTTGATGTCGCCTGCCACCAGATGACCGTACAGACGATCGGCCTGGGCGCGGGTGTTGGTGAAGATGACCGCCTTCTGATAGGTCTCGTTGGCCAGCAGCCAATGCACCAACTTTTCCTTATGCGCCGGATCGTCGGCGGTGATGATCTGCTGCCGGGTCGACTCGTTCAGCTCGCTGACGCGGTTGAGCTGAAGGTGCAGCGGATCATTCAGCACCTTGGCGACCATCTCGCGCAGCCCGGCGCCCCCACTGGTGGCAGAGAACAGCAGCGTCTGCTGACGCTTTTCGCATTCGCCTACCAGACGCTGCATGTCTTCGGCAAAACCCATGTCGAGCATGCGATCAGCCTCGTCGATCACCAGAACCTCGACATCCTTGAGGATCAGGTTGCCCGCGTTCAGATGCTCGATCAGCCGGCCCGGCGTGCCGATCAGCACGTCCGGCACCTTGCGCAGCATCGCGGCCTGGACCTTGAAGTCCTCACCACCGGTGATCAGGCCGGACTTGATGAAGGTGAACTGCGAGAAGCGCTCGACTTCCTTGAGGGTCTGCTGAGCCAGTTCGCGGGTCGGCAACAGGATCAGCGCGCGCACGTCGACCCGCGGCTGGGCATCGCCGATCAGACGGTTGAGCATCGGCAGCACGAACGCAGCCGTCTTGCCACTGCCGGTCTGGGCCGTTACACGCAGATCGCGCCCTTCCAGCGCCGGCGGAATCGCCGCCACCTGCACCGGGGTCGGCTCGACGAATTTGAGTTCGGCGACGGCCTTGAGCAGGCGTTCGTGCAGGGCGAATTGGTCAAACAAGGGAGCTACCTCGGAGGTCGAAAAGAACGATGGCATAGGTTACCCGGTCTGCCCGGCAAAGGCGCGTTCTGTAACAGCCGGCATGTTTTCTCTGGCAAACACAGGCTAAGCTGACAAAGCGAAGCGGCTTAATGCCCAGGAGGTTCGCATGAACTCGATGAAGCGGATCGCGCTGCTGGCCGGCGCGCTTTCACTGGCACTCTCCACGGTGACGGCGGCGCAGCGGAACAACGATCACCCCGGCAACAGCAAATACAAGGCTCAGCGCGGCCAGGGGCAAGCGCCGGCGCCGGCGCAGCAATATCATCACCAGGGGCCGTCCGTGGATATCGGCGCGGTTCGCATCACGCTGCGCAACCACCGCGAGCTGCTCATGCCGTCATCGTCCCTGCCCCCTGGCATCCAGAAGAACTTGGCGCGCGGCAAACCACTACCGCCGGGCATCGCCAAGAACCTGGACAATCGCCTGCTCGGCCATCTGCCACGCTACGAAGGCTATGAATGGAAGCAGCTGGGGCGTGACGTGATCCTGGTGGCCATCGCCACGGGCATCGTTTACGAAATTCTGGAGAACGTACTGGATTGATCCCGTACGGCTGGCGCCTGGCGGCCGAGCTACTTCGGCTCGCAGGTCAGTTTGATGCGCAACCGGATCACGTCGCGCTTGAACTTCGACGTCAGCGCCTTGCGCTCACCGGGTTGCAGCTCCGTGCGCCGGGTACGCGGTGCTTCTGGACCATTCCGGAACACGGCAGTGCAAACCGCCGCCATCTCCCCGTAGTTGTGCAGCAGAAGGCCGGCGAGATCGCGGTCGATGACCTGCGGCGTCACGGTGACTTCGGCGCCGTTGAGCTGCTGGTCGATGTCCACGGGATAGGAGGCGGCGCTGGCCGCAAAAGGCAGCAGGGCAAAGAGTAGGTAACCGATTGTTTTCATTTTGACTGGGCTCCTCTACAGAGTGGCCAGCCTAACAGACCTTGTTAAAGGAACCGAAGGAATGAAAGTGCCCCGTGTGACCCTCGATCAGTGGCGCACCCTGCAGGCGGTCATCGATCACGGCGGCTTCGCCCAGGCGGCCGAAGCCCTGCATCGCTCGCAGTCTTCGGTCAGCTATACCGTGGCGCGCATGCAGGAGCAGCTCGGCGTACCGCTGCTGCGCATCGACGGCCGCAAGGCGGTGCTGACCGAAGCGGGTGAGGTGCTGCTGCGTCGCTCACGGCAACTGGTCACCCAGGCCAGCCAGCTGGAAGAGCTGGCGCACCACATGGAGCAGGGCTGGGAAGCCGAGGTGCGGCTGGTGGTCGATGCGGCCTACCCCAGCGCCAAGCTGATCCGCGCCCTCAGCGACTTCATGCCCAAGAGCCGCGGCTGCCGGGTTCGGCTGCGCGAGGAGGTGCTATCCGGCGTGGAAGAGGTGCTCAAGGACGGCACCGCGGATCTGGCCATCAGCGGTCTGGACATCACTGGCTATCTGGGCAGCGAACTCAGCACTGTCGAGTTTGTCGCCGTCGCCCATGCCGACCACGCCCTGCATCAACTGGGACGCAAGCTCAGCGTGCAGGACCTGCAGAGCCAGATGCAGATCGTGGTGCGCGACACCGGCCTGCGTCAGCCGCGTGATGCCGGCTGGCTGGGCGCCGAACAGCGCTGGACGGTGGGCAGTCTGGCTACCTCAGTGGCCTTCGTCAGCAGCGGGTTGGGCTTCGCCTGGCTGCCGCGCCACCTGATCGGCCGCGAGCTGGCCGAAGGTCTGCTCAAACCGCTGCCACTGGTCCAAGGCAGCATTCGCCGGCCGCTGTTCTATCTCTACACTAACCACGACAAACCGCTCGGGCCGGCTACCCGGATTCTCATCGAGCTGATCAAGACGTACGATGCCGGACAGGCCAACTCGCTGGCCGGCTGACCGCTTTCCCCAACATCAGGAAACCATCATGTTGAAACGCATCGCCCTCGCCGCCTGTTCCGTACTGCTGGCCGGCAACCTGCTCGCTGCCGAAAACCCTCGCGTGCTGCTGACCACCAGCCTGGGTGAGATCGAACTGGAGCTCGAGGCGGAAAAGGCACCGATCAGCGTCGAGAACTTCCTCGGCTACGTCGATAGCGGTTTCTACGACGGCACCGTGTTCCACCGCGTCATCCCTGGCTTCATGATCCAGGGTGGCGGCTTCGGCGAAGGGCTGAACCAGAAGCCCACCAAGGCGCCGATCAAGAACGAGGCCGACAACGGCCTGCACAACGTGCGCGGCACCGTGGCCATGGCGCGTACGCAGAACGTCAACTCGGCGACCAGCCAGTTCTTCATCAACCACCGCGACAACGACTTCCTCGACCACGGCAGCCGCGATTTCGGCTACGCGGTGTTCGGCAAGGTGGTGCGTGGCATGGAGGTCGTCGACCAGATCGCCCAGGTCCCCACCGGCAACCGCGCCATGATGCAGAACGTGCCGCTGACTCCGGTGAAGATCATCACCGCGAAGAAGCTCTGATCCCCGAAGGGCCGGTTCACCGGCCCTTCGCATTTACGGCGGCGCGTACCCCGCTGCCGCCATCGTGCGAAACCCTCAACCGACAGGAGATCGCGATATGACTACCCCGCAAAGCCCGCTGAACACACCGGAAGGCGAAGCCCAGCTGCTGCAGGACCTGCTCAGCGCCGAACGCGCGGGCGCCAAGGTTGCCGGCGAATCGCTGCAACAGGCCACTGACCCGGAACAGCGGCAGCTGCTCGAGCAGATTCGCCAGGGCGAGATCGAGAGCTGCAAGCTGCTGCTGAACTGCCTGCAGCATCTGGGCGTGGAGCCCAACAAGGACACCGGCGCCTTCTACGGCAAGGCGATGGCCATCCAGTCGCTGGACGAGCGTCTGCCGTTCGTCGACAAGGGGCAGCAATGGGTGATTCGCAAGCTGCGCGAGTACCTACCGGGCTGCCAGGACCCACTGCTGCGCAGCGAATTGCAGCGCATGCTGGATATCCACGAGGAAAACAGCGCCGCGTCCCACGCCTGACGCAAGTGCTAGCTGCCGCCCTGCCGGTACGGCAGCGCCTGACGCGCCGCCTCGGCGTAAGCCAGCACACCGACGCGCTCCTGCTGCAGAAAATCCATCACCGCGGCGCGCAAACCGGGGTGCTGCAGGTAATGCCAGGAGCGCGTAATCACCGGCTCGAAGCCCCGAATCAGCTTGTGCTCGCCCTGCGCGCCGGCATCGAAGCGCTGCAGGCCGTCCGCGATGGCCTGGTCGATGCCCTGGTAGAAACAGGTCTCGAAGTGCAGACGGTCGAACTCTGCCAGGCAGCCCCAGTAACGGCCGTATAGCCCGCTGTCGTCACGCAGGCTGAAGGCCATCGCCACCGGCCTCGAGCCCTGTAGCGCCAGCACCACGCGAATCGCCTGCGGCATTCGCTCGGCCAGCAGGCTGAAAAACGCACGCGAAAGGTACGGTGCCTGCCCGCGCACCTGATAGGTGTTGGCATAGCACGCGTAGACGAAATCCCACTCCACCTCGCTGAGCTGTTGCCCTTCGCGCCAGTCGAAGACGATGCCCTGCCCCGCCACCTGCTCGCGTTCCTTGCGCAGCTGCTTGCGCTTGCGTGAGGTCAGCGCATCGAGAAAGTCCTGAAAGTCACGATAGCCCCGGTTATGCCAGTGAAACTGACAACCGATGCGCTCCAGCCAACCCTCCCGGCCAGCCATCAGCTGATCGGCCTGTGGTCCGGTGAAGTTCACATGGACTCCGGACATTTCCTGGGCATCCAGCTGCTCGGTGAGCCCATCGAGCAGCGCTGCCGCCGCCTCGACATCGCCGAGCAGACGCTGGCCTGCGACCGGTGTGAAGGGTACGGCGCACAGCAGTTTGGGGTAGTAGCGGATGCCGGCCCGCTGGCAGGCGTCCGCCCAGGCCCAGTCGAACACGTACTCGCCGTAGGAATGGCTCTTGCGATACAGCGGCAGCGCGGCCCGCAGCCTACCCTGCGGGTCGTGCAGGAGACAGTGAGCGGGTTGCCAGCCACTGCGCCCACCGACACTGCCGCTGTCCTCCAGCGATGAAAGGAAAGCGTGACGCAGAAAGGGTTGCGAATCGGCCAGCAAGGCATCCCATTCGGTGGGATCGAGTTCGGCGAGGCGGTGTAGGGTCTGGATAGGCATGGATCGCAGTCTGGCCTGTCGCGCAGACGAAAAAAAGCCCCGCCAGGGCGGGGCTCAAATGGAGCATCACGGATGAGGGTGATGTTTAGAACACGTACTGGGCACGCAGGCTGATGGCGTCGCCATCGTCGTCGCCGTTGGCGTTGACCACGTCATCCACACTGGTCTTCAGGTAGTTGGCCGAGAGCTTGACCGACTCGTTGGCGTACCAGTTGAGACCGATGGTGTGAGTCTTCGCACCTGCTTCTGCGCTATCCAGGGCACCGACATAACCGCTCGGTGCAACACCGGTTTCATCGACGGTGATGTCGTCGAAGCGGTAGAAAACCTCCCAAGCACCGATCTGCTTGTTCTCCGGCTTGATCTTGTCGAACTTGCCGCCATCGAGCTTGTAAGAGCGCGACTCACCGGTGAGGGTGTACGCCAGCTGGACGTTGTAGCCGGTGGCTTCGAGGTCTTCGAAACCTTCCATGGCGTCGACGGTACGGGTCAGGTATTCGCCCTGCACCGAGAACGGGCCGATCATGTAGGCCGCTTCCAGGCCCCAGGCCTGATCGGTGCCGTCGGTGCGAGTGCCGCCGAAGGTGGCGCGGTTGCCGTTGGCACTGTCTTCGGTGGTGCCACGCACGGACAGGCGCGGACGAATGCGTTCCAGGTAACCTTCTTCCAGGTCACGCTGACCGAAGCTCGCGCCCAAGTGCAGCACCTGGTCCTTCTCGACGATCGGGGCGATCACGCCACGCAGCACGAAGCTGGTGTTGTTTGCGCCATCTTCGTCCTCGAGCATGTCGACGCCGTCGCCACCATCCTGACGATAGGCACCGGCCTCGCCGTGGAACATGCCGACAGTGGTACGCACGCGGATGCCTTCGCCGTCTTCGTGGTCGTTCAGCCAGGGCGCCAGGTCATAGATCGCCGAGCGCTCGATGGCGGTGATCCACTTGGAGCTGACGGCTTCTTCCAGGCCGAAGGTCGGGTTGATACGGCCAATCGAAACCTGGACCGGCTTCCAGCCGTTGTAGTGGATGGCCAGCTCTTGCCAATCGCTGGAATCGTTGCCAAAGTTGCGGTGGAAGGTGTAGCCCCAATCGGTGAAGGCAACACCGGAAATCTCCAGACGCGCACGACGGAAATAGGTCTCGTCTGCGCGCTCGCCGTTCTGGGTGTAGAAACCATCGAAGCTGTCGGCATCAGCCTGCAGGCGGCCATTGATCTTGAACGAGAACTCCTTGTCGGTGGTTCCGACCTCCAGGCCGCCCTTGGTCTTGATAACGAGATCGGCGCCGTCGGTGGTGACGGTACCGGCGAAAGCCTGGGCGGAAACGGCCAGAGCCAGGGCGCTGGCAGCGAAACCGGCGAAGTGCTTACGGATCATCCAAAATTCCCCTTTATGTTTAGCGTCGGAAACACACGAGATGGGCTCTTTGTGTTGGGGGCAATCTTGGCGACGGCGTATGTCAGCCAAATGGCTGATATGTAAAGCTTTTGTGACAGCGGAACTTTCCGTGGAGCCGCATCGTAGAGCGGCTACGGCACGTCTTAATCAGCTGCGGGCGTTGCGCTCGCTAGGCCGCCGGGCTCCGGCGACCAGTTTGTCGACCGCCTTCGCGGCAGCGACCATGCCGAACGTGGCGGTAACCATGGTCACCGCGCCGAAGCCGCCGGCGCAGTCGAGCTTGACGCCCTCGCCGACGAAGCTCTTGCTCTGGCACACGCCGCCATCAGGCTTCGGGTAGCGCAGCTGTTCGGTGGAGAACACGCAGGGCACGCTGTAGGTGCGCCCCGGCGTGCGCGAGAAGTTGTATTCGCGACGCAGCAGCGAACGCACCTTGGCCGCCAGCGGATCGTTGAAGGTCTTGTTCAGGTCGGCGACCTGGATCTGCGTCGGGTCCACCTGCCCGCCCGCGCCACCGGTAGCGATGATTTGGATCTTGCGGCGCTTGCACCAGGCGATCAGCGCCGCCTTGGCCGGCACGCTGTCGATGCAGTCGATGACGCAGTCCATGTCTTCGGTGATGTATTCGGCCATGGTTTCGCGGGTGACGAAGTCGGGCACGGCATGAACCCGACATGCCGGGTTGATGGCGCGAATACGTGCGGCCATCTCGCCGACCTTGGCTTTGCCCACTGCGCCATCGAGGGCGTGAATCTGCCGGTTGGTATTGGTGATGCACACATCGTCCAGGTCGAACAGGCTGATCTCGCCTACCCCGCTGCGCGCCAGCGCCTCGGCCGCCCACGAGCCGACGCCACCGATGCCGACCACCGCCACATGCGCAGCCGTCAGCCGCTCGAGGCCGACGCGGCCATACAGGCGGGCAATACCGCCGAAACGCTGATCATCGATAGACATGCCGACTCCCCGGAAAAAACCTGGCGATTATAAGACCTCATGACGCCACGACCACTGCATCCAGCCGTCACCGCAACCGCGCCTTTGCTTTAATATGGCGCCCTTTCCCCGCCGCACCGGAGCCCTGATGACCGCGCCTGCCCTCTCCCCGACGCTCGAACTCGCCTGCGAGCTGATCAATCGCCCATCGGTGACGCCGCTGGATGAAGGCTGCCAGCAGCTGATGAGCCAGCGCCTGGCGGCCTGCGGCTTCACCATCGAGCCGATGCATATCGAGGACGTGGAAAACTTCTGGGCCATTCGCGGCAACGAAGGCCCGGTGCTGTGCTTCGCCGGCCATACCGACGTGGTTCCCACCGGCCCGCTGCAGGCCTGGCAGAACCCGCCGTTCAGTGCGCGCATCGACGAGCAGGGCATGCTCCACGGTCGCGGCGCGGCAGACATGAAAGGCAGCCTGGCCGCCATGGTCGTCGCAGTGGAACGCTTCACCGCCGACCATCCGGACCACAAGGGACAGATCGCCTTTCTGATCACCAGCGATGAGGAAGGCCCGGCGCACCACGGCACCAAGGCCGTCGTCGAGCGCCTGCGCGAGCGTGGCCAGCGCCTGGACTGGTGCATCGTCGGCGAACCGTCGAGCACCGCCTTGGTAGGTGACGTGGTGAAGAATGGCCGCCGCGGCTCACTCGGCGGCACCCTTACCGTACGCGGCCAGCAGGGCCATGTGGCCTATCCGCATCTGGCGAAGAACCCCATCCACCTGGCCGCGCCTGCGCTAGCGGAATTGGCCGCCGAGCACTGGGACGACGGCAATGCCTTCTTCCCGCCGACCAGCTTCCAGATCTCCAACCTGAACGCCGGCACCGGCGCCACCAACGTCATCCCCGGCACGCTGGAAGCGGTGTTCAACTTCCGCTTCTCCACCGAGTCGACCGTCGAAGGCTTGCAGCAACGCACCGCGGCGATCCTCGACAAGCACGGTCTGGACTGGAACGTGGACTGGGCACTGTCCGGCCTGCCATTCCTGACCGAACCGGGCGCGCTGCTCGACGGCGTGGCCAAGGCGATCCGCAGCGTCACCGGCCGCGAAACCACGCCGTCCACCAGCGGCGGCACCTCGGACGGACGCTTTATCGCCACCCTCGGTACCCAGGTGGTCGAACTCGGCCCGGTCAATGCCACCATCCACCAGATCGACGAACACATCCTGGCCAGCGATCTCGATGTGCTGACCGACATCTACTACCAGACCCTGGTGAACCTGCTCGCATGCTGATCTGCCCGATCTGCCAGGCGCCGCTGAGCGCGGTGGAAAACGGCGTGGCCTGCCCGGCCAACCACCGTTTCGACCGCGCACGCCAGGGCTACCTGAACCTGCTCCCCGTGCAGCACAAGAACAGCCGCGATCCGGGCGACAACCAGGCCATGGTCGAGGCGCGCCGGCGCTTTCTCGATGGCGGTCACTATGCGCCGCTGGCCCGACGCCTCGCCGAGCTGGCCGCCGAGCGCGCGCCGCAACGCTGGCTGGACATCGGCTGTGGCGAGGGCTACTACACCGCCCAACTGGCCGCCGCGCTGCCGGATGCAGAAGGCTATGCACTGGACATCTCCCGCGAGGCGATCAAGCGCGCCTGCAAACGCGCCCCGCAACTCGAGTGGCTGGTGGCGAGCATGGCCCGCGTGCCGCTGGCTGATGCCAGCTGCGACCTGCTGGCCAGCGTGTTCAGCCCGCTGGACTGGCAGGAAGCGCGCCGCTTGCTCCCGCCCGGCGGCGGACTGCTGCGCATGGGGCCGACCCGCGAGCACCTGTGGGAGCTGCGCGCGCGGCTCTACGACGAGGTACGCGACTACGACGACGAGAAACACCTGTCGCTCATTCCGGACGGCATGCGCCTGACCCACAGCGAAACCCTCAGCTATGAACTGCAGCTGGACAACGCCCAGGCCCGCGCCGATCTCCTGGCGATGACCCCGCACGGCTGGCGCGCCAGCGCCGAGCGGCGCGCCGCCGTCATCGACACGCCGCTGACGGTGCGGGTTGCGATACGCTACGACTGGATCGAACGAATTTCCTAAGGCAAATGCCTCGATAGCATGCGAGGCAGGCCAAGGCACAACACAGAAGGCAGTCGCCCATGCGTCAACCCGATATCGAGATCTACCTCAGGGATGCCAGCCAGGAAGCCGTCGGCGAGTGGCTGACCGAGGCCATCGGCCCCTGCTCCGCCTGGCAGCAGAAAGGCCAGACCTTCAAGTGCAACGCCGCCGGGATTCCAGTGACCTGGCTGCCCAAGGCGGTCGGCAAATGGCACTGCCTGCTCTTGGAAAGCGATGCCACGCCTTGGGCCGATGACCTGGCCTGTGCACGCGCGGCGCATCAGGCGCTGGGCGTGGAAATCCGTTGCGCCCCGGGCGGCTGGCAGGAAGAGGAAGCCGAGGAAGAGGCCGACCGCTGGATACGCGTCAGTGCCGACGGCGAGGAAGAGATCGTTTGGCGCACGGGTTGATCGCACCCGGGTTGTGAAACACCCACCAGGAACCAGCAGATTGGCCCTTGGTGGCCTGCAGCGGAGCGTCGCCAGGCTCAAAAAAACAAGGCCCGTCATCAGGACGGGCTTTGTTCTTCTGCGACCGGAGTCAGAGGCCGGCGACGTCCTCGGCCTGCAGGCCTTTCTGGCCCTGGATCACCGAGAATTCCACCTGCTGCCCCTCGGCCAGCGAGCGATGGCCTTCGCCACGAATGGCGCGGTAATGCACGAACACGTCGGCACCATTACCCCGCTGAATGAATCCATAGCCTTTTGCATCGTTGAACCACTTGACGGTCCCGGTTTCGCGCTCAGCCATTACCACTTCTCCAACTCGCTTTTTGTTATTCCTCGGAAGAGGGTTTCCACAGCCTGACCCTCGTGCATTCGTCAGCTTGCGAATGCGACTCGAAAGCAGCCGTCGCCGGAGTATAAGCCAAGGATTTCTGCTGTCAGCCCCTTTTCCGTCTCGCATTGACCGTCTGCACGACGGCCGTAGCCGCCGTGCAGACCAGCGTCAGGCACTACGGCGGCGACGCCACAGCCACAGCGCGAGCACGCCCAGCGTCAGTACCAGCGGTACCAGGGCTATATTGACGAATTTCAGTGTGCGCCCCAGCGCCTCGATATCGGCGTTGAGCTGGTAGCGTACCTCGCGCAGCTCTTTGCGGATGCGCACCTTTTCCTGGAGGAACTGGCGCAACGCCTGCTCCTGCTCGCCGGAGAGCTCCAATGCCTGCTCAGGGTCCGGGCTCTGCAGCTCGGCCAGCTTCTGCTCGGTATCGGCCAGGCGCTGTTGCAGCACCTCCTCCTTCTCGCGGAAGCGGTTCTCGGCCTGACGCTGCAGCGCTTCGACCACCACGAACGGACGGGTGAAGCGACCGCGCGAACGCACGCTGATCAGCGCATCGGTCCCGGAGAGGTTGTCCAGCGCATTGATCACGAAGGCGCCATTGTCGGCCCAAGGCTGGGGCACGCGCTGACCGAAAAAGTCCTGCACCTGCACCCACATGCGGTCGGCCAGCATATCGGTGTCGGCCACCGCGATGACGTTGATGTTCTGGCTCTCCTGGATGCCCTTCTCACGCCCTTCGATGCCATTCGGGAACGCGGTTTGCGCCGGCCCCTGAATCCGCGCCGCCAGGGTATAGCGCTCGCCAGTGGGCTCGAAGTCGAGCAACAGGGTCTCGGGGTTGTCCAGTGTGGCGAAGCGTCCGGCATCCACCGGCATGGCGTATTCGGAGCTGCGCATCAGCGGGGTGAAGCGCGTGGTCGCCCCTTCCAGCGGTTCGAGAATGCCGGCACTGCCAAGCGTGATGTTCTCCAGCGCAGCGATGCTCACGTCATCCTGGTCCAGCGCGGCGCGCGGCAGGCTCAGCCAGCCGGCATGCCGAACCGGCCGGCGCTCGGCGCCCATGCCCACCGACATGCCGTAAGCGGCATCGGCCAGCGCCTTCTTCGGCAGCATGCGCACGCCCCAGGCCTTGAACAGCGGTTCCAGGTCAGAGACACGCTCCTCGCCGAACTCGCCCGGGCCGATGCCCATGCCCGGATCGATCTCGCTATGCGGATCGAGGAACACCAGGAGCTTGCCACCGCGCAGGACGAACTGGTCGATGGCGAACAGCGTCTGCTCGGGCAGATCCTTCGGATGGATCAGCAGCAGCACCGATACATTGGTGGGGATCAGATCGACATCGCGCTGCAGGCTCTCGATATGGAACAGCTGGCGGACTTCCTCCAGCACCATCCACGGCGGCGTCGCCTGCTGCGTACGCATGTCGAAGCCCCCGGTCAGCTGCAGGCCGGAAAGCACACCCACTACCGGCAGCTCGGCAGTCGCCACGCTCTGAACCAGGCGGCTGACCTCGTACTCGAGAAACTCCTCCTGATCCAGCGGGAAGAACGGGATGATCTGCGTATTGCCCTCGGCATTGGTGCCGGCCAGCCCGAAGTAGACCTTGTCACCGCCCTGGTTGAGCGGTACCGCCTGCAGGCCGAACTCGGCGGCGCGGTCTTCTTCCTCGGAGAATGGCTGCGGATCGATCACGTGCAGCTTGAGCTTGCCGCCAGAGGCGCGCTGATAGGCACGCAACATCTCCTCGACCCGACGCGCGTAGTTGCGCAGCGCGACCAGGTCCTTGGCGGTCTCGTCCGAATAGAAGAAATGCAGCTCGATGGGTGACTGCAGCCCCTCGAGGATGCGCTCGGTACCCTCGGAAATGGTGTAGAGCTTCTGCTCGGTCAGGTCCAGCCGGGCATTGGTCAGCAGCGTGCCGGTCAGCCCATTGAACAGCAGGAATGCCAGCGCGATCAGCAGCAGCCCGGCACCGGAATAGATGACTCGTTTCATGGTGACTCCTCAGGCGGCTTTCTTCAGGTCGACGACCACGGCGGTGGCCGCCAGCCAGGCGACGATCAGCGTGACGAAATACAGCAGGTCACGCAGGTCGATCACGCCCTTGCTGATGGAGTCGAAACGGATCAGGAAGCTCAGCGAAGCCACCGCGTCGATCAGCCACTGCGGCGCCCAGGCGAGGGCGTCGAGCACCATCGGCAGGCCGCTGACGATGAACAGGAAGCACACGGCCACCGAGAGGATGAAGGCGATCACCTGGTTTTTCGCCAACGCCGACATGCACGAGCCAATGGCCAGGAAGGCGCCAGCCAGCAGCCAGCTGCCGAGATAGCCGGCGACGATCACGCCGTTGTCGGGCTCACCCAAGTAATTGACGGTGATGACCATCGGGAACGTCAGCAGCAGCGCGATCCCGGCAAAAACCCAGGCGGCAAGGAACTTGCCGGCGACCGCCTCGAAACGGGTGATCGGCAGCGTCATCAGCAGCTCGATGGAACCGGACTTGCGCTCCTCGGCCCACAGGCGCATGGCGATAGCGGGTACCAGGAACAGGTAGAGCCAGGTATGAAAGCTGAAGAAGGGCGTCAGGTCCGCCTGGCCGCGCTCGTAGAAACCGCCCAGGTAGAAGGTGAATACCCCGGACAGCACCAGGAAGATCACGATGAACACATAGGCGAGCGGCGTGGCGAAATAGCTGCCCAGCTCGCGCTTGAAGATGACCGGCAACTGGCTCATAGCGCTTCCCCTCGCGTCAGGTTACGGAACACCTCATCCAGCCGGCCGCGCTCCACGTCCAGCTCGGTGACGGCCCAGCCCTGCTGGGCGATCAGCGCGTTGACCTGCGGGAAGATCACGTGCCCGGGCTGCGCCAGTACGGTCAGGCTGTGCTCGCGCTCGTTGCGCTCGACACCGGCGACACCCGGCAAGGCCGCCAGGGCGACTTCGTCCAGCGGCGCATCACTGACCAGCGTGACCGCCTGGTGATGCTTCGAGCGGCTTTCCAGCTCCAGCGGCGTGCCATCGGCCACCAGCCGGCCATTGGCGATCACCACCGCGCGGGTGCAGACCGCACTCACCTCTTCGAGAATATGGGTGGAAATGATGACGATCTTGTCCTGCGCCAGCCCCTGGATCAGCTGGCGCACCTGATGCTTCTGGTTC
The DNA here is from genome assembly GCF_024448335.1 of Stutzerimonas frequens. Taxonomy (GTDB): domain Bacteria; phylum Pseudomonadota; class Gammaproteobacteria; order Pseudomonadales; family Pseudomonadaceae; genus Stutzerimonas; species Stutzerimonas frequens. Next base: position 336,936 of record NZ_JAMOHM010000002.1, read on the forward strand.
GGATCGAGCCCGTCGGTAGGCTCGTCGAGGATCAGCACGTCAGGGTCGTGCAGGATCGCCTGGGCCAGACCGACACGCCGCTTGAAGCCCTTGGACAGCGTCTCGATGCTCTGCCCCAGCACCTTCTGCAATTCCACCTGGGCGACAGCTGCATCGACCCGCTGACGCTTGTCCGCACCTCGAAAACCGCGCACTTCGGCGATGAACTCGAGAAAGCCACGCACCGTCATGTCGCCATAGCAAGGTGCGCCTTCGGGCAGATAGCCGATCAGCCGCTGGGCCTGGAGGGTCTGGGTGCGGATGTCGTGACCGAGGATGCGGGCAGTGCCGGATGTCGGCGCGAGAAAGCCGGTCAGCATCTTCATCGTGGTGGACTTGCCGGCCCCATTGGGGCCGAGGAACCCCAGCACCTCTCCGCGCTGGACCTGGAACGACAGGTCGTCGACCGCGGTGTGCTGGGCAAAACGCTTGGTCAGGTTGCTTATTTCGATCATGGGCTCTCACCAGTGCGCACAAGGCCTGGCGTGCCGCCGCGCGACCCGAGCCAGGCCCTGCAAAAATGCCGGCGGAACTATAAGAACAGCTACTGGACGAATGCAACCACGCGGCTTGGCGGCAACGTTTGCTGGACGTTGCCGCCAAGCCTCCAAGCGATGCAATGGACCCCGCACAGCGCTTGAAGTACGTTCTCGAATCCATGGAAAGCGGCGATCGATCTGCCTGATCACGCCGCCTCTCAAGGTGGTTACCGACACATGTCCCTACGCTTCGGAGAAATTCCTGCCTCACTGGCGCCAATGGAGCTGTTGCTGCTCGCCGATCCTTCGCCGAGCAAGGTGCGCTCGTATCTGGCGGACTCGACGTGCTTCGCCGCATCGCTCGACGGAACGGTCGTCGGCATCGGTGTCGTGCGGCCGATCGGCGAAGGCGCGCATGAGCTGATGAATATCGCGGTACGACCCACCCGGCAGAAAGCGGGCTACGGCACGGCACTGCTGGAATGGATCATCGAGCACTACCGCAGGCTGGGCGCCGGCCGGCTCGAAGTGGGCACGGGGTCGTTCGGCTATCAATTGACGTTCTATCAACGCCAGGGCTTTCGCGTAACGCGAATAGAACGAGACTTCTTCGTCGAGCACTACCCCGAGCCGATCATCGAGGACGGGATCCGCCACATGGACATGCTGCGCCTCACGCTCAGCTATTCAGGTGATTCCGGTTAGCCACGGTCAAGTCGCCGCCCTTGCTGCAAACGGAGCTGCAAGCAACAGCCTCCTCCTTTGATCCGAGAACACTGCAATGCCGAACCCGATCGAATTCGAAACCGAACGCCTGTTCATGCGGCAATGGCGCCCGAGCGACCGGGCGCCCTTTGCCGAACTGAACGCAGACCCGCGGGTCATGGAGTATTTCCCTGCCCCGCTCGAGCGCGACGAGAGCGATGCGCTGGCCGATCGCTGCCAGGCGCTGATCGAGCAGCGAGGATGGGGTTTCTGGGCCGTGGAGCTGAAGGCATCCGCCGAGTTCATCGGCTTCCTCGGCCTGCATATACCGATCGCCGAGCTGCCCTTTTCGCCCTGCGTGGAGATCGGCTGGCGCCTGGCCTTCCAGCACTGGCACAGAGGTTTGGCAACGGAGGCCGCGCGCGGTGCGCTCGAGGTGGGCTTCGACAGGCTGGATTTGGCGGAAATCGTCTCTTTCACCACGCTCGGCAATCAGCGTTCGCGCGCGGTCATGCAGCGAATCGGCATGCGCGAGGCAAGCCGCTTCGAGCATCCGAGCATACCCATCGGTCATCCACTTCGCGCACACTGCCTGTACCGTCTTTCGCAGGTGGACTATCGGGCGCAGCAGATTGCAGGCGACTGAGCCCCGTCCGAACACGCTCCCACCTACAACCTGGTCCTGGTCATGCCCGTCCTGTTGCTCTCCCTGTTGCTGCTCGCTGCTTCCGGCTTCGCCCATGCGGACGACGAGGCAATTGCCCGTCTGTTCGAACGCGCGGGGGTCGAGGGGACACTGGTGATCGAGTCCGTCGCCACGGGCCAGCGCTTCGTCCACAACGATGAACGCGCCGGCACGGCTTTTCCCGCAGCGTCCACGTTCAAGGTGCTGAACACCCTGATCGCACTGGAGGAAGGTGCCATCGCCGGGGCGGACGAGATCATCCCCTGGGACGGCACCCGTTACGAGATCGAGGACTGGAACCGCGACCAGACCTTGAAGAGCGCATTCAGGGTCAGCTGCGTCTGGTGCTACCAGAGGCTGGCCCGGCGGGTGGGCACGGCGGCCTATCTGCGCCACATCCGCCAGGCGCAGTACGGGCAGCTGCACGAACCTGTCAACGTCACCGAGTTCTGGCTCGATGGCTCGCTGCGCGTCAGCGCCGAACAACAGGTGGGCCTGCTGCGCCAGGTGGTCGCGCGCAGCCTGCCGTACCGGGCGAACAGCTACGACATCCTCAGGACCATCATGCGCGTCGACAGCACGCCGGCTTATCGCCTGTATGCCAAGACCGGCTGGGCGGCTCGCGACAATCCTGGCATCGGCTGGTACATCGGCTATGTTGAAGCCGGCGCCGATACCTGGCTGTTCGCGCTTAATCTGGACACCCGCGATGCGACCGATCTGCCCCTGCGCCAGCGGATCGCGCTGGATGCGCTGCGGGCCAAGGGCATCCTGCCTGCCGAATGAATCCTCCGGCGAGTTCCGCGGTAGCCGGCGAAGCCACGATCTGCACCACCCCACATGGAGCCACCATGCGCAGCGACGAGATCAAAGCGGTATTCGATCAACAGGCCGCCAGCTACGACGAGCGCTGGGCCAGAACCGCGCCCATTCGCAATGCCCTGCATTTTCTTCTGGAGGCGGTGTTCGCACCGCTGCCGGCCGAGGCGCGAGTACTGTGCATCGGCGCCGGCACCGGCGAGGAAATTCTGCACCTGGCCCAGTGCCGACCCGGTTGGACCTTCGCCGCGGTGGAGCCATCGGGCGCGATGCTGCACGTCCTTCGCGACAAGGCTACCCGAGCCGGAATCGAACAGCGCTGCCAGTTCCATGAGGGCTACCTGGAGACACTGCCCGAGCAGGCCCCCTTCGACGCGGCAACCTCCCTGCTGGTATCCCAGTTCATTCTCGAGCGCGACGTACGCATCGGCTTCTTTCGTGACATAGCCGCCCGACTCGGCCCGGGAGCGCTATTGGCCAGCTCTGACCTGGCAGCGGACGTCACCACGCCAGCGTATGCGGCTCTGCTGGAAACCTGGCTGAACATGATGACCCTCACCGGCATTCCCGCGGCAGGCCTGGAGCAGATGCGTGCCGCCTATGACCGTGACGTGGCGATACTGCCCCCGCAGCAGGTCGCGTCCATCATCGAGGCCGGCGGCTTTGCCTGCCCCGTGCCGTTCTACCAGGCCGGGCTGATCCATGCGTGGTACGCGCGGCGAGCCGATGCGCCCTAGCGCCCGGCCGGTCGTGCAGGCGCTGCTGATCGCCTCTCTCGCCGGCGCTTTCATCTGGGCATTGTCGCCCTGGGCGAGTGGTCAGGCCGAACCCTGGGACGGCGACGGCCTGTACTACAGTGGTGCGCTGTTTACCGCCGGCGTGCTGTCCGGTTTTATCGTGCCGCGACCGCTCTGGGCACAGTACCTGGGGGGCGTCGTCGGTCAGGTGCTGTACCTGCTCCTGTTCCTGCCCCTCAGTCCGTTGCTCGCCGTGGGCCTCGCGTTTCTGCTGCTCTGGTCGCTGCTGTTTCTCGCCGGGGCCTATGCCGGCGCGCGTCTTCGTAGCCGTTGACGCGCTTCGAAACGGCTGCCTAGCGAGCCATCGCAGGTCACGAGCCGGGCAGTTGCCGGTCCGATCAGGCCCCAACCGAGCAGCGCAGGTTTTGCCCGCCCACCTCGCTTGGGGCACACTTGCCGCCTTCGAGGGCCCGCCCCTTCCACAGTCGAATCCGCCGTATGACCCGCTCCCCCGTTCGCCGTCTGATCTTCTCACTGCTGCGCCGCGTGCTGTACACCTGGGTGCGCTCGGAGACCATCAACCAGTCCGCCTTCACCCTCAAGCTGGATCGCAGCAAACCGGTGTTCTATGTGCTGCAGCAACCCTCGCTGAGTGATCTCGCGGTACTGGACGTCGAGTGCAGCAAGGCCGGGCTGCCGCGCCCGGTGGCCGACGTGGCGGTGGGCGAACTGGTGGAGCCGGCCGCCTTCTTCTTCCTCAATCCGGCACCCAGCTGGTTCGGCCGGCGTACCCGTCTGGTCGCGCCACCGGCGCTGGTGCGGCTGGTCGGCGCGCTGGAGCACAACGCGGTAGAGAACGCGCAGATCGTTCCGGTCAGCGTGTTCTGGGGACAGTCGCCGAATCGCGAGACCAGCGCCTGGAAGTTGCTGTTCGCCGACAGCTGGGCGGTCACCGGGCGCCTGCGCAAGCTGCTCAGCATCCTGGTGCTGGGGCGCAAGACCCGCGTGCAGTTCTCCGCGCCGATCCAGCTCAACGAGCTGGTGGCGCAGAACAAGGGGCACGAGCGCACGCTGCGCATGGTCCATCGCATGCTGCGGGTGCACTTCCGCAACCAGAAGACTGCGGTGATCGGGCCGGACCTGTCGCACCGGCGCAATCTGGTGAAGGGTCTGGTGCACGCACCGCAGGTCCGCCAGGCGATTCGCGAGGAAGCCGAACGCGAGAAGATCACCATCGAGAAGGCCGAGGCCAAGGCGCTGCGCTATGGCAACGAGATCGCTTCGGACTACGCCTACACGGCGGTGCGCTTTCTCGAGGTGGTGCTTTCCTGGTTCTGGAACAAGATCTACGACGGCATCCGCGTCAACCATATCGAGCCGCTGCAGGACGCCGTGCGCGGCTACGAAGTGATTTACGTGCCCTGCCACCGCAGCCATATCGATTACCTGCTGCTCTCTTACCTGCTGTTCCGCAACGGCCTGACGCCGCCACACATCGCCGCTGGCATTAACCTCAACATGCCGGTGATCGGCAGCCTGCTGCGCCGCGGCGGCGCCTTCTTCATGCGCCGCTCGTTCAAGGGCAACCCGCTGTACACCTCGGTGTTCAACGAATACCTGCACAACCTGTTCACCCGCGGCTTCCCCGTCGAGTACTTCGTGGAAGGCGGGCGTTCGCGTACCGGCCGCATGCTGCAACCCAAGACAGGCATGCTGGCCCTGACCCTGCGCAGCTACCTGCGCTCGTCGCGCCTGCCGATCCTCTTCGTGCCGGTCTACATCGGCTACGAGCGGGTGCTGGAGGGCCGCACCTACCTCGGCGAGCTGCGCGGCGCGGCGAAGAAGAAGGAGTCGATCTTTGACATCTTCAAGGTCATCGGCGCGCTCAAGCAGCGCTTCGGTCAGGTCTGGGTCAACTTCGGCGAGCCACTCAAGCTCAACGAATTCCTCGAGCAGGAACAACCCGGCTGGCGTCAGCAGACCTACGCGCCGGGTTACCGCCCGGAATGGCTGAACGACACCACCAATCGCCTGGCCGAGCGCATCGCCCAGCGCCTCAACGAGGCGGCGGCGGTCAACCCGGTCAACCTGGTAGCGCTGGCGATGCTCTCCACCAGCCGTCAGGCGCTAGACCAGCAATCCCTGGCACGCATCCTCGATCTTTACCAGGCGCTGTTGCGCGCGGTGCCCTACTCGCCGCACACCACCCTGCCGGAGGGCGACGGCAACGCGCTGATCGCCTACGTGAAGAGCCTCGACCTGCTCGCCGAGCAGAAAGACGCGCTGGGCAACATCCTCTATCTGGACGAGCAGAATGCCGTCCTGATGACCTACTACCGCAACAACGTGATGCACATCTTCGCGTTGCCGGCGCTGTTGGCGAGCTTCTTCCAGAGCAGCTCGCGCATCAGCCGCGAGCAGATCCAGCGCTTCACCGAGGCGCTGTACCCCTATCTGCGTGCCGAGCTGTTCATGCGCTGGGAGGTCGAGGAACTGGAAGCCGTGGTCGACCAGTGGCTGGCGGCATTCGTCGAGCGGGGCCTGCTCAAGGTGGACGGCAACCACTACGTGCGCCCGGCGCCGAGTTCGCGGCAGTTCGTGCTGCTCACGCTGCTGGCGCGGGTGGTAGTGCAGACCCTGCAGCGTTTCTACATGGCCACCTCGCTGCTGCTCAACAGCGGCCAGCACAGCCTGAGCGCCGAGGAACTGGAGAACCTCTGCACGGTCATGGCCCAACGCCTGTCGATTCTCCACGGGCTCAACGCGCCGGAGTTCTTCGACAAGGCGCTGTTCCGCCATTTCATCCAGAGCATGCAGGAACAAGGCGTGGTCAGCCCCGACGAAAACGGCCGACTCGGCTATCACGAAAAGCTCGCGGAACTGGCCGAGGGCGCGGCCAAGCGCGTGCTACCGGCGGAGATTCGCCTGTCGATCCGTCAGGTCGCGCTGGAGCGTCATCACGACGAAAGCGATTCACCGCCGCCTGCAACCGACGCCTGACGCTGCCAGGTCATCACCCGCTCCGGGTGGCCGGTGTGCGCGTCCAGCTGCTCGCCTGCGATCTGGAAACCGTGGCGACGGTAGAAGGCGATACTGGCGCCGTTGGCGGCATAAACGGTCAGGCTCAGCCGCTCGCGCAGGCCCTTGGCGTGCTCGAGCAGCGCCGAGCCGATGCCATGGCCCTGCTCCGTTGGCGCCACGAAGATAGCGGCCAGGACGTCATCGAGCAGCGACACGAAGCCGACCACCGTGCCATCCCGCTCGTAGACCCAGGTCTGCGCAGCGGGTAGATAGAGGTTGCGCATGTCATCCAGCCGCGCCTCCCAGAAGCCGCGCTCGACAAAATCATGGGCACGGCTGGATGCCTCGAGCCAGATGCCCAGCAGCGTTTCCAGGTCATCGGGGCGGTTAGGGCGAATCATGTACGGCTCTCCAAAACGGCGAAGGGCAGGACGGTAGCGCATCGTCGCCGGGATGTCGCGCCGCCGGTAATCCACTAGCATCAATGCAAGAACCCAGCGGCGTTAAGACGCCAGACACACTCCACCTGCCAGCAAGGTAATCACCATGTATCGCATCACCACGCTAGTCGCCGGACTGGCCTTGTCCGTCAGCGCCTTCGCCCTCTCTCTCGCCGACCTGACCCAGAGTGACGCCAGCGCCGGCCTCAAGGATGCCCTGAGCCAGGGCGCCAAGGTCGCGGTGCAGCAGCTCGGCCGCCCTGGCGGCTTCAGCAGCGATCCGGACGTGCGCATCGAGCTGCCGGGCAACATCGGCAAGGCTTCGCGGATGCTGAAGATGCTCGGCATGGGCGCGCAGGTCGAGCAGCTGGAGAACAGCATGAACCTCGCCGCCGAGAAGGCCGTGCCCGAGGCCCAACAACTGCTGCTCGATGCCGTGCGCAAGATGACCGTGCAGGACGCCAAGGCGATTCTCGCCGGCGGTGACGATTCGGCTACCCAGTACCTGAACAAATCCAGCCGCGAACAGATCCGCGCCAGGTTCCTGCCCATCGTCAAGCAGGCTACCGACCAGGTCGGCCTGGCGCAGCAGTACAACGCGGTGGCGGCCAAGGTGCCGGCGGGGCTGAACGGCAACTACGCCAATATCGAAAGCTATGTGACCGAACAGGCGCTCAACGGCCTGTTCACGGTGATTGCCGAGCAGGAGGCGAGCATTCGCAAGAATCCCGCCGCGGCAGCCACCAGCCTGGCGAAGAAGGTGTTCGGTGCGCTTTGATGCGTACTAGCGAGTCGCCTACCGGGTGGATGGCTTCAACCATCCACCCGGTGTCTATTGCCCCGCCGCAGGGTGGAAAACGCGCGCAGCGCTTTTCCACGCATCCCTAGCGCCGCGTCAGCGCGGCCCCATGATGGTATCCAGCGCATCGGGCCGCGGTGCGCCCTGGTGCTGCTGCAGACGACCGTTATCGTCGAGGTAGAAGATCGCCGGAGTCGCCTGGGCACCCAGTTCGCTCATCAGCATCAGGTTGTCGGTGAGCTGTTTCTCCAGAGCTGCCGGGATCTTCTCCAACGGCTTCAGCTTGCTCGCCTTGCCGGCCGCCTCGTGCTCATTGAGCGCTGCCTGCGGATCCTTGGCGCTGAGCAACGCGGCGGACTTGCCGGCACTGTCGGCGCGCAGCATGCCGACCATGATGTGCCGCAACTGCACCTTGCCGGACTCGACCCAGGGCCGGGCCTGCTTCCAGAACATGTTGCAGTACGGACAGTTCGGGTCGCTGAACATGTAGATGACGCGCGGCGCGTCGGCGTTGCCGTCGGCGATCCAGGTGCTGTTCTCCATGCGCGTCCACATTTCCTTGCCCAAGGGTTCGTAGACCAGCTTCTCCAGGTGCGCGCGGGTCAGGTCCTCACCCTTGGCATCGAGCAGGCTGCCGATCAGCACGTGCTCGCCATCCGGGGTGAGATACAGCGCCATGCCCTGCCCGTTGTAACGCGCGGCATAGCCCTTGAGCCCTCCGGGTGCCGCGAAACTGCCGACGACCTCGGCGCCACGCGCCTCGACGGCCTTGATCGCCTCCGGCAATTCCTCGGCCTGGGCCATGGGCAGGGCCAGCAGGCTGACGCCGGCCAGCAGGTAGGGTAACGGCTTGAATCGAATCACTGCGCAGCTTCCTCTTTCAGTTTTTCCAGCGCGCGCGCCAGGCTGGCGTGCGAGAGTTCGCCAAGATGGCTGCTGACCTGGCGGCCATCGGCGTTGTAGAACAGCGTGGTCGGCAGCGCCGTGGAGCCCACGTGCTGCCCGAGGCGCCCGCCACTGTCGAGCAGGACGTTATCGAGACTCAGCCCCGCGGTTTCCAGAAAGCGATTGATCTCCCCCTCCCCCTCGCCCTGATTGACGAACAGAAACAGGGTGTCGCTTTCCCGGGCTTGGGCGTCGGCGAGCACTGGCATCTCGCGGCGGCACGGCGGGCACCAGGTCGCCCAGAGATTGATCACCAGCGGCTGGCCGGAGTAATCCTCCAGCGCCACCGGACGGCCCTGATTGTCGCGCAGCGCCATTTCCGGCAAGCGCGTGCCCTGCTCGAAGGAATGCCAGGCCAGATTACCGAAGCCCCAGCTGAGGATTCCCACCGTCAGCGCGATACCCAGCGGCTTGCGCAGTTCGCGGTCGCGCCAGCCCCACCAGATGCCCAACGCCAGCGCGGTGACCAGCCCTGGCCAGGCGATGAAGCCACCGTCGCGGATATCGATGACGCTCAGCCAGTCATCCCGGTAGTACGCCCAGTACATCGCGACGAAGGCCAGGCGTGCCACGAACAACGCTACCAACAGCAGGCGAAACAGCTGCCGCTCCGGGTTGCGCTCGCTGCGCCGGCCGACCCACCAGCCGGTCAGGGTCGCCAGCAGCAGGCTGCCCAGCAGCAATACATGGGGCACCGCCAGGGCCAGCGGCCCGATATTCACAGTCAGCATCAACCTCGCTCCCGGGTCTGGTTCCAGTTCTGCAGAAAGTCCCCGGCACCGACCTCGCCGGTGATGCGGCGTTCGCGGCGCTCGACGCCATCCGGGCCGATCCACAGCAGCGTCGGCGGGCCGAGCACCTGGTAACGGTCCAGCAATTTGCGGCTGGCGGTGTCGCTGCGGGTCACGTCGGGGCGCAGCACGCGCACGCCGTCCAGGCTCGCCTGCACCTCGGCGTTGCCGAAGACCTCCTTCTCCATGACCTTACAGGAGACGCACCAGTCGGCGTAGTAATCGATCAGTACCCACTGGCCCTGCGCCTTGGCCGCTGCCAGCTCACGATCGAGCACCGACGGGTCACTGAAACCGAGCGAGTAGGATTCGACAGTCGCGGCCGTCGCCACGCCGCCGGCATAGATCGCCAGCGGCCGACGCGGATCATCCGCTCCGCCGGCGGCACCCAGCAGCATCGCCGCGCCCCACAGCCCCAGCAGCACGCCGCTTGCCTGACAGAGCACGCGCTGGCGTTGCACCGCCTGCGCCACATGCAGCAAGGCGGTCGCGAGCACCACCAGCAGCGCGCCCCACAGGCCCAGCCACAGCCAGTCGGCCAGCAACGGACGTGCAACGAACAGCGCGGCCGCGAGGAAGAGAAAGCCGAACAGTACCTTCACCCGATCCATCCAGGCCCCCGGCTTGGGCACAAAGCGCTGACCAACGGTCACCAGCAACAGCAGCGGCGTGCCGATGCCCAGGCCCAGCGCGAACAGCACCAGGCCACCCTGCAGCGCACTGCCGCTCTGTGCGATGAACAGCAGCGCGGCCGCCAGTGGAGCGGTCATGCAGGGGCCGACCAGCAGGCCGGAGAGCACGCCCAGCGCGCCAGCCCCGGCCAGACTGCCAACGCGCTGCTGGCGTCCGGCACGCTCCAGACGGTCACGCAATGCTGCCGGCAACTGCAGCTCGAACAAACCGAACATTGGCAGCGCCAGCAGCACGAACAGCACGGCGAAACTGGTCAGCAGCCAGGGCTGCTGCAGCGCCGCCTGCAGGTTGGCGCCGAGCAGCGCCGCCAGTACACCGAGCCCGGCGTAGACCAGCGCCATGCTGACCACGTAGATCGCCGCCAGGGCAAAACCACGGCGCAAGGTGGCACCGCTGCCGACCACGATGCCCGCCAGGATCGGCAGCATCGGCAGCGAACAGGGAGTGAAGGCCAGCAACAGACCGAGACCGAAGAACACCAGCAGGCTCCAGACCAGTGCCTGGTTTTCGAGGCCACTGACCAATGCCTGATCTTCGGCCTGCGCGGAGGCTACCGACGAATTGCCGGCGTCACCGCTCAGCGAAACTTCACGGGTCTGCGGTGGATAGCAGAGCCCTGCATCGGCGCAGCCCTGCCAGCCGAGGCGCACGTTGTTTTCCACGCCCGGCGGGATCAGCAGTTCGAGGCTGTCGCGGTAGATCTGCGAGTCACCGAAGAACTCGTCGCTGTAGGGCTCGCCCTCGGGCAGCGGCGGCTGGCGCTCCGGCGGCAGGCCGTCGAACCGCAGACGCTGCTGATAGAGGTAATAGCCCGGTGCGATCCGCCAGTGCAGCAGCGTCGCGCCGTTCTCCTGCGGGCTGACCGCGAGCGCGAATGCCTCGTCCACCGGCAGAAAATCACCCTGCGAGCCGCCGCCAAACAGACCACCGGCCGACAGCGCCAAGCCGGGCGTCAGCAGAAACAACAGAAGAACCAAAGTGCGCATGCGAGTCCTGGCCGAGAAATGACTGCCGCGCAGCATGCCGGGGCGGGATTAACGCGCCATTAACGCCAGGGCACGGGCTGCATAACGCTGCCTTAATCGCTAAGGTCCACCCTTGAGCATTTTCTGCGGACCCTCCCCATGCACGTGCTGCTTGCCGAAGACGACGCGCTGATCGCCAGCGGCATCGTCGCCGGGCTCAATGCCCAGGGCTTGATCGTCGACCACGCCGCGACCGCGGCGGCTGCCGAAGCCCTGCTGCGTGCGGCGCACTTCGATGTGCTGATCCTCGATCTCGGCCTGCCCGACGAAGACGGCATCACCCTGCTGCGACGCCTGCGCCAACAGGGCCTGGAGCTGCCGGTGCTGGTGCTCACCGCGCGCGATGCGGTCAGCGACCGGGTCACCGGCCTGCAGGCGGGGGCCGACGATTACCTGCTCAAGCCGTTCGACCTGCGCGAGCTGGCCGCGCGCCTGCACACGCTGATGCGGCGCATGTCCGGGCGCAGCGTCAACCTCATCGAACATGGCCGGCTGAGCTACGACCCGAGCCGCTGCGAAGCACGCCTGGACGGCCGCCTCGTCGACCTGTCGCGCCGTGAACAGGCACTGCTGCAGGCACTGCTCAACAACCAGGGCCGGGTGCTCAACAGCGAGCAGCTCAAGGACGTGGTCTACGGTTTTGCCGACGACGTCGAGAGCAATGCCCTCAACGTGCATATCCACCACCTGCGCCGCAAGCTCGGCAGCGGCATCGTCGAAACCGTGCGCGGCCTCGGCTACCGCCTCGGTCCGGCAGGCGACGAGGACGCGCCATGAGCCTGCGCCTACGCCTGACCCTGATGCTCGGCTCGGCCTTCGTGCTGCTCTGGGCATTGGCTGCGACCTGGATGCTGGTCGATCTGCGCAGCCAGATGATGCTCTCGCTCGACCAGCGCCTGGCGGCCTCGGCGCGCATGGTCGCCGGCCTCTTGGTGCAGCTGCCACACCCCGTGCCCGGCGACGGCCCGCCGCAGCGTCTGAGCGCCGAGCAACTGGGCATCCCCAACGGCCTGGCCTGCCAGGTCAGCTCGCTGCGGGGCGAGGTGCTGGCGCGCAGCCACAGCGCGCCCGACCAGCAACTGGACGCCGAGCAGAACGGCTTTCGCGATCAGCTGATCGACGGCGTGCCCTGGCGCAGCTTTACGCTGGTGCAAGGCGAGCTGCGTATCACCACGGCCGACCGCCTGGATGAGCGTGCCGCGCTGGAACGCTCGGTGTTGCTGGCGGCGGCGCTGCCCGTGGCGGTCGCCCTGCTCGGCAGCCTGGGTCTGCTCTGGCTTGGCCTGGGCCGTGGGCTGGCACCCCTACGCAGGATTCGCGAGGCACTGACCCGACGCAGCGCCGATTCCCTCGAACCCTTGCCGGTCAAAGGCCTGCCGGCGGAGCTGCTGCCGCTGGTGCAGACGCAGAACCAGCTGTTCCAGCGCATCGCCCAGGCCATCGAACGCGAACGGCGGCTGACCGGCGACGCCGCCCACGAACTGCGCAGCCCGCTGACAGCGATCAAGACCCACCTGCAGGTAGCACGCATGACCGAAGGCGCCGCCGCCGAACAGGCACTGGCCAACGCCGAGGCCGGCGCCGACCGCCTGCAGCGCACACTGGAACAGCTGTTGTTGCTGGCCCGGGTAGAAGGCAGTCTGGATTTCGACGATGGCCTGCAGTGCACCGCCGCCGAGGTCGCGCGACTGGCGATTCAGGACGCCAGTGGCGGTGACGGCGCGCCAATCCTGTTGCAGGTCCCGGCGGACCTGCCCGACACGCCGCTGGCCATGCCGCCGGTGCTGGCCATCGCCGCGCTGCGCAACCTGCTGGAGAATGCCCAGCGCCACACCGCGCCGGGCAGCGCCGTCACGCTGTCTCTGCAGCCTGAAGCCGGGCGAGTACGCTTCGAAGTACGCGACCAGGGGTCGGGCATCGCCGCCGAGCATCTCGAGCACCTGACCCGGCGCTTCTGGCGACACGCCGCCAGCAGCGGCAGCGGCCTGGGCCTGGCCATCGTCCAAGCGATCGCGCAACGCTGCGACTGCACCCTCGCCTTCGACAGCCAGACCGACGGCCTGCGCGTTTCGCTGACGGTGCCGTTGCAGCGCTGATCAGTTCGGGAACTCCAGCACGAAAGACGTCCGGCCCTGCGCGGAACTGCACTGGATACGACCGCGATGGGCCTGAACGATCGAACGGGTGATCGCCAGCCCGAGGCCGGCATTGCTCGGGCTGCCTTCGCGGCGCGCCGGATCGACCCGATAGAAGCGGTCGAACAGTCGCTCCAGATGCTCGGGCGCGATGGTCGCGCCGGGATTGCTCACCTCAAGCGTCACCTGGCCCGCGCCGCGCTCGATGGCCACCCGGATGCGCTCGCCGTCGGGGGTGTAACGCAGCGCATTGGACAGCAGGTTCGACAACGCCCGGCGCAGCATCAACAGATCGCCCTGAATCGTACCGGCACCCGACAGCTCGAAGCGCACCCCGCGCTCGTCGGCCGAGAGCTGGTAATAGTCCAGCAGCTGCGTGCACAACGCCTCCAGCGCGACGGGTTTGGCGTCCGGCACGATCAGCCCGTTATCCGCCTTGGCCAGAAACAGCATGTCGTCGATCATCCGCGACATGCGCTGCAGCTCCTCCAGGTTCGAATGCAGGTTGTCCTGATACTGATCCAGCGTGCGCGCACGGGTCAGCGCCACCTCGGTGTGGGTCATCAGGTTGCTCAGCGGCGTGCGCAGCTCGTGGGCGATGTCGGCGGAGAAGTTCGACAGCCGCACGAACGCGTCCTCCAGCCGCGCCAGCATGGCGTTGAAGGCCTGCACCAGCTGCTGCAGCTCGGCCGGTGTCGACTCGTCGGGGATGCGCTCGCGCAGGGATTTGGCCGAGACCGAGGCGGCCACCTGGGTGACGTCGCGCAGCGGTCGCAGCCCGCTACGCACCAGCAGCCAGCCAAGCAGGCCGCTGAGCACCGCGCAGAGTATCAGCGCGCCCCACAGCCAGCCGCTGAAGGTATGGAAGAACGCCTTGTGCACGGTGACATCGAGCAGGATCAGCAGCATCAGCGCCGTCTGACCGACCGGCACCTGCGCTACCTCCGCGCGCCAGAGGCGCCCATCCAGCGACAGCTCGCCATCGTGCTCAGCGGCCAGCGCGACCAGGCTCGGGTCGGCCCCGCCTGGCAGCGGCTCGGGAAACAGCTGGCGCCCCGCTGCATCGAAGACGAACCCTCTTATCTCGCTGTGCCCACCGAGCAGGGCCTGCAGCCGCGGACGCAGCCGTTCGAAGTCATCATCGGCCTGCAGCTCGCCGAGTAGCGCCTCGCCGGCGCGAAGCTTCTCGTGCAGGGTGTGCTGGTCCAGCTCGTTGAAGTGGCGTTCGCTGAGCTGGTGAAAGAAATATCCCGCAGCCGCCAGCACGCCGGTCACCGCGAGCATGAACATCAGGCTCAGCCGCGCCGTGAGCGACAGCCGCGTCATGACGGGTCCGGCTCGTCGAGCATGTAACCCATGCCGCGCGCGGTATGGATCAGTTTGGGCTCGAAGCCGTCGTCGATCTTCACCCGCAAGCGGCGGATAGCCACCTCGATGACGTTGGTGTCGCTGTCGAAATTCATATCCCATACCTGCGAGGCGATCAGCGACTTGGGCAGCACCTCGCCGCGCCGGCGCAGGAGCAGTTCCAGCAGGGCGAATTCCTTGGCGGTCAGGTCGATGCGCTGGCCAGCCCGCGTGGCGCGGCGCTTGAGCAGGTCGACCTCCAGATCGGCAACCTTCAGCTGGGTCTGCAATGCCGCCGCGTTGCCGCGTCGCAGCAGGGTGCGCACACGGGCCAGCAGCTCGGAAAAGGCGAACGGCTTGACCAGATAGTCGTCGGCGCCCAGCTCCAGCCCCTTCACGCGATCCTCGACACGGTCGCGCGCAGTGAGAAAGAGCACCGGCACCTCGCGCCCGGAGGCACGCACCAGGCGCAGCACTTCCCAACCATCGAGGCCCGGCATCATCACGTCGAGGATCAGCAGGTCGTAGGGCATGCTCAGCGCGTGTTGCAGCGCGTCGGTGCCGGTCGTGACCCGGTCGACGGTGAAGCCGGCTTCACTCAGGCCCTGCTGCAGGTACATGCCGGTTTTCGGTTCGTCTTCGGCGACCAGCAATTTCATGACGCAAGTTCCTTCGGTGGCGACGCCGCAAGTGTGGCAGCGCCCGTAGTCGGGACGCCACGAAGCTGACAAAAAAGTAATCTTCCGATCAGCCTCGCGTCAGGGCGCCGGAGTTAGCGTGGCACTCAGAAAATGCGGCTTGACCTTGCCATCGCGTCAAGGTCGAGCATCCAGTCAGTGCGACCAGACTGGCTAACCGAGGACCTTCCCATGACCAGCATTCAACTCAAGGTATCCGGCATGACCTGCGGCGCGTGCGTCCGCCATGTAACCGCAGCACTGCAGCCCTTGGCGGGTGTCGAGCGCGTCGAGGTCGACCTGGCCGCCGGGCTCGCCCGGATAGACGGAACGGCCGATGCAGCGGCACTGATCGCTGCACTCGATGAGGCCGGTTACCCTGCCGAGATCGCCGTCGGCTCGCCCGCCCCAGCGCCCCGCAAGACCGGGTGCGGTTGCGGCTGCAACTGAACATTGCTCTGGAGAAGCCCATGAAACTCTACCTCACCGCACTTGCAGCCCTGCTGATGTCGGGCATGGCCCACGCCACGGATGTCATCGACGTGCACCGCGATGCCAACTGCGGCTGCTGCAAGGACTGGATCAAGTACCTGGAGGCCAACGGCTTCGAAGTGCGCGATCACGTCGAGAGCAACATGGCGGCGGTCAAGCAGAAGCTGGGTGTCGCGCCGCGCCTGGGCTCGTGCCACACCGGTGTGATCGACGGCAAGTTCGTCGAAGGCCACGTGCCCGTTGCGGCGATTCATGAACTGCAGAAGCGCGACGATCTCGCCGGCGTTGCCGTACCGGGCATGCCGGCTGGCTCGCCAGGTATGGATTATGGCCAGCCGCATCAGCAGTACCAGGTGATCGGCCTGACCACCAAGGGCCGCGATCTGGTGCTCGGCGACTACCTCGGCGCGCAGCCGGTGCGCTAAGCCGCACTGTCTTCAGCACAGGCAATGCCGTTCGGCATCTGCGGCAGGGCCAGCCCGGTTGCGGCTGGCCGCGCTGCCAGCTGACAGAATCGTAAATTTCGCTTCAGGTCGCTGACAGATGCGCCGCGCTAAGGTGCTCGTCAAAGCGTCGCAACGTCGCGCCTGCGCGGCGCAAACCAACAATCCGATCCACCGAACAGGACCCGCATGCAATTGATCAGTTCTCGGCGCACCTTCGTCAAAAGCCTGGCTGCCGGCGGTGCCGTCGCCGGCCTCGGGCTGTGGCAACGCCCCGTCTGGGCGCTGACCAGCCCAGGTCAGCCGACGGTGCTCAGCGGCACCGAGTTCGACCTCACCATCGATTCCATCAGCGTGGACTTCACTGGTAAGCGCCGCACCGCCATGGCCATCAACGGCAGCATTCCCGGCCCGCTGCTGCGCTGGCGCGAGGGCGATACCGTGACCTTGCGCGTGCGCAACCGGCTGCCCCACGACACCTCGATCCACTGGCACGGCATCCTGCTACCCGCCAACATGGACGGCGTGCCCGGGTTCAGCTTCGCCGGCATCGCCCCGGACGGCATGTACGAGTACCGCTTCAAGGTCAAACAGAGCGGCACCTACTGGTACCACAGCCATTCGGCGTTCCAGGAACAACTCGGCGTCTACGGCCCGCTGATCATCGATCCGCTCGAGCCGGAGCCATTCGCCTACGACCGCGACTACGTGGTGTTCCTCTCCGACTGGACCGACGAAAGCCCGGCACGGGTGCTGGCCAAGCTGAAGAAGCGCTCGGACTACTACAACCAGGGCCGGCGTACGCTTGGCGATTTCATCGACGATGTCGCCGACAACGGCTGGACCGACACCATCAGCGAACGCTGGGCCTGGGCGAAGATGAACATGTCGCCGACGGATCTGGCCGACATCAGCGGTGCCACCTACACCTACCTGCTCAACGGCCAGGCACCGGACGGCAACTGGACCGGCCTGTTCCAGCCAGGCGAGCGCATCCGCCTGCGGCTGATCAACGGCTCGGCGATGAGCTACTTCGACTTCCGCATCCCCGGCCTCAAGCTCACCGTGGTCGCCGCGGACGGACAGAGCGTCGAACCGGTGCAGGTGGACGAAGTGCGCCTGGCCGTGGCGGAAACCCTCGATGTGATCGTCGAGCCAGACGGCAGCCAGGACGCCTACACCCTGTTCGCCCAGTCCATGGACCGTAGCGGCTTTGCCCGCGGCACCCTGGCCGTGCGTGATGGTTTGCAGGCGCCGGTGCCCAAGCCCGATCCGCGCCCCGAACTGAGCATGGAGGACATGGGCCATGGCGATCATTCCGCCCATGCCCAGGCTGCTGCGCCTGCGCAGAGTGACGATCCTAACGCCGGGCACGGCGACATGAATCATGGCGCGATGAATCAGAGTGGGATGAATGGCCAGATGGACCACGCCGCCATGGGCCACGGCTCGTCCGGCAGTGGCATGCAGGCGCATCCGGCCAGCGAAACCGACAATCCGCTGGTGGACATGCAGACCATGATGCCGGTGCCCAAGCTGGACGATCCCGGCATCGGCCTGCGCGACAACGGTCGGCGCGTACTGACCTACGCCGACCTGCGCAGCACCTTCGCCGACCCGGACGGCCGTGAGCCGACGCGCACCATCGAACTGCACCTGACCGGACACATGGAGCGCTTCGCCTGGTCGTTCGACGGCATTCCCTTCGCCGATGCCGAGCCGATCCGCCTCAAGTACGGCGAGCGGGTGCGCTTCGTGCTGGTCAACGACACCATGATGCACCACCCCATCCACCTGCACGGGCTGTGGAGCGACCTGGAGGACGAGCACGGCAACTTCCAGGTGCGCAAGCACACCATCGACATGCCGCCGGGCTCCAAACGCAGCTATCGCGTCACCGCCGACGCCCTCGGGCGCTGGGCCTACCACTGCCACATGCTGATGCACATGGACCTCGGAATGTTCCGTGAAGTCCGCGTAGAAGAATGACGGAGAAGCCTATGAACACGATCAAATTGCACGCCCTGCTCGCCTTCGGCCTGACCACCGCGCTCAGCCTCAGCACCGCCTACGCGCAGAGCGAGCACGACGGTCATCATCCCGCCAATGCACCAGCCGAACAGGCCGCGCCGCAGGCCAGCCAGCCCAAGCCCGGACAACAACAGGGCGGCAAGATGCAGGGCATGGACCACGACAAGATGCAGGACATGCACGACCAGCACATGGGTTCCGGCCATATGGACCACGGCAGCATGGGCAACGGAAAGATGCAGAAGGACATGCCGAAGGGCCCCGAACAGGGCAAGCAGCATGATCATTAAGACACTGCCGGTTGCCATCGCCCTCGCCCTGGCTGCGACGGCGAGTCAGGCGCAGCAGGCGATGGATCATTCCGGCCACGACGGACACGCTGCGCCTGCGGATCACAGCCAGATGGATCATCGGCAGATGGATCACAGCCAGATGAGCCATGAGCCCGTGAACCATGGCGACATGAACCACGACGGGATGCCTCACCCACCGGCAACCGGCGTTCCACCCGAACAGCAGCAACGACCGCCAGTCCCCACCATCAGAGATGCAGACCGCGCGGCCGCGTTCCCCGACCTGCCGCCTCACGCCATGCACCAGGGTGGCAGCAACTTCCTGTTCCTAGCCGATCAGCTGGAATGGCAGGACGCCGACGAAGGCAGCACGCTGGCCTGGGACATTTCCGGCTGGTATGGCGGCGATATCGACCGCCTCGCCTTCCGTTCCGAGGGTGAGCGCACCAATGGCCACACCGAGGAGGCCGAGCTGCAGCTGCTCTGGAGCCACGCCATCGGCCCCTGGTGGGAGACCGTCACCGGCGTGCGTCAGGACTTCAAGCCTGGTTCGCCAAAGACTTGGGCAGCCTTTGGCGTGCAGGGCATGCCGCTGTTCGGTCTGGAAACCGAAGCCACCGCGTTTCTCGGCGAGGGTGGCCAGACTGCGCTGCGCCTGGAGGCCGAATACGACATCCTGCTGACCCAGCGCTGGGTGTTGCAGCCCACCGCGGAGCTGAACCTGCACGGGCGCAACGACGAGGCGCGCGGCGTCGGCTCCGGTCTCAGCGACGCCAGTGTCGGACTCCGCCTGCGTTACGAGATCAGCCGTCAGTTCGCGCCTTATGTCGGCGTCAGCTGGGGCCGAGCCTATGGCAATACTGCTGACCTGCTGCGTGCCGATGACGAAGACGTCAGCGAGGCGAAGCTGGTAGCCGGTATTCGCTTCTGGTTCTGAGGCCCGACCTATGAAGACTGTCCTGGCGACACTGGCACTGAGCACCCTGTTGATCGCAATCGGCGGCGCGCTGGTGGCGTATTCCGGCATCATCGACGTCGGCGCGGACGCCCCGCACAGCGCGCCGCTGCACACCCTGCTGGAGACCACCCGGGAACGCGCCGTGGCTGTACGCGCCGGTGACATCGAGGTACCGCCGCTGGGATCGGCGGAGCAGATGCGCTCGGGCGCGGGCAACTATGCGGCCATGTGCGTCGGTTGCCACCTGGCGCCGGGGGTCGAGCCGACCGAACTGAGCCAGGGTCTCTACCCCGCCCCTCCGCCACTTGCCGAGGACTCCCGCGACAACGACCCGGCCGCAACATTCTGGGTCATCAAGCATGGGCTCAAATCCACCGGTATGCCGGCGTGGGGCAAGTTCATGGAAGACCGCTACATCTGGTCGCTGGTCGCCTTCGTCGAACAGCTGCCGTCACTCACCCCAATGGAATACCAGACGCTGGTGGACGCCAGTGACGGCCACCAGCACGGTGGCGGTGAAATGGACATGCACGATCACAGCGGCCAGCATCCGACTCCTGCCGCCGATCGGCAGCCTGCAGGCAAAGCCCATCATCAGGGCGCGCACAACGAGCAGACACCGGCGCATTCGGAAGCAGTACCGGAAGCCGATGTACACCATCACCCGGACGGCAGCCGCCACGTGCATTGATGGGCTGCGCCATGGCCGGCGCAATCGTCCGTCAGGCAATTCGCCTCAGCGCTTCGCCTCGATCTGTCCGACGCGCTCCAGCCACGCGGGCTCCAGGCGTGGCTGGTCGATATCCATGCCCAGCGCCTCCATCGCCTCGCGGTGACGGTCGATCTCGGCGACCGAATCGCTGAGCCCGATGAGGTTGCCGTCGAGCTGGTGCATCTGCGTCAGCCCTAGGTGATAGAAGCGCAGCAGCTTCATCGCATCCGGATCGCCCGCACTTACGCCTGCCTTGACCTGGTGCATCATGTTGGTCACGCGCATCAGGCTGCGCTTGAGCTGCCAGCCGTACACCGCCGCCGCCATCCACGGCTGCTGCCAGTACAGCCACCTGACGACTCCGATCGTCAGCGCCAGTCCGGCCACCACGCCGCCGATGTTCAGCCGCAGGTTGTCACCACCGGGCTCGCCGAACAGCGCCACGGCCAGGGCCGACAAGCCCATGGCGAGGACGGCAAAGGTCACGGCGACGATCAGGGTGCTGCGCCGGGTCTGCTGGCGATAGGTTTCGGGGCTGAGCGGAACGATCTCGAATAGCACCACGGGGCGATGTCCTTGGCTGAGGCGGAAGATGAGCGGCGGCCATTATCACCTCAATCGCCGTGCGCTGACTGATACAGCGCAGTATCTTCCGCCCTCCGGCTAAGCTCGACCCGCCCCAACTGGAGAATTCCATGCGCCGCCTCGCCACGCCCGCCGATGAGCAGCGGGTCTACGACATCTACATGCACCCGGACGTGGAGCGGTACCTGGGCTTCGACCCCATGCCTCGCGAGCACTTCGGCAAGGTCTTCGAGCCGCTGTTCGAAAGCGCCGGCTTCTATGTCTTCGAAGACGATGGCGTGGTGCAAGGCTTCTACAAGGTGCAGCGCCATCTGGGCCGCGCCGCCCATGTCGCCTACCTCGGTACCCTGGCCGTCGCGCCCGAGGTCAGGGGCAGCGGCCTGGCGCGACGGATGATGCAGGAAGCCCTCGCCAAGCTGGCCGCCAGCGGCATTCGTCGTGTGGAATTGACGGTGGAAGCGGACAACCCGCGGGCGATTGCCTTCTACGAGCGCTTCGGCTTCGTCCACGAAGGCACGCAGCGCGCTGCCTACAAGCGCAGCAGCGACGACGGCTTCGTCGACGAACTGATGTATGGCCTGTTGCTGGGACCCGGGCGGGCCCCAGCATAGGTACTGCGTCGTTCGTCAGCCCTTGAGTTTGCTGGTGATCTTCGCCACGTGCTCACCCTGGTAGCGTGCGATGGCCAGTTCCTTCTCCGAAGGCTGACGCGAGCCGTCGCCACCGGCGATGGTCGTGGCGCCATAGGGCGTGCCACCGTTGGTTTCGGAGATGTCGAAGAACTCGCTGATGCCATAACCGGTCGGCACGATGACCATGCCGTGGTGCGCCAGGGTGGTCCAGGTCGAGGTAATGGTCATCTCCTGCCCACCGCCGGTGCCGGTCGAGGCGAACACGCTGGCGACCTTGCCATGCAGCGCGCCCTTGGCCCACAGGCCGCCCGTGCGGTCGAGGAAGTTGCGCATCTGCCCGGACATGTTGCCGAAGCGGGTCGGAGTACCAAAGATGATGCCGTCGTAGTCCGGCAGCTCATTCGGATCGGCGATGTCGGCGGGCTGATCGACCTTGCCGCCGGCGTTGCGGAAGGCGTCTTCCGGCATGGTTTCCGGCACGCGTTTGATCGTCACCTCGACACCCGGTACGCGGCGTGCGCCCTCGGCGACGGCATTGGCCATCGTTTCGATGTGGCCGTACATGGAGTGATAGAGCACGAGAATCTTCGCCATCTTGCTTTCCTCTTTCGGTGGGTGAGTCTGAATAACGTTGTGGATGGGATAACGCGCCAGAAGCGTCGTTCCGATGGCAGCCGTCAGAGCGACTCGACCAGGAGGACTTCGCTGTCTGCCACGGCCCTGATGCTCAGCCGTGTTTCATCACGCACGGCCACGCCATCGCCGGCGGCGACCATGAGTCCGTTGATCTCGATCTGGCCGCTGGCCGGCACCAGATACACCCGGTGCCCGGCGGCAATTTCGTAGTCCGCTCCCTGCCCTGCTGCAAGCGTAGCCGCTGCCAGCCTGGCTTCAGCACGAATCGGTAGCGCGTCGTCATCGCCGGGCAGACCACTGGCGAGCGTGACGAAGGCGCCGGCGCGGTCGCCGCTGGGGAACTGGCGAGTGCCCCAGGCCGGCGGCAGCCCGGTCTGCTGCGGGTGAATCCAGATCTGGAAGATGCGTGTCTCCACATCCTCCAGGTTGTACTCGCTGTGCACGATGCCGGTGCCGGCGCTCATCACCTGCACATCGCCGGCGACGGTACGGCCACGGTTGCCGAGGCTGTCTTGATGGGTAATGGCGCCCTGGCGGACGTAGGTGATGATTTCCATGTCCCGGTGCGAATGCGGTTCGAAGCCGGACTGCGGCGCGATGCTGTCATCGTTCCAAACGCGCAGACGGCCCCAGCGCATGCGCTCGACGTCGTGATAATCAGCAAAGGAAAAGTGGTGGCGCGCGTTCAGCCAGCCGTGCTGCGCATGACCAAGCCGGGCATATGGACGTAGTTCGATCATCTCGCTCTCCGCAGTTCGGGTCACCGGGACGACCCCGGCCAATGAAGGAGATGATCCATTCAATCAGATCGATAATGTTTGCAATTTTCAGCCAATAACTATCGATTCTGCCGATAGTTAAGCCGGGCAACTGGCATCGGTAAACCGGCACGACAGCCGGCCTCTTGCCCGAAGCGCGTTTACCTGCCACAAAGCGCTCCCTCTTTCAGCTTTCAGGAAGCGCACGAATGAACGATGAATTGCTGGTCGAAGACATTCAGCTCGGCGACGGCAAAGCGGTGGTCAAGGGCGCGCTGATCACCACCCAGTACCGCGGCACGCTGAGCGACGGCACGGAGTTCGACAGCTCCTACACGCGCGGCAAGCCATTCCAGTGCGTGATTGGCACCGGCCGGGTCATCAAGGGTTGGGACATCGGGCTGATGGGCATGCGGGTCGGCGGCAAGCGCAGGCTGTTCGTGCCAGCTCATCTGGGTTATGGCGAGCGCCAGGTCGGCGCGCATATCCCGCCCAATTCGGATCTGCATTTCGAGATCGAGCTGCTGGAAGTGCTGACGCGCGACGACTGATCAGCCTTTCTGGCGCCCGCTGCGGGCCGCCAGAAAGTCGCAGGTATCAGGCCTCGCCCGCGAGGTCCGGGCGCGCCACGCCTCGGGGATACTGCTCCCGATAGCGCGCCAGCCAGACGGCCCCGGCCGGATCTTCCCAGGCGTGACGGTGCAGCAGCGCCATGCCGTCCGGATCGTTCAGCAGGCGCCAGCGCGCCGCCTCGGCATCCGCGCCATCGGGCCCGGCGGCCAGCACCTTGCCCAGGCGCTGCTCGCGTAGATGTTCCGCCGACGGCACGACCTTGGCGTGACGCGCACGGGCCATGGCGCAGACCAGCGCGTTGTACAGCGGATCGACCACCGCGACGAGGAAGCCTTCGCGCAGCGCGTTGGCCTGGTTTTGCTGCTGGTACAGGTCGGTATTGGCCAGCTCGGTGGGCGGTGCGTATTCCTCCGGGATCAGGAACAGCTTGCTGCGCCGCGCAGCCAGGCCTAGACCGGTTCGGCTGGTGATCACCGAGACCGGCGCCGACAGGATCAGCGACACCACGATCGGCGCCAGCCACCAGAGAAAGGCTGCATCCAGCCAGGCGACCAAGGCCGTCCAGAGCACACCGATGACAATCTGCGAGCCGTGCCGGCGCAGCGCTTCGCCCCAGGGGGTGGCGTCGTCGCCGCGCTGCGGCGATTTCCACTGCACCGACCAGCCGAGGAACGCGGCGGTGACGAACACGCTGTGAAAGAGCATGCGCACCGGCGCCAGCAGCACCGAGAACAGCGTTTCGATCAGCATCGACAGCACCACCCGCAGCCGCCCGCCATAGGCCTGGGCGCCCTGGATGCAGACCAGCAGCACACTGAGCAGCTTGGGCAGGAACAACAGCGTCATGGTCGCGGAGAACAGCGCGATGGCTTCCTGCGGATGCCAGCGCGGCCACAGCGGGTAGAGCTGGTTCGGCTGCAGGAAGTACTCCGGCTCCATCAGCGTATGGATCGCCAGCAGGCCGGTGGACAGCAGCAGGAAGAGGAACCACAGCGGCGCCGACAGGTAGGACATCACCCCGGTGAGGAACACCAGGCGATGCACCGTGTGCACGCCGCGCACCATGAACAGGCGGAAGTTCATCAGGTTGCCGTGACACCAGCGGCGATCGCGCTTGAGCTCGTCGAGCAGGTTCGGCGGCAGCTCTTCGTAGCTGCCCGGCAGGTCGTAGGCGATCCACACGCCCCAGCCGGCACGGCGCATCAGCGCGGCTTCGACGAAGTCGTGGGAAAGGATCGCCCCGGCGAACGAACCGGTGCCGGGCAACGGCGCCAACGCGCAATGCTCGATGAACGGCTTCACGCGAATGATCGCGTTGTGGCCCCAGTAATGCGATTCACCCAGCTGCCAGAAGTTGAGCCCGGCGGTGAACAGCGGACCGTAGACGCGCGTGGCGAACTGCTGCAGCCGCGCATAGAGGGTGTCCATGCCCGACGCCTTGGGCGCAGTCTGGATGATGCCGGCGTTGGGGTTGGCCTCCATCAGTCGCACCAGGCTGGTCAGGCATTCGCCGCTCATCACGCTGTCGGCATCCAGCACCACCATGTAGCGGTAGCTGCTGCCCCAGCGACGGCAGAAGTCGTCGATGTTGCCGCTCTTGCGCTTCACCCGGCGCCGACGGCGACGGTAGAAGATGTGGCCGAAGCCATCCACCGCACGGCACAGCTCGACCCAGGCCTTCTGCTCGGCGACGCAGGTATCCGGGTCGTTGCTGTCGCTGAGCACGAAGATGTCGAAATGCTCGAGTTCACCGGTTGCCTTGAGCGACTCGTAGGTCGCGCGCAGCCCCGCGAACACACGCGGCACATCCTCGTTGGCGATCGGCATCACCAGCGCCGTACGCGCCTCGGCCGGTATCGCTTCGTTGCCCGGACTGCTGGCCGAGATGCTGTAGCGGTCCTTGCCGCGCAGCAACTGGAAGAAGCCCATCAGTGCGGTCCAGAAGCCCACCGAGACCCAGCAGAACAGCAACGCGAAGAGCAGCAGAATGCTGGTCTGCACCACATACGGAAGGATCTGCCGAGCCGATTCGGACAGCGGCTGGACGAACACTTCCTGCATGTCGACCAGGAACCAGCCCTGGTAAGGCAGCACCGCCTTCATCTGCCAGGTGGCGAAGGCGGTCTGGCCGAGCATCAGCACCAGCAACGCCGCGCGGCGCAGGGCGGCAACGCGGCGCCAGCGTGCCTCGTCGAGCGGCTGCGGGCTGGGTTCGACCTTGCGCCGCGGGATCGCCCGACCCAGCAGCCGGCGCCAGCCGCGGCGCAGGATATTGGTATGCCAGGGCTCCGGGACCATGCGCGTACGCACGATCGGCGGGGTCGACTGCACATAGGCGCGCCCCTGGTGATCCTCGGCGATCACCCCGGCGCGGTCGAACAGATCGCCCCAGCCCAGCCGCAGTCGCGCGACCACCGAGTCCAGCAGACGCCGCGACGGGCTGCGCGGCGTGGCGGTCTCGGCAGACAGTTCGTCATGCAGCGCGAACAGGCCGCCCTGCTCCGCCGCCTGCCGGTATCTGGCCGGGTCCTCGGCTTCGTTCAACGCCAGGCCATCGCAATAGCTTTGCGTCAGGCCATTCACTGCATGCTGCTCATTCATGGGGAGGAATCTGGTAGGTCCAGGTTTCGGAAAGGGTCTTGTCACCATCGACCAGCGCCGCACGCATCTCGACCGGGCGCGCCGGGTCGCGCACCTTCACGCGCAGCGTCAGGCGCCAGCCCTTGGTGACGGTGTTGTAGCGCAGGCTGTTTTCCACCAGCTCGGCGTTGTCATCGACGCTGACGCGCGTGCTGACCGGCGCATCCTCGGCGAGCTTCTCCAGCACCGGCCCGACGAAATCCACGATCAATGCGGTGCTGCCGTCGGGCTGGCGGATCAGGTTGGCCTGTTTGACGTCGCCGGTGGAGATACGGGTCTGCTGCACCCACGCCAGCTCAGGATCATGCAGGCTCGGCTCGTCCATGGAGAAATGCAGGCGGTATTCCAGATCCAGCGACTGGCCGGGCTCAGGCTGCTTTTCCGGCGACCAGAAAGCAACGATGTTGTCGTTGGTCTCGTCAGGCGTCGGGATCTCGATCAGCTCGACGTGGCCCTTGCCCCAGTCGCCGCGGGTCTCGACCCAGCCGCTCGGGCGCAGCTCGTATCGGTCGTCCAGGTCTTCGTAGCGGTTGAAGTCACGGGTGCGCTGCATCAGCCCGAAGCCGCGCGGGTTCTCCACGCTGAACGCACTGACGGCCAGACGCTTCGGATTGTTCAGCGGGCGCCAGATCAATTCGCCATTGCCGGCATGGATCGCCAGACCCTCGGAATCATGCAGCTGTGGACGGAAGTTGGTGACGCTGCTCGGCTGGTTGGCGCCGAACAGGAACATGCTGGTCAGCGGCGCAATGCCCAGCTTGCCGACCTGCTCGCGCAGGAACACCTTGGCCTGCACGTCCAGCGTGCTGTCCTTGCCCGGCGTCAGCACCATGCGATAGGCGCCGGTGGCGCGCGGCGAATCGAGCAGCGCGTAAATCACCAGATTGCGCCGATCAGGCTGCGGCCGCTCGACCCAGAATTCGCGGAAACGCGGAAACTCCTCGCCGACCGGCAGCGCCGTGTCGATCGCCAGCCCGCGCGCAGAAAGTCCGTACCACTGCCCCTTGCCGATGACGCGGAAATAGCTGGCGCCGAGCAGGGTCATCACCTCGTCCTGCTTGTCCTTCTTGTTCAGCGGATAGAGCACCTTGAAGCCGGCGAAGCCCAGCCCGTCCAGCGAAGCCGGGTCGATGTCGACGCCGCCGAACTCGAACATCGAGGGGTCGTAGCGAATCTCGCGTACTTTCGTCGCGGTGATTTCATTGATGCGCACCGGCGTGTCGAAGTGCATGCCCTGGTGATAGAAGTGCAGATGGAACGGCGTCTCGACGTCCTTCCAGTAGGCATGTTCCGGGTTGAAGCGCAGGCGCTGGTAGTCGGCGAATGCCATCTTGCGGAAGTCGTCGGGCAGGTTGCTGACCGGCTCCTCGTAACGACTGGCTGCCAGCTCCTGCGCCCGCTTGGCCACATCATCCAGACTGAACGCCAGCGCACTGCCGGCCATCAGCATGCACAACCCACCTGCCAGCCCCGCCAGCATGCGCGCCGGATGGGCACCCGTATTGCGTTGAAAAATGCGTAACACACCGCCTCCGAATTACACGTTTGTGCAGAGTTCGCTCTGCTTCGCTGTGGTGAATCGCCTGACTCCAGCCGTTGCGCCGCGCGCGGCGAGCGCGACGGCGATGCCGGACTGCATGCGGTTCGCCATACAGAAAACTTCTTACAACAGCTCGAAACGCGCGCTTTGCACGGCCCGGGAATCGAGCCCCAGCTGCACTTCGAATTCACCGGGTTCGGCCACGAAGTCGAGCCGGGCGTCATGGAACCTGAGGTCCTCCTCGCCCAGACTGAAGCGCACCACCCGCGTCTCGCCCGCCTCGAGGCTGAGCTTTTCGAAGCGTTTGAGCTCCTTGACCGGACGCACTGCGGAGCCGACCAGATCCTGCAAATAGAGCTGCACGACGGTCGCACCGGCGCGCGCGCCGCGGTTCTTTACCGTTACGCTGACCTCCAGGCGCTGCCCACGTTTCAATTTGCGCTGGGAAAGTTGCGGTTTGGACACTTCGAAATCGGTATAGCTCAGGCCATAGCCGAACGGGTACAGCGCCCCGTTGGGCTCCTCGAAATACTGCGAGGTGTAGTTGCCCGGACGACCCTCGACATAGGGACGGCCCAAGCGTGGATGGTTGTAGTAGGTGGGAATCTGCCCCACCGAACGCGGAAAGGAGATCGGCAGCTTGCCGGAGGGGTTGTGTGCGCCGAACAGCACGTCGGCAATGGCATTGCCGCCCTCGGTACCGGCAAACCAGGTTTCCAGCAGCGCATCGGCATGCTCCCTGACCCAGCCCAGCTGCAGCGGGCGACCATTCATCAGCACCACCACCAGCGGTTTGCCGGTGGCAACCAGGGCTTCGAGCAGCGCCTGCTGGCTGGCCGGCAAGGTCAGACTGGTCCGGCTGGACGATTCGTGGGACATGCCTCGGGCCTCGCCCAGGGCGGCGACAATCACATCGGCGTCGCGGGCTGCACCCAGCGCTTCGTCGATCATCGCCTGCGGCGACCGTGAATCCTGGACCACTTCCGGACGGTCCCAGTTGAGGAAATTCAGGTACTCGATCATGCCGGCATCGTCGGTCACGTTCGAGCCACGGGCATGGATGACCCGGCCGGACTCGCCAATCGCTGCCTCCAGGCCTTGGCGCAGCGTCACCGTCTGCGCGGCCACACCGGCGGCCGACCAGCTGCCGAGCATGTCGACATGGGAATCGGCCAGCGGGCCGATCAGGGCGATGCGGGCATCCTTGCGCAGCGGCAGGGTCCGCTCACGGTTCTCCAGCAGCACCAGCGACTCGCGCGCGACCTGGCGGGCCGCCTCGCGATGCAGGCGACTTTCGGCATTGACCTCGGCAGGGTCGTCCGCCGCCCGGCCGATGCGGCGATAGGGATCATGGAACAGGCCGAGGTCGTACTTGGCGCCGAGGACGCGAGCGACCGCCTGGTCGATCAGCTCGATCGATACCTCGCCGCGCTCGACCAGGCCGGGCAGCTCCTGCAGATAGAGTGAGTCGTGCATGCTCAGGTCGATGCCCGCCTCGATCGCCAGGCGCGCGGCCTCGCGGCCATCACGGGCCACGCCATGGCGCAGCAGCTCGTCGATGGCACCGTGATCGCTGATGGTCAGCCCGCGAAAGCCCCAGTCGTCGCGCAACAGATCACGCAACAGCCAGCGGTTGGCGCTGGCTGGCACGCCGTTGACTGTGTTCAGCGCCACCATCACGCCACCAGCGCCGGCATCGACCGCCGCACGGTATGGCGGCAGGTAGTCCTGGTACATGCGCTGCGGGCTCATGTCGACCACGTTGTAGTCACGCCCGCCCTCCACCGCACCATACACGGCGAAGTGCTTGACGCTGGCCATCACGCTGTCCGCGGCGCTCAGGCGCTCGCCCTGATAGGCGCGCACCAGCGTGCCGGCGATCTGCGAGACCAGGTACGGATCCTCGCCGAAGCCCTCCGAGGTCCGCCCCCAGCGCGGGTCGCGGGTGATGTCGACCATCGGCGCGAAGGTCAGGTCGAGGCCATCGGCACTGGCCTCGCTGGCCGACACCCGACCACTCAGGGCGATGGCCTCCAGATCCCAGCTCGACGCCAGCGCCAGGCTGATCGGGAAGATGGTGCGATGGCCATGAACCACGTCATAGGCGAAGAAGATCGGAATGCCCAGTCGGCTGCGCAAGGCCGCGTCCTGCATGGGGCGGTTGTCGGCTCGGGTCACCGAATTGAAGGTGGCACCGATGCGGCCGGCCGCGATCTCCTCGACGATGCGCTCGCGCGGCATGTCGCCACCAATGCTGATCAGCCGCAGCTGGCCAATCTTCTCCGCCAGGGTCATGCGCTCGAGCAGGGTCTCGATCAATGCCTGCCGGTCATCCAGCGGCAGCGCGGGCTGTGCCACGCAGGCGAAGGAGCCCATTGCGCTGGCAAGCAGGACAAACGGCAACAGCCTTTTCATCATCACAACCCCATTCCCTATCAACCGATCAGCCACACACAGGCACACCCATCGCGCCGGCCGTGAAGACCGATCGCAATGGGTTAGAGCGTTTTTTTAAAGTTCGATGGTGCCGTCGAGATACAGCACGGCCTGCCCGGCCACCATCACACGATCCGCTTCGACCCGGCAGTGCAGGATGCCCGTGCGCGCCGACGCCTGCAGCGCCACCAGTTCGTTGCGTCCCAGCCGCTCGGCCCAGTACGGCGCAAGCCCGGCATGGATGGAGCCGGTGACCGGGTCCTCGTCGCCGCCGTTGGCTGGCCAGAAATAACGCGAGGCGAAATCCTGCTCGCGCCCCGGCGCGGTCACTACCACATCCAGTGGCGCCAGCGTGCGCAGTGCCTGCAGATCGGGCGCCAGCGCGCGCACCTGCTGCTCGTCGCGATAGACCGCGAACCATGCCTGGCGATTGCGCAGCACCGCTTCCGGCTCGGACCCAAGCCCCTGCAACAACGCAGCCGGCGGCTCGGCAACGGGTTCCGGCGCACGATTGGGGAAGCTCATTTCCAGCAGACCGTCGGCCCGCCGCTGCACGGTCAGATCGCCCACGGCAGCGGCGCGAAAGGTCAGCGGCGCCTGGGCCAGCCCCTGCTCCAGCAGCACGAAGGCGCTGGCCAGCGTGGCATGGCCGCAGAAATCGATTTCGGTGAGCGGCGAGAACCAGCGGATATGAAAGGCCCCGTCCGCCTCGCGAACGAAGAAGGCCGTCTCGGAAAGGTTGTTTTCAGCGGCGATGGCTTGCATCAGCTCGTCCGGCAGCCAGGCTTGCAAGGGGATCACCGCCGCGGGATTGCCCCGGAAACGTTCAGCAGTGAAAGCATCGACCTGGAACATCCGCAATTTCATGGTTTGCACCCTGTGCACGGTCAAGCGACCGCCGCCTACTCTAACGGGTCTGACGGGGTGCTAGCCAGTGGCGCGTGAGGGTCTCAACGCCGCCGCAGCCGCGGCCTGCACGGGAATGCCTAGCAGGCGGCGTCAACCGAGAGCAAACGGCAACAGCAACGCGATCAGAATGCCCAGCAGGCTCATGCCCAGCGCAGCGAAGGCGCCACATTCGTCACCTTCCTCCAGCGCCCTGGCGGTACCGATGGCATGGGCGTTGAGGCCATAGCTCAGGCCTCGCGCGGCGGGATGCTCGACCCCGGCCCAGCGCAGCAGCAGCGGTCCCAACGCGGTGCCGATGACACCGGTCAGCATGACGAACACTGCCGCCAGCGAGGCCAGGCCGCCGAGCTGCTCGGCCACCAGCATGGCGATGGGCATGGTCGCGGACTTCGGCGCCAAGCTCATCAGCACCGGCAGCTCTGCGCCCAGCGCCCAGGCGATCGCCAGCGTCAGTACCACGCTGAGCACGCCGCCGACCGCCAAGGTGATGACGATCGGCCAGAACAGCTGCTGGATACGCTTGAGATGTCGATGCAGCGGCACGGCCAGCGCCACGGTCGCAGGTCCCAGCAGCATGGCGACCAGCGAAGCGCCTTCGCGGTAACGCGCATATTCGAGGTCCACCAGGGTCAGTGTGCCGACCACCAGCAGCATGCCCACCATGACCGGTTGCAGCACCAGCCAGCCGCTGCGGCGATAGAGCATCAGCGCCAGCTGAAAGGCGATCAGCGTCAATGCCACGGCGAACAACGGATGGACCACGATCGCCGCCCAGGCGGTGCGCCAGTCGAATACGCTCATGCCTGATCCTCCCGCTGGCGGTCGAGTCGGCGGATCAGCCGCTGCATCAGCCAGCCGCAGAACGGCACGGTGATCAGCAGCGACAACACCAGCCCGGCGGCGATCGCTGGCAGGTCATCCAGCAGTGCGCCGGCGCTGGTCATGATGCCGGCGGCCGGCACGATCAGCAGCAGCGGCAGATACTGCAGCAGCAAGGCCGCGGTCTTCTCCAGCGACTCCGGAATGCTGCGGCGCAATAGCAACAGGCCGAACAGCAACAACATGCCGATGATCGGCCCCGGCAGTGCCGGCAACAGCACCAGGTTGATCAGATTGCCGAGCAGCTGCAGCAGCACGAGCCAGGTCAGGCCTTGGAGAATCATCGGCGGTGCTCCCTCGGCAGCATTGGATGAGTCATGCGTTCGCTCCTCTTCATTCGGCAAAAGGCCTCGACTATGGCCGGCCTGGCGGCGACAGAACAGCATCAGATGCACACGAAAAAAGCGGATCAGTCGATCCCGACAGCTTCCGCTGATGCAGGTCAACGCCTAGCGATGCCTGCGTTCCGACAGCGCTGCCGCGATTCATCTGATCCGTATTTAGCCGTCACATCTGAGTCTGTTATGCATGGACCTCGACGGGGATCATCCGCCTCGCCTGAACTGCCTATGGGGCGAAAGCCAATGACCGACCGCATACCCGCGCGGATCATCGAAACCGTTGATCCCAGCCAGCCGATCCGCCTGACGCCCGCCCAGAGCGGCGGGCCCATTCATACGCGCAGTTTCAGCGGACGTTTCCGCAACCTGCGCCTGTTGGGCGGCGCCCTGCTGATGCTGCTCTACTTCGGCACCGTCTGGCTGAACTGGAACGGGCGCCAGGCGGTGCTGTGGGACCTGGACCGGCAGCAGTTCCACATCTTCGGCGCCACCTTCTGGCCGCAGGATTTCATCCTGCTCTCGGCGATCCTGATCATCGCCGCGTTCGGCCTGTTCTTCATCACCGTGCTGGCCGGGCGCATCTGGTGCGGCTACGCCTGCCCGCAGAGCACCTGGACCTGGATGTTCATGTGGGTGGAAAAGATCACCGAAGGCGATCGTCTGCAGCGCATCAAGCTCGATGCTGCGCCCTGGTCCGCCACCAAGCTGCTGCGCCGTGCCGCCAAGCATGTGCTATGGCTGGCGATCAGCCTGGCCACCGCGCTGGCCTTCGTCGGCTATTTCACCCCGGTACGCGAACTGGTGACCGACCTTGCCCGCTTCGAGGTCGGTGCCACCACCGCTTTCTGGCTGCTGTTCTTCACCGCCGCGACCTACATCAACGCCGGCTGGCTGCGCGAACAGGTGTGCCTGCACATGTGCCCCTACTCGCGCTTCCAGAGCGTGATGTTCGACGCCGACACCCTTCTCGTCTCCTACGACACAGCCCGCGGCGAGAACCGCGGTGCCCGGCGCAAGGGCAGCGACCCGCGAGCCCAGGGCCTCGGTGACTGCGTCGACTGCACGCTGTGCGTACAGGTCTGCCCCACCGGCATCGACATCCGCGACGGCCTGCAGCTGGACTGCATCAGCTGCGGCGCCTGCATCGACGTCTGCGACAGCGTCATGGACCGCATGGGTTACGCCCGCGGCCTGCTGCGCTACACCTCCGAACGTGCGCTCAAAGGCGGCGCCACCCGCCTCTTGCGCCCGCGCCTGATCGGTTATGCCGTGGCAATGACGGCGATGATCGCCGCCTTCATCTGGGCACTGGAGGCGCGGCCGCAGCTGCAGCTGGACGTCACCCGCGACCGCACCCTGTACCGCGAGAACATGCAGGGGCAGATCGAGAACATGTATCGCCTCAAGCTGATCAACAAGACGCAGCAGCCGCGCCGCTACGCGCTGGCATTGGAAGGCGGGCCGTTCGCACTGCAGGGACAGCGGGAGATCGCCCTGGCCCCGGGCGAGATCGCCGACCTGCCGGTCAGCGTTGCGCTGCTCGACAACGCCCGCGACTTCAGCCGCGAGCTGCGCTTCGAGGTCAGCGACCTGGCCGAGCCGAGCAGCCGGGTGAGTACACCGAGCACCTTCGTTGCCCCCTTCGCGGCGCTGCGCCAGTAGACTGGCCATGCCCAACCGCAACGGCCCGGACACGATGAAGCGCTACGAGAAATTCGCCGACGAGATTGCCGAACTGATCCGCAGCGGCGTGCTCGCGCCGGGAGAAAAGGTGCCCTCGGTGCGCCACGCCAGCCGCACCTACGGCGTCAGCCCGTCCACCGTGTTCCAGGCCTACTACCTGCTGGAAGACCGCGGGCTGATCCAGGCGCGGGCGCGTTCGGGCTATTTCGTCCGCGAACATGCCAAGCGCCCGCTGCACGAACCGGACATCAGCAGCCGCCCGGCGGAAACCACCGAGGTGGGCGTCAGCGAGCTGGTCTTCTCCGTGCTCGCCTCGCTGCGCGATCCGGCCACCGTACCCTTCGGTTCGGCCTTTCCCAGCCCCGAGCTGTTTCCCCTGCAACGGCTCGCACGCTCGATGGCGCAAAGCGTGCGCGACATGCCGGCACGCGAAGTGATCGCCGAGATGACCGCGGGCAACCCGGACCTGCGCCGGCAGATCGCCCTGCGCTACATGGTCAGCGGCGTGATGCTGCCGATGGACGAGCTGGTGATCACCACCGGTGCGATGGAAGCGCTGAACCTCTGCCTGCAGGTGGTGACGGAGCCGGGTGACCTGGTGGCGATCGAGTCGCCGGCGTTCTACGCCACGCTGCAGGTGCTGGAACGGCTCAAGCTCAAAGCGGTGGAAATCCCCGTCCACCCGCGCGAAGGCATCGATCTGGAGATTCTCGCCGATCGCCTGGCGCACCTGCCGATCAAGGCCTGCTGGTTCATGAGCAGCCTGCAGAACCCCCTGGGCGCGAGCATGGGCGAGGCTAAGAAGCAGCAGCTCTACGAGCTGCTGCAGCGCCATCAGGTGCCGCTGATCGAGGACGACGTCTACGCCGAGCTGTACTTCACCCGCGAGCCGCCGAAGCCGGTGAAGAGCCATGATCGCGAAGGCCTGGTGATGCATTGCGGTTCGTTTTCCAAGAGCCTGGCGCCCGGCTACCGGGTCGGCTGGGTCGCCGGCGGGCGCTACGCCGAGCAGATCACCCGGCTCAAGCTGATGACCACCATCTCCCCTTCCGTGCCGGCGCAAGCCGCCATCGCCGACTACCTGCAGCATGGCGGCTACGACCGCCACTTGCGCAAGCTGCGTCACGCGCTGGAGATGCAGCAGGACGCGATGCTCGCCTCCGCGGCCCGCCATTTCCCGGCGAGCACGCGGGTTACGCAGCCCAGTGGCGGCTACTTTCTCTGGTTCGAATTTCCCGAGCAGGTGGACTCACTGCAGCTGCTGCAACTGGCGCTGGCCCAGGGTATCAGCCTGGCGCCGGGGCCGATCTTCTCGGCGACCCAGCGCTTTCGCAACTGCGCGCGGCTGAACCATGGCCATCCATGGGACGCCCGCAGCGAGCAGGCGATGGAGCTGCTGGG
This sequence comes from Stutzerimonas frequens, assembly GCF_024448335.1. GTDB lineage: Bacteria > Pseudomonadota > Gammaproteobacteria > Pseudomonadales > Pseudomonadaceae > Stutzerimonas > Stutzerimonas frequens. The sequence continues at coordinate 372,215 of NZ_JAMOHM010000002.1, forward strand.
CAGGATGCTGAAATCGTTTTGAGGTCAGTCGCAATCCACCGGCTGCTGCCCGCGGCCGCTCTTCATCAGATACATGCGCTCATCGGCCCGCTTGAGCAGCTGGGCCTCCGCATCACCATCTTCGGGATAGAGCGCAGTGCCGATGCTCAAGCCGATATCGAGACTGTGCGCGGCGATCTGCATCGGCTGCTCGAAGGCCACGCGGATCTTCTCGACGACGCGGCGGGCATCCTCTGCCTCGGCAATGCTTTCCAGCAGCACCACGAACTCATCGCCGCCCAGCCGTGCCACGGTATCGGTGTCGCGCACGCAGTGCGTGAGGCGATCCGCCACTGCACGCAGCAGCTGGTCGCCGCCGCTGTGGCCGTAGGTATCGTTGACCTGCTTGAAGCGATCCAGATCCACATAGAGCAAGGCGACGCGTCCGCCATTGCGCCGCACCCGTGCCAGGGCCGTGTCCAGGCGATCGCGAAAACAGGCGCGGTTCGGCAGGCCGGTGAGTTCGTCGTACTGTGCCATTCGGTGCAGGCGCGCATACAGCTGCTTGCGCTCGATTGCCGTGACCACCTGCATCGAGACGAACTGCAGCAGCTCCTGATCCTTCTCGGTGTAGGGCGCCGCCGTGCTCTTGAGCAACAGCACGCCGATCACGCCCTCGCTCGAACTGAGCGGCACGCCCAGCCACCAGGCATGGAGATCGCCGTCTGCGAGCGGAAGCGCCAGGGCACGCATCGAGTCCGCATTGAAGCGCAACGGCTGCGCGCCATGCAGAACGGAAAAGCACAGGGACGCCGCAGGTTCCGCTGGCAGACCGGTCGAATCGAGCGCCAGCGCCTGGTAGGGATAAGTCAGCTCGCCGCTGGCGGCATTGCGAATGGCGACGATGAAATCGTCCACCGGTAGCAGCTGGGCGATGGTCAGATGGATCTGCTGATACAGCGCCGCGAGGTCCTTGGCCCCGTGCGCCGCCTCGGAGATCGAATAGAGCGCTGCCTGCATCGCTTCGGACTGCTTGCGCTGGGTGATGTCGCGCGCCACGCCGATGCGCAGCTTGTTATCGGTCGACCAGCAGGCTGACCACATGATGTGCACGACACCGCCGTCCTTGCGCACGTAGCGGTTCTCGAAGTGCAGCAGCGGCTGATCGGCCATGACCTCCTTGGCGGCCGCCAGGGTACGGGCGCGGTCTTCGGGATAGACCATCTCGATCATGCGCTTGCCGAGCATCTCCTGCGGCGTATAGCCGAAGATGCGCTCGCAGGCGGCGCTGGCGTAAACGAAGTTGCCCTGCGCATCGACAACGCAGATCGCATCCAGTAACAAATCGACGACACTTGCCAGGGGCTCGCAGCTATCCGTCTTCACAGCGGCAGACCTACTTCGGCCATTGGGCGCAGGCCGGACGATCGACGCTTTCGCAACCGCGTGAACGCCCGTGCCATGCTTTTAGCATCGCCTAAATCGGTGACGGCCGCGCTGTTTTTTTTCTTCCTGCTCGCATCTCATTGCACCCAACGCGGATAGAAGCCGAGCGCGGCCTGAATGTCGGCATCGCGCAACGCCGCCACACCCTGTGGCGCACTGCCCTGCTCGCGGTCACCGCGGAAGAAGAATCGACGGCCGTCGGCCAGGGTCAGGTACAGGCCGACCGCACCGTGCTCGGTCAGCGGCACCAGTACCAGCTGCCCGTCGCCGAACACATCGAGACTTTGCCCATGTCCGAGATAAGGCCGCGGCTCGAATTGCAGGGGCTGCCAATCGATCGGATGGCGGAACTGGCTCGGCAGTACCGCCGGAGGTGTCGCCGTCTGCAGGTAGTCGAGGCTGTCCGGGCTGGCCAGCACCGGCACGCCTGGGAAGTCGGCCAGCCCCGAAGCATGCTCCCAGCGCACGCAGCCCAGCACTATACGGTCGATGTACAGCCCGTCCCGCTCCAGCTGGTCGCGTGCCGGTTGCACCTCGCCGTAGCGCTTGATCCGCCACGGCAGCTCGGCGTCCAGCTGCACATCGATCTGCCGCCCCAACCCGGTACCGAACAGCAGACGGGTGCCGCGATGTTCGATCAGGATGGCGATGTGCTGGGTCTGTGGCTGAGGCTGCCAACCGCCGCGGCGCAGCAAGAAGTCGCCACTTTCGCTCTGCGCCGTCTTCAACAGGCTGAAACGCAACCCTTCCGCTACGGCATTGGCCGAAGCCACCGCACCCAGCAGCGCAACCAGCAACATTGCGACGATTCGCCCGGCCCGCTGCTGGATGCGCTCGACGAGCGTCCACACTTTGCGCATGTTCATGACGGCTACAACCCGGGCATGCCGACATAGCCGGGCAGCGCGCGGATGCGCCCGAACCAGGCCTGCAGCGACGGATATACCTGCAGATCGAGCCCGCCGTCGCCACCGAGCGCGACATTCGGGTAGACGGCGACGTCCGCGATAGTCGGCGCCCCCGTCTGCGCCAGCCAGGCATGCTGCGCGAGGTGCCGTTCGAGCGTGCGCAAGGCGCTGGCGGCACGTGCCTGGGCCAGCGACTCGTCGATCGGCCGGCCGAACAGCTTGCCCAGACGCAGGGTAGCCGGACCGTGCTGCACCTCGTTGGCAGCGAAGCTCAGCCAGCTGGCGATACGGCCCTGGGTCTCGGCGTCCTGCGGGTACCACTCAGTGGCATAACGCTGGGCCAGATAGACCAGGATCGCCTGGGAGTCCTCGAGACGGAATTCGCCATCCTCGAGCACCGGAATCTGCCCGCGCGGGTTGATCGCACGGAACGCCGGCTGCTTGTGCTCGCCCGCCAGCAGATTCACCGGCAGACACTCGACCGGCTTGCCGATCAGGCTGAGGAACAGGCGAACCTTGTGGCAATTGCCGGACAGCGACAGGTCATGGAGCTTCATGGTGTTGTCCTCTTCATTGGTGTGCTTGGTCGTTGGGCACGACTGGATAATAGACAGACCTGTCTGTACACTGCAAGCACCACGAAGGAACGACAGCTGGAGCGAGCGACGAGCGCTCCCGCATAATGGTTGAACCGCAGGAGGTATCCATGGCATCGAACAAGCGCGACCAGCTGCTCAACACCGCAGAGAATCTGTTCTATCGCGAGGGTTATCACGCCACCGGCATCGATCGCATCCTGGCCGAATCCGGTGTGGCCAAGATGACGCTGTACAAGCACTTCAAGTCCAAGGACGAACTGATCCTCGCCGTGCTGGACGCCCGTCACGAGCTGATGCTGACGCGCCTGCGCGAGCGCGCCGGCAAGCTGCCGCCGCGCGAGGCGCTACTGGGCGTTTTCGATGGGCTGCACGGGATGATCCATGGCAACGGCTCCTTCTGCGGTTGTCTGTTCATCAACGCTGCGGCCGAATATCAGGACCGTGAGCACCCCATCCATCGGCGCTCGGCGGCCTACAAGGCGGAGCTGCAGAGTCATCTGCGCGAACTGCTGGAGCGGTTGGATGCGCCCGAGCCGCTGCGGCTGGCGCGGCAGCTGCAGTACCTGCTCGAAGGGGCGCTGAGCATGGCGCACATCGAGGGCCCAGGCGAGCAGGCGCTGGACGCCAAGGCCGCCGCCGAATGCCTGCTGAACGCCGCAGGCATCTGAGCGCGCCGTTCAGGCGCGCCCGATAAACACCGTCAGCCGGCGCTCGCCTCGTCTTCGCGAACCCGGAACCAGGCCGCGTACAGCGCCGGCAGGAACAGCAGCGTTAGCGCCGTGGCGACGATCAGCCCGCCCATGATCGCCACCGCCATCGGCCCGAAGAAGATGCTGCGCGATAGCGGAATCATCGCCAGCACCGAGGCCAGCGCCGTCAGCACGATGGGTCGGAAGCGCCGCACCGTAGCCTCGACGATGGCGCTGAAGCGCGCCTGCCCGGCACCGATATCCTGCTCGATCTGATCCACCAGGATCACCGAGTTGCGCATGATCATTCCCGACAGCGCGATGGTACCGAGCATCGCCACGAAGCCGAACGGCTGGCCGAACAGCAGCAGGAACAGCGCCACCCCGATGATGCCCAGCGGCGCGGTGAGGAACACCATGGCCGAACGCGAGAAGCTCTTGAGCTGCGCCATCAGCAGGGTCATCACGACGATGACGAACAACGGCAGGCCGGCATTCACAGAACGCTGGCCACGTTCGGAATCCTCCACCGTGCCGCCGACCTCCAGCAGATAGCCACTGGGCAGCTGCGCGCGGATATCGGCCAGGGTCGGCTCGATCTGCCGAACCAGTGCGGCCGGCTGCTCGTCGCCGTAGACGTCGGCGCGCACGGTGACAGTCGGCAGGCGGTTGCGGTGCCAGATCACGCCCTCCTCGAAGCCGTACTCCAGCGTTGCCACCTGCGACAACGGTACGCTGCGGCCGCTCTCGGTAGGAATCGCCAGGCTCGGCAGCATGGACAGTTCCAGCCTTTCACGCTCGGTCCCGCGCAGGAGGATCTCGATCAGCTCGTTGTCTTCACGGAACTGGCTGACCCTATTGCCGATGAAGGTTCGCCGCAGAAAGCCGGACAGCTCCGCGGTACTCACCCCCAGCGCACGAGCTCGATCCTGATCGACGTTCAGGCGGACCATCTTGCTTGGCTCCTGCCAGTCCAGATGGACGTTGGCCACATGCGGGTTCTCGCCGACCTTGGCAGCGACCTGCCGCGCCAGCCCACGCACCACATCGATGTGCTCGCCGGTGACACGGAATTGCACCGGATAGCCCACCGGCGGGCCGTTCTCCAGCCGCGTGACGCGGCCGCGCAGAGTCGGGAAGTCCTCGCGCATGCGTTCGATCAGCCAGCTGCGCAGGGCCTCGCGGGATTCGATGCTGTCGGCCAGCACGACGAACTGGGCGAAGCTGGTCGCCGGCAGCTGCTGATCCAGCGGCAGGTAGAAACGCGGCGAGCCGGTGCCGACATAGGCCACGTAGTTGTCGATGCCGTCCCGTTCCTTGAGCAGCTGTTCCAGCCGCGCCACCTCCGCTTCGGTCGCTTTCAGCGAGGCGCCTTCGGCCAGCTTGAGGTCCACCATCAGCTCCAAACGGCCGGACGCGGGGAAGAACTGTTGCGGCACCAGACGGAACAGCACCACCGCGGCGGCGAAGATCGCCAGGGTGAGCAGGATGACGGTCTTGCGCCGGCGCACGCAGAAGGTCACCACGCGCCGTACGCGCTGGTAGAACGGCGTGGAGTAGGGATCGTGTCCCTCGCCCATTCCGCCGTGCTTGTGCGCAGTTTTCTTGGCCATGTCCGGCAGCAGCTTCTCGCCGATCAGCGGCACGAACATCACCGCAGCGATCCAGGAGGCGATTAGCGAGATCGCCACGACCTGGAAGATCGAGCGGGTGTACTCACCGGTGCTGGAGTTGGCCGTGGCGATGGGCAGGAATCCCGCCGCGGTGATCAGCGTGCCGGTCAGCATCGGAAAAGCCGTGCTGGTCCAGGCGAAGCTGGCGGCGCGCAGCCGGTCATAGCCCTGTTCCATTTTGATCGCCATCATCTCGACCGCAATGATCGCGTCGTCCACCATCAGCCCGAGGGCCAGTACCAAGGCACCAAGAGAAATCTTGTGCAGGCCGATGTTCAGGTAGTTCATGGCGGCGAAGGTCATCGCCAGCACCAGCGGAATCGACAGCGCCACCACCAGGCCGGTGCGCACACCGAGGGAGAAGAAGCTCACCAGCAGCACGATCACCAGCGCCTCGATCAGCACCTTGACGAACTCACCGACGCTGGTCTTTACCGCCGCCGGCTGATCCGAGACCTTGCGCAGCTGCATGCCGGCCGGCAGTTCCTGCTGCAGGCGAGCGAACTCCTGCTCCAGTGCCTCGCCGAGCACCAGAATGTCGCCGCCGCTCTTCATCGACACGGCGAGGCCAAGGGCAGGCTCGCCCATGAAGCGCATCCGCGGTGCAGGCGGGTCGTTGAAACCGCGGTGCACTTCGGCCACATCACCGATGCGGAACGTGCGCCCGGCGACGCGGATGGGAAAATCGCGAATCTCCTTGACCGTCTCGAAGCTACCGGTGACGCGCAGCTGCACCCGGTCACTGATGGTCTCGACGAAACCGGCGGCGGTCACCGCGTTCTGTGCCTCAAGCGCCTGGCGCACGGCCTCCAGCGGAACACCGAGGGTGGCCAGCTTGACGTTGGACAGTTCGATCCAGATCTTCTCGTCCTGCAGGCCGATCAGCTCGACCTTGCCGACGTTCTTCACCCGCTGCAGTTGCAGCTGAATGCGGTCGGCGTAGTCCTTGAGGATCGCGTAGTCGAAACCTTCACCGGTCAGCGCGTAGATGTTGCCGAAGGTGGTGCCGAACTCGTCGTTGAAGAACGGCCCCTGTACGCCCGGTGGCAGCGTGTGGCGAATGTCGCCGATCTTCTTGCGGATCTGGTACCAGAGGTCGGGAATGTCCTTCGAGCGCATCGAGTCGCGCGCCATGAAGGTGACGTTGGACTCGCCCGGCCGTGAGAAGGAGACAATGCGCTCGTACTCGCCGGTCTCCATCAGCTTCTTCTCGATGCGTTCGGTGACCTGGCGTGAAACCTCTTCGGCGGTGGCGCCAGGCCACTGGGTCTGGATGACCATGGCCTTGAAGGTGAACGGCGGGTCCTCGCTCTGCCCGAGCTTGCTGTAGGACAGCGCACCGACGAGGGCCAGCAGCAGCATCAGGTAGACGACGATCTGCCGGTTCTGCAGCGCCCAGGCGGAAAGATTGAAGCGCATCGCGTTACTCCTGGGCAGCCAGCTCGACGGGGCGGTTGTGGCGATCGACCGGCCGCACCGGCTGGTTGTCGCTGAGCATCTGCACCCCGGCCAGCACGATCCAGTCATCGGCAGCGAGGCCGTCGAGCACCGGCACCAGCCGCTCTCCGAATGGTCCGGTGCGTACCTCGACACGCTCCACGGTGGAGTCGGGCTTTAGTCGCCAGACGTGTGCCCTGCCCTGTTCGGCGCTGAGCGCGGAGAGCGGTACGGCCAGCGCGACATCATCGTCGCGGCGGATGCTCACCAGCGCGCTCTGTCCCAGCTCGGCCGGCACCTCCTGTTCGATGAAGGCGACGCGCGCGGAATAGGTCCGCGACTGCGCATCGGCGGCTGGCGAGAGTTCGCGGATCTTGCCGAGATAGTGGCGCCCCGGTTGCGACCAGAGTTCGACCTCGACTTCCTGGCCAACCCGGTAGCGCTCCAGCGATTGCTCCGGCAGATCGATGGCCACTTCCCGCTCGCCATCCGCTGCCAGTACGAACGCGGTCTGCCCCGCAGCGACCACCTGCCCTACCTCGACCCGGCGCTGCGCGATCAAGCCGTCGCTGGTGGCGCGCAGTACCGCGTAGTCGACCTGGTTGCTGGCCACGTCGAACTCGGCCCGCGCCTGTTGCAGACGGGCCGCCGCGGCGCGGTAGGCGTTGTCCGCATTGTCGAATTGCGACTGGCTGACCAGCTGGCGGCCGAGCAGCGCCTGATAGCGATCGTATTCCGCCTTGGCCACCCGCAGGTTGGCTTCCGCGGCGGCGACCTGGGCGCGCATGCCGTCCAGCTGCAGGCGCACGTCCTGCGGGTCGAGGCGCGCCAGCGGTTGGTCCTTGCGCACCCGATCGCCGGCCTCCACCAGCCGCTCGACGACCTTGCCGCCGATACGGAACGCCAGCTCCGGCTCGTAGCGCGCGTGCACTTCGCCGGGATAGCTTTCGCGCGCCTCGCTGGCCGGTTGCGGATGCACGACCATGACCGGCCGCGGTAGCTGCTCTGGCGGCTCACCATTGCCACAAGCGGTCAGAGTGAGCGCTAAACCAAGCACGGAAGCGAAGGACAGGACATGTCGGAACACGATGAAGGTCTCTCTGTCGCGAAGCGGATTGGAATACTTATACTGCGCGGTATAGTAAAAATAGCGTACCAGCCAGTCCACTATTAAAACGCCCATGATCGAAAGTCATTCTCCATCCCCCGGTCCCGGCCGCCCGAAGGACCCTGCCAAGCGCGAGGCGATTCTCGCCGCTGCGCAGGTGCTGTTCCTCGGCAACGGTTACGAGGGCAGCAGCATGGAAGCCATCGCCAGCGAAGCCGGGGTTTCCAAGCTCACGCTGTACAGCCACTTCAAGGACAAGGAGGCGCTCTTCAGCGCCGCCGTGAAGACCACCTGCGAAACGCGCCTGCCCAGGCGGCTGTTTCAGTTGGAGGCCGATTGCGACATCGAGAAGGTGCTGCTGGCGATCGGCGGCGCCTTCAATGAACTGGTCAACAGCCCCGAGTCCATCGGTCTGCATCGAGTGATGGTGGCGATGGCGACGCAGAATCCGGGGCTGGTGAAGATGTTCTTCGATGCCGGTCCGCAGCAGCTGCTGCTGGATCTGCAACAGCTGTTCGGCCAGGCCGACGCGCTCGGCCTGCTACGCATCGACGATCCGCTGCGTGCAGCCGAGCATTACTGTTCACTGATCAAGGGCGCGCAACACTTTCGCCTGCTGGTTGGCTATGCCGAAGCACCGATCCAGGCGGAAAGCGATCAGCACGTGAAGGATGCGGTGGGCGTCTTTCTGCGCGCCTACCGCGGCTAAGCCCGGCGCAGCGTCGTCTGCCCGGAGTCAGGCCTGCAGCTTCTTCTTCGGGTAGATGTCGTAGCGGCTGGACTTGCCTTCCAGACTGTAGCCGGGCTTGGCGCCATCAATGGCCGGCGCCTTGCGCGGGCGCTTGACCACCACCCGGTGACTGGCCAGCTCCAGCGCGGCGGCAAGCAACGCCGGCGCGTCCAGGTCGTCGCCGACGAAGGGCCGGAACAGGCGCATCTCTTTCTTCACCAGTGCACTTTTGTCACGGTGCGGGAACATCGGGTCGAGGTAGACGACCTGCGGCGGCTCGCCCTGCCAGTGCTGCATCAATTCGATGGCGTTACCCTTGAGCAGCCTCATCCGCGCAGCGATGATGGCCACGTCCGCATCCGCAGCCGCGCGGCTCAGACCATCCTCCAGCAGCGCAGCGATCAACGGCTGGCGTTCAATCAGACTGACCTCGCAACCCAGCGTTGCCAGCACGAAGGCATCGCGCCCCAACCCGGCGGTAGCATCCAGCACCCGCGGTCGGATACCGGGCTGAATGCCCACTGCCTTGGCGATCATCTGTCCGCTGCCACCACCGAACTGCCGCCGGTGCGCCGCCGCACCCTCCACGAAATCCACCCGCACCGGCCCCGGCGCCTGTGCCTCGAGCAGCTGCAGCTGCAGACCGGCCTCGCCCACCTGCAGCGCGAACTCGGCCTCGGCCAGCTCCTGCGGCAAACCGAGGCGCTGCGCCCATTGGCCAGCGACTGCGGCGAATGACGGCGCGAGCGGCTCGACCCGAACCAGAGGATTGCTTGCGGACATGGGGCACCCGAGGACGATTCAAAGCGGCGCATTGTGCCAGAGCAGGCCTGCGGACGTCCGGGCTAGCACACCTAACGGCACATGCCGAAACCGCCCATATCCACATGGAAGTGATCGTGATGGGCCGCGTTGTATTCCGGCCCCAGCGTCACGTTGAACGCCTTGCAGGCCGCATCCCGTACCTGGCGCAGGAAGCGCGCCTTGTCGCCCTCGCCCTGCCAGTCCCGCGCCACCGTGATACGCGTGCCGTCCTGCAGATGAAAGCCGGCCAGATCCAGCGCATTGGCACTGGCATGCTGGCTACGGCGATTGCTGCGGGCGATGTTGCGGCAGGCAAAGCTGCCGAAATGATCGATACGCACCACCGGCTGGCCGAACACAGCCTGCGCGGCCGGTTGCAGGCCGTGCATCTCGAACATCGCATAGGCGGCCGCCAGTGGACAGGTGGCCAGAAACGGGCCGTTGAAACGCACGTCCGAACCCTGCACCCGCACACTGTTCTGCACCGGGCAGCCCGGCTCTGGCGTGCTGTTCGGCACGGCGGCGTAACGCAGCGGTGCCGTGGCCAGCGCCTGTTCGCAGAGTGAGCGATCCTGCTGCAGGCGCCTTAGCTTGAGCGAGGCCAGCAGGTTCGGCGGCTCGCGAATATCCAGCGGCGCCCAGGGATTCCAGCGCGGCGGGATATCGATCAGCTGCTGCTGCACCGCCAGCACGAAGCCGGCCAGCAGCGTCAACAAAAGGAGGAAGAATCGGCCGAAGGTCATACCTTATGGGCAACGACTCAGCGGTGAAGTTGAGCGCAGTGTTTTACAAAACTGGTCGATCCGACGCTCAGTCCAGCAGCGAAAGCTGCGGTGCCGGGCGAATCGTGGAAAGCGCTGGCATACCAGGCAGACGCTCGCTCAACAGCTGATGAAAGCGCATCGCCAGCTGCGGCGCGCGGTGATTGTCCGGCGTATGCAGATAGACGTGCGGCGTCTTGCCCGCCTCGATCCAGCCCGCCACCTTGTCCAGCCAGGGTGCGAGAAAGGCATCGTTGGCTTCCAGCTGCGGATGCCCCACGAAGCGCAGCTGCGGCGAATCGCTGAACGCCGCCGGCCGCACCGGCAAACGTGGCTTCTTGCTCTGCGCATGCAGCACCGCCGGATCACGGGATTGGCAGCTGAACAGCGCCCGACTGTCGAGACAGATGCGCTCCACGCCGCGATCGCGCAGCAGACGATTGAGTGCTCGCTCGCCCTCACCCCTGTCGAAGAAGGCCGGATGGCGCACCTCGATGGCCAGCGGCGCCGCGAAGCCTTCGATGAAGGCGACCAGCTCCGCCAGCCGAGCCGGACCGACGCTGGCCGGCAGCTGCAGCCAGAATGGCGTTACCCGCCGCCCCAGCGGCTGCAACAGGCGCCGGAAGGAGTGCGCCGTATCCAGCGCTGCATGCAGATTCTCGGCCTGGCTGATCTCCCGGGGAAACTTGGCGCAGAAGCGAAAATCGTCCGGCATCTGGCTGGCCCAGCGCTGGACCTTGTCGTCCGATGGCCAGGCATAGAGCGTGGTATTGCCTTCGACCGTGTTGAACACCGCGCAGTACTCGGCCAGGAACGCGGACGGCAGGGTGCCCGGCGCGTAGAGCGAGCCGAGCCAGGCGCTCTCGTTCCAGGAAGGGCAACCGAGAAAATAGGGAAACTGCGGCAGAAGAAAGCGCCTCAGGCGTAAAGGTCGAGCCCGAGCACCTCGGTGCCGTCGAGATCCACGGGCATGCTGGCGGTGCTGGTATAGCTGGCCAAGGCCTGCGCGACACGGCTGGAAAGCGGCCGCTCGGGTTGCGGCTCGTCATAGCGGAAGGCGGCGTAGCGCTCGACCAGCGCGCTGGAATTGACCCGCTGCTGCGGGCGATCGGCCTGCGGCTGATAGCCCTGTCCGGTGCGCGAATCGACACCGCGCTGAGCCTGTGCGGCCCGCTGCGTTTCCCCATAGCTATCCGCCGCCCTGCCGGTACGGGCAGAACGATCCGTTGCATAGGGGACGGGGAGGAAGCTATCGACGCGCATCATTGGACTCGATCAGAGGCCCGGCGACTCTAACGGGCGGCCATGGCTTTGGCAACGGCTCGCGTCATTTGATCCCTTTCGGCGTCGCGACGTTGTCGCGCAGGTACACCGGCTGGGCCTGATCGGCCTCCAGCGCCTCGCCACGCTGCCAGGCAAACGCAGCCAGGCGCAGCAGGTCTTCGGCGTGGGGCAACAGGGCGGCGTCGCAGCCCTGCACCGCCACCGGTATGCGCTCGGCATAGCCCCAGCCAGTGCCGGCGCCGAACCAGTCGCCGTCCGCAGCGCGCGGCAGAACGGCCTGCTCCGGTGGCAACACGGCCTCGCTGCCGACCAGCCGCATCTCCCCGCTCTGCTCGCGGTAACAGCCCCAGTAGACCTCGTCCATGCGTGCGTCGATGGCCGCGGCGACCTGAGTCGCGCCCTGTTCGCGCCAGGCCCGCTGCGCGATGGTTGCCAGCGTGGACACCGGCAGCACCGGGCGCTGCAGAGCGAACGCCAGCCCCTGTACCACGCCGATGGCGATGCGCACGCCCGTGAAGGCGCCCGGTCCGCGCCCGAAGGCGATGGCATCGACGGCGGATAGCCCGACACCCGCCTCGCCGAGAAGCGTCTGCACCATCGGCAACAGCCGCTGGGCATGCAGGCGCGGAATCACCTCGTAGTGACTCAGCACCTCGCCGTCATGCAACAGCGCGACTGAGCAGGCTTCGGTGGCGGTATCCAGGGCCAGCAGCGTGGTCATCAGGGCATTCCGATCGGTAAAAAAGGCGCAGATTCTAACGCATTCAAGCGCCGGGTTGCGGTGCCCAGCCAGAAACGAAAATGCCCGCATCCAAGGATACGGGCATTGATCGAAGCGTGTCGCTCGGCGCGATCAGCTAAGAGCGGCGAACACCTTGGCGGTGATCTCGTCCACGGAACCGACACCTTCGATACGGCTGTACTTCGGCGTGCCTTCGGCGGCAGCCAGGCTCTGGTAGAAGTCCACCAGCGGCTTGGTCTGCGCATGGTAGACGGACAGGCGATGACGCACGGTCTCTTCCTTGTCGTCTTCGCGCTGGATCAGCTCTTCGCCGGTCTCATCGTCCTTGCCGGCAACCTTCGGCGGATTGTGCTCGGTGTGATAGACGCGACCGGAGGCCGGATGCACACGACGACCGGCGATACGGCCAACGATCTCTTCATCGTCCACGGCGATTTCGATCACGTTGTCGATGCGCACACCGGCTTCCTTCAGCGCTTCGGCCTGCGGAATGGTGCGTGGGAAACCGTCGAAGAGAAAACCATTGGCGCAATCGGGCTGAGCGATGCGCTCCTTGACCAGGTTGATGATCAGGTCATCGGACACCAGACCGCCAGCATCCATCACGTTCTTGGCCTTGAGGCCGAGTTCGGTGCCGGCCTTGACAGCCGCACGCAGCATGTCGCCCGTGGAGATCTGCGGAATACCGAATTTTTTGGTAATGAAGCCTGCCTGGGTACCTTTGCCGGCACCGGGCGCTCCCAGCAGAATCACACGCATGGATGAGTCCTCGATTTTCTTGGAAGGGGGCGATCGCCAGCGGGCCGGTGCGGCTCGTCGCTGTCGAATCAAAAATTCTGGTTTGCCGCCATGCGGCAAAAGGTTGAACACGATACACAGCGCACCGGGACGGCACAAGCCGTCCCCAAAGCGTCTATCACCCTGCATAAATCGCGGAATTGGTAGCCGGGCGACCGGGCTGTCAGGGTAGCTGTATGCCCGCCGATCCGCTCGCCGGACACCCTAGCCGGTGTTGCGCAGCCCAGCGGCGATACCCGCCACGCTGACCAGCAAGGCTTGCTCCAAAGGGCTCTCGGCCGGGCTCTGGCAATTTCGCGAACGTGCCAGCAACTCGATCTGCATCAGGTGCAGCGGATCTAGGTAAGTGTTGCGCAGACTGAACGCCTCCTGGGTCTTGGGGCTGTGATCGAGCAGATCTGACTGGCCGGTCAGGCTCAGCACCGCACCGATGACCTGCGACAATCGGTCACGCAGATCGCCGCCCAGCGAAAGCAGCTCAGGTTGCACCAGCCGCTCATCGTAGCGCCGAGCAATGTCGGCGTCGGCCTTGGCCAGCACCATCTCCAGCATGTCGATGCGTGTACTGAAGAACGGCCAGCGCGCGCGCATCTCGGCCAGCCTTTCCGCCTCGCCGCGCTCCAACGCACGATGCAGGGCGTGCTCCCAGCCCAGCCAGGCCGGCAGCATCAGCCGGGTCTGGGTCCAGGCGAAGATCCAGGGGATCGCCCGCAGGCTCTCCACGCCGCCTTCGCGGCGCTTGGCTGGGCGGCTGCCCAACGGCAGGCGGCCCAGCTCAAGCTCAGGCGTGGCCTGGCGGAAATACTCGACGAACAGTGGATGTTCACGTACTACGCCGCGGTAGGCGCTGACCCCATCCTCGGCCAGGCGATCCATGGTTTCCCGCCAACCGGCTTCAGGCAACGGTGGCGGCAGAAGCGTCGCTTCCAGCACGGCGGCGAGGTACAGATTCAGATTCTGCTCGGCGATATCCGGAAGCCCGAACTTGAAGCGAATCATTTCGCCCTGCTCGGTCGTACGGAACCGCCCGTCGACCGATCCCGGCGGTTGCGAAAGGATCGCTGCATGCGCCGGGCCGCCACCACGCCCGACGGTGCCGCCACGGCCGTGGAACAACAACAGCTCCACGCCGTGCTCGCGACAGACGTCCACCAGCTGCTCCTGAGCGCGGTACTGAGCCCAGGCCGCCGCCGTGGTGCCGGCATCCTTAGCCGAATCGGAGTAGCCGATCATCACTTCCTGCGGTCCGTGCAGGCGCTGACGGTAGCCGGGCAGAGACAGCAGACGGTCGATGATCGGCGCGGCGTTGTTCAGGTCATCCAGGGTTTCGAACAGCGGCACCACGCGCATCGGACGCTGCAGGCCCGCCTCCTTGAGCAAAAGCTGCACGGCGAGCACGTCGGAGGCCGCATGCGCCATGGAAATCACATAGGAGCCCAGAGAAGTGGCAGGCGCCTCGGCGATCACCGCGCAGGTAGCCAGCACTTCGGCGGTATCGGCTGACGGGTGATAGTGGGCCGGCAACAATGGGCGGCGGTTGCCCAACTCCTGCTGAAGCCACTCCAGCCGACGCTGCTCGTCCCACTGCTGGTAGTCGCCCAGGCCCAGATAGTCGGTGATCTCGGCCAGCGCAGCGGCATGGCGAGCGGCATCCTGGCGGATATCCAGGCGCACCAGGAACAGGCCGAACACAGCAAGCCGACGCAGGCAATCGAGCAAGGCGCCGTCGGCGATCATGCCCATGCCGCAGGCATGCAGCGAGCGGTAGCACAGTTCCAGCGGTCGCCGCAGCTGCGCACAATCCTGCAGCACGTCTGCCGGCGCTGGCTGGCCGTGCTCGATGGCGGCCCGCGCCCAGTCACGGGTCGCCCGCAAGCGCTGACGCAGCGGCTTGAGCAATACGCGGTAGGGTTCCGGCGACTCCCCCGTCTGGCGTAGCAGCTCGTCACTGGCCGCGCTCATCGACAGCGCCGTGATCAGCCCCTCGATCTCCCGCAGGTACAGGTCGGCGGCGACCCAGCGTGCCGTCAGCAGAACTTCGCGGGAGACCATTGCGGTGACATTGGGATTGCCGTCGCGGTCGCCGCCCATCCAGGAAGCGAAGCGAATCGGTGCTGCCTCCAGCGGCAGGTGCAGGCCGGTCAGTCGGCGCAGCGTGGCATCGGTCTGGCGCAGGACATTGGGTACGGCCTTCCACAACGAGTTCTCGATCGCCGCAAAGCCCCACCTGGCCTCTTCCACCGGCGTCGGCCGGTTGCGACGGATTTCCTCGGTGTGCCACACCTCGGCGACCAGACGCTGCAGCTGCAGCTCGATCCGGGCCAGCTCGGCGGCCGAGAGATCGGTGTGGTCGCGTGCCGCCAGTTGCTCAGCGATGGCGTCGTACTTCTGGATCAGGGTGCGCCGCGATACCTCGGTCGGGTGGGCTGTCAGCACCAGCTCGATATCCAGCCGGCTGACCTGGCGGGCGAGAAACTCGTCGCCGTGGCCGGCCGCCTTCAGGCGTTCGAGCAGATCGGGGAAGACGCTCGCCTCGAACGGCGCAGGCTCACTGGCTGTACGGCGACGGACCTGGTGATACTGCTCGGCGATATTGGCCAGGTTGAGAAACTGGTTGAACGCCCGGGTCATTGGCAGCAGCTCGTGCTCGTCCAGGCTGTCCAGCGTCTCTGCCAGCTGCTGCGCGCCCTCGGCCGATCCTCGCCGGGCAGCCTTGGCCCCCTTGCGAATGCGCTCGATCTTGTCGAAGAACTGATCGCCGTGCTGGGCACGGATGGTATTGCCGAGCAGCTCGCCGAGCAGATGCACGTTGTCGCGCAGGCGCGCATCGATGATTTTCGCCATGACCTTTGCTCCTCCCGCCAATACGGCCAATGAGTTTCGCGAGCCTCGCCAGTCTTGCACGACCGATTCGCCGCTATGCATCAGACGCTTCGCTGGGCAAACGATCCTGAACGGCTACGCTGAAATTATCTCCAACCAGAGTGCCCACCGCGCAGCGCCATGACAAGGCATCAATGGCTAGCGCGCGTGGGCATGCAAGTCCGGTCATCACCGCTCGTGCGCGCGGGCATAAGGAGTAACCATGAGAATTTCCGAGCTTGTCAGTCATTGGGAGCGCGACGCCAAGGGCCGCATGAGCCATACCACCTACAGCATCCCCCTGGATGTCGAGAGCGCAGCACGGCTGGCCGCCTTGGCCGAGATGTATCCCAAGCGCAGCACCGAGGCGCTGCTCGGCGAACTGGTTGGCGCCGCCCTCGAAGCGGTCGAAACCAGCCTGCCCTATGTGCGCGGCACGCATGTGATCGCCACCGACGAACAGGGCGACCCGGTCTATGAAGACGTGGGCCCCACTCCGCGCTTTCTCGAGCTGTCGCGCAAGCACCTCAAGCGCATGCTCGACGAGCCAGACGCAGACAGCTGAGTCATCGGTCGCTGCTAGCGGCCGCGAGCGCGCAGCGCCGGCGGCCGCACTCCCCTCTGCTGCGCGGAATCCCGCGCGGCTCCGCCCTCGCTACACACTTCACCCCCTTGCCGTTTCGCTGACGACCGCTCTAGCCCGCCAATTCGACGGAACGTTTGGCGCCGTGTGACCTCACAAAAATATGTCCCGACATCGGTAGTGCACTAATCAGCCCACTGCCCGGCCAGGGACGGTAGCTATCCGTTAAGCAATTCGAACTGGAGACTGACCATGAACAAAGCTGTCGCAACCCACGCTTCGAGATTCCAGCTACCCAAGCTTGCAGCCATTGCATTGGGCGGCCTGCTGCTGACGGCCTGTGCGGGCAACCCACCGACCGAGCAGTTCGCAGTGACCGAATCGGCAGTGCGCAGCGCGGTCAGCGCGGGCGGCACCGAGTACGCCGCCGTGGAGATGCGTGCCGCGCAGGAAAAATGGAAAGAGGCCGAGCTGGCCATGCAGAAGGAAAACTACGAACAAGCCCGCAAGCTGGCCGAACAGGCCGAATGGGATGCCCGCGTTGCCGAGCGCAAGGCAGAAGCGGCCAAGGCGCAGAAGGCCGTTGAGGACGCACAGCAGGGAATCCGTGAGCTGCGCGAGGAAAGCATGCGCAGCGTTCGCTGAACCCGCATCAGGTTCGACATTCCGTTTATTGCACAAAGGATGAATTCGTCATGCACAAGCTCGTAACCCTACCGACTCTTCTGGCTCTGAGCATTGGCCTGGTGGCCTGCGCCAACCAGCCCAATCAGAACCTCGAAGAAGCCCGCAGCAGCTACTCCGCGCTGCAGGCCGACTCGCGTGCCAACAAGCTGGCCGCGCTGGAGACCCAGGATGCCGGCACCATGCTGGACAAGGCCAACAAGGCCTATCTGAACGATGCGGACGAGGAGACGGTGGACCAGCTGGCCTACCTGACCAAGCGCCGCATCGAGCTGGCCGAACAGACCATTGCCCTGCGCAGCGCTGAAGAGGAGCTGGGCAAGACTTCGGCACAGCGCGCCGAGGCGCGCCTGGAAGCGCGCGAGGCGCAGATTCGCAAGCTGCAGGAAGACATGCAGGCCAAACAGACCGAACGCGGCACGCTGGTGACCTTCGGTGACGTGCTGTTCGACCTGGACAAGGCCGAACTGAAACCCGCCGGTATGCGCGGCATCCAGAAGCTTGCTGAGTTCCTGAACGAGAATCCGGAGCGCAAGGTGGTGGTCGAGGGTTATACCGACAGCACCGGCTCCGACTCTTACAACCAGCAGCTGTCCGAGCGCCGCGCCCAATCCGTGCGCCGCGCATTGACCCACGCGGGCGTCGACCCACAGCGCATCCAGGCGGTGGGCTATGGCGAGCAGTACCCGGTTGCGAGCAACGACTCGCCGTCCAGCCGCGCGATGAATCGCCGCGTCGAGGTGACCATCTCCAACGACAACAAGCGCGTCGCTCCGCGCTCGTCGATGGAGTGACCGTGAAGCATGGGCATCGCGCACTGATGCCCAGTCCCTGTTGCAGCCCGTCGCCCTGACGGGCTGTTCTATTTGCTCTCCTGCGGCGCGTCCTGACCCATGCAGCGCACTGCCCGCTTCCTGTTGTCCACCAGCACGCCGGTCAAGCCCTTCTGCTCGGTATCGAACAGCACCAGCACACCATCAATGCACTGAGCCACCTGCGACGCCGGCTTCAGCGATACCCGATAATCCTCGCCCGGTATGGTCTTGAGCATGGTGAAGTCCGCCAGCAACAAGGCATCCTCGGGCTTGGCGACATGCACGTAGCCGTAGTAGCTGAGCACCCCGACCGTCCCGATGACGGTGCCGACGGCGGTGAGGATATAGGGGATCAGATTACGTTCGGACATGGATGATCTCGGCAGGACAAAGTCAAAAGCGGATTGTGACAAATCTGGCGCGCTGCGAGTCGCCTCATTTTCCACCGGCACCGGTTTCGCCGCGGGCCTGGTAGGTCGCCTCGTAGACCCGTTCGGCCAGCCGCGAGAACGGCAGGCTCTGGATCCAGACGCTACCGGTGCCCTTCAGGGTTGTCAGCAGCAGCCCTTCGCCACCGAACAACATGCTCTTGAGTCCACCGGCGAGCTGGATGTCGTAATCGATACCGGGCGTGAAGGCCACCAGGCACCCAGTGTCCAGGCGCAGGGTTTCGTTGTTCAGTTCCTTGCGGATTACCGTTCCGCCGGCGTGCACGAAGGCCAGCCCATCGCCATCCAGACGCTGCAGGACGAAACCTTCGCCGCCAAAGAAGCCGGCACCGATGCGCTTGCTGAAGCTCACACCGATCCGCGTGCCGAAAGCCGCACAGAGGAAGGAATCCTTCTGGCAGATCAGCGTGCCGCCTACCGCGGCGAGGTCCACCGGCACCACCGTACCGGGATAAGGCGCCGCGAAGGCCACACGCGACTTGCCTTTGCCTTCATTGGTGAAATGGGTGAGGAACAGCGACTCGCCGGTGATCATCCGCTTGCCCATGCCCCACAGCTTGCCGAGCACACCGCTCGCCGAGCCATCGCCCATGCGTGCTTCGAAGCGCACGCCGTCGGTCATGTAGTTCATCGCGCCGGCCTCGGCGATCACCGTCTCGCCGGGGTCGAGGATGATCTCCACGCTCTGCGCGGATTGTCCGAGGATTTCGTATTCGAGTTCGTGACTGGTCACGGCGAGCTCCTGGTCCTGTGATTGCAGCGCGGCGAGAGCGGCCTCGGCCGGCCCTCGCCTACTTGCGCCCGAGAATGCGCAGGATACGCAGGAACAGGTTGATGATGTCCATATAGAGCGCGGCAGCGCTATCGACAGCGTTGTCCAGGGTCTTGGGGATCTGGTTCGCCCGCCCCCAGTCGACACCGACATAACCGCAGAAGATCAGCACCACGATCCAGTCGATCACGCCGTGGTGGATGCCGAGGATGAACAGCTCGACCAGCTCGACGACGATCACCAGCAGCAGCGCCACCGTCAGTGCACTGGCGATGCTGGCGAAGAAGCGCGGAAACAGCGTGCCGAGCGCCATCATGCCCAGGGTCACCAGCGCCGTGATACGGATCGCCTCGTGCACCAGTGCGCTGTCGTAGCGGCTCACCACCAGGTTGACGATCAGCCCGAACGGGACCACCACCAGGTTATAGCCGAGAAAGCTCACCCAGGGCTTGTTCGAGCGGTGGAACAGCCATGCGCCGGTCAGGCAGCTGGCGAAGTAGCCGCCGAAGAACAGCCAGGGATGGATGCTGCGAATGGACTCGACCGGAATGTTGCCGACCATCCACCAGTTGACCCAGAAGCCCCAGCAGAGGGTCAGGCCGATGACGAGGTTGTAGGCGCCAGCCGAGAGGGTACGGTCCAGTGGGCTGGACTGACGGGCAAAGACGGAGTTTTCCATGTCGATACGCTTCCTTGCGTGTTGGTGTTCGTGGTTTGCGCCGAATTGACTCAGAGGATGTTGGCGTAGTCCGCTTCGATACGATCGAGGCTCAGGTGATTGAGGAAGTTGGAGAAGCACATCCAGGCCGACAGCGCATTGAGGTCCTGGAACTGCTGCGGCAGGTACTTGGGCGGGGCGACCATGCCCTCGTCCACCAGCTGGCGCAGCGTGCGCATGTCCTCAAGCGTGGTCTTGCCGCAGAACAGCAGCGGGATCTGCTCGAGCCGGCCCTTGCGCACGGCGAGCTGGATGTAGTTGTAGATCATGATGAAGCCCTTCAGGTAGGACAGGTCCTTGGTGAAGGGCAGGCCATCGGGCGTCGAGCCACGGAACACGCGGCTGGCGTTGCTGTAGCTCTCGTCGTCGCCATAGCCCTGCTCGCGGAAGAAGGCGAACACGTCGAGAAAATCCGCGCCCTCCTCGGCCATGTGGATGGCGCGGGTGCGGTTGGTCAGCTTGCGCAGGCGCGTCGGGTAGGAGGCGAAGGCGATCACCTCCATCAGGATTGCCAGGCCTTCCTGAGTGACCGTGGAAGACGGCGGCCCCTTGGCCAGGAAGGTGCAGATCGGCTGGTTCTGCCCGTTGAGCGTGGTGCCGACATGCACCAGCCCTTCGTGGACCTCCAGCGCGCGCACGTCACGCTCGTTGAACAGCGCGTCGCTGCGGATCTTGATGTAGTCGGCACCGGCCGCCGCGTCGGCGAGGATGCCGTCGGACTCGAAGACACGGATCACGCCCTCGCCTTCGCCGAACACCACGTCCAGCCGCTTCTGCAGCAGCTCGACGGCCTGCGGCGCGGTGAGATTCTTCGGCTCGTCACGCAGGTCGCCGCGGTCGGCGATGTTGTTCAGGTAGTCTGAGAGCATCAGGCCGAGGTCGGCCAGGGTCGGGTCGCCGGCGTGGAAGGCATCGGACGCCGCGCCGTAGAGTTCCTGGGAGATCATGCCGAAGTCAGGCGTGCCCCGCCCCTCGAGCATACGGATGACCATGCGGTATTCCTTGCACATGCGCCGCATGATCTGCCCGACCGGGTTGAACTGGCCGAGCTGACGGGTGATGTCGCGCTCGATGTCCTGGAATTCCTGCTTCTTCGCGCTGGAGTCGAAGGCCAGCGGGCGGCCTTCGTAGTAGCCGCGATCGATCTTCGGCAGCTCGCGGCCCTTGGCGGCGAAAAAGCCTTGGCGGGTATTCTCGTCCCACTTCACCGCGTCCAGCACGCGCACCGGCGTCTGCGCCTCGACGATGCGGTCGGACAGCCCGCGCACGATGGTCTGATACTCGTCCAGGTTGTTACGGCTGTTCATCGGTCCCTCTTCACGGATGACCCGTACCCTTGAGGTTATACCCGCAGCGGCCAAGGCCGGCACACTGCGGGTCGGTCGACGCTCAGTGGATCAGAGTTCCGGACGCATGTGCGGGAAGAGGATCACGTCGCGGATCGAAGGCGAGTTGGTGAGCAGCATCACCAGACGGTCGATGCCGATGCCCTCGCCGGCGGTCGGCGGCATGCCGTATTCCAGCGCACGAACGAAGTCGGCGTCGAAGTGCATGGCCTCGTCATCGCCGGCGTCCTTGTCGGCCACCTGGGCGTGGAAGCGCTCGGCCTGATCCTCGGCATCGTTGAGCTCGGAATAGGCGTTGGCGATCTCGCGGCCACCAATGAACAGCTCGAAGCGGTCGGTGACGTTGGGGTTGCGATCGTTGCGCCGGGCCAGCGGCGAGACCTCGAACGGATACTCGGTGATGAAGGTCGGCTGTTCCAGCTTGTGCTCGACCAGCTCCTCGAAAATCATCACCTGCAGCTTGCCCAGGCCTTCGTGACCGAGCAGCTTGGCGCCCGCCTTCTTGGCGATGGCACGGGCCTTCTCCAGGTCGTTGAGATCGGAGGCCGAGATTTCCGAGTTGAACTTGAGGATCGAGTCGAACACCGACAGCCGCGCGAAGGGCTCGCCGAAGTGGAACACCTTGTCGCCGTAGGGCACGTCGGTGCTGCCGAGCACGGCCTGGGCCAGCTCGCGGAACAGCTCCTCGGTCAGGTCCATGTTGTCTTCGTAGTCGGCGTAGGCCTGGTAGAACTCGAGCATGGTGAACTCGGGGTTGTGCCGGGTCGAGACGCCTTCGTTGCGGAAGTTGCGGTTGATCTCGAACACGCGCTCGAAGCCACCGACCACCAGACGCTTGAGGTAGAGCTCCGGCGCGATGCGCAGGAACATCGGCATGTCCAGCGCGTTGTGATGGGTCTCGAACGGTTTGGCCGCGGCGCCGCCGGGAATGGTCTGCAGCATCGGCGTTTCGACTTCGAGGAAGTCGCGCTCCGCGAGGAACTTGCGGATATGCGAGATGACCTGGGAGCGCACGCGGAACGTTTCGCGCACCTCCTCGTTCACCATCAGGTCGACGTAGCGCTGGCGATAGCGCTGCTCGGTGTCGGTCAGGCCGTGGAACTTGTCCGGCAGCGGGCGCAGCGACTTGGTCAGCAGGCGCACGTTGCTCATGTAGACGTACAGGTCACCCTTGCCGGAGCGCGCCAGGGTGCCCTCGGCGGCGATGATGTCGCCCAGGTCGAAGTGCTTGACCGCCTCGACCTGCTCGGCCGGCAGCATCTTGCGATCGACATAGACCTGGATGCGCCCGCTCATGTCCTGCAGCACCATGAACGGCCCGCGGTTGAGCATGATACGTCCGGCGATCTTGACCGGAATGGCGGCCGCTTCCAGCTCCTCCTTGGTCTTCTCGGCGTACTGTTTCTGCAGGTCGCCTGCATAGCTGTCACGACGGAAGTCGTTGGGGAAGGCATTGCCCTGCTCACGCACGGCAGCAAGCTTTTCCTTGCGCTGGGCAATCAGCTTGTTTTCTTCCTCTTGGATGGCGTGCTGGTTCAGCGGTTGTTCGCTCATTGCGGGTCGTCCCGGTCAAATCGTTTCAATGGGGTGCTTGCGGCTTGAGGCGTGCGGCTGCGCTCAGAGCCCCTGTTTGAGGCTGGCTTCGAGGTACCCGTCGAGGTCGCCGTCGAGCACCTTCTGGCAATCGCTGCGTTCCACGCCGGTACGCAGATCCTTGATGCGCGAGTCGTCGAGCACGTAGGAACGGATCTGGTGGCCCCAGCCGATGTCCGACTTGCTGTCTTCCAGCGCCTGAGAGGCGGCGTTGCGCTTCTGCATTTCCAGCTCGTACAACTTGGCCCGCAGCATCTTCATGGCGGTATCCTTGTTCGCGTGCTGGGAACGTTCGTTCTGGCAGGCCACCACGGTATTGGTCGGCACGTGGGTGATACGCACTGCCGAATCGGTGGTGTTGACGTGCTGACCACCGGCACCAGAGGAGCGGTAGGTGTCGATGCGCAGGTCGGCCGGGTTGATCTCGATCTCCACCTTGTCGTCGATCTCGGGCGATACGAATACCGCCGAGAACGAGGTGTGGCGACGAGCGCCGGAGTCGAACGGGCTCTTGCGCACCAGGCGGTGCACGCCGATCTCGGTGCGCAGCCAGCCGAAGGCGTATTCGCCCTTGATGTGTACGGTGGCGCCCTTGATGCCGGCGACCTCACCCTCGGACAGCTCGACGATCTCGGCGCTGAAGCCGCGCTTGTCGGCCCAGCGCAGGTACATGCGCAGCAGGATGTTGGCCCAGTCCTGGGCCTCGGTACCGCCGGAGCCAGCCTGGATATCGAGGTAGCAGTTGTTGGGGTCCATCTCGTGGCTGAACATGCGGCGGAACTCGAGCTTCTCGAGAACTTCGCGCAGGCGCTCGACTTCGGCCACGATGTCGTTCACGGCGCCTTCGTCATTTTCTTCGGCGGCCATTTCCAGCAGGTCGCGCGAATCGGCCAGGCTACCGGTCAGGTCGTCGATGGTTTCGACGATCTGCGCCAGGGTAGCGCGTTCACGGCCCAGGCTCTGGGCGTATTCGGGCTTGTTCCAGACGTTCGGGTCTTCGAGTTCGCGGTTTACTTCGACGAGACGATCATGCTTCTGATCGTAGTCAAAGATACCCCCGAATTGACTGGGTGCGCTCGGACAGGTCCTTGATGCTGTTGAGGATCGGGTTGATTTCCATAGGTAGGCAGCTCTCAATCGGACGGTGCAAAAGCCGGCGATTATAACTCAGCCAACCCGTGCTGACAGCCCGCTGGGCGTGCCGGCGGACGGTCAGGAAACGGATTTGCCCTCATGATGGCTGGTCAGGCACTGACACCACGTACCTGGCTTTCCAGTTCGCCTTTGAGTTGCGGATCGAGCTGCAGGCAGCGAGCCAGTTCGTCGAGGTAGGCACGTTCCATGAAATGCTCCTCGTCGACCATCAACACGCTGGCCAGGTACATCTCCGCAGCCATCTCCGGGGTGCTGGCGGCACTGGCCACGTCGGCCGGGTCCAGCGGCTTGTTCAGTTCGGCCTCCAGCCACTGCTGCAGATCAGCATCGGCCAGCTTGCCCAGCTCCGCCTCGATCATCTGACGCTCTCGAGCATCGACATGGCCGTCGGCCTTGGCTGCTGCCACCAGTGCCTTGAGAATGCCCTGGCTGTGGACCTCGACCTCTGCCGGCGGCAGGCGATCGATGGTCTGAGGCGTCTGCTGCTGTGTCCCGCCCTGCTGTGCCTGCCAGTTGCTGTAAGCCTTGTAGGCCAGCACCCCGAGCGCCGCCAGACCGCCGTAGGTCACCGCCTTGCCTCCCATCTTGCGTACCTTGCGGTTGCCCAGCAGCAAGCCCATGGCACCGGCCGCCAGCGCGCCGCCACCGGCGCCCGACAGGGCATTGCCGAGCGAACCGCCGCCAACGCCGGAAAGCAGGTCGCTCAAACCGCCTTTGCCAGGTTTGCCACCTGCACTGGATTGCTGCTTCTGCAGCAGGTCCTGACCGGACCTGAGCAGTTGATCGAGAAGGCCACTGGTTTTCATCGAAGTCCCCAAAAGGATTGGATCAGGATTGAACAGCAGTGCTCAGTCAAACGACTCGGGCACCTGACGGATCGGCGTATCGCGATGGGCGGCACGCACGTACTGCGCCGGCCAGGCCACCGACCCGTCGCGCAGGTATTCGGCGGCATGCAGCGGCCAGTACGGGTCGCGCAGCAGTTCGCGGGCGAGCAGGATCAGGTCGGCCTGGCCGGTGCGCAGGATGTGTTCGGCCTGCACCGCCTCGGTGATCATGCCGACCGTTCCGGTGGCGATACCCGCCTCCTTGCGCACGCGCTCGGCAAACTGCGTCTGGTAACCCGGCCCGACCGGAATATCGGCGTTGGCCGCAGTGCCACCGGATGACACGTCGATCAGGTCGACGCCGACATCCTTGAGCCGCCGTGCAAGCTCGACCGTTTCGTCTGCATTCCAGCCATCATCGACCCAGTCGGTCGCCGAGAGGCGGACGAACAGCGGCAACTCCTCGGGCCAGACCTGGCGCACCGCAGCGGTGACCTCCAGCAGCAGACGGATGCGATTGTCGAACGAGCCGCCATAGCGATCCTGACGCTGGTTGGAGAGCGGCGAAAGGAACTGATGCAGCAGGTAGCCATGGGCCGCATGCACTTCGGCGATCTTGAAACCAGCTGCCAGCGAGCGCTCGGCTGCCTCGACGAACGCCTTCACGACGCCCGCGATGCCGGCATCGTCCAGCGCCGTGGGCACGGCATGTTCCGGCGAGAAGGCGATGGCGGACGGCCCCACCGGGGTCCAGCCGCCGGCAGCGATCGGTACGCTGCCATGCTTGCCGAGCCAGGGCCGCCAGGTGCTCGCCTTGCGCCCGGCATGGGCCAGCTGCACACCGGCGAATGCGCCCTGCGCCTCGATGAAGCGGGTGATCCGCCGCAATGGCTCGACATGCTCGTCGGACCAGATACCCAGGTCGTCCGGCGAAATACGCCCCTCAGGGCTGACCGCCGTCGCCTCGACGATCACCAGTCCGGCGCCACCGACGGCTCGACTGCCCAGATGCACCAGATGCCAGTCGTTTGCCATCCCCGCCTTCGCCGAGTACTGGCACATGGGCGATACGGCAATCCGGTTGGGCAGTTTGAGCTGGCGCAGGGTAAGCGGCTGGAAAAGCTGGGACATGTCGGCCTCTACTGTCGTGGATGCGGGTTGGACACCCATCAGTAGAGACCGTTTCCGCGCCCGTGCCCAGCCCGCGGCGGGCAGAGTCGCTCGTCAGGCGGCGCTGACCTGCACCGGCACACCGTTGAGCGCCGCGTTGCCGGAGACATCCAGCTGGCGCTCGTCGGTCAGGTCGTTGCTGCTGGCGCCCGGTTGCTGTCGCGCGATATCCAGCTGCACGCCCGGCCGCGCATGGCCCCAGCCGTGCGGCAGGCTGACCACGCCGGGCATCATCTCCTCGCTGGCCAGCGCCTCCACCTCGACCACGCCGACCCGCGAATGCACGCGCACCCGCTGGCCATCCTGCAGCGCCCGCGCCGCCATGTCCGCAGGGTGCATCAGCAGCTGATGACGCGGTTTGCCCTTCACCAGACGCTGATAGTTGTGCATCCAGGAGTTGTTGCTGCGTACATGGCGACGGCCGATCAGCAACAGCTCGTCGGCACCCTCCTGAGGTTGCGCGGCGAAACGCTGCAGATCGTCCAGCATCAGCGCCGGCGCGGCCTGGATGCGCTTGTTCGGCGTTTTCAGGCGCCGCGCCAGATTCGGCTTGAGCGGCCCGAGATCCAGCCCGTGGGGATAATCCTCCAGCGCTGCCAGGCTCAGCTTGCGCTCGGACTTGTCGCCGTATGGCCCATGGCGCAGCGCCAGGTCCATCATCTGCTGCGGCGGCATGGTCGGCTTGAGCTCGACGCCCACCCGCGTCGCGTAGGCCTTGGCCAGCCCGATGAAGATCTCCCAGTCGTGCAGCGCGCCCTCGGGCTTGGGCAGCACCGGCTGGTTGAAGCGGGTGACGTTGCGCACGGCGAGCAGATTGAATGTCGCGTCGTAATGGTCGTGCTCCAGCGGTGCGGTCGGCGGCAGGATCACGTCGGCATAGCGGGTCGTCTCGTTGATGTAGAAATCCACGCTGAGCATGAACTCCAGGCCATCCAGCGCCTGCTCCAGCTTGCGGCCGTTGGGCGTGGAGAGCACCGGGTTGCCGGCCACGGTGATCAGCGCACGCACCTGCCCTTCCCCAGGCTCAAGCATCTCTTCGGCCAATGCCGCTACCGGTAGTTCGCCGCCATATTCGGGCAATTGCGACACCCGACTACGCCAGGCGTCAAAATGGCCGCCCTTGGTGGTCTCCACCAGATCCACCGCCGGCTCGGTGCACAGCGCGCCACCAACCCGATCGAGATTTCCGGTGACCAGGTTGATCAGCTGCACCAGCCACTGGCAGAGCGTGCCGAAGGCCTGGGTCGAAACGCCCATGCGTCCGTAGCAAACCGCCTTGTCCGCCGCCGCGAAGTCCCGCGCCAACTGGCGGATCTGCTCGGCAGGAACACCGCAACGGGCGCTCATCGCTTCTGCCGTAAAGGCGGCGATCGCCGTGCGCACCTCCTCGATGCCGTCCAGCGGCAGTTCGCTGGCACGCGTCAGGCCTTCCTCGAACAGGGTGTTGAGCAGGCCGAACAGCAGCGCCGCGTCCTGTCCGGGGCGCACGAACAGATGTTGATCGGCGATGGCCGCGGTCTCGCTGCGGCGTGGGTCGACCACCACCAGCTTGCCGCCGCGGGCGCGGATCGCCTTCAGCCGCTTCTCCACATCGGGCACGGTCATGATGCTGCCATTGGAGGCCAAAGGGTTGCCGCCGAGAATCAGCATGAAATCGGTGTGATCGATATCCGGCACCGGCAGCAGCAGGCCATGGCCGTACATCAGGTGGCTGGTCAGGTGGTGCGGCAGCTGGTCGACCGAGGTCGCGGAGAAGCGGTTGCGCGTTTTCAGCAAGCCGAGGAAGTAGTTGCTGTGGGTCGTCAGACCGTAGTTATGCACACTCGGGTTGCCTTGGTAGATGGCCACGGCATTGCTGCCGTGGCGCTCGCGGATCTCGGCCAGGCGCTCGGCGACCAGTTCGTAGGCCTCCTCCCAGCTGATGGCCTGCCACTCATCGCCGCAGCGGCGCATCGGGTGGCGCAGGCGATCAGGGTCGTTCTGGATGTCCTGCAGCGCTACTGCCTTCGGACAGATATGGCCGCGGCTGAAGCTGTCGAGGGGGTCGCCCTTGATCGAAAGGATGCGCTCGCCTTCGGTCTGGATGGTCAGGCCGCAGATGGCTTCGCACAGATGACAGGCACGGTGATGGACGCTGATGTCGCTCATTTCGGGTTCCCGCATGGCGCTGTTGTTGTCTCGCCACTCTAGGCGCGGCGGCGGCAGGCAACAATCGAACGTTCCGGCGGGGAATGCCAGCCGATTCAGCCAGCCTATCGTCGGCTGGCATGCATCGGTCAGCGCGGGGCGATATGCGCCACCATCAGCTGCACACTTTCCTGGCCGCGATACTCGTTGACGTCGAGCTTGTAGGCCAGCTCCGCCCAGCGCACTGTCGGGTTCGGCCAGATTTCGCGGTCGACGTTGAAGGCGATACCGTCCAGCGTCAGCGAGCCGCATTCGCTCTTGAGCACAAGCTTGAGGTGGCGCTCACCGACGATACGCTGCTGCACCAGCTGGAACACGCCATGGAACATCGGCTCGGGAAAATGCTGGCCCCAGGGCCCGGCGTTGCGCAGCGCACGCGCCAATTCCAGATGGAACTCCTCGACGCTGAGCTGGCCATCGGTGAGCAGCCGACCGGTGAGATCGTCCTCGCACAGCTGGCGGCGCACTTCGGCATCGAAGGCGGCGGCGAAAGCGCCGAAGTTGGCTTGTGGCAGCGACAGCCCGGCCGCCATGGCGTGCCCGCCGAACTTGCTGATCAGGCCGGGATGCCTGGCGGCAACCGCATCCAGCGCATCACGGATATGAAAGCCCGGCACCGAGCGCGCCGAGCCCTTGAGCAGCCCGTCGCCAGCGTCGGCGAAGGCGATGGTCGGGCGGTGGTAGCGCTCCTTGAGGCGCGAAGCCAGGATGCCGATCACGCCCTGGTGCCAGTCCGCCTCGAACAGACACAGGCCGAACGGCAGGTCCTCCAGTGGCAGGTCCTTGAGCTGCGCCAGCGCCTCGCGCTGCATGCCCTGCTCGATAGCCTTGCGATCCTTGTTCAGCTCGTCGAGCTGGGTCGCCATATCCCGCGCCAGCGCCTCGTCCTCGCAAAGCAGGCATTCGATGCCCAGCGACATGTCATCCAGTCGACCGGCCGCATTCAGTCGCGGGCCGAGGATGAAGCCCAGGTCGGTGGATGTGATACGCCGATGATCGCGCCCGGCCACCTCGAGAATCGCCCGCAGCCCCGGCCGAGCCCGCCCCGCGCGAATTCGCGCCAGGCCCTGGTGGACCAGAATGCGGTTGTTGGCGTCCAGCGGCACCACGTCGGCGACGCTGCCCAGCGCCACGAGATCGAGCAGCTCGGCCAGGTTCGGCTCGGGCCAGCCCTGACGGGCGAACCAGCCGAGGTCACGCAGCCGTGCGCGCAATGCCAGCAACACATAGAAGATGACGCCAACCCCGGCGATGCACTTGCTGGGAAAGGCGCACTCAGGCTGATTGGGATTGACGATGGCATCGGCTGCCGGCAGCTCGTGACCCGGCAGGTGGTGGTCGGTGACCAGCACCTTGAGCCCTGCCGCCTTCGCCGCCGCGACGCCATCGACGCTGGAGATGCCGTTATCCACGGTCACCAGCAGGTCGGGCTCGCGCTGCAAGGCGACGGCGACGATTTCCGGGGTCAGGCCGTAGCCGTACTCGAAGCGATTGGGTACCAGATAATCGACATGCGCGGCGCCCAGCTGACGCAAGCCGAGCACGCCGACGCTGCTCGCGGTGGCGCCGTCGGCATCGAAGTCGCCGACGAACAGGATGCGCTGACGCTTTTCCAGCGCCTCGACCAGCAGCTCGACCGCGGCATCGATGCCCTTGAGCTGCTTATAAGGAATCAACCGCGCCAACCCCTTGTCCAGCTCCTCTACGCAAGTCACGCCACGCGCCGCGTAGAGGCGCTGCAGCAGCGGCGGCAGCTCGCCAAGGTCGGGCAGCTGCTCGGGCAGGGGGCGGGGTTCGATACGCATGGGTTCCGGTCTCGGTCAAAACGGGATTGAGGGCGTGAACTGCTTGCCCTGCGGGCCGCCTGCGAAGCAAAGGGACTCAGCGGATCGGAACGGATCATGACCTGGCTCCGCCGGCTTGGCCGACGAGGCGGGCAAGCATACAGCAATGTCGAATCCGGCACTCGTGCAGGCTGCCGGCGCTATGTCGGATAATCTAACGCAACCACGGCGCCTGGCCATCCGCTACACCGCTGCGCATCGACCATTCGAAGGAGCCTTCCAAATGGGACGTCTGTTATTGAACTGCGACATTGGCGAGAGCTTCGGCGCCTGGACGATGGGCCTCGACGCCGAAGTGATGCCGCTCATCGACTGCGCCAACATCGCCTGCGGCTTCCATGCATCCGATCCGCAGGTCATGCGCCGCACGGTTGCGCTCGCACGGCGGCATGGCGTGCTCATCGGCGCACATCCGGGCTATCCGGATCTGGTCGGTTTCGGCCGTCGTTCCATGGCCTGTACGCCAGCCGAAGTGGAGAACATGCTGCTCTATCAGATCGGCGCACTTGACGGAATCTGCCGCGCCGAAGGAACCCAGGTCCGCTACGTCAAGCCTCACGGCGCGCTGTACAACGACATGATGCGTGAGCCGGAGCTGCTACGGGCTGTGATGGCAGCGATCAAGGCCTACAGCGACAGCCTGCCGCTGATGCTGATGTCCACTCGTGACAACAGTGCCAGCCAGGCGATGGCAGCGGAGATGGGCATCACCCTGTGGTTCGAGGTTTTCGCCGACCGCGCTTACGACGACGCCGGCATGCTGGTGAACCGCAAGCTGCCAGGCGCGGTTCACCATGAAAGCGACAGGGTGGCCGACCAGGCCCTGCGCCTGGCTCGCGGCGAGGCCCTCACCACCCTCGATGGCGGCACCTTGACCCTGCAGGCCGACACGCTCTGCGTGCATGGCGACAATGCCGCTTCCATTCTCGCCGTACAGCGCATTCGCCAGTTCTTACAGGCGATCACACCGTGAAGCCGCAAATCGAGGTGGCCGGCGTCGATTGCTTGATGCTGCGACTTTTCGACCAGATCGACGAAGGCAACATACCCTGGCTGCTCGCCGCCAGGGACCGCATCGAGGAGGCCTTCGGTACTGCGCTGATCGACCTGGTGCCCTCCTACACCACACTCCTCGTCCACTATGACCTGACCCTGCTCGATGATCGCCAGGCGCGCGGCCTGATCGCTACCACCCTTGATGGCCTGCGCCCGGCAACGACCCGAAGCGGCCGCCTGCACGAGATCCCGGTGTGGTATGACCGCCACGTCGGCCCTGAGCTGGAATACCTTGGCGAGCGCAGCGGGTTGGGCGTCGGCGGAGTCATCGAACTACACAGCGCGCATGTTTACCAGGTGTTCGCCCTCGGGTTCGCGCCGGGCTTCGCCTTCCTCGGACTGGTCGATGAGCGGCTCGCCAGCCCGCGCCTGGCCACACCGCGCAAGCAGGTACCGGCTGGCAGTGTGGGTATCGCCGACCGGCAGACCGCGATTTATCCGGCGCAGTCACCGGGCGGCTGGAACCTGATCGGCCGCAGTCCGACGCGCCTGTTCGAGCGCGAGTCCGACCGCTACAGCCTATTGCAACCTGGCGACCGGGTACGTTTCGTCGCGGTCGAGCGCACCGAATTCATCCGCCTGGGCGGCGGCGACAGCCCGTTCGAGGCCGCGCCATGAGCCTGGTCGTCGAGCAGGCCGGCGCACTCGCCAGCATTCAGGACCGTGGGCGTTTCGGTGTTCGCCACCTCGGGGTGACCCAGGGCGGCGCGGTGGATTGGCTCTCTTGCGCCTGGGCGAACTGGCTGCTCGGCAACCCTCTTGCCGCGCCGGTGGTGGAAGTCACCCTCGGAAACTTCCGGCTACGCGCCGAGACCGATGCCCGCCTCGCCATCTGTGGCGCCGATCTCGGCGCAACGCTGGACGGCCAGCCCATCGCACCGGGGCACGCCTTCACGATCAGCCGGGGCCAGCTGCTGACCTTCAGCCAGCCACGTCATGGCGTCCGCGCCTATCTCGCCGCTCCGGGCGGCTTTCAGGCCCCGCGAGTGCTCGGGAGCTGCGCAACGGTGGGACGGGAGCAGATGGGTGGACTAGCCGGCGACGGACGCGCGCTGCGCGAGGGCGACCGCTTGTGCTGGCAGGGCCACGCTGCCGTCTCGAGGGAACTGCCAGCACAAGCGATAACGGCGCTGTCCGGCGGTGTCCTTTCAGTGGTGCCAGGGGCACAGATCGCCGCCTTCAGCGGGACGAGCCTGTTTGCGGCATTCAATGGCGAGTGGGTCGTCGATCAGCGCGCCGATCGAATGGGCGTCCGCTTGCTCGGCCCGGCGCTTCATTGCAAGGCTTCGTCGATGGTTTCCGAAGGAATTCCGCTGGGCGCGATTCAGGTCCCGGCCGACGGCCAGCCGATCATCCTGTTCAACGACCGCCAGACAATCGGCGGCTATCCCCGGCTCGGCGCACTGACACCCTTTGCTGTGGCGCAGTTGGCGCAGTGCCTGCCAGGTAGCGTGATCCGCCTCAGACCTGTCTCGCTGGAGGCTGCGCAGCGCGAGCAACGGTCGCTGCTCAACCAATGGCGCTAGGCTCAACGCGGCGAACAGGTCATGCCATCAGCGCTCGCCGAGCAGCCAGCTGAGCGACACTTCGAACTGCCCGCGCTCGTCGGTGATGAACAGCGTACCGTCGCTGATCATCACCCCCCATTGCAGGCTTCTCGGCAGGTCTTTCACCAGGTCGGCAAGCGACTCGGAGTCGACCGTGGCGATGGAAAGGTTCTTCAGCCCCTTAACCGCCTCGACCACCTTGCCCTGCCAGACCCGCAGGTTGCCGTAGGCCAACAGACTGACTCGCTCGGCGCGCCGCGAGCACCAGGTCAGGCGCTCGGCGTCCGGCTGACCGACCTCGATCCAGTGCAGGACGCGGCCATCCAGGCTCTTCTCCCAGAGCGCCGGCTCATCCACATCCGACAGCCCGCGGCCGAACGCCAGCTGCTCGCTATACCAGAGCGCATAAGCGATCAGACGCACACCCAGGCGCTCCTCGGTTTCCGAAGGGTGCCTGGCAACGGTGAAGCGCAGATTCTCATAGACGCCACAGTCCAAGTCCGTGAGGTTCAGCTCGACTTTGTAAGGCGTCGCTTGCAGGGCCATTTTGGCGGGCTTCGTGTTGGAAAAAAGGCAGGCAGTCTACCTCAAAGCTCGATCCCCGGCGCGCCCCGCGCAGCAGTGGCAGTCTCGACCAGCGCCCTACCATCTTCGCAGGCCAGGCGGGTGCAATTGCGGCCCGCGGCCTTGGCCACGTAAAGCGCCCGATCAGCCTGCGCCAATAGCTCATCGAGTTCGTAGCGCGAGGCGGTAGTCGCCACACCGATGCTGACGCTCAACCGCCCTTGCTCGGCGAAGGGCATGGCGGCGAACTCAGCACGGATACGCTCGGCCACCTCGCGAGCGACAAGCGCGTCGGCATCGGCCAACAGACAGGCGAACTCTTCACCACCGATCCGCCCGAACACATCTTGCCGCCGCATTCGTCGTGCGATCACCTGGCCAAAATCGATCAGCGCGCGATCACCAGCCTGATGACCGAAGGTGTCGTTGAGCCGCTTGAAGAAGTCCAGATCGCAAAGCAGCAAAGCCACCGGTTCACCACGCAGGCGCCCACGCTGGAGCAAAGCCTGTCCGGCATCGATGAACGAACGCCGGTTGCCGATGCCGGTCAGCGGATCGCTGAGCGAGGCATGCCGATATTGCTGCTCGGCGCGCTCACGGACCATCGCCAGGGTGACGAAGGAAATTCCGATGGCATAGAGCAACGTCTCGAAGATCACGAAGGCGAAGAAACTCACCGCCTCAGGGTCACCGAACGGCTGGCCGCGGTCCACCGCCATGCGCAGCAGATAGAACGCCACATGGAACATCATCAACCCGATGGCGGGCCGCAGTGACACGGATATTTGCAGCCGGCTACGCCAGAGTTCGAACATGGCAAGCGCGGTATAGATGACCGTCAGCGCCGAAGCCAGCAGTAGCCGAGCAGTCAGCGACGAGTAAAACGCCGGCACCAGACACAGCCCGCCCCAAAGCAGCGCCCCGGCAACGATGCCAGGCAGATAAGGCCGCCGGCCGGCGAAGGTGCGCATCGCCGTCCAGTTCATGGCCAGCGCCAGCTGCAGGGCGATGTTGCCGAGCACGATCGGCACCACGTCGATACCGAGGCCTCGCAGAGAGCCAAGCACCGTAGAGACGGTCCCGAACAGCAGCATGAGACAGGTGCAACCCAGCGTCGAATCCCGCTGCCCGCTACGCCAGGCGCAGAACACCAGTACGCCGAGCAGGAGCAGCACATATATGTCCACCAGCGTCAGGGTGGGAACGTCCAGATGCACAGCGCAGCTCCGCAGGAATAGCCCCGCATCCTTCACTGGGCTCGGATAAAGGCGGGATCAAAGAGGGCGGCAGTTTACGCGGCGCCTGAGGCAAGAAGCCAGCGAGCACCGACGGGCGCCAGGGCGTCGCTCGGATGCATGCGCACAATGCAGCGCAGCAGCCCTACTTTCCCAACTCCGTGACAACAAGCCGACGAACGATCTTTGACAACTATTCTCATTCTGATTAGCATCACACGCATCAACGAACTACAGCGAGCAGTGTTTATGTACGTCTGTCTTTGCCAAGGCGTCACCGACGGTCAGATTCGCGATGCCATCTACGATGGCTGCTGCAGTTATCGTGAGGTCCGCGAGACCACCGGCGTGGCCACCCAATGCGGCAAATGCGCCTGCGTCGCCAAGCAGGTGGTGCGCGAAACACTCAGCGACGTACAGAATGCCCATGCCTCCCTCGCCTTCCCTGCCAGTTTCGCCCAGGCCTGAAAAAACGGATTCCAGAAGAGCCGGGGCGAACCC
Organism: Stutzerimonas frequens; assembly: GCF_024448335.1. Lineage (GTDB taxonomy): Bacteria > Pseudomonadota > Gammaproteobacteria > Pseudomonadales > Pseudomonadaceae > Stutzerimonas > Stutzerimonas frequens. The sequence goes on from NZ_JAMOHM010000002.1 coordinate 407,081, forward strand.
GGCTTTTTTTTGCCCGCAAATCATAGGCTTGCTAAAGCGACGCAGAACGCAACCATTCTCATTGGATTTTGGCTTTCTGATTCAAGCACTTAGCACAGTGTTACGGTTTGACAGCTCGACCTGGCGTGCCCAGACTGCATTTATTTCCACCGGCCCAGGCAGACAATTCCATGAAAGGCGACAAGCTGGTCATTCAGCATCTCAACAAGATCCTCGGTAACGAGCTGGTAGCCATTAACCAGTACTTTCTGCACGCGCGAATGTACGAGGACTGGGGCCTCGGCAAGCTCGGCAAGCACGAGTACGACGAATCCATCGACGAGATGAAGCATGCCGACAAGCTGATCAAGCGCATCCTCTTCCTCGAAGGCCTGCCGAATCTGCAGGATCTCGGCAAGCTGCTGATCGGCGAGAACACCCGCGAGATGCTCGAGTGCGATCTCAAGCTGGAACAGGGCGGCGTACAGGATCTGAAGGTCGCGATCGCCTACTGCGAAAGCGTCGGCGACTACGGCAGCCGGGAGCTGCTGGAAGACATCCTCGAGTCCGAGGAAGAACATATCGACTGGCTGGAAACCCAGCTGGGCCTGATCGACAAGGTCGGCCTGGAGAACTACCTGCAGTCGCAAATGGACGACTGATCCACCAAGCACAGTCGCAAAACAAAACGCCCCGATCAGATCGGGGCGTTTTCGTTTCCAGCGATTTAGCTTACTGCTGCTCCGGGGCCTCCGCAGGCTGCTCGGCAGCCGACTCCTCGGCCTCGTCACCTTTGATGTCCAGCAGTTCGAGATCGAATACCAGCACCGAATTGGCCGGAATCAGCGGGCTCGGGCTCTGCTCGCCGTAGGCCAGCTCGCTCGGGATATAGAGCTTGAACTTCTCGCCGACGTGCATCAGCTGCAGGCCTTCGACCCAGCCAGGAATCACACCGCCAACCGGCAGGTCGATCGGACTGCCGCGCTTGATCGAGCTATCGAAAACGGTGCCATCGGTCAGGCTGCCTTCGTAGTGAACGGTCACTACGTCGTTCTCAGTCGGCTGACGCCCTTCGGCCGACTTGATGACTTCGTACTGCAGGCCGGATTCGGTGGTCTTCACACCCTCACGCTTGGCATTCTCTTCGAGAAACTTCTTGCCCGCCTCGACCGCCTTGGCGTTCATCTCGGCCATACGCTCTTCGGCGCGCGTCTGCAGGAACGTGAAGGCTTCCATCAGCTGCTCATCGGTGAGCTTCTGCTCCTTGTTGCCGATGGCGTCTTCGATACCCTGCGCTACAGCCTGGGAATCGAGATCATCCATGCCCTCCTGCGCAAGGCTCTTGCCCATGTTCAGGCCGATACCGTAGGACGCCTTCTGCGCCGGAGTGTCCAGTTTGACACTGGTCTGCGAATCGCAGCCGGCAAGTACCAGGCCGACCAGCGCAACCGCAGGTGCCAAACGTTGATGTCTCAGTCTCATGCTGTTTCCTTAATTACGCTGGAGGCATATCGATAACGAATGGCCGAGCTTATCAGTGCATCCGGACACTGGCTACCGCGCCTCCCGGCAACGATCGTAAAGAGATGGCAAAGAAAGGAAGCGCGTAGCATTTCTGCGCGGGGCGATGAATGAACCGGGGCAGCGATCCGGACCGCCAGAAAGCGGGCAAAAAAAAACGGCCCCTAAGGCCGTTTTCTTCGTTGCTTCAGGGCGTTCAGTATTCCCGTGAAGCGAATATGGCGCAGCGGACGGGACTCGAACCCGCGACCCCCGGCGTGACAGGCCGGTATTCTAACCGACTGAACTACCGCTGCGCTAAACCTCGAGTGGTGGGTGATGACGGGATCGAACCGCCGACCCTCTGCTTGTAAGGCAGATGCTCTCCCAGCTGAGCTAATCACCCGTTTGCTCTCGAAGTGGGGCGCATTCTAGAGAGGGTTCCGCACCTTGGCAACCCCCTTTTGAAAAAAAAATTGCAGAAGTTCCAAAGACTTAGGAAACACCCGGTTTACCAGCCGTTTTTTCCCACCTGCTGCGCATTAACCGCCGGCAGGGTTGGCCTGAACTGGCCAGGCAGGAATAATGCACCCCTTTGCTTTCCGGAGATCTACCCCGCCATGTGGTTTCGCAACCTGCTCGTATACCGTCTCACCCAGGATGTCGCGCTAGATGCGGAGACGCTCGAAGCTGCACTGGCCGCCAAACCCGCCCGCCCCTGCGCCAGCCAGGAGCTGAGCACCTATGGTTTCGTCGCGCCGTTCGGCAAGGGCGAAGACGCCCCGCTGGTGCATGTCAGCCAGGGTTTCCTGCTGATCGCCACGCGCAAGGAAGAACGCATCCTGCCCGGCAGCGTGGTCAAGGACGCGGTGAAGGAGAAGGTCGACGAGATCGAAGCCGAGCAGATGCGCAAGGTCTATAAGAAGGAGCGCGACCAGATCAAGGACGAGATCATCCAGGCCTTCCTGCCACGCGCCTTCATTCGCAAGTCCGGCACCTTCGCCGCGATCGACGCCGAGCGCGGACTGATCCTGGTCAACTCGGCAAGCCCGAAGAAGGCGGAGGACCTGCTCTCCACCCTGCGCGAGGCGATCGGCTCGCTGCCGGTGCGCCCGCTGACGGTGAAGATCGCGCCCAGCGCCACACTCACCGACTGGGTCAAGACACAGAAGGCCGCTGAGGACTTCTTCGTCCTGGACGAATGCGAACTGCGCGACACCCACGAAGATGGCGGTGTGGTGCGCTGCAAGCGCCAGGATCTGACTAGCGACGAGATCCAGCAGCATATGGAAGCCGGCAAGCAGGTCACCCAGCTGTCACTGGCCTGGCAGGACAAACTGTCCTTCGTACTGGACGACAAGCTGATCATCAAGCGCCTGCGCTTCGAGGAGCTGCTACAGGACCAGGCCGAACAGGATGGTGGCGACGACGCCCTCGCCCAGCAGGACGCCAGCTTCCTGCTGATGATGATGACCTTCCGCGAATTCCTGCCGGCGCTGTTTGAGGCATTCGGCGGCGAAGAGGTTCCGCAGGGCATCTGACCCGACGGGGCGCCGCCCGGCGCCCCCTCCCCCGCCTCAGCGCAATCCGAGCTGCACCAGCAATTTCCCTCCCAGCCGATCCCCCAGCACCCAGAGCAGGAAGCGCTCGATGAACTCCGGCGCATCGATGAACAGCGCGCCGCAGACCAGGACGCTGAGCAGCGAGACGACCAGGAACAGCTGCGGTATCGACAGTTTCAGCACGACCAAGAGCACGATCGCGATGATCGCCGAGGCGACCATGAACAGCGCATTGAGAATGTTGTTCGCCGCCACCACCCGCGAGCGCTCGTGCACCACACTGCGTGACTGGATCAGGGCATACAGCGGGACGATGTAAACGCCGCCGAAGATCCCCAGCCCGAGGATGTCCGCCAGTATCCACCAGGCGGAAGGCTCACCAAGCAGGGTCAGCCAGTCCACGCTGGCCGCAGGCAACGGATGCTCGCCGGCATGCCACCAAAGCAGCACCCCGCACAGGCTCAGACCGATCGCCCCGAATGGCACCAGGCCGATCTCCACGTGATGCCGGGACAGTCGTTCGCAGAGCAGCGACCCCAGCGCGATGCCCACCGAGAACAGGGTGAGGATCAGCGTGACCACGCTTTCATCGCCGCCGAGATAGTCCTTGGCAAACGCCGGGATCTGCGTCAGGTAGGTTGCGCCAAGAAACCAGAACCAGGAATTGCCCAGCATCGCCCGGGACACGGCGCGCTGCTGGCCGAAGCCCAGCCGCAGGATTCGCCATGACTGGCGCAGCACGCGCCAGTCCATATGCAATGTTGGCAAGGCGGCCGTCGCAGCGGGAATCGCGAGGCTGGCCAGATACCCGATCAAGGCGATCAGCACTACGCTGAGCGCCACCCACTCCGCATAGGCGTCGCTCGCCATCAGCACACCCGCACCGATGGTGCCGCCGAGAATGGCCAGGAACGTTCCCATCTCCACCAGTGCATTGCCGCCGACCAACTCGTCCTCGGACAGCTGTTGCGGCAGGATCGAATACTTGACCGGGCCGAACAGCGCCGATTGGGTCCCCATGCAGAACAGCACCAAGAGCAGCAGCGGCAAGTTGCCCAGCAGCATACCCAGCGCACCGGCCAGCATGATGAGGATCTCGGCGAACTTGATCCGGCGGATCAGCGCGGCCTTCTCGAAGCGCTCGCCCAGCTGTCCGCCCAGCGCGGAAAAGAGAAAGAACGGCAGGATGAACAGCAACGCGCAGAGGTTGATCAGCAGACTCTTGTCGGCGGCCGTGCCGAGCTTGAACAGAATCGCCAGGATCAACGCCTGCTTGAACACGTTGTCGTTGAACGCGCCGAGCAGCTGAGTGCAGAAGAACGGCAGAAAGCGGCGCTTGCCGAGCAGACGGAACTGCGAGCGTGGCGCTTGCTCGTCCCTGGCCGCTGCCGATCGCGCGGCGCGTTTGGCTGACTCGCCTCTCATATCGGCAACTGCCCGAGCGCCCAGCGCAGCACGAAGAAGCTCAGCAGACCGCCGGCGATGGTCGCCAGCAGGTTGCGGCTGAACGCGGCGATGGCGATGGCCAGCAGCCCGGCCAGCAGATAGGCGTTGTCCCAGTTCAACGCCAACTGCCCGTCCGGCATCAGCATGCCGGGCACCACAATCGCGGTCAGCACCGCCACCGGGACGTAATGCAGGCCCTGCTCGATGGCGCGTGGAAAGCGCAGATTCGGCCAGGCAAAGAAGCTGTAGCGGATCACGAAGGTGATCGCCAGCATGCCGAGGATCAGCAGCCACGTATTCATAGCGCCCCCTGCGGTCGGGCCGCGGCTTCGGCCCGTCGCTCCAGCCATACGCCGATGACGATGCCCGCCAGCGCGGCGGCAATCAGCCCGAGCTTGTAGGGCAGTTCCCAGGTCAGCAGCGCCACGCCGCCAGCGACCACTGCCGACGCCACCTGAGGGCGGGTACGCATCATCGGCACGGCAATGCCGATGAAGGTGGCAATCATGGCGAAGTCCAGTCCCCAGCTGGCGATATCCGGCACGGCCTGGCCAAAGGCGATCCCCACGAGCGTCGACAATTGCCAGTTGACGTACATGGTCAACGCCGCCCCGAGAAAGAACCAGTGCTTGTAGGGCGATGCGTCGTCGCGCGCATAGCGATTCTGCACCACAGCGAATGCCTCGTCCGTCAACCAGAACGCCAACGGCGCACGCCAACGGCCAGGCAGATGGCGAACGAACGGCTGCAAGGCGGCGCTGTACAAGGCGTGGCGAAGGTTCACAACGAATGTGGTGAGCAGCACTACCGCCGCGCCGACCCCACCGGTGATCAGGGTGATCGCGATGAACTGCGCGGAGCCGGCGAATACCAGCGTGGACATCCCCATCGCCTGCCAGCCCGTCAGGCCCGCCCCCACCGCCAGCGTGCCGAAAATGACGCCGAAGGGGATCGCCCCGAGAATCAGCGGCAGGATGTCACGGCAACCGTGGGCGAACTCTTGCGAGCGGGACATAGGAACTCCTTGTAGGCCTCGCGTCGACGAACCATACGCCGCACCACCGGCTGTACGGGCATGGCACGACGAAAGGCTTCGGTCGATCAGGCGGACTGTTGCGACAAAGCACCGCACGATAACCGAACTGACGGCAACAGGCGATCCAGAGCGGCGCCCGAGGTCAGTCGGCCGCGAGCCGCTGCCGGACCTGGCTCCATTCGCGGTCGGTGATGCTGTACAGCACCGTGTCGTCGAGCCGGCCGTCCGCCAGCCGGCGATGGTTGCGCAGCAGGCCTTCGCGCTGTGCGCCGAGCTTCTCGATCGCGCGCTGGGAGCGCAGATTGCTGGCCGCAGTCTTCAACTGCAGCCGGACCAGTTGCCACTCCTCGAATGCATGGCGCAACAGCAGGAACTTGATCGAGGCGTTCAAGCCGCTGCCATGCTCCGCCTGGTCGAGCCAGGTCCAGCCCAGCTCGGCGGCCGGAAGACCGCTGACGAAGTCAGCGAAGCGCGTGGTGCCGACCAGGCGCTCGGCCATCCGAATGCTGAATACCACAGCCCTGCCGTCGCGCTGCTCGGCAACGGCCTGGCGATACCAATCCGGGCGCAGCGGGCCATTCATGTAGGCCAGCTCGGCGCGGTTTCTCTCAGCCAGGGCGACCAGCTCGGGGATATCCGCGTCCACCATCGGCTCCAGACGCAGCGCTCCGCGTTGCAGGGTTACCGGAAGTGGGCTGAACATGGCGATCTCCTGTAAAGGCTTGTGGATGGCTGGCCGTTGCCGGACAACTCCAGCAGCGCGCGTGATGCGGTAGTTAAAGGACGGCCGGCATGCCCGTGCTAGACACATGCGACCTTGGTAGCAACACCGTACACGGGCACGCCAATGCTGCGAAACTTCACGAATTCACCATACTAATGAGTCGCCAGGACTGATTAAATTCGGCGCCCGCCACGGCACGCCGATGCCGGTCCGGCACCCCCTTGCTTCTGGAGTTTGCATGACGCTGTCAGGCGGGCTGATCGCTGCGGTCGCCCTCGTCTATATGGCCATTCTGTTTGCCATCGCTTTCTATGGCGACCGCAACAACGCCTCCCTGTCACTCCGCCTCCGGCCGTGGGTCTACAGCCTGTCGCTGGCGGTGTACTGCACCAGTTGGACATTCTTCGGTGCGGTCGGCCAATCCGCCGAGCAACTGTGGGCGTTCCTACCGATCTACCTCGGCCCGATTCTGTTGCTGCTGTTCGCACCCCACGTGATCCAGAAGATGATCATGATCAGCAAGCAGGAGAACATCACCTCCATCGCCGACTTCATCGCGGCACGCTACGGCAAGTCGCAGCTGCTCGCAGTGGTCGTCACGCTGATCTGCCTGGTCGGTGTGCTGCCGTATATTGCGCTGCAGCTCAAGGGCATCGTGCTCGGGGTGAACGTGCTGAGCGGCATCAACATCGAGGCTGCAGGTACCGGCACCCGCGACACCGCGCTCATCGTCTCGATCGTCCTGGCGCTGTTCACCATCCTGTTCGGCACGCGCAACCTGGATGTCACCGAGCACCATCGCGGCATGGTCCTGGCGATTGCCTTCGAGTCACTGGTCAAGCTGCTGGCATTCCTGGCGGTGGGCGCCTTCGTCACCTTCGGCCTGTTCGACGGCTTTGGCGATCTGTTCAATCAGGCCTATGACTCGCCGGACCTTGCCGGATTCTGGAGCGAAGGCGTCAACTGGTCCGCCATGCTGGTCCAGACCACCGTCGCGATGATGGCGATCGTCTGTCTGCCGCGGCAGTTTCACGTTTCGGTAGTGGAAAACATCGAGCCGCGCGACTTCCGCCTGGCGCGCTGGGTATTCCCGCTCTACCTGGTGCTGGCCGCCGTGTTCGTCGTGCCGATCGCGCTTGCCGGGCAAATGCTGCTGCCGGCGGGCGTCACTCCTGACTCCTTCGTGATCAGCCTGCCGCTGGCCGAACTGCATCCGTGGCTGGCGCTGCTGGCCTTCATCGGCGGCGCTTCGGCGGCGACCGGCATGGTCATCGTCGCCAGCGTGGCGCTGTCGACCATGGTCTCCAACGACATGCTGCTGCCCTGGCTGCTACGTCGACAGGAAACGGAGCGCCCGTTCGAGGCGTTCCGCCACTGGATGCTGTCGGTACGCCGCATCAGCATCGTGGTGATTCTGCTCCTGGCCTATGTCAGCTACCGACTGCTCGGCTCAACCGCCTCGCTGGCTACCATCGGCCAGATCGCCTTCGCCGCTATCACCCAGCTGGCGCCGGCGATGGTCGGCGCACTGTACTGGAAACAGGCCAACCGCCGAGGCGTGTTCGCCGGCCTGACCGCCGGTGCGGCAATCTGGTTCTATACGCTGATCCTGCCCCTGCTGGGCTGGCCGCTGGACATGTTCCCCGGGCTGAGCTGGATGTACAACGGCGGCCTGGGCTTCGGCCTCAGCGGCCTGACCCTTGGCGTGACACTTTCGCTGGTGGGCAATGCGACGCTGTTCTTCTGGGTGTCGATCCTGAGTCAGACACATGTCGCCGAACACTGGCAGGCAAGCCGCTTCATCGGCCAGGAAATCGCCTCGCCGACTGGCGGCCGCCGCCTGCTTGCCGTACGGGTCGAAGACCTGCTGATGCTCGCCTCCCGCTTCGTCGGCGCCGAGCGGGCCGAACAGAGCTTCCATCGCTTCGCCCGCCGCCATGGCCAGGACTTCTCGCCCAAGCTGCAGGCCGATGGCCAATGGATCGCACATACCGAGCGCCTGCTGGCCGGCGTGCTCGGTGCTTCCTCTACCCGTGCAGTGGTCAAGGCCGCCCTCGAAGGCCGCGACATGCAGGTCGACGACGTGGTGCGCATCGTCGGCGAAGCCTCGGAAGTGCTGCAGTTCAACCGCGCACTGCTGCAGGGCGCGATCGAAAACATCACCCAGGGCATCAGCGTAGTCGACCAGTCGCTGCGCCTGGTGGCCTGGAACCATCGTTATCTCGAACTCTTCGAGTATCCGGACGGGCTGGTCTACATCGGCCGCCCGATCGCCGACATCATCCGCTACAACGCCGAGCGCGGCCTGTGCGGCCCGGGCGATCCCGATACCCATGTGGCCAAGCGCCTGTACTGGATGCGCCAGGGCCGTGCCCACACCTCCGAGCGGCTGTTCCCCAACGGTCGCGTCGTCGAGCTGATCGGCAACCCGATGCCTGGCGGGGGCTTCGTCATGAGCTTCAGCGACATCACCGCCTACCGCGAGGCCGAACGCGCGCTGAAAGACGCCAACGAGGGGCTCGAGCAGCGCGTCAGCGAGCGCACCCAGGAGCTGTCGCAGCTCAACCAGGCACTGATCGAAGCCAAGAGCACCGCCGAAGCCGCCAACCAGTCGAAGACCCGCTTCCTCGCTGCGGTCAGCCATGACCTGATGCAGCCACTCAATGCGGCCCGGCTGTTCTCCGCGGCGCTGTCGCACCAGCAGAGCGCATTGCCCAAGGAGGCGCAGGAGCTGATCCAGCATCTGGACAGCTCGCTGCGTTCGGCCGAGGACCTGATCACCGACCTGCTGGACATCTCACGCCTGGAAAGCGGCCGAGTCACTCCGGATCGCAATCCGTTCCCGCTGGCGACGCTGTTCGACACGCTGAGCACCGAATTCACGGCGCTCGCCCGCGAGCAAGGCATCACCCTGCGAGTGCACGGCAGCAAGCTGCGCGTGGACAGTGACATACGCCTGCTGCGACGGGTGCTGCAGAACTTCCTGACCAATGCGTTCCGCTATGCCAAGGGTCGCGTGGTGCTGGGCGTACGCCGGCAGGGATCGTCGCTGCGGCTGGAAGTCTGGGACCGCGGCCCGGGCATTCCACAGGACAAGCTGAAAGTGATCTTCGAGGAGTTCAAGCGGCTGGACAGCCATCAGACGCGCGCCGAGAAGGGCCTGGGACTGGGCCTGGCAATCGCCGACGGCCTGTGTCACGTGCTCGGCCATCCGCTGGAGGTCCGTTCCTGGCCCGGCAAGGGCAGCGTGTTCAGCGTCACCGTCCCGATCGCGCGTGCGGTCAGCCAGCCCCACCCGGCAGTCAAGCGCGGCGAGCCGCAGCTCAGCGCGCTGACCGGCACCCAGGTGCTGTGCATCGATAACGAGGACAGTATTCTGGTCGGCATGAACAGCCTGCTCACGCGCTGGGGCTGCCAGGTCTGGACCGCCCGCAACCGCACCGACTGCGAGGCGCTGCTGGCCGAGGACATCCGCCCGCAACTGGTGCTGGTGGACTACCACCTGGACGAAGGCCAGACCGGTACCGAACTGATGGCCTGGCTGCGCACTCGTCTTGGCGAGCCGATACCTGGCGTGGTGATCAGCGCTGACGGCCGCCCGGAGCTGGTGGCGGCAATCCATGCCAGCGGCCTGGATTATCTGGCCAAGCCGGTCAAACCCGCTGCGTTGCGTGCACTGATGAGCCGCCACCTGACCCTGCGCTGAGCGCATCGGGTCCGTGGGCGCCAGACCACCTGCCGCGCCACGAGCCCTCTGCCGCACGGCCGGTTACACTGCTGGCAATCTGCTGACAGCGCCGCTAGGTGAGCGATGACAATCGAGCTATTTCTGAATCTCGCCATGGCCCTGGCCGTCGGCTTGCTGATCGGTACCGAACGCAGCTGGAGTGGCCGGGAGAGTCCCGGCCAGGAGCTGGTCGCCGGCATCCGCACCTTTGGCCTGGCCGGTCTGTTCGGCGGGCTCGCCGCAATCAGCACCAGCCATTTAGGCGCAATCGCCTGGGTCGCCATGTTCAGCATGCTGGCGCTGCTGGTGATCGCCGGCTACGTGATCGATGCCCGGCGCAGCGGCGATCACGGCATGACTACCGAGGTCGCCCTGTTGCTGACTTTCGTCCTCGGCAGTCTGGCCGTGGCGGAAAGCCGGCAGCTGGCAGCGGCCTGTGCGATCGTCGTGGCCCTGCTGCTCAGCCTCAAAGCGCGCCTGCACCAAGCACTCAAGCGGCTCAGCGAGGCCGAGCTGGGCGGCGCATTGAAGATGCTGTTCATCTCCGTCGTCCTGTTGCCGACGCTGCCCAATCAGGGCTACGGCCCCTGGCAAGCGCTCAATCCCTACACGACCTGGATGATGGTCGTGTTGATCGCCGGTATCGGCTTCGCCGCATACGTCGCGATCCGCGTCCTCGGGACTCGTCATGGCCTGCTGGTGACCGCCCTGCTTGGCGGTATCGTCTCCTCCACCGCCATGACCATCACGCTGGCCCGGCTTGACGCACCGAAGCTGCGCGCCGCTCTGGCGGCCGGCCTGCTGGCCACCTCGGCGCTGATGTTTCCGCGCGTGCTGCTGGAGGTGGGGTTGGTCCATCCGGCGCTGCTGCCCGGCTTGGCGCTGCCGCTGGCGTGCGCTGGTGCCATCTACGCCATCGGCGCGCTCTTCTACTACCTGCGCGCCGCGCGAACAGCCGATGACAATCCCGAACCGCTGCTCAGAAACCCGTTCGAGCTGGGCCCGGCCCTGCGCTTCGCCGCCCTGCTCGTGCTGATTCTTCTGTTGGTCGAAGGCGCACGGCGCTGGCTGGGCGACGCCGGCATCTACCTGGTTTCGCTGATAGCAGGCCTGACCGATGTCGATGCGATTACCCTGTCGCTGGCCAGCAAGGCACGCGACGGGCTGAGCCACGAGGTGGCGGCGCGTGGCATCGTGTTTGCGGCGCTGAGCAATAGCCTGGTCAAGGCCATGCTGATCGCGGTGATAGGCGGCCGCGAGCTGGCCCTGCGCACGCTGCCGATCATGTTCGCTGGCCTGCTGACAGCGCTTGCGGTGTTGCTGCTGGGCTGAGCCAACCGACGCTCAGTCGCCCGCCTCGCCAACCGTTTCGGCGCCGGCCCGCTCCAGCCAGTCGCCCGGCAGGCGCTTGCTGGCCCGAGCGCCAAGCGCCTTGAGTTGCTCGGCGCGCCCTACCAGATTGCCGCGCCCATCACTGAGCTTGGTGCGCGCTGCCAGGTAGGCGCGATCGAGCTGCTGCAACCGGCTGCCGATTTCGTCGAGGTCCTGAATGAAGGCGACGAACTTGTCGTACAGTGCCCCGGCCTTCTCGGCGATCTCGCGCGCGTTCTGGCTCTGCCGCTCCTGCCGCCAGAGGCTGTCGATGACTCGCAGGGTGGCCAGCAGCGTGGTCGGGCTGACGATTACCACATGCCGACCATAGGCCTCCTGAAACAGCTCCGGGTCGGCCTGCAAGGCCGCCGCGAACGCCGCCTCGATCGGAACGAACAGCAATACGAAGTCCAGACTGTGCAGCCCATCCAGACGCTGGTAATCCTTCACCGACAGCCCTTTCAAATGGCTGCGCAGCGATTGCACATGCTGCTTCAGCGCCAAGGCACGACTGTTATCGTCTTCGGCACAGGTCAGCGCCTGATAGGCGGTCAGGCTGACCTTCGCATCCACCACCACCTGCTTGTCACCGGGCAAGCGAATCAGCACGTCCGGCTGAAAGCGCTCGCCATCGGGACTCTTCAGACTGACCTGCGTCTGGTACTCGCGGCCCTTCTCCAGCCCTGCATGTTCCAGCACTCGCTCCAGCACCAGTTCACCCCAGTTGCCCTGGGTTTTCTGGCCCTGCAGCGCGCGCGTCAGGTTGGTCGCTTCATCGCCCAGCCGCTGGTTCAGCTGCTGCAAACGTTCCAGCTCGCGGGCCAGGGAAAAGCGCTCGCGCGCCTCGTTCTGATAGCTTTCCTCGACGCGTTTCTCGAACGTCTGGATACGCTCCTTCAACGGCTCCAGCAGCTGCCCCAGCCTCTCGTGACTGGACTCGCTGAAGCGCTGTTCGCGCTCGTCGAAGATTTTGCCGGCGAGCTCGGCGAACTGCGCGCGCAGCTCGTCACGGGCAGCCTGAAGATCAGCGAGACGCTGCTGATGCGAGTTCTGCTGTTCGCGCAGTTCGGCATCCAGGGCGGCATGGGCCGCGCTCAGGCGTCGCAGCTCGCCCTGCTGCGCGTCACGTTCGGCCTGCAGGTCGGCGATACTTTCAAGATCCTCGTCACGCTGGGCCCGCAGCAACTCGATCTCACGACGCAACGCCGCCAGCTCGGCGTGCTGTGCTGATCGAATGCTGTTCAACTCGGCAAGCTCGCCCCTGCAGCCGTCGAGCTGAGCCGCCAGACCTTGCTCGGCGAGCACCGCCTGACGGAGGCGCTCATCGAGGGCTGCCTGCTCGGCGCGGCCAGCAGCCAGGTGCCGCTGGAGGGACAGACAGAGCCCGGCCAGGGCGATCAGGCCGAGCGCCAGGCCAACCAATAGATGAAGGGGATCGAACGACATGAGAGGCTCCGGCGAAATGCCGGGCAGTATAACCAGCCGCAGGAGGCCGGTCAGGCGAGCCGGTCAGCCCTTGACGCGCTGAAGGAAGCGCAGGGCTTCCTGGGACCCCTGAGCCGCAGCCTGTTCGAGCCACTGGCGTGCTTTGGCGGGCTCAGCGTGCTCGGCCTGACTGTACAACCGGCCAAGCTCCAGCTGCGCCTGGCAGTCTCCGGCGCGAGCCGCCTGACGCAGCAGCTCCAGGCCGATCCGGCGGTCACGCTGGCCATCGCACTCGCAACACAGCAAGCGGCCAAGGCGACTCTGCGCTTCGACCACACCCTCGCGCGCCGGCTGTTTGAGCAGCCGGCCGGCAATCCGCTTGACCCCTTGCTTGCTGCCCAGCCGCTGGCTGTCGAGCAGCCAGAGCGCCATACGCAGCGGCAGACGCGACGGGAAAGCGGAAGGGATCTGACTAGCGGAAACAGAAGTACGCGGTCTCATGCACATCAAGGGCTGGATGGATAAGGCCGCGCACTCTACTCCTTTTTCGACAGAGTTAAAGTCTTGTCAAAAGCGAAAAAATTAGATCCATATCACACACCTTAGTAATCCACAGAAGCTGTGGATAACTCGGTGGACAAACAGCAGACAAATCTCTCGATCCCGCGTCTCATGGGGGCTGCGGTTAAACTGACGCTTTTTTCACCAATGAAAAAATTGCTTATTTTTCAATTGGTTATTAACGATCTATGGATTCCAGGCGTTTGCGACAGTTTGTCATAAGCGCTTGACAGACGGCTTTCCCAAATGTGCACAAGTTCAGCGCACCGGACGCAAAGCGGCTTGCCACAAGGGTTGCAGCGCCACAGGAACGAACTTTTTCGTAATCTTGGTGTCCTGCGGTGCACCTCGCCGGCGCACGGTCGCCACGGCCGTTCTACGGCTATGCTGTAGCCCTCGCTTTATGGATGCAGCCATGACCAAACCGTGGAGAACCGTTTTACTACTGTGCGTCGGGCTGCTCGCCTTGCTCCTGGTGCTCGCCGCGTTCGCCTGGCATCAGTGGCAGGGGTTCAAACACGAACAGGGCATCGAGCAGCTGGACTGGCAAGGGCTGCGGCTCTCATCCAGCGGTATCTCGGCAAAACGCGTGCGCTACATCCAAGCGCCGGAAAACGGCCCCAGCCTGGCTACCGAGGCCACCAACATCACACTGGATTTAGCCAGCTTTTTTCACCCATTACCGCCTCGTTCGCTGCATATCGAACAGCTTGAGCTGGACATCCGCTCATCTACCTCCGCCGGCGATAGCGAGCCGCCAGCAACGAATCTCGAGCAGTACGAACGATGGGCCGCCTGGCTCCCGCAGCGATTAACCATAGCGGATCTGCGGGTCAGCCTACCCTGCGCCAAGGGGCGCTGCGACGAACGGGGGGCACTGCGGTTCGAGCGGAAGGGCGAATCGTTGCTGCCGCTGGCTGGCCGCCTCGACCTCCGGCGCAACGAACATAGGCTTTCAATGATCATCGATGCACAGAGCGCTGGGCCAGGGAACAGCCTCATTCTGGCCACACTGGCTATCGACGACCAACCACGACTGGAAGCCCGCAACCGGCTGCAGCACTCAGGCGAGACGCTGCAATGGGACGGCACCCTTTCCATGGGCAACCTACCGGAGGCACCCTGGCTCCTGGATTGGCTCGGCGAGTGGACGGCCACCCCAACCGCCGCCCTGCCAGATATGCCAACCGACATGCGCATCGGTGCGGGCTGGGCACTGGCCCTGGCGCAGACCGTCGGCGGCACCTACGACTGGTCGAACGCAGCCGGCGAGCTGCGCCTCTCTGCGCACATCCCGGCCGCCTGGCCGATCGTAGGCCTCGGGGAGCTGCAGGGCGACCTCGACCTGGCCGCTCGAGGGCAGGATGGACTGTGGTTGCCAACCGAACTGAAAGCCAACCTACAACTGCGTCCAGCGTCCACCCTGCTGACGGACGTGCCGGCCGCGCTACGCCCAAGCCAGCTGAATATCAGCGTCGAGCCAATTGCCACTCAGGTGACGCGAGGGCAGCTACCCGTGCAACTTCGACTGGACGCCCAGGGCGGCGCGCCGTCCAGCCTGCAGGCGCGCATGCGACTGGCGACCTCCCCCCCGTATTCGCTGGACATCGAGCAGGCCCGCCTACAGACACGCAGTACGCGGCTGCAGCTGGACGCCCTGACGCTGCAGAACCTCGACGCCACTCTGGATTTCTCTGGTCGTGCCGACCTCCAGAAGGTCGAGCTGCAGCTGCAGAAATCATCCCAAGCCAAGCTGGCCCGCCTCGCCACGGGCGAGGTCGTCGCCAGTCAGTTGAGCGCGACGCTGCCACGCACACTGGCTCTGAAGATCGAGCGCAACCTTGAGCAACCAACCGCCTGGCGTGCCGAAGGGCCGCTGGAGCTGCGCCTGAGTCGTCTCGAACACCCGCTGCTGCTCGCCCAGGGCTGGCGCTGGAGCGGCCAACTGAAAGCCGACAGTACCGCATTGGACGCCAATGGCTCCGTGAGCAACGATGCCGGACTGACAATGGCGGTTAACCTCGAGCAGCGCTGGAACGGACCCTTGCAGGTCGGCGGCAAGCTGCAGGAAATTTTCCTGCGCGCCGGCAACCCGATCGCCGGCAGCCTGGTCACATGGCCGGCGTCGCTTGAGCTCAGCAGTGGTCGCCTGTCGGGCGACGGCAAGCTGACACTGCCCGCTGGCAATGGCAAACCAACTGCAAACCTGACGCTCGAAGCGCGAGGACTGGCCGGCATCTTCGACCGCAGCGAGATTTCCGGACTCGATGCACGCCTGACCGCCCAACTGCGGCGCGACCGCCTACGACTGGACGTCAGCGAACTACGGCTGGTCGAGCTCAACCCCGGCTTCACCTTCGGCCCGTTGCTGTTGCGCGGGCATTACGAGGCCGCGATCGACCAGCCGGCAAAGGGACGCCTGACCTGGCAGATCGCAGAAACCCAGATTCTCGGTGGGCGCTTCTGGTTGCCGGCCGGCGCCCTTGACCTTGCGGCACCACAGCAACGGCTCAGCGCCCGGCTCGAGGGCGTGCAACTAGGCGACGTGCTCGCCGCCTATCCGACCGAAGGCCTCGGCGGCAGCGGTGTGATCGACGGCAGTTTCGACGTGCAGCGCAGCGCAGAAGGGCTGAGCGTGCGGGATGGCAAGCTCGCCGCGCGTGCGCCTGGCGGCGTGTTGCGCTTTCGCTCGCCGAAGATCGAAGCCCTCGGCCAGGCGAACCCGGCCATGAAGATCGTCACCGAAGCCCTGCACGATTTTCACTATGATCTGCTCACCAGCGACGTTCGCTATGATGAGAACGGCAAGCTGAACCTCGGGCTGCGCCTGAACGGCCACAACCCGGCCCTGGAAGGCGGTCGGCCGATCAACTTCTCGATCAATCTGGAAGAGGACATTCCGGCGCTGTTGACCAGCTTGCAGCTAAGCGACCGGGTAAGCGAGACCATTCAACGACGGGTGCAGGAACGCCTCAGGCAAGGCAATGCAGACCCGCAATAGACACAGGAGAAACCGCCATGCGGTTGCGCCATACGCTGACCATTGTGCTGCTGGGTCTCTTCGCCAGCGCCTGTACACCGCGGGTGGAACTGGCCGTGCCGAACGAGCCAATCAATATCAACCTGAACGTGAAGATCGAGCACGAGATTTATATCCGCGTGGACAAGCAGCTCGACTCGATCATCAACCAAGACAGCGGACTGTTCTGAGGACGACCATGAAAGCCTATCTGAAACTGACCAGCCTGCTCCTGGCGCTCCTGCTGGCCCTGCCCGCCGCGGCCATGACCCTCAACGAAGCCATGTCCGCCCTGGGCGAGGCCAAGGCCAGTGGCGTGCTCGGTGAGAAGCCCGACGGCTACCTCGGCGTGGTGCGCTCCAGCCAGAACGCCGAGGACATCGCCAGCCAGATCAACCAGGCGCGCCGCGCCGAGTATCACCGCGTCGCCAAGCAGAACGGCATCAGCGTCAGCGACGTCGAAGCCATCGCCGGCAAGAAGGCCATCGAAAAGACGCCGCCCGGCCAGATCATCCAGCTCAACGGCAACTGGGTCCGCAAGTGACCTCAGACGATGGCCGGGCCTGCCTGGCCATCGCTCCCACCGCCCATCGACGCCTACAGCAGCGTCAGGCTGTGTGCCCTGACCACCAGCGACTTCTGCCGAAACCTGCACTCCAGATCGACGCGATACTGCGCCCACCAGTCCCGGTCCAGCTCATCGACCATCACTTCGTAGACCACCGTCTCGTCTCGCACCGCGTGCTCGCCGTCCTCCCGCCAGTAGCCATTGGCCGGCGCACGGCTGTAGGTGGTCAAACCGCCGAAGCGCTCGATCAGCTCCTCGCTCACGGTGCGAAAGAGCGACCTCGGCAACGCCTGCTGATCGTTGTCGTAAAGCGGCAACAGCAACTGGACAAGGAACATACGCGACCTCGGCGAGGAAAGTGGGAGCAAGCATTCGACCCCGCACTGCCGGAGATGACGCCCGGCTGGCGGTCAGAACAGCCCCAGCTGCCCGTCGATCAGCGAGGCGAAGTCGTCGCCGACAAAGGGCAGGATCGCGTCCGCCACTGGCTGCAGCTGGCGCGTCACGTAGTGGTCGTAGTCGACGGCAGAGGTGCGCGCCTCCAGTGGCTCAGGGCCGGCGACGGTGATCAGGTAGCTGATCCAGCCGCCGTTCTGATACTGCCGCGGACGACCAAGGCGGTCATTGCACTCGTCGGCCAGGTGCGCCGCCCGCACATGCGGCGGCACGTTGCGCTGGTAGTCGTCCAGCCGGCGACGCAGGCGCTTGCGGTAAACCAGCAGCTCGTCGAACTCGCCAGCCAGAGTTCGGCGCACATACTCACGCACGTAATCCTGGTGCGGCTGGCGGTGGAAGATGCGCAGGTACAGCTCCTGCTGAAAGCGCTGCGCCAGCGGCGACCAGTCCGTGCGCACGGTTTCCAGCCCCTTGAACACCATGCCGTCGCTACCATCCGCGCGCGTGACCAGGCCGGCATAACGCTTCTTGCTACCCTCCTCGGCGCCGCGGATCGTCGGCATCAGGAAGCGCCGGAAGTGCGTTTCGTACTGCAACTCCAGGGCACTGCTCAAGCCATACTCGTCACGCAGATGCCCACGCCACCAGTCGTTGATCCGCTGTACCAGGTCGCGACCGATGCGTTCGGCCGCCTCATCCGAATGCGCTCGGCCCAGCCAGACGAACGTCGAGTCGGTGTCGCCGTAGATCACCACGTGACCCTCGGCCTCGATCAGTTCCCGCGTGCGGCGCATGATCTCGTGGCCACGCAGGGTGATCGACGATGCCAGCCGCGAGTCGAAAAAGCGACAACCACTGGAGCCGAGCACGCCGTAGAAGGCATTCATGATGATCTTCAGCGCCTGTGACAACGGTTTGTTGTGCTCGCGCTTCGCCGCCTCGCGCCCTTCCCAGACGCGCTCGACGATGGCCGGCAGGCAATGCCGGGTGCGCGAGAAGCGCGCCCCGCGAAAGCCTGCAACCGATGCCTCGTCGGTCGGCTGGCGCAGCCCCTCGATCAGCCCCACGGGGTCGATGAGGAAGGTGCGGATGATCGATGGGTACAGGCTCTTGTAGTCCAGCACCAGCACCGATTCGTATAGCCCCGGCTGCGAGTCCATCACGAAACCGCCCGGGCTCGCCTCACCCTGGCGCGCGCCCAGGTTAGGCGCAACGAAGCCCTGCCGGTGCATCAACGGCAGATAAAGATGCTCGAACGCCGCCACCGAACCGCCGCTGCGATCTGCCGCAAGGCCGGTGACAGTGGCTCGCTCGAGGAGAAACGTCAGCAGCTCGGTATGGGCGAAGATGCGCGTCACCAGCTCGCAATCCTTGAGGTTGTAGCGGGCCAGCGCCGGCTTGTCCTCGGCGAACATACGGTCGATCTCCGCCATGCGCTGGTAGGGGTTGTCGATCGCCTTGCCCTCCCCCAGCAAGGTCTGGGCGACATTCTCCAGACTGAACGAGGGGAAGCTCCAGGTCGCCGAGCGCAACGCCTCGATACCGTCGATGATCAGCCGGCCCTCGGCCGCGGCGAAGAAGTGATTACTGCGTGCGCCATGCTCGCGCCATTCCATCGTCGCCCCGGCGCGCCCCAGGCGCAGCGGCACCTGCAAGCGCTGCGCATGTTCATGCAGTACCCGCAGGTCGAACTGCACCAGATTCCAGCCGATGATCGCGTCCGGGTCGTGTTCGGCGAACCAGGTGTTCAGCCGTTCGAGCAACTGGCTTCGGCTTTCGCAGTACTCCAGAGAAAAATCGACGGCCGAAGCATCGCCGTTTTCCGGGCCGAGCATATAGACCTGACGCTGGCCGCAGCCCTCCAGGGCAATGGAATACAGATCGCCACGGGCCGTGGTCTCGATGTCCAGCGAGACCAGCCTGAGCCTCGGACGATAGTCCGCCGCGGGTTTGAGCTGCACGGGTGAGGCGTCATAGCGATCGGCGCCATCCTCGAAACACACCGGTGCGGTGATGAAGCGCTCCATGAGGTAACGCTCGGGCGGCCTGATATCCGCCTCGTAGACATCCACACCGACATCGCGCAGCCGCCGCGCGCAGTCCATCAGTCGGCGATGCGACCGGCAGTACAGCCCCATGACCGGGCGATGATGGAAGTCGTGCAGGTCGAGCGGCCGCAGCTCAATGTCAGGCTCTTGTCGCAGCATGGACTCGACGAAAGCGCGCCGCTCCTGCGCAAAGAAGGCGACCGAATGCCGGTACGGCACGCACACCCGCCGCGCCCCGCTGTCGGTGGCGAGCCAGAAACTCACCTCGGTACCCGCAGGCGTCTCTCGCCAGTGACGGGTCAGGATAAAACCCTGCTGCAACTGCGACATCAGCCTCCCCGGCACCTGAATGAACAGCAAGCCCGTCCTCTCCCAGGCAGGTCGTATCGCATACCGATGCACCGCACGGTAAACGCCAACCCAGAAAAGCAAAAACCCCCGCACTCTCGCGAGTACAGGGGTTCAGGCTACATGTAATGGCGGAGAGATAGGGATTTGAACCCTAGGTACCCGCGAAGGTACAACGGATTTCGAATCCGTCCCGTTCGGCCACTCCGGCATCTCTCCAGCGGCGCGCATCATAGCAGCTGGATCGGCTTTGTCGAACCCCAACTGCACAGATTTTTTACCGTTTTTCAGCCGTTTGCACGGTCGGGCAGTCGACTCCGGTCGCCCTGCACCCTTCAGACGGTCAGCCGCGTCAGTGCTTCGCGATACTTGTCGGCGGTTTTCTGCGCGACCTCTGCGGGCACGGCAGGCGCAGGGGGCTGCTTGTTCCAGCCGGTGGACTCCAGCCAGTCGCGGACGAATTGCTTGTCGAAGCTCGGCGGGTTCTTGCCCTCTTCATAGCTGTCGGCAGGCCAGAAACGGCTCGAGTCGGGCGTCAGCACCTCGTCCATCAAGGTCAAGGTGCCGTCTTCATCGAGGCCGAACTCGAACTTGGTATCAGCGATGATGATTCCGCGGGTGGCCGCGTACTCGACGGCTGCACTGTAGAGTGTGATAGACACGTCACGCACCTGCGCAGCCAGCTCCTTGCCGATGATCGCCTCGCACTGCTCGAAGGAAATGTTCTCGTCGTGGTCGCCTACCGCGGCCTTGGTCGAGGGGGTGAAGATCGGCTGCGGCAGCTTGGCAGCTTCCTTCAGGCCTGCGGGCAGCTGGATGCCACAGACGGTGCCGCTCTTCTGATATTCCTTCCACCCTGAGCCGACGATATAGCCGCGCACGATGGCCTCTACCGCAACCGGCTTGAGACGCTTGGCGACAACGGCACGCCCTTCGACCAGCGGCAACTCGTCAGCCGGCACCACGTCCTCGACCTTGTCGCCGGTGAAGTGATTGGGAATCAGGCCCTTGAGCTTGTCGAACCAGAAGTTGGAGATGGCGGTCAGGATCTTGCCCTTCTCCGGAATCGGCTCGGCAAGGATCACGTCGAAGGCCGACAGGCGGTCGGTGGCGACCATGAGCATGCGCTTTTCGTCGATCTCGTAAAGGTCGCGAACCTTGCCCGAGTAGATCTTCTTCAGGCTGAGGGCGGTGGGAGTGGTCATACGCAAATTTCCGCAGTTGGCAGGTCAGCAGAAACGAAACAGGCGAAACCATGGGTTTCGCCTATCCGTGTTCGTGTAACGGGGCAGCTCGCAGTCAGCCCAGGTTGTCCTTGATCAGACTGAGCACCCGACGGGCGACGTCCGCTGGCGCAACGGTATCGATGCTCTTGTCCAGCGTCACCTGCACTCCGTTGCCAGCACGGGTCAGCCGCACCTGATAGCGCTCGGCACGTGCCTCGATCTCGTCCTTGTCCGGAGCACCACCGAACAGCCGGCTGAAGAAACCAGGCTTGTCATCCGGATCGTTGGCACCCTCACTGAGGTTCACGTAATACACGCCCAGGCTACGATCTAGGTCCTCGACACGCACATCGGCGGCCTGCAAGGCACGACCAATGCTGGACCAGGCCCGGTCGAAATCGCTGTCCAGCTGCAGGGTCGGATTGCCGCTTCCATCCTCGGTCAGATTGACACGACTAGGCGCATCGAAGTCGCGCTCGGCCAGCAGTGAAACGGAACCACCCTGCTGCGAACTGCGATCCAGACTGGCCTGCAGTTCGTCAAGCAGTACCCGATCGAGCTCCTTGTTGCTGGAGGTTTCCGGCCAGGCGACATCGGCGCTGCTGCCAGCCGGACGCTTTACGCTAACCACGAAGATCTCACTGGTGTTGCGCTGCACGCCGGGCTCAACCCGGACACGCACGCGGGTTTCGCCTTCCTGGATACCCAGATCGCGAACCAGCTCATCGTTCAAGTCGGCGGCGGTCTGCCAGGCGGTGACGAACTCGCCAGTCTGACGCCGCTCTTCAGCGATGCTGAAGCCGTTGTCGGTGAAGAACTGCCGGGCTGCGACCCAAACCTGCGACGGCGCATATTGCGCCACGAGCCAGCGCGTTTCGCCAGCGGACTGCACGCTGAAATCGCTGGTATCAGCGGCAACGGCCAGACGCTGGGGGCGCGGGACTTCATATTTGCCTGTCGCGCTGGTATCGGCGACTTGCTGTGGGATTGGCAACAGCGGATCGAGCGGCCGGGTCTCCCCTTCGACAGGGACCTGCATCGGCGCTGTCTGACGTGCCGACAGATAGTCGCTGCCACGGTCACGGAAATATCCTTCGTCGCCCCATAGCCAACCGCAGCCGCTGGTGGTGGAAATGATCAGGGCAAGGGTCGAGAGTCCGGCCAGTCGCTTCATGCGTATTCCTTTGTTATTAAGCCAGCACGCCGGTTTGGCGCATTGCCTGGCGCAGCGGTTCCTGGAAGCTCTGACTGAGCCAGGTCAACGGCAGACGGATGCCGTTACCCATCAGGCCCATCTCGTGCAATGCCCATTTGACCGGAATCGGATTGGCTTCCAGAAACAGCGCGCGATGCAGCGGCATCAGGCGCTCATTGATGGCGCGAGCAGTGGTGGCATCACCGGCCATCGCAGCGGCGCAGAGATCGCTCATGGCACGCGGCGCGACGTTTGCGGTCACGGAGATATTGCCCTTGCCGCCCATCAGCATCAGTTCGACGGCAGTGGGATCGTCACCCGAGTACACGAGAAAGTCCTTGCTGACGCGATCCAGCACTTCCTGGCCGCGCTTGAGGTCACCCGTGGCCTCCTTGATACCAATGATGTTGGATATCTTGGACAGACGCTCCACGGTATCCGGCAGCATGTCGCAAACGGTACGACCGGGCACGTTGTAGAGAATCTGCGGAATCGCCACGGCTTCGGCGATGTGCTTGAAATGCAGGTACAGGCCTTCCTGGGTCGGCTTGTTGTAGTAAGGCGTCACCAGCAGGCAGGCATCGGCGCCGGCGGCCTTAGCGTTCTCGGTCAGCTCGACTGCTTCGCTGGTGGAGTTGGCGCCCGTTCCGGCGATCACTGGAATGCGGCCATTGACCTGGTCGACGACACGCCGGATGACTTCGATGTGCTCGGCGACGCTGAGCGTAGCCGACTCGCCGGTGGTCCCGACAGCAACGATTGCATTGGTGCCTTCCTGCAAATGGAAGTCCACCAGTTTGCTCAGGCTGTCCCAGTCCAGACCGCCTTGCGCATCCATGGGCGTGACCAGCGCCACCATACTGCCCGCAATCATGCAACCACTCCTGCCGGATTCGAAAAAGAGGCGTAATGGTACAAGGCTCCCCGGCGCTTTGCGAGTAGCCTGAGCGCTGGTCTGACACAGTGGCAGGGCTCCGCCGCTGCCGGCGACCGCATGGCGTTACGCATTCCCTCCGAAGGCGCTTTTCGCTACCCTTAGCCGTTTTCGGCTTGGCTGGCCGTCCGATTCACCACCGCCAGGAACGCTGCATGTCCACCCCCCCTCTACCTCGCGAACAATTTCTCGTCATCAGCGCCCTCGGCGCCAACCCCATGGAGCTGACCAATGTGCTCTGCCGAGCCGCCAACGAGAACCGCTGCGCGGTGGTCAGTACGCGGTTGACGCGCCATGGTGCCTGCAGCGCACTGGTCCTCGAAGTCGCCGGCAGCTGGGATGCCTTGGCCCGCATGGAAGCCGGATTGCCGGGCCTGTCGAAAAAGCATGCGTTCACGTCCAATGTGGTCCGCAGCGAGGCGCTGGAAAGCCGCCCGCAAGCCCTGCCTTATGTAGCCTACGTGAGCGCGGTCTATCGTCCGGATATCCTCAACGAGCTTTGCCAGTTCTTCATCGATCATCGCGTAGAACTGGAAAGCCTGACCTGTGACACCTACCAGGCCCCGCAGACCGGCGGCACCATGCTCAACGCCACATTGACGGTGACGCTGCCCGCCGGCACCCAGATCAGCTGGCTGCGGGACCAGTTTCTAGACTTCGCCGATGCGCTCAATCTCGACGCACTGATCGAGCCGTGGCGCCCTCAGAATCCGTAAGGTCCCAGTACAGGAGCCAACATGGCCGTCGAAATCGATCATCCCGTTCCGCACTTCCAGGCGCAGGCAACCAGCAGCCAGGTCGTCAGCCCCGAAACATTCGCCGGCAAGCAGGTCGTGCTGTACTTTTACCCGAAGGACAACACCCCGGGCTGCACGACCGAAGGTCAGGGGTTTCGCGACCATCACCAGGCCTTCCTGGCAGCCGACACCCTGGTTTTCGGGGTATCGCGCGACAGCCTGAAAACCCATGAGAATTTCCGCGCCAAGCAGGGCTTCCCATTCGAGCTGATCAGCGACAAGGACGAGCAGCTCTGCCAGCTGTTCGACGTCATCAAGCTGAAGAAACTCTATGGAAAGGAATATCTGGGCGTCGACCGGAGCACCTTCCTTATTGACCGCAACGGGGTCTTGCGCCGCGAATGGCGCAGCGTGAAGGTTCCAGGTCACGTGGAGGCGGTGCTGGAGGCCGCTCAGGCACTGAATCAAGGTTGATACAACGGCGGCGGCCTGCAGCCGCCGCGTCGCTCATTCGCCCGTTTCGACCACGACCGCCGCAGCCTCGCGTGGCCAGGCATACAGAACGGCCTTGAACAGGGTGGCCAGCGGGATCGCGAAGAATACCCCCCAGAAACCCCAGAGCCCACCGAACAGCAATACGGCGCAGATGATCGCCACCGGGTGCAGATTCACCGCCTCGGAGAACAGCAGGGGTACCAGCACGTTGCCATCCAGCGTCTGGATGATCGCGTAAGCCACCATCAGGTAGAAGAACTGGTCTCCCAGCCCCCACTGGAATATCCCGATCAGTGCGATCGGAATGGTCACGACCGTCGCGCCGATATAGGGCACCACGACAGAGACGCCGACCAGCATCGCCATCAGCGCGGCATAGTTGAGCCCCAGCGCCGCGAAGACCGCATACGACACCACAGCACAGATCAGGATCTCGATGGCCTTGCCCCGAATGTAATTGGCGATCTGCAGATTCATCTCCTGAGAGACCTGAGTGATCAAACCACGCTCGCGCGGAAGGTAGCCCTTGATCCAGTCGCTGATCTGCTCGCGGTCCTTGAGAAAGAAGAACACCAGGATCGGCACCAGCACCAGATAGATCATCAGCCCGATCAGCAACGGCAGGCTCGACAACGACGACGTCAGCACCAGCTGGCCGTAGCGACCTATCTCGCCACGCATGAAGTCGATACCACGCAACACCTGCTCTTCGGTGATCAACTGCGGATAGCGCTCCGGCAGCAGCAACAGCAGCGTCTGCCACTCCACCAGCATGCGTGGCAGCTCGTTGAAAAGCGTCAGCACCTGCTGCCAGAGCAGCGGCACGATAAACAGCATGCAAACGACCAGCACGCCGATGAACATCAGGAACACCAGCCATACCGCAAGCAGGTGCGGCACCCGCCGACGCTCCATGGCGCCCACCAACCCCTGCATCAGGAACGCCAGTACCAAACCGGCCAACACTGGCGCCAACATCTTGCCAAGCGTCAGAACAACCGCGAATGCAAGAAACAGCAGCACCGCGAGGACGATCGCTTCCTCGTGCGAAAAGTAACGCTGCATCCAGCCACGAAAAACCTTGAGCATGTGAACCCCCGTACCGGACGTCAGGCCTTGCGCAGCCAGTAGCGATACAGGTCACCCTCGACCTCTTCGTGGACGAGGGTGTGGCCGGCCAACCTGGCGAAACTGCGGAAATCACGCTGCGAGCCCGGATCGCTCGCCGTAACCTTTAGGACGGCGCCGCTGGCCAGGCGATTGAGCTCCAGCTTGGCCTTGAGCAGGGGCATCGGGCAATCAAGCCCGACGGCATCGAGTTCGGCGTCGAAGGCAATTGCCTGCGAGGGTGCATCAGACATCATGAGCCTCCATGGAAAAGCCCGGCAGCATACCTAGCCCAGCAGGGCTCTGGCCAGCCGGCCAAGGTCAAGGCTACAGTAGCTGCTCTGATTTCTAAGAGCCCGCCTGGATGAAACTGCTGCGCCCTGCCTTCCTCACGCTCGCCTGCCTGTTCGCCCAGCCAAGCCTGTCCAATGAGCTGCCTTCGCTGGGCGATGCCAGCTCGGGCATCGTCTCGCCGGAACAGGAACACCTGCTCGGACGCGCCTGGCTCAGCCTGCTGCGTGGCCAGGTCAAGCAGCTTTCCGACCCCCAACTCAAGGACTACGTGGAAAGCAGCGTGTACCGCCTGGCTGAAACCAGTCAGCTGCAGGATCGGCGCCTCGAATTTGTCCTGCTCGATAGCCCTCAGCTCAACGCCTTTGCGGCACCGGGCGGCATTATCGGCGTCAACGGCGGGCTGTTTATCCATGCGCAAACCGAAGCTGAGTATGCGTCGGTGATGGCGCACGAACTGGCCCACCTTTCACAGCGGCATTTCGCTCGCGGCCTGGAAGCCCAGCAGCGCATGCAGCTGCCGATGATGGCCGCCATGCTCGCTGGCGTCGTGGCGGCTGCAGCCGGTGCCGGCGATGCGGGCATTGCCGCGATCGTCTCCACCCAGGCCGCGGCCATCCAGGCACAGCGCCGCTTCTCCCGACAGAACGAGCAGGAGGCCGATCGCATTGGCATCGTCAACCTCGAACGCGCCGGCTACGATCCACGCGCCATGCCCTCGATGTTCGGCCGGCTGATGCGCCAGTATCGCTATGACCAGAAGCCGCCGGAGTTCCTTCTGACCCACCCGGTCAGCGAATCGCGCATCGCCGACACCACCAACCGAGCCGAGCAATACGCACAAGGCGGCACCCAGGACAGCCTGCGCTACCAGTTGATGCGGGCGCGCACGCAACTCAAGTTCGAAAGCACGCCCGGCGTCGGAGCCAAACGTTTCCGTGCGATGCTCGATGAGAATCCGGAGATGGACGCCGCCCGCTACGGGCTGGCGCTGGCGCAGATGAAGGCCGGACAGCTCGCCGATGCGGCGAACAGCCTGGCGCCGCTACTGGCCAAGGCACCGGACGACCTCACCTACAATCTCGCACAGGTCGAACTCGACATCACCGCCAATCGCCTGCAGCACGCTCAGACCCGTCTGCAGCGCCTGCTCCAGCTGTATCCGGGTAACTACCCGGTGCGCCAGATGCACATCGATCTATTGATGGAGCGGGGCGAGACACAACAAGCCGAGCGTGAGCTGGACAAACTGGCAGAGCAGCGCCACCGGGACCCGGACATCTGGTACCAAGTCGCCGAGGTCCGCGGACTGAGCGGAAACATCGTCGGCCTGCATCAGGCGCGCGCCGAATACTTCGCACTGGTCGGCGATTACGACCAGGCAATCGAGCAGCTCGATCTTGCCAAGCGCCGAGCCAGCAATTTCCAGATTGGCGCGCGAATCGACGCCAGGCAGAAGCAGCTGATCGAAGAGAAGCGCATGGTCGAGGACATGCTGCGCTGATCAGCGCAGCGCCGTCATCCACGCACACTGCACCAACGAAAAGGCCACGCTCGACGAAGCGTGGCCTTGGTTCGCCGCAGAATGTGGGCTCAGGCGTTACCGGCCTGCTTCAACCGTGCCGCCTGGGTGAAATCGAGCATTCGCTTGAGCGGCTTCACCGCCCGCGGAATCAGTGCCGGGTCGACAAAGATTTCGTTGCTTCCGGTACGCAGGCACTCCAGGGTGCGCTCAAGGGTATTCATCGCCATCCACGGGCAATGCGCACAGCTGCGACAGGTCGCGCCCTGCCCCGCCGTCGGCGCCTCGATGAAGGTCTTCTCCGGACACAGCTGCTGCATCTTGTAGAAGATCCCGCGGTCGGTTGCCACGATCAGGGTCTGCTGCGGCAGGGTCTGCGCGGCCTTGATCAGCTGGCTGGTGGAACCCACTGCGTCGGCCAGCTCGACAACCGCCTGCGGCGACTCCGGATGGACCAGAATTGCCGCATCCGGGTACAGCGCCTTCATGTCGGCCAGCTGCTTGGCCTTGAATTCCTCATGCACGATGCAGGCGCCATCCCAGAGCAGGATATCCGCACCGGTTTCGCGCTGGACGTAATTGCCCAAATGCTTGTCTGGCGCCCAGATGATTTTCTCGCCGTTATCCATCAGGCTCTCGACGATCTCCAACGCGCAACTGGATGTCACCACCCAGTCGGCACGAGCTTTCACCGCTGCAGAGGTATTGGCATACACCACCACCGTACGGTCGGGATGCTGGTCGCAGAACGCGGAAAACTCTTCGACCGGGCAGCCCAGATCGAGCGAACAAGTCGCCTCGAGAGTGGGCATCAGCACGCGCTTTTCCGGGTTGAGGATCTTCGCCGTTTCACCCATGAACTTGACGCCGGCCACCACGACCGTCTGCGCGGGGTGTTCATTGCCGAAACGTGCCATTTCCAGCGAATCGGAAACGCAACCGCCGGTCTCCTCGGCCAGCGCCTGGATCACCGGATCGGTGTAGTAATGCGCCACCAGCACCGCATTCTGGCGCTTCAACTCGGCAGCGATCTCGCTGCGCAACATAGCCTCCTGCTCAGGCGTAAGCGGCTGGGGTTGCTTGGCCGCCAGGTGTGCCTGCACAAGGATGCGTTCGGGTATCTGCGTCATGGTTGCGGGTCCTGCCAACACGGGATTGCACGAAGCGCCAGGTAGCACGGCGGCATCGGTAACGTCGGGCTTGTCGATAAGACGGGAGGAGCAGGATTCGGGCGAGGCTCCTGCCATTCGACGGGGCAGGAATACTAGCCGATGCATTGGCAAAAGGGAAAGCATCGGGCGCGGGGGTGGTTTTCGCAGCCGCAAACGAAAACCGCCGGCTGTGCGCCGGCGGTTTCTTTGGATCACTCACCCTTGAGCATGTGACCGCGTTCTTCCAGGTTGATGTGCCACTGCATGGCCTCGCGCAGCAGGTGCGGGGTCTGGCCACCTTTCTGGCAGGCATCCTCGAAGTACTTGTTCAGCACATCGCGGTAGGACGGATGCACACAGTTGTCGATGATCACACGGGCACGCTCGCGCGGTGCCAGGCCACGCAGGTCGGCCAGGCCCTGCTCGGTCACCAGGATCTCGACGTCGTGTTCAGTGTGATCGACGTGAGCGACCATCGGTACGACGCTGGAAATGTTGCCGCCCTTGGCGATCGACTTGGTCACGAAGATGGCCAGGTGAGCGTTGCGCGCGAAGTCGCCCGAGCCACCGATACCATTCATCATCTTGGTGCCGCCCACATGGGTGGAGTTGACGTTACCGTAGATGTCGAACTCGAGCGCAGTGTTGATGCCGATGATGCCGAGGCGGCGCACCAGTTCCGGATGGTTGGAGATTTCCTGCGGACGCAGCACCAGCTTGTCCTTGTACTTTTCCAGGTTACCGAACACGCGATCGTTGCAACGCTCGGAAAGCGTGATGGAGCAACCGGAAGCAAAGGTCATCTTGCCGGCGTCGATCAGCTCGAACGTGCAGTCCTGCAGTACTTCGGAGTACATCACCAGGTCTTCGAACGGCGAGTCGATCAGACCGCACATAACGGCGTTGGCGATGTTGCCGATACCGACCTGCATCGGGCCGAGATTTTTTGCCATGCGACCGGCAGCCACTTCGGTCTTGAAGAACTCGACCAGGTGATTGGCGATGGCCTGGGTTTCTTCGTCCGGCGGCGTGACGGTCGAGTAGGAGTCAGGTTGATTGGTGATCACGATTGCGGCGATCTTGGCCGGATCGACCGGGATGGCTGCGCTGCCGAGACGGTCATCGACCTTGGTCAACGGGATCGGGCCACGGTTCGGACGCTCACCTGGGAAGTAAATATCGTGCAGGCCTTCCAGGTTCAGGTTGTGCGCCAGGTTCAGCTCGATGATCACCTGATCAGCGAACATGGCCAGGTTGGCCGAGTTGCCCACGGAGGTGGTCGGCACGATGTGGCCCTGCTCGGTGATGCACAGCGCTTCGACGATGGTGACGTCGGGACGCTTGATCTGATGGTTGCGCATCTGCTCCACGGTGTGCGACAGGTGCTGGTCGATAAACATGACCTCACCTGCGTTGATCGCCTTGCGCAGCACCGGGTCGGCCTGGAACGGCATGCGGCGGGCCAGCAGGCCGGCAGAAGCCATCTTGCCATCGAGATCGTTACCCAGGCTGGCACCGGTCACCAGGCTGATCTGCAGCTTCTCGTCCTTGGCACGGTCAATCAACGCAAGAGGTACGGCCTTGGCTTCACCCGCACGGGTGAAGCCGCTCATGCCAACGGTCATGCCGTCGCGAATAAGGGAAGCAGCCTCGTGGGCACTCATGACCTTGTTCTGCAGAGAGGACAAGCGGATGCGATCAGAATACATTTGAGCCTCGAACCAACGGACAAATCAGGGGGGCCGCAGTCTATTACGTTTAAAAACGCTTGAGCCATCTACTAAGGTCGTAGAGAAAAACGCTGTTTATGGACAGATGTATGACTCAAGCGAAGCGGCAAAAAACTGCGGATATAAAAAAGCCGGATGACCTACTGGCCTCCGGCTTCTCTGCTCCAAGGGGAGCGATATGGTGGGTCGTGTAGGATTCGAACCTACGACCAATTGGTTAAAAGCCAACTGCTCTACCAACTGAGCTAACGACCCGATGCGGTGCGCATGATACTGATTTGATTGATGAAAACAAACTTTTTTTTAAAAAAAACTTTCACCCGTAGCAGTAGCGTGAGCGACGCTCTATCGGAAACCCAGCTTCAGAAATAGCGCGTCGGATCTGTCAGCCCGGCCTCGGCAAAACCAGCCGACCGCAATCTGCAACTGTCGCACTTGCCGCAGGCGCGACCGTCTTCATCCGCCTGATAGCAGGAGACCGTCATCGCATAGTCGACGCCCAGCCGGCTTCCCTCCTGGACGATCTGTGCCTTGCTGAGATTCTGCAGCGGCGCCTGAATGCGGAACCCCTGCCCTTCGACGCCGGCCTTGGTGGCCAGATTGGCCATCCGCTCGAAGGCGGAGACGAATTCCGGGCGGCAATCGGGGTAACCGGAATAGTCCACCGCATTGACGCCAATGAAGATGTCGCGAGCCTCCAGCACTTCGGCCCAGCCCAGCGCCAGCGACAGGAAGACGGTATTGCGCGCTGGTACGTAGGTCACGGGAATTCCCTCACCGGGCGCCTCCG
This sequence comes from Stutzerimonas frequens, assembly GCF_024448335.1. Lineage (GTDB taxonomy): Bacteria > Pseudomonadota > Gammaproteobacteria > Pseudomonadales > Pseudomonadaceae > Stutzerimonas > Stutzerimonas frequens. The sequence goes on from NZ_JAMOHM010000002.1 coordinate 437,969, forward strand.
GCACATCGATGCTGGCGTCGGTCAATGCCGAGCCGCCTATGCCGTTAAGGTTCAGTCCGATGACCTTGTGCTCGACGACCCCCAGCTGCTTCGCGACCCGCTCGGCGGCCTGCAGCTCCGCCCGATGGCGCTGGCCGTAATCGAAACTCATGGTGTAGCAGGCATAGCCCTGGGCGCGCGCCATGGCCACGACGGTCGCCGAATCAAGCCCACCGGAGAGCAGGATGACTGCTTTCTTCTCGTTCATTTCCGCGTTTTACCTTCAAAACGATTGATGGGCGCCATGCTCAATGGCCAGGCGCATCGTTCCAGATGATCTTGTGCAACTGCAGCTGCAGTCGCACCGGCAGATTGTCCGCGACGATCCAGTCCGCCAGTGCGCGCACATCGACCTGACCATGGCTTGGCGAGAACAGGACCTCACCGGCCCGGCGCTCCAACCCGAACTCGATCAACTTCGATACGGCCCAATCGTAGTCCTCACGGGAACAGATGACGAATTTGACCTGATCGTTACGGGTGAGGTGCGCGATGTTCTCGTAGCGGTTGCGTCCAACTTCCGCGGAGCCTGGCGTTTTCAGGTCAACCACTCGACTGACCCGCACATCCACTGCGGAGATATCCAGTGCACCACTGGTTTCCAATGACACGTCATAACCGGCATCGCAAAGCCGCTGCAGCAGCGGCACGCAGTTGGGCTGAGCCAGCGGCTCGCCACCGGTTACGCAGACGTAACGTGGATTGTACGAGGCGACACGCTCGACGATTGCATCGAGGGTCATGAGCTCTCCGCCACTGAACGCATAGGCGGTATCGCAGTACTGACAGCGCAGGGGACAGCCGGTCAGGCGAACGAACACCGTGGGCAGGCCACTGGTGCGCGTCTCCCCCTGCAGCGAGTAGAAAATCTCGGTAATTCGCAGGGTCATATCAGCCACGGGCGTGACGGCTAAACAGGCCATCCGCCTCCGTTGCGGGAAATAGGGGCGGCGATTCTAACGAAAAAACCCGCACTGTGGGCGGGTTTCGTTCGTTAACGCAGGCGAATTCAGCGATTGAGCTGGCGCTGTGCCAACTGCGCCGCGGACGTATTCGGGTACTGCGCGATGACCTGGCGCAAGATCCCCTGGGCCTTGTCGCGATTGCCCATGCGGATCTCGACATCGGCCAGCTTGTAAAGCGAGTCCGGCACCTTGCTGTGCTGCGGATAAGCCTGACTGACGCGGGCAAAAGCCTGGCCCGCACCCTGCAGATCGCCCTTGGCCAGATTGACTTCACCCAGCCAATACTGCGCGTTGCCAGCGTACTGACTCTCCGGATACTTGCGCAGGAATGCAGCAAAGGCCAGGCTGGCCTTGTCGAAATCCTTTGCCTTGATCAGGTCGAATGCGGCGTCGTAATAGAGCTTCTCTTGCGCCGGGTCACCCGAAGCGCCCTGCGACTGCCCGGACGAGGCAGTGGATGCACCGGCACCGCCCGCAGCCGACGGTTCGCGCGATGGCGCCGACTGATTACTGGACGCCGCCGGCCCGCTGGACAGGCGCCGATCAAGATCCTGATAGCGTTCCAGCCCCTCTTGTTGCAGGCGCTGGATCTGATTCTGTTGTTCCTCGAGCATGCCGCGCAATTGCGCGATCTCTTCCTGCATCTGCTGCAGCTGCATGAAGAGCATGCCCTGCGCCGAAGATGGAGCAGCAGCTCCACCTCCGGCATAGGCACCGTCACCACTCGGCGCGGCCGTGGAATAACCGGAGCCACCACTGGCGGCACCCTGTTCGTAATCCACAACCGGCACTTGAGCCACCGCCATCAGCGGCAAGCCGAGCACTGTAAAAGTCAGAGCGTGGCGGTACTTGCGCATGACGAATTACTTACGCAGTTCGACGCGACGGTTCTGAGCCCAGGACTGCTCGTCGTTGCCCATGGCAACCGGACGCTCTTCGCCGTAGGAAACCAGTTCCAGCTGAGCCGGGGAAACGCCCTGCAGAACCAGGTAGCGCTGAACGGCCTTGGAACGACGCTCGCCCAGAGCCATGTTGTACTCACGGGTACCACGCTCGTCGGTGTGGCCTTCCAGAACGACGCGAGCGCCGTTGCCTTTCAGGTCCTTGGCGTGAACGTCCAGAGCGCGCATGGCTTCCGGCTTCAGGTCGGAGCTGTCGTACTCGAAGTAGAAGGTGGTGATGGCGCGCAGAGCGGCTTCTTCGCTCATGCTGCCGTCAACGGCACCGGAGTCAGCGCCGTAACCGGCATTCGGATCGATCGCGCCCGAACCTTCGCCAGAATCGTCGCCGCCCTTGGAGGAACAACCGACAGCAACAGCCATGGCCAGAGCCAGAGCGGTGAACTTACCGAATTTCAGCATTTCCATTTGTAACAACCCCAGGTGTGTTTTGGTTAAAAGCGTTGATACCGCATCAGTTCAGGTAAGGGGACCAGGACGGCTCACGGACTTCGCCCTGAGCAGTAGGAAGCGGGAGCCTAACGCGTCCATTGATGGACACGAGCATCAAGACTCCCCGGCCCTGCTGGCGGGTGGCGTAGATTAGCATGGTGCCATTAGGCGCAACAGTGGGCGACTCATCCAGACTGGTGTCCGAGAGTATGCGCAGATTGCCGCGCTGCAGGTCCTGCGCAGCGACCTTGAAATTGGTGTAACCGTCCTGGCGATGGATCATGACCAGCGTTTTCTCGTCAGCCGACAATTTCGGATTGGCGTTGTAGTTGCCAACAAACGTCACGCGCTCGGCCGAATTGCTACCCAACCGTTGCTTGTAGACCTGCGGCTTTCCGGCGCGATCGGACGTGAAGTAAATGGTCTGACCGTCAGCTCCCCAGAACGGTTCGGTGTCGATCGCATAATGATTGGTCAGGCGCTGCAGTTGGCGGGAGCCCAGATCCATCACATAAACTTCGGGATTGCCGTCTTTCGAGAGCACGAACGCCAGACGGTTGCCGTCCGGAGAGAACGCCGGCGCGCCATTCAGGCCTTCGAAGTTGGTGATCTGCTCGCGCCGACCGGTATCGATGTGCTGCACGAAAATACGCGGGCGCTTCTGCTCGAAGGACACATAAGCGATACGACGACCGTCCGGGGAATAACGCGGCGAAAGAATCGGCTCGCGCGATTGCAGCAGCGTCACCGCTCGCGCGCCGTCGTAGTCGGAGCGCTGCAAGGTATAGCGAGTGTTCGCCCCACCCAGCCTCTCGACCGTCACATACAACAGACGAGTGGAAAATGCGCCCTTGATGCCGGTCAGCTTCTCGAAGGCCTGATCCGCAGCGTGATGCGCCATGTCGCGCAGCTGGTCGGTGGCACCACCAACCGTCCCGCTCATGACCTGCTGCTCGGTGGCTACGTTGAACACTTCGTAGCGAACCTGCAAACGTCCACCCGCCGGCTCGATGTTGCCGACCATCACGTATTGCGCCCCAAGCGCTTTCCAGTCGCGATAGATGATCTCGCTACCGCGACTCGGCATGCTGATCATGTTCTGCCGCGGTATCGGCTGGAAGGTGCCGGAATTACGCAGGTCGTTGCCGATGATCTCAGCCATGTCTTCCGGCAAGACGGTTCCACCTTGCCAGCCGAACGGAACCACGGCGATCGGAATCGCCCGATCGGCACCACTGGTCACGACGATGTTTTTCTCCTGCGCCACTGCCATGCCTGCCAGGCAGCACAACAGGACAAGTAGACCTCGTAGGGAGTTGATCACAACGCAAGATCCTCAGGCGTGAATGTCATTTTGAATGATCGGTAGGGTTGGAATTCCTGCGGGCTGAGCCCTTGCATCTCAGTCAACCTGCCGATGTTCTTCACCGCGGCGACCGCGGAGTTGTCAAACGGCACGTCCCCGCTCGAGCGCGAAACACTGACGTTAGTGATGGTGCCATCGGGCAGCATGTTGACCTGCAGCTGAACAGTCATGTTGTTGCGTGCCGACGGCGGACGGGTCCAACCTTCGGCTGCGCGCAACCGAATCAGGTCATCGAAGTTGCCTGCGACCTGATCGCCTTGCGTATCGGCCAATGCCTGCTGGCGCTCGGTAGTATCCGACAGCAGCTCGGCAAGCGCCTGCGCCTTCTTGTCTTCTGCAGCCTTGCGCGCCGCCTCGGCCGCAGCCTGTTTCTTCGCCTCTTCCGCGGCTTTTTTCTTGGCCGCCTCGGCTGCTGCCTTTTTCTTGGCCTCTTCCGCAGCCTTCTTCTTCGCTTCTTCGGCAGCCTTTCTCTTCGCCTCTTCAGCGGCTTTTTTCTTGGAGGCCTCCTCGGCAGCCTTTTTCTTGGCAATCTCGACCTGCTTTTGCTGCTCGGCTTTCTTGGCCGCTTCGGCCTTCTTCGCCGCAGCCACCTTTTCGGCCGCTGCTTTCGCCGCCTGGGCCTTTCGAGCCTCCTCGGCCTTCTTTTGTTCCGCAGCGCGAGCGGCCGCCTGCTTTTCCTGCTCGACCTTGCGCTGCTCCATCTGCTCGGCTTCGTACTGTTTGGCAGCCGTCTTCTTCGCCTCGCCGGCAATCTTCTGGTTGGTCTGCGTGGTCGCCTGGCTCTGGGACTTCAGCTGATAAAGCGTTGCCTGCACGATCGGCTTGGATGGCGGCAGCTCGGGCGTCATGGAAAAGCTGACGAACAGCATGCCGAAGATGATGACATGCAGGCCGACCGCAAGCACGGTCGGCCAGAAATAGCGCTGCGAGGACGAAGAGTCGCGCTGCTGCATCAAGGTGCCTCGGTGATCAGGCCGACGTTACCCACGCCGGCCTCCTGCAAACCACCCATGGCAGCCATCACCGCACCGTAATCGACGGCGCGGTCTCCACGAATGAACACCTGGGTATCCGGACGCTGACGCATGATCGCCACGACCGCGCGAGTCATGTCTTCCAGCGCAACCGCTTCGTTACCCTTGCTCTCGGTATCGACTTCGCTGCCGACGTTCCAGTAATAGGTCTTGTCGGCCTTGATGGAGATGGTCAGCACCTGCTTGTCGTTGTCCTGCGGCAAGGCCTCGCTGCTGACCTTGGGCAGATCGACCTTGACGCCCTGATTGAGCATTGGCGCCGTCACCATGAAGATGACCAGCAGCACCAGCATCACGTCGATGTAGGGCACCACGTTCATTTCGGCGACGGGCTTGCGTCTGTTGCGGATTCTGGCCATGGCCGTGGGCCTCAGTCTTCGGTGGTGTGAACTTTGCGATGCAGGATGGCCTGGAACTCATCGGCGAAGGTGTAGTAACGACCGATGAGCATCTCGCCACGAGCCGAGAAGCGGTTGTAGGCAATGACCGCCGGAATCGCAGCGAACAGACCGATTGCCGTGGCGATCAGGGCTTCGGCGATACCGGGCGCGACAGTGGCCAGCGTCGCCTGCTGCACCTGAGCCAAACCACGGAAGGAATTCATGATGCCCCAGACGGTACCGAACAGACCGATGTAGGGGCTGGTGGAGCCGACAGTGGCAAGGAACGGCAGGCTCTGTTCGAGTTTTTCCTCTTCGCGGGAAATGGCGACACGCATGGCGCGGTTGACACCATCCATCACGGCATCCGGGTCTACGCCCTGCTGCTGGCGCAGGCGCGAGAACTCCTTGAAACCGGCACGAAAGATCTGCTCGACACCCGAATCGGGGTCGGGATTGCTGCCAGCCTGGCGATACAGCTTGGACAGGTCGATGCCCGACCAAAAGCGCTCTTCGAAGGCGTCCAGCGATCGCTTCGCAGCGCGCAGCATGTTGCCGCGCTGGAAAATCAGGATCCATGAGGTCACCGAAGCGGCCACCAGGATCAGCATGACCAGCTGGACCACGAAGCTGGCATTGCTGATCAGGCTCCACATGGACATATGATCGACGTTGGCTTCCACGCTTACTCTCCTGCAGGGGATAGACCCGAGCCGGCGAAGGCAGCACGAAGCGCTTCGGGGATGGCTCGGGGTTTCAAACTTTCGGCACGTACACAGGCCACCAGGACCTGCCCTTCACACAGCAGAACATCATCGACCGCACGCCGGACCTGCTGACGGAAACGCAGGCTGGCACGGTTAAGCTCGACCACCTCGGCGCTCACCAGCAGCTCGTCATCCAGGCGCGCCGGCGCTCGATAACGCGCCTCGACAGAATGCACGACGAACAGCAAGTCCTCACCGACAAGCTGCGACTGGGCGAATCCCAGGCTGCGCAACCGCTCGGTACGAGCTCGCTCCATGAATTTGAGGTAGTTGACGTAATAGACGATACCGCCCGCATCGGTGTCCTCGTAATAGACTCGACAGCGGTGGGTGAAGATTTCAGCTCCGGCTTGCGCGCGCATACTAGTGCTCGGCCCTGTAAATGCCAATCGGGTAACAGAACAATATTTTCTTCAAACCATGTCGCCGTCGAACAAGTCCGGCGTCGGCGTCTCATTCATGCGTTTGGGCAGATTGAGGCCGAAGTGCAGGTAGGCATGGCGTGTCACTACGCGACCGCGCGGGGTGCGCATGATGTAGCCCTGCTGGATCAGGTACGGCTCGAGCACATCCTCGATGGTGTGTCGCTCCTCGCTGATTGCCGCAGCAAGGCTGTCGATGCCCACCGGACCGCCGTCGAACTTCTCGATCAGCGTCAGCAGCAGGCGCCGGTCCTGATGATCGAACCCGCGCTCGTCGACATCCAGCATGTTCAGCGCAAGGTCAGCGATCTGCCGGGTGATCTCGCCCTTGCCGCGCACCTGGGCGAAATCGCGGACACGGCGCAGCAGGCGATTGGCGATCCGCGGCGTGCCGCGCGCACGACGGGCGATTTCGAAAGCGCCCTCCGGCTCGGTGGGCAGGCCGAGGATACCGGCCGACCGGCTGACGATCGTCGCCAGATCCTCGGTGGAGTAGAACTCCAGGCGCTGGACGATACCGAAGCGGTCGCGCAGTGGGTTGGTCAGCATGCCGGCACGGGTCGTGGCGCCGACCAGGGTGAAAGGCGGCAGATCGAGCTTGATCGAACGCGCCGCCGGCCCCTCGCCGATCATGATGTCCAGCTGAAAGTCTTCCATCGCCGGGTACAGCACCTCTTCGACGATCGGCGAGAGGCGATGGATCTCGTCGACGAACAGCACATCGCCGGCTTCGAGGTTGGTCAGCAGCGCAGCGAGATCGCCCGGTCGCTCGAGGACGGGGCCCGAAGTGCTCTTGATCGACACACCCATTTCTTCGGCGATGATGTTCGCCAAGGTGGTCTTGCCCAGCCCTGGCGGGCCGAAGATCAGGGTATGGTCGAGCGCTTCCTGACGCCCCTTTGCGGCACGAATGAACAGGTCCATCTGTTCGCGGACCACCGGCTGACCGATGTATTCCGCCAGCCTCAGGGGGCGAATGGCGCGATCCAGCTGCTCATCGCGCTCGCGACTGCTGGCCGTGACGATACGATCCGCTTCGATCATGATTTACACCATGCCCTTGAGGGCGCGGCGGATCATTTCTTCACTGCTCAAATTCTCTTCCTGTATGGCGGACACTGCCCGGCTGGCCTCCTGAGGTTTGAAGCCCAGGGAGATCAAAGCGCTGACCGCATCATTCTCGGCGCTTGAGACTGCCGTTTTGCTGCCAGGTTCAACTACCAACGGGGCAATTGCCGGCATGCTTTCCCAGGCCTTGAAACGGTCCTTCAGTTCGACCAGCAGTCGCTCGGCGGTCTTCTTGCCTACGCCAGGAATGCGCACCAGCACCGAGGTATCCTGCGCCTGGACGCAACGCACCAGCTCGTCGACTTCCAACCCCGACATCAACGCCAACGCCAGCTTGGGTCCGACCCCATTCAAACGGATCAGCTCGCGGAACAGCTCACGCTCGCGCTTCTCGGCGAACCCGTAAAGCAGCTGCGCATCCTCGCGCACCACCAGATGGGTGTGCAGGGTCACTGGCTCGCCGACCGCCGGCAGGCGATACAGAGTGGTCATAGGGACTTCGACTTCATAGCCGATGCCGTTGACGTCGAGAATCATGTGGGGCGGTTGCTTCTCCGCCAAGGTGCCGCGCAATCGTCCGATCAAACTCGTTTCCTCCACGACTTCGGCGAGTGCCGAAGCCATCGAATTATTCCCGCCAGCAAAATACGGCTACAGCCGCAGCCGCCCGCCTCGCCGCTTGGCACCGATCAACCCGTGCGGGACCAGGCTTTGCCGGTGGTGCGCATGGCACAGGGCAATGGCCAAGGCGTCCGACGCATCGATCTGCGGCTTCTCCAGCAGCTTGAGCAGGTGCATGACCATCATCTGCACCTGCTGTTTGTCCGCGCCGCCAGTGCCGGCGATGGCCTGTTTGACCTGCGTCGCAGTGTACTCGGCGATCTGCAGGCCCGCCTCGGCTCCCGCAACGATGGCAGCACCCCGGGCCTGACCCAGCTTGAGCGCCGAATCGGCATTACGGGCCATGAACACCTGCTCGATGCCCATGGTCACCGGCCCGTAGGTGCGAATCACCTCGCTCACCCCACTAAACACGGCACGCAAGCGCTCAGACAGCTCTCCACTACCCGTTCGAATGCAGCCCGAGGCGACGTACTCGCAACCGCGGCCGGTGTCGCGCACGACGCCGTAACCGGTAATCCGAGAGCCGGGATCGATACCCAAAATCAGCGTCATGCCCTTGGCCGTGCTGTCTATTTATCCAGTGGCGAGTATACGGAGGCACCTGCCGCGACGCCACCGGCGGCATCACATCCAGATGCTCGACTGGCATTGCCCCGGACCATAAAAAAACCGGAAGTGCGGCTGCGACCTCCGGTTTTCATTCGCCGATGCGACTCAGCCCAATTGCTGCATGATCTCGTCGGAAATTTCGGCGTTGTGATAAACGTTCTGCACGTCATCCAGATCTTCCAGCGCATCGATCAGGCGCAGAACCTTCTGCGCGGTCTCGACATCGGTGATCGGCGCCGTGATCGACGGGATCATCGCCACCTCCGCCTCGTCACCCTTGAAGCCGGCCTCGGTCAGTGCCTCGTTGACCGAAAGGAAGTCGGAAAAGCTGGTATAGACCTCGACCGAGCCGTCTTCCTGCGCGACCACGTCGTCGGCACCGGCTTCCAGCGCCGCTTCCATCAGCGCGTCCTCGTCGACACCCGGCGCATAGCTGATCTGACCCTTGCGATCGAACATGTAGGCCACCGAACCGTCGGTACCGAGGTTGCCACCGTTCTTGCTAAAGGCATGGCGCACTTCGGCAGCGGTACGGTTGCGGTTGTCGGTCATGGCCTCGATGATGATTGCCACACCACTCGGTGCGTATCCCTCGTAGCTCAGCTCGGTCATGTTGTCGGCTTCGTTCGAGCCGGCACCGCGAGCGATTGCGCGATCGATGACGTCGCGCGACATGTTGGCCGTCAGCGCCTTGTCCACAGCCAGGCGCAGGCGCGGATTATCCGCCGGCACACCGCCACCGTGCTTGGCCGCCACGGTCAGTTCGCGGATCAGCTTGGTGAAGATCTTGCCCCGCTTGGCGTCCTGGCGCTCTTTGCGGTGCTTGATATTGGCCCATTTGGAATGACCAGCCATAACTCACTCCATTCTTCGACTGAATCAGAAATCCGATAGCCATTACGCCCGCCGCTGTATCGCTGGCCGGGAACGGCTATCGCCGTAACGTCTGCACGGCCGGAGCCGCAAGACGAAGAAGCCTGGCATGACCAGGCTTCGGGTAGCGCTTATTCCGCCTTTGGCTGCTCGCGCAGACGGATGTGCAGGTCGCGCAATGCCTTGTTGTCCACCGCACCCGGCGCCTGGGTCATGACGTCCGCAGCACTCTGGGTTTTCGGGAAGGCGATGACTTCGCGAATCGACTGCGCGCCGGTCATCAGCATGACAAGACGATCCAGGCCGAAGGCCAGACCGCCATGCGGCGGCGCACCGAACTTCAGCGCATCGAGCAGGAAGCCGAACTTCTCTTCCTGCTCGGCCTCGTCGATGCCGAGAATGCGGAATACCGCCTGCTGCATTTCCTTGCGGTGGATACGGATCGAGCCGCCACCCAACTCGGTACCATTGAGCACCATGTCGTAGGCGCGCGACAGCGCAGCGCTGGGGTTGGCTTCCAGCTCCTGCGGCGAGCACTTCGGCGCCGTGAACGGATGATGCAACGCGGACAGAGAGCCGTCGTCGTTCTCCTCGAACATCGGGAAGTCGACCACCCACAGCGGCGCCCAGTCGCAGGTCAGCAGCTTGAGGTCATGGCCGAGCTTGATGCGCAGCGCGCCCAGCGCCTCGGAGACGACCTTGGCCTTGTCGGCACCAAAGAAGACGATATCGCCATCGACCGCGCCGACGCGATCGAGGATCACGTTGAGGTTGTCTTCCGGGATGAACTTGACGATCGGCGACTGCAGGCCCTCGACGCCCTTGGCGCGCTCATTGACCTTGATGTAGGCCAGGCCCTTGGCACCGTAGATGCCGACGAACTTGGTGTAGTCGTCGATCTGGCTGCGCGGCATGCTTGCGGCACCCGGCACCCGAAGGGCGGCCACGCGACCTTTCGGATCATTGGCCGGACCGGAGAATACCTTGAACTCGACTGCACTGAGCTGATCGGCAACATCCACCAGCTCGAGCGGGATGCGCAGGTCCGGCTTGTCCGAGCCATAGCGGCGCATGGCCTCTTCGAACGGCATGTGCGGGAATTCGCCGAATTCCAGATCCAGCACTTCCTTGAACAGCTTGCGGATCATCCCTTCGGTGATACCGATGATGTCCGCCTCGTCGAGGAAGCTGGTCTCGATATCGATCTGGGTGAACTCGGGCTGACGATCGGCACGCAGATCTTCGTCGCGGAAACACTTGGCGATCTGATAGTAGCGATCGAAGCCGGCCACCATGAGCAGCTGCTTGAACAGCTGCGGCGATTGCGGCAGGGCGAAGAAGTTGCCGGCGTGGGTACGGCTCGGCACCAGATAGTCGCGAGCACCCTCGGGCGTCGGGCGGCCGAGGATCGGCGTTTCGACATCGAGGAAGCCGTTCTCGTCGAGGTAGCGACGGATGCTGGCGGTGATGCGCGAGCGCAGCTTCAGCTTCTCGGCCATCTCCGGGCGACGCAGGTCAATGAAGCGGTAGCGCAGACGAGTTTCTTCACCGACATCGCTGTACTCGTTGAGCGGGAACGGCGGAGTCTCCGCATCGTTCAGCACTTCCAGCTCGTAACCCAACACCTCGATGGCGCCGGAAGCGATGTTCGGGTTCACCGCACCGGCCGGACGCAAGCGCACCTTGCCGGTCACCTTGATCACGTACTCGCTGCGCACGCGGTCAGCCGCGGCGAAGGTCTCGGCGCGATCCGGATCGAAGACCACCTGGGCCAGACCCTCACGATCGCGAACGTCGAGGAAGATCACCCCGCCATGGTCACGACGGCGGTGTACCCAGCCGCAAAGAGTGATTTCCTGACCGTCCAGGCTTTCGTTCAACTGGCCGCAATAGTGACTGCGCATCATGGTGGAGTTCGCTTCTCGTATCTTGAATTCGATGGGGCGCCAGAGCTGGGACCGGCTAATGGCGCCGTCACTGCTCTGCGCAAGCGGCTGTACCGTATGCGATACCGCCTAGGGCGCCAGGCGCTGCAGCACATGCTGATGCTGCCAGGCACAAGCGCGGGATTATATCGACATAATCACCGCGGCGCAGCCGTTGCCCTCACCGGCAGCCCATCAGGCCCGGTCATGGAACCCAGAATCGGTCGACGCCTTCCAACCATGAGCATCGGACCAGAAACCTATCGCTTCACAACAGCGCGTCGTTTTCTGGCATAACTAAGGCCTGAACCATCCACCAGGAGAAACACATGGAAATCAACATTGGCATCGCCGAACAGGATCGTGCAGCTATCGCCGAAGGGCTGTCCCGCCTGCTTGCCGACACCTACACGCTTTACCTGAAGACCCATAACTTTCACTGGAACGTGACGGGGCCGATGTTCAACACGCTTCATACCATGTTCGAGGCCCAGTACACCGAACTGGCTATCGCGGTCGACGATATCGCCGAGCGCATCCGCACCCTCGGCTTTCCGGCGCCCGGCACCTATGCCGCCTACGCCCGCCTGAGTTCGATCAAGGAAGAGGAAGGCGTTCCGTCGGCCGAGGAAATGATCAAACTGCTGGTTGAAGGCCAGGAAGCGGTAGTCCGCACCGCTCGAGGCATTTTCCCGCTGCTGGACAAGGTGAATGACGAGCCCACCGCGGACCTGCTGACCCAGCGCATGCAAAGCCACGAAAAGACGGCCTGGATGCTTCGCAGCCTACTGTCGGCATAATATTCCCGCGGCAGGGCACCTGCGTGCCCTGTCCCCACATCCGACATGCGCTCTCTATACGACGCAGCCCCGCGCCGCACGCTCATTTGAGCCCCCTTCGCCTTTGCTGTTAAATACGCCGCGCTGCAAGCCAGCCCGAGCGGTTCCTCCAGAGCAGTTTCAGCCCTGAGCGAACAACGTTTACCACGAGCATCCTGGCCTGCGGCTTCTTCCTGTCGTGTTATTAACCGTGAGCCATACCAAGAATGCTTAAGATCGTTCATGTCCTAGCGGGCGTCATTGCCCTGCTTTTGTCATTTGTACCCAGTCTACGCGGCGGAATGCCGCTTCTCCTGCAGCCCGAAGCCTTGTGCCTGCTGATGCTCGGCCTGCTGAACGCGCAGTTCGCTCCTTCTGCCAAACTGGACGACAGCCGAACCCGCCCGGTCATCATCGCCACATCTACACTCCTACTGGTCGCCATTGCCCTGCAAGCAACCATCCTGCTCGCCCCCTTGTCGCAGATCGCAGGCCAGCCGGCCACCCTAGCCAGCCTCTTGCTCGCCCTGATTGCCGTCCTGCTTCACCTTGCCACGCCTCAGGAACGCCCGACAAAGGTAAAACCCGCGCACCAGAAAGCGAGCCCCCTGCCTGCAGCCGGGCGCGAATCGGGCACCGTGAAGTGGTTCAACACATCGAAGGGATTCGGCTTTATTTCCCGGGATAGCGGTGACGACGTATTCGTCCACTTCCGCGCAATTCGCGGCGAGGGCCACCGCATTCTCGTGGAAGGTCAGCGCGTGGAATTCACCATCATGATGCGTGACAAAGGCCTGCAGGCCGAGGATGTCGTCACCGTAGATTCGGCCCGCTGAGACGGTCCAGCAGCGAGCGAGACCGGCCAATCTCGCTCGCAATAATTAATAGTGAGGCGGCGGCGCCTCATCTTCGCCCGCATCCAGCGAGCTCTGCATTTCCTCCTGCCGTCTCGCCAGCGCACTCAACTGAAGTTGCAGACGCTCCACTAGTCGCTGCTGCTCGACCAGCACATCGTTGAGCGTCTGAATGGTGTCATCCTGAAAGGCCAACCGCGCCTCCAGGTCTGTTACACGAGACTCCAGATCCATCATCATTCCTCGAAACGAAAATCGCCGGTAAGTACCAACCGCAGCTTTTCCTTGATCGCCGCTACCTGACCCTCGGTATAGGGCTGCACCGGCTGCTTGCCCCAAACAGGCGCCGGCCAGGCCGCATCGTCCCGACGCCTGGCGATGATGTGCATATGTAGTTGTGCAACTACATTACCGAGCGCGGCGACATTCATTTTGTCCGCACCGAAGGTATCCTTGACGGTTTCGGCCAGCGCGGTGGTTTCTCGCCACAGCGCCTGCTGGTCGACCGGATCGAGCTGAAACAACTCGCTTATCTCCTCGCGCCGCGGAACCAGAATGAACCACAGATAATGAGCATCGTTCATCAACAGCAGCCGGCACAGCGAGAAGTCCCCGAGCGGCAGGGTGTCCTGCTCCAAACGTGAATCGAGAACGAACATGACACTCCCCTTCGACCTGATTGTGAAGCAGTGCGGGACTGCACTACCCGAACACTCAGAAGCATACTCCAGACAGGAAAGCTAACAACCCTGACCTGTCTGCGCGAAGATGGGGCCGCACCATCAGAACGCGCCCCCTGAAGGTGCAACAGCGCTTAACTGGATGCCATGAAGCGTCGCAAAAGCCTCGAAAATGCATTTGGGTGCGCTTTTTGCAGAAGAGCAGGTAGCAGGCGCTGCAAGGGCTTCAAAACGCCGCAATAGGCGTCACACAGCTTGCTCTAGCGCTGCACTAGGGCTACACAGTACATTCTCTGGATGGCTTTTCGCGAACAGCGGCCATAACTGGCTAAAGCCTGATGCGGGACTAAGAAGTTGCACCCTTTCCGCTCACCGCGGACGGGCAAGCACCAAATTCAAACCAAAGGAGCAATCACAATGAAAGTGATGAAGTGGAGCGTAATCGCCCTGGCCGTAGCGGCGGGCACCTCCCAGATGGCATTGGCCAGCCAGCAATCGGAGTCCAAGGGGTTCGTGGAAGACGCGAGCTTGGACCTGTTGCTGCGCAATACCTACTACAACCGCGATTACAAGGACGGCGCTGACGACGTACGCAGCTGGGGCCAAGGCTTCATCACCACGTTCGAATCCGGCTTCACTCAAGGCACCATCGGCGTCGGCGTAGATGCCTACGGCATCCTGGGCGTACGCCTGGATGGCGGTCGTGGTTACAACTATGGCGCCATGTTCGAGCGCGACTCCAATGGCGACCCCGAGCGCGACCTGTCGCAAGCCGGCGCAGCCATCAAGTTCCAGGTATCCAACACCGTCCTCAAATACGGCAATCAGATGCCGATGATGCCCGTGCTCACGTACGACGACTCCCGCCTGCTGCCCGAGTCGTTTACCGGCACGCTGATCACTAGCAACGAAATCGAAGGCTTGGAACTGAACGCCGGCCGCTTCACGGCCGACAGCTCCATGCCTTCGTCGAGCCGCGACGACGTCGGCCTGAAGAGCATCAACGTTGTCGGCGGCACATATGCATTCAACGAGAACCTGAGCGCATCGCTGTACTACGCTGACAACGAAGACGTCGCCAAGAAGAAGTATGCGAACGTCAACTATGTGATGCCGTTCAGCGGCGAGCAGGCGCTGAGCTTCGACTTCAATATCTACCGTTCCGATTATGACAAGGACTATGTCCAATTCGCCGACGCGGATCGTGACGACGATGGGAATATCACACAACTTGCTGATCGCGAGTCGCACGACAACACCATCTGGAGCCTGGCTGCCAAGTACTCCGTTGGCGCCCATGCCTTCATCCTGGCCCATCAGCGCGTAAGCGGAGACCGCGGTTACGATTACGACATTGGCGATGGCGGTTTCTCCATCTGGGTCGCCAACTCTTACTACTCAGACTTCAACTGGAAGGACGAGCGTTCCTGGCAGGCTAGCTATGAGCTGGACTTCAGCAGCTTTGGCGCACCAGGACTGTTCTGGAAGACCGCCTACGTCTACGGCGACAACATCGACACCGGTGCTGGCGAAGGCAAGGAGCGCGAATTCTTCAACCAGGTACAGTATGTCGTTCAGAGCGGCCCGGTGAAGGATCTGTCTCTGAAGCTGCGCAACTCGATCTACCGCTCCAACGGCGCCCTGCGTGACGCTGGCAGCCCGGACCTGAACGAGATCCGCGCCTTCATCGAATACCCGCTGAGCATCCTGTAACCCAGGCGCGCAGTTCATTCGATGCAAAGGAGCCCGGCGAAAGCCGGGCTCTTCGTTTCCGTCGCCCAAGCGACCGTACCTGTCCTGTACGCCGCACCACGCGCGCCGTACAATGCCGAGCCTAATTCCAGCCTCTGCAAGGACATAACGGCCACATGCGCACCAGTCAGTTCCTGCTCTCGACCCTCAAAGAAACCCCTTCCGATGCGGTGGTGATCAGTCACCAGCTGATGCTGCGTGCCGGAATGATCCGCAAGCTGGCGTCCGGCCTCTACACCTGGATGCCGATGGGGCTGCGAGCGCTACGCAAGGCCGAGGCCATCGTTCGCGAGGAAATGAACAAGGCAGGCGCGCTGGAAGTCCTGATGCCCGCCATCCAGCCGGCCGAACTTTGGCAGGAATCCGGTCGCTGGGAGCAATACGGACCGGAGCTGCTGCGCCTGAAGGATCGCCATGACCGTGAGTTCTGTGTCGGCCCGACCCATGAGGAAGTCATCACCGATCTGGCGCGCAATGAGCTGAACAGCTACAAGCAGCTGCCAATCAATTTCTATCAGATCCAGACCAAGTTCCGCGACGAGATCCGCCCGCGCTTCGGGCTCATGCGTGGGCGCGAGTTCCTGATGAAGGATGCCTACTCCTTTCATCTGGACCAGGAGTCGCTGCAAGAAACCTACGAGCGGATGCATCAGGCCTACTGCAACATCTTCACCCGCCTAGGCTTGAACTTCCGTCCGGTGCAGGCCGACACTGGCTCCATCGGCGGCACTGGCTCCCACGAATTTCATGTACTGGCCGAATCCGGCGAGGACGATATCGCCTTCAGCGATTCCTCCGACTACGCGGCCAACATCGAGAAGGCCGAAGCCATCCCGCGCGAAACCGAACGCGCAGCCCCTGGCGAAGAGTTGCGCCTGATCGATACACCGGATGCCAAGACCATCATCGAGCTGGTCGAGCAGTTCGGCGTGGCCGTCGAGAAAACCGTCAAGACGCTTGTAGTGCACGGCGTCGAGAAAGGCCAGCTGGTCGCCCTGATCGTGCGCGGCGACCATGAACTGAACGAGATCAAGGCCGCCAATCTGGCACAGGTCGCCAGTCCGCTGGTATTCGCCTCGGAAGCCGAGATCCGTGCCGCCATCGGCGCCGGCCCCGGTTCACTGGGCCCGCTGAACCTGCCGATTCCTTGTGTGATCGACCGCTCCGTCGCACTGATGAGCGACTTCTCCGCCGGCGCCAACATCGATGACAAGCACTATCTCGGCCTGAACTGGGAGCGCGACCTGCCGTTGCCGCAGATCGCCGACCTTCGCAACGTGGTCTCTGGCGACCCCAGCCCGGACGGCAAGGGCAGCCTGGTAATCAAGCGCGGCATCGAAGTCGGCCATATCTTCCAGCTCGGCACCAAGTACAGCGAAGCGATGAACTGCCAGGTCATGGGCGAGAACGGCAAGCCGGCGACCCTGATCATGGGCTGCTACGGCATCGGGGTTTCCCGCGTGGTCGCTGCGGCTATCGAGCAGAACTACGACGAGCGCGGCATTCTCTGGCCGGACGCCCTGGCACCGTTCCAGATTGCGCTGGTACCGATGAAATACGAGACCGAGGCGGTCCGCGAAGCTACCGACAACCTCTACGCCGAGCTGACCGCAGCCGGCTACGAAGTTCTGCTCGACGACCGTGACAAAAAGACCAGTCCTGGCGTCAAATTCGCCGACATGGAGCTGATCGGCATCCCGCACCGCATCGTCATCAGCGATCGTGGATTGGCGGACGGCACGCTGGAATACAAGCATCGCCGCGATGCCCAACCACAGCAGGTAGCCGTTTCAGATATCCTCTCCTTCATCAATTCGCGTGTTCATCGCTGACCGGAAACCATGCTCAACCGACATCTTGTCGCTTCAACCAGCGCCGCGCTCTGCGCGGCGCTTCTGCTTGGCGGCTGCGCCAATCACCTGCCTCAGCGCAGCGAGCATGAAGCGCGCACCGAACGCAAACTGCTCGACCACAGCCTGCGCATCGAGCTCGGCGAACCACAGGTACTCGAACTGCCCCAGCGGCGTGTTCGCGTGCAGGAACAGAAAACCTTCGAAGTCACCGATTTCGAGGTCACACGCCGTTATGATCGCTATACGCCCTATCAGCCTTGGCGCGAGCTGTACGAAATCCCGATGGGGGTCGTCGCGGTAGTCGCCGGGGTCGGCGCCAACGTGCTCAACGTAGTGATGCTCGGGAACATCCCCGAACGCGCCACACGAGACTGGATCAGCTACGGTTTCGCCGGTCTCAATCCGTTCATGAACGTCGAGTCCAACGGACGCTCGCAGCAGAATCTCGCCAGCCTCGATGAGCAGCGACGGGATGCTCGGCTCGAGTACACCAGCCTGCCCTGGGCCGAACGGCCGGTTCGGGTCGTCGCCGGTCCGCAGACCCACGAACTGACCACCGACCGCTACGGCGTACTTCGCCTGAGCCTGCTCGACGGATCGTTCGCTGACCAGGATGTCACTCAGGTGGGCAAGCTGCAGCTATCGGTAGAGGATCCGCAGGACGGTACGCGAGCTGACGCCACGCTACTGGTCAGCCACAAGCTGCGCGGCAAGCTGCAGGAGGCGCACGACCTCATATTCGATGACCTCGAGGGTGACGATGTGGCGCAGTGGGTGCATCGAGTCAGACGGCTGTCCGAGCTCGGCATGGAAGAGGAAGCCAGCGAGCTGGAGCAGAGCCTGATCGAGCTGACGCGCAACGACCCTGAGCTGCAGAAGCAGTTTCTGGACAGCCTGATCGAAGGCAGCGACGGAAACTAAACCCGATGATCCCGCGGATGCTCGTTCTGCCGTTGCTTCTGGCGCTGGCGTTGTCGGCAAACGCCAACATCCGCCAGGCGCCTGAACCCGAGCTACGCGATCTTATGCAGCGTACCGTTGCGGAGGCTGACAGCTTTCAGGATCGCTTCGACGCGGAAGTCTGGCTGGTGGACATGTCCGGCCGCCTCAAGCGCTACGTTCCAGACGCAGGGGAACGCCTGACGCTGCTCAGGCTGGTACACCGCGAAGCGAGCAAAGCCGGCCTGCAACCGGAGCTGGTTCTGGCGCTGATCCACGCCGAAAGCCATTTCGACCGCTTCGCCATATCCAGCGTCGGCGCACAGGGCATGATGCAGGTAATGCCGTTCTGGAAGGCTGAACTCGGACGACCGCAGGACAACCTGACCGACAACGCCACCAATCTGCGCTATGGCTGCACCATCCTGAGCTATTATCTTCGCAAGGAAAACGGCGACATCAACCGAGCGCTGGCCCGCTACAACGGCAGCCTTGGCAAGAATCGCTATCCAGCCAAGGTGATCGGCTTCTGGCAGGACTTCTGGTACGTCAAACCGTAAGCGACTCGTAGCCGGAACCACTTGAGCGGATTACTCGCCGCGCAGCTGCTTGAGGTGCTCGAGTATGCCCTCGGCGGTCTGCTCGCCAACCAATTGCTTGCGAACCCTCCCTTCGTCATCCACCAGATAGCTCACCGGCAACACCGCGCTGCGGGACAGCTGCAATCGCTCGGCCGGATCGTCGCTCAGCACCTTGAAGCGAATGCCAAGGGTTTGTGCCGCCTGTGCAAGCTCCTCCCCTCGCAGCTCGTCGAAATTGACACCGAGCACCTCCAGCTGCCGCTCCTGCTCGGCCAGGGTATTGAGTTCAGGAATCTCCGTACGACAAGGGCCGCACCACTCGGCCCAGTAATTGATCAGCAGCCACTTGCCCTGCAGATCGGCAGCGGTCACTTCCCTGCCGTACTGATCCGGCCCCCAACTGCTGTCACAGGCGGCGAGCAGCACGCAGGCGAAGATGAAAAGCGATGAACGTAGTTTGACCATGAGCGATGCCTCGTCGGAATGAGCGGAAGGATACCGCGTACTCCCCGGCCGAGCACGATCAGGCAGCCGGTTGCGGGCATCGAACGGTGACGCCAAATAAGCGCCGCGTTTTCACTGTTCTGCGAGTCCCGTCACGCCGCCCATCGCTCAAGTGCACAGTTTTCGCCGGACCGGACTGCCTATAATTCCGCACCTCACCGACTAACCAGTAGCGAAGCCATGTCTCAACACAATGACAAACTGATCGGTAGTGTGCCGTCGCGCATCGTCGAGCAAGCAGCCATTTCGCTGACCACTTATGACGGTCGCATCGCTGAGTTCAATGTTGCCAGCTGGCTCCAGCTGCAGGGAAAGGCGGGACTGATGGTCTCGCTGGTTGCCAAGTACCGCGACGGACAACAGCAGCGGGAAGCGGCTATCGATCACGGTCGAACCGATGGCGCCGGCAAGATCCTGCTCTCCGGTATCGCCCGGCTACCGGTAAAGCAGAAGATCGAAGATCTGCAGATTCATCTTCGACCGGCCTCGGCAGTGGTCGCCGTATCCGTTGAAGAACTGTTCGTGCATCCCGTCGAGCCCGTCACGGCTGAGCGCATTACCGCACAAGCCTGATCAGCCACTCACCTGCTTCGACGTGTCCGGCACGTTTTGCACAGCTTCTGCTTCTTGCCCGCTCCGCCCCTCCGACCGGTCGACCAGAGATTCGGGCCACTGTGTGAAACGCAGACCGGTCAGGCGATTCAAGGCATCCAGCGCGGCGTCAGGCGCTCGCTGGTGCAGATAAAGAATGGTGCTGCGCTTGCCGTTCATCACGCCGTCCTCTCAACCATCATATCCACTGCCAGAAGCATGCCAGTATTCGAGCCGAGGCCCGATACGCCTCGGGACGCGGCGTGCGGCCGGCTTCCGCCCGGCCCGCGCGCCCCAGGAAACTGCGCAATCATTCCGTTACTGACGATTTTTGTCACCGCCGGCCTGCAACCAGTTCGCCAGGCTGCCACCGAACAGATTGGTCTGCTCCTGTTGCAGCAACTGCAGCGAACGACGCAGCGTCGGGTACCAGGGCTCGTCGAGCTGCTCCGGTAGCGCGTCGCGTGCCGACAAGGGCCAGGGATTGCAGCGCAGCAGCTGATCGAGGCTGTAATGCCCGAGGTCTCGACACAGCACCCAGCCGCCGGTACCCGTGCGGCAAACCAGCTGCTCCTGCTCGAAGAAGCCAAGGATTTCGTCCCATTCGTCCTCGGGTAGGCGCAGGCCGGCCCGGTGCAGGTCACGCAGATGTAGCTCCCTGCCCTTCTGCTGACGCTGGTGCAGCGTGCGCAGCAGCATCAGCATGACCAGCAGCCGCGGCAAAGGGCGGCGGCGCCATTGCTGCGAGGAGGACAACCCACAGACCAGCTCGGCGCCGAACAGCACGATCATCCATGACAGATAGACCCAGAGCAGAAAAAGCGGAACGGCGGCAAACGCGCCGTAGATCAACTGATAGCTGGGAAAGTAGCTGACATAAAGACCGAACAGCTGCTTCGCCGTTTCGAACAGCACCGCGGTGAAGACCCCCCCCACCAGGGCGTGACGTAGCGGCACCCGCGTATTGGGCACGGCGGCATAGATCAGGGTGAACGCGGCGACACTGAGCAGCAATGGCATGACCTTGATCAGCGTGCCCACGCCAATGAGCGCATAGGGCCCCGAGATCAATGAAAGCGAGGCGACATATGTACTGGTAGCGAAGCCGGCGCCGAGCAGCAATGGGCCGAGACTGAGAATGGCCCAATAGAGCAGAAAGCTGGACACGCCACGCCGGGGCTGCCGAACGCGCCAGATCGTATTGAACGCCTTTTCGATCGTCAGCAGCATCATCAGCGCAGTGGCCATGAGAAACCCGACACCGAACCAAGTCAGCTGCCGTGCCTGGCTGGTGAAGGCCAGGAGGTATTCCTGAATGGTCGCACCGGTCGATGGGATGAAGTTGTTGAAAATGTAGTACTGGATCTGTTCGCCGACGCCCTTGAACGCCGGAATCGCCGAGAGCATGGCGAAGGTCACCGTCATCATCGGCACCACGGCGAACAGCGTGGTATAGGTCAGCGCCGCAGCACTGTGGGGCCCTCGATCCGTCAGGAAACGCCTGACCAGGAAACGGCCGAATTCCAGCATGTTATCGATGCGCTGATGCATCCATTCTCCCTTAGAGGCACGACGACCCCGAGATCTTGCCGCAGCGGACAGATGCCGTCCCTGCAAATGGCCCGTGCTGCACATTTCGGCAGGCACCCCGTTGAAGGTTAGAATGGCCACCTCAACCGGCGAGACGCAACCTCAAATGACCGAACTCACGCTTTATCACAATCCGCGCTGCTCCAAATCACGCGCTGCACTGGAGCTCCTTGAAGCTCGCGGGCTGAAACCCGAGATCGTGCGTTATCTGGATTCCCCGCTTTCGACCAGCGAACTCAAAGAGCTGCTGAACAAGCTGGGACTTACCGCCCGGCAGCTATTGCGGACCGGCGAAGACGAGTACAAGACGCTCGAACTGGCTGATGCCGGACTGGAGGAAGCCCAGCTGATCGCAGCGATGGTCGAGCACCCGAAGCTGATCGAGCGTCCGATCCTGGTCGCTGGCGACAAGGCCATCATCGGCCGACCGCCGGAAAAGGTTCTGGAGATATTGCCGTGAGTGCGCCCTACGTTCTCGTGCTCTACTACAGCCGCCACGGCGCCACTGCTGAAATGGCGAGACAGATCGCACGCGGTATCGAACTGACCGGCATGGAGGCGCGCCTGCGCACCGTCCCGGCGGTTTCCACCGAATGCGAAGCCGTCGCACCGAGCATCCCGGACTCCGGCGCGCTCTATGCGACGCTCGATGATCTGAAGAACTGTGCCGGGCTTGCACTGGGCAGCCCGACCCGCTTCGGCAACATGGCAGCGCCAATGAAGTACTTCCTCGATGGCACCAGCAGCCTGTGGCTCACCGGCGAACTGGTTGGCAAGCCAGCCGGCGTATTCACCTCGACGTCCAGTCTGCACGGCGGCCAGGAAAGCACCTTGCTCTCAATGCTGCTGCCGCTGTTGCACCACGGCATGCTGATACTCGGTCTGCCCTACAGCGAGAATGCCCTACTGGAAACCCGCGGCGGCGGTACACCCTACGGCGCCAGCCATCATGCAGGGGCGGACGGCAAGCGTCTGCTCGACGAGCATGAAATCGCCCTTTGCCGCGCGCTGGGGCAACGGCTCGCGCGCACCGCTCAACAGCTGGAGACCGATCGTGGCTAAGAAGCGCAAAACCCTACCGACGCTGGAATGGCTCAAGCCACGGCTCAGGCTCAGCCGGGCCATCAGCCTCGCCAGCTTCTTCGGCCTCGCTGCGCTGCTGGTTGTATGGAATCTGGTATTTGCCGATCTTCACGGAGCGCGCATCTGGGTAGTCCTGAGCATCCAGCTGATTCCATTACTGTTGGTTGCCCCGGGAATGATCGCTGGCAGTCCGCGAGCGCATGCCTGGACCTGCTTCATCGTCAACCTTTACTTCATCCAGGGCGTGCTGGCCGCCATCGACCCGGCGCGCATGGTCTATGGATGGCTGGAAGCGTTCATCAGCCTGACGTTGTTCATCGCAGCTTTGCTGTATACCCGTTGGGCCTATCAATACGAACGCAAGCTCGCTGGAGAAAGCTGACCGCTGGGCCGACCGGGATGCAGACATGCGCTCGTGTCCCGAGCGGCACTACCAGCCAAGCGTTTCCTTGAGGAAGGGAATGGTCAGCTTGCGCTGCGCCTGCAGCGAGGCTTGGTCCAGCTCGTCGAGCAACTCGAAAAGTGCGCTCATGCTGCGCGAACCACGGGTCAGGATGAAACGACCGACATCATCCGGCAGGTTGAGCCCGCGACGCGAAGCACGCAGCTGCAGCGCACGCAGCTTGTCCTCGTCGGTCAGCTGCTGCAGCTGGAACACCAGCGCCAGGCTCAGGCGCGACTTGAGGTCAGGCAGCTCGACCGCCAGTTCGCGTGGCGAGGCATCCGCTGCCAGCAGCAGCCGCCGCCCGGCATCGCGCAGGCGGTTGAACAGATGGAACAAGGCCTCTTCCCAGATCGCGTCACCCGCCACGGCATCGAGATCATCCAGGCACACCAATTCGCTCTGCTCGAGATTGTCCAGCAGGGCCGGTCCGTACTCAGCGACATCGGCCAGCGGTAGATAGACCGCCAGTTCGCCGCGCTCCTCGACCCTCAAACAGGCCGCCTGCAGCAGATGGCTACGACCGACGCCGGTTTGCCCCCAGAGGTAGATCAGTTCATCGGACCACCCTGCGGCAGGCGAGCACAACCGTTCGACATAGCCCAAGGCAGCCGCGTTGGCGCCCGGATAGAAGTTGGCGAAGGTGGCGTCGTCGCGCAGACGGACGCCGAGAGGAAGCTGGATGGGTTTCATGGCTGGCTGGGTGGTTCGGCCGGTGCACCGGCGGGCTCGGCGTAAAGGTCCGAGAGTTTATAG